>NZ_LNQC01000082.1 GCF_001651855.1 Sinorhizobium americanum | reverse complement strand
GCGTGACTGTCCCTCGATCATCGATTGCATCTCAGTGATCCGTTCTCTCAGCGGGCGCGGCCTCTTTCATGCCACCTCCTTATCTGACGAAGCACAGATAAGCGTTGCTGGAATGCACGATAATCCGGTACAATCCGCACGGGCCGTACGGATTAGCGAACAATGAAGATGGACCTCAGCGATCTGAACGCCTTTGTGGCGGTGGCGCGCGCCCGCGGGTTCCGCGACGCCGCGCGCCAAAGCGGCGCAAGCGGTCTGTCCTGTCCTCCGGGAAAGCGGTCAAAATTTCCGGTCAAGGCGACACCCCGGAAGCGCGGGGATCGGCCCCTTGGCTGCGCTCAGGGCATCAAGCAAGGACGTTTCGAGTAATGCTCACACCCGCTTCAAAATGGCTTCCGATGCCTTCTCCGCAATCATAATCACCGGCGAGTTCGTATTGCCGGAAACAATCGTCGGCATGATGGAGGCGTCGACGACGCGCAATCGGCCGATGCCGTGCACGCGCAGTTCCGCGTCCACCACTGCCATAGGGTCACTCCCCATCTTGCAGGTACCGACGGGGTGAAAGATGGTTGTGGCAATGTCGCCGGCGCGGCGGATCAGATCCTCGTCGCTGTCGTACGCGCGGCCGGGAAGCATTTCCTGCGGTCGAAATCGCGCGAGCGCCTTCGTTTCCATGAGGCTGCGGGCGTGGCGGATGGACTTCGCCGCAAGCAGTCGGTCGCCGGCGGTGGAGAGATAATTTGGGCGTATTTCCGGTGGCTGTGCCGCATCACGCGCGGTGACATGCGCTGTGCCGCGGCTCTCAGGCCGGAGATTGCAGACGGACACCGTAACGGCTGGATAGCGGTGCAACGGCTCACCGAGCCGGTCCGTGCTAAGCGGCTGAACGTGATATTCGAGATCCGCCGTCGCGACCGCCGGATCGCTCTTGGCAAATATCCCGAGCTGGCTCGGCGCCATTGAGAGCGGCCCGGATCGGCTAATGGCATATTGCAGGCCCATGCCGGCGCGGCTGAAGAGGTTGTGATAGAGTTGGTTGAGTGTGCGCGCGCCTTCGATCTTGAAGACCGTGCGGATCTGCAGGTGATCCTGAAGGTTCTCGCCGACGCCCGGAAGTTCGTGTTGAACGGGAATGCCGAGGGTGGACAGCAGGTCCGGCCGACCAACGCCCGACAGCTCCAGGATCTTTGGCGAGTTGATGGCGCCAGCCGACAACACCACTTCGCGCGATGCATGAGCAATCCAGAGGCGGCCGCCAAGGCGGAAACGCACGCCGGTGACCATCTTGCCGGCAAACTCCAGCCGTTCCGTCTCGGCCCCGGTCAGGATGCGCAAATTCCTGCGCTTCATTGCCGGCCGCAGGAAGGCTTTGGTCGTATTCCAGCGCACGCCGCCGCGCTGGTTGACTTCGAAATAGCCGGAACCCTCATTGTCGCCGCCGTTGAAATCATCCGTCTTCGGGACCCCGAGCTCTTCCGCCGCATCGCGGAAGGCGTCAAGGATCGGCCAGGAGAGGCGCTGGCGCTCGACGCGCCACTCGCCGCCCGCCCCGTGCATCGCTGACTTGCCGCGGTAATTGTCCTCCGACTTGAGGAAATAGGGCAGCACGTCGTCCCAGCCCCAGCCTGCATTGCCCGCCTGACGCCAGCCGTCATAGTCGGCAGCCTGCCCGCGCATGTAGATCATGCCGTTGATCGACGAGCAGCCGCCGAGCACCTTGCCGCGCGGATAGTTCAGCGCGCGGCCGTTGAGACCGGCTTCCGCGGCCGTCTTCATCATCCAGTCGGTGCGCGGATTGCCCATGCAGTAGAGATAGCCGATTGGCACATGGACCCAATGGTAGCGGTCGCTGCCGCCTGCTTCGAGCAGCAACACTCGATTCTTAGGATCGGCCGAGAGCCGGTTTGCGAGAACGCAGCCAGCCGAACCGGCACCGACGATAATGAAGTCGTATATGCCTTCGTCCCTCGGCATTTCAGTGTCATGCATGGTCATGCTGCAACTCCAGTCTCCCGGCCTGTGGTTGCCGAAAGCCGCCGCCAAAGCGGGGTCATCGCCTCTGCTATGTCGTTGTAGAGCGCATAGCGGCGATGGTAGTGCGCGGCGAGCGCGCTATTTGGTCTGTAGTGCCGGTCGACATGTACCATGGCGGCCGCGCCTTCGGTGAAATCGGCGAAGAGGCCGACGCCCGTCCCCGCCGCGATCGCGGCACCCAGCGCGCCCGTTTCCCGCGAAACGGAGACGGAGACGGGAACGCCGAGTAAATCGGCGAAGATCTGCGGCCAGAGGCGGCTGCGCGATCCGCCGCCAGAGAGCACTGCCTCGTCGAAGGTCGCGCCTGCCTTGCGGATCGTCTCGACATGCTGGCGATGACCGAAGGCAACGCCTTCGAGCAGGGCACGGATCAGATGCCCCTTGGTGTGCCAGCCGGCAATTCCGTAGAAGCCCGCCCGCGCGTGGCCGTCCTGCTGGGCGCCGTAGAGATAGGGGTGATAGAGCGGATCGTCGGTCGCAGGCTCGACGGCAGCCGCCAGCGCGCAGCAGGCGTCGAAGGGCGAAACACTCTCCGCATGCTCCCCCTCGAAGAACTCGCGCACAAGCCATTCGAGATTGGCTGCCGAGGTAGCGCTGTTTTCCATTGCCATGTAGCGGGTGCGATCGAAGGTCGAGGACATGAAGACGGGGCCATCGAGATCGGGACCGTCGATGATGACCTGGTTGATGCTCCAGGTGCCGGCGATGATCGAGGCGCTGCCGGTGCGCGACACGCCCGAGCCAAGCGCCGAGGCGACGACGTCGAACAGCCCGCCGATCACCGGCGTGCCCGCGGCAAGACCGGTCTCTCTCGCCACCGCCTCCGTCACCGTGCCGGCGATGTCGGTGCTTTCGATAAGTGGAGGCAGGAGGTCCATGCAATCGTCCAGGCCATAGGCCTCCATCAGCGTTCTGTCATAGCGGCGCGCGGCGAGATCGAGCAGGCCGGCGCCCGACATGTCCGAGACTTCGCTGACGCGGCTGCCGGTCAGGCGGTTGACGACGAAATCCTTGGAGAAGAACACCGTGCCGATGCGCCTGAAGACCTCCGGCCTGTGGCGCTTCAGCCAGGCAAGGAGGGTCGGCGTCTGCGAGGGCCAGGGACGCTGACGGGCGATCGGATAGGTCTGCTCGCCAACGCCTTCGGCGGCCCATTTCTCGACGAGGTCGGTCGCCCTCGTATCCAGTGACTGGATGCCGAGTAGCGGCTCGCCGTCCTTGTCGAGCGCATAGAGCCCGTTGCCGTGGCCGGCGCAGCCGATCGCGGCGATGTCGCTCGCCGCGATCCCCGCGTTGTCGAGGCAGGCGCGAATGACGCGCTTGGCATTGGCCCAGAGCTCGCCGAGGTCGCGTTCGACATGCCGGGGGCACGGCATGCGGCTATGCCCCTCCTCCCCGGCCTGCGCCAGTTCCCGGCCTGTTCGATCGAAGATCACCGCTTTGATGACAGTGTTGCCAGCGTCGAGCCCTAACAGATAGTTTTGCATTCTGAGCCCCTCCCAAGGTCCGTGTCGCGCCTCACCCTTGCTGATAGAGTGCGAAGGCCCGCTCGCCGCTCGCGTCCTCATGAACGATTGCCATCAGGCCGCGCACCACGGCGCTCGGATTGGCGTGCTGGTAGATGTTGCGCCCATAGACCATGCCCATAGCACCCTGCCGCATCAAGGCGGCAGACTTGTCGAAGACGGCGCGAAGGTCCTCCTTGCCGCCGCCGCGCACGAGCACCGGGCAGCGCGCCGCTTCGACTACACGATGAAAATCCTCCGGGTTCGTCGTCGGGTCGGCCTTGATGATGTCCGCGCCCATCTCGCGGGCAAGCCGCGTCAGCGTGACGATCTTGTCGGCGTCGCCGTCGACCATGTAGCCGCCGCGTTCTGTCACCGGCTGCATGACGAGCGGCTCGATCATCAGCGGCATGCCGTACTTCTCGCAGTCGGCTCGCACGCGGGCGATGTTCTGGACGCACTGGCGGAAGAGATCGGGCTCGTCCGGCAGCATGAAAAGGTTGACCACCACGCAGGCCGCGTCCATCTGAAGCGCGCCGATCAGCGGCTCGGCCTCGTTCTGCAACACGGCCCACATGTCGCTATGGCGGATGCGGTTGTAGGGGTTGCCCATGTCGATGCGCATGACAAGGGCTGGCTTGTCTTTTCCGGAAAGGTCCTGCAGCAGGTCGGCCTGACCGTAGTTCATCTGGATCGCATCGGGCTTGGCATCGACCAGCGCCTTCACGACAGCGGGCATATCCTCCAGCCCGTCGAGAAAGGACGGCTCGTTGCAAACGCCGTGATCGATCGCCACGTCCAGGCAACGGCCGTTGCCGAACAGCCGGTTCATCCGGACCTTGCGGTTGTCTCGCATAATTCACTCCTTTGTTCGTTCCTTGCGGAAAGGGTTGCCTCCGCGACGCCGTGGCGCTCGCGCATGAGGGTGAGAAAACGGCTGCGCTCCTCGGCCTTGCGCGGCGCCGACCAGCCCTTTTCGGCTGCAAGCAGGTCGAGCGCAGCCTCGGTCATGTCGAGGGAAAGCTCACCGGTGATGGCGAGTGTCGTGCGCCGGAGGAGCAGGTCGTCCAGATGTTCGACCGCCTCCGTGCGGATGAGGTGCAGGAGCTCCCGGGCACTGTAGCCGGCATGCGGCAAGCGGTGGTCCGCCCCCGCGGCGGTGAAGCGGACGACGTCCTTCGCATCTGTGCCGTAGCGCTCGAAAAGCGTTGCGGCCCGATCGGGGGGAAGGCCTGTGGACTCCGACAGGTCCCGAATCCAGCCGCTCCGGTCTTTCGGAAATCCCCGGCCGCCGCCGAAAGTACGATCGGTCGTTTCGACGCCGCGGCTGTGGCCAAGCCGTTGCAGTGCCATGTCGGCGGCCAGTTCGCCGAAGGATCGGAAAGTCGTCCACTTGCCGCCGATCATGCAGAGCACCGGCGGCCCGCCGTCGCGGGCTTCGAGCAGGGTACAGAAATGGTCGCGCGGGATGCGGCCGGTGAAGCTGTCATTGCTCGCCGGCAGCGGGCGTACGCCGGCAAACTGAAAGACAATTTCTTCCGGTTGGATGCGCACGCCCGGCAGCACGAAGGCAAGCGATTGCAGGATATAGTCCCTCTCCTCGGCCTCGCACCGCGCAGCGTCGGGATCGTCGACGCGAATATCGGTCGAGCCGACCAGCACCTTTCCGAGATAGGGGAACAGAATGCAGATGCGCCCGTCCTCGTTCTCGTAGTAGATCATGTGCCCGTCGAGCATGTCGCGAAGCGCAGGATTGTCGATGATCAGATGCGAGCCCTTCGTGCCACCCATCAGCGGCGCGGGTCGGTCGTCTGCAGGAAACAGCATGCCGTTTGCCATATCGATCCAGCCGCCGGTGGCGTTGATGACCAGCCGCGGCCGTATCGGAAACTTTTCCGCCGAGATGCAATCGCGCAGCAGGAATTCACCGACCTCCGCCTGCTCGATCACTGCGTAGTTCAGGGCGCCGGCATGCGTCCCGGCGGACAGAGCGTCGCGCAACAGCTCGATGCCGATGCGTTCGGGATGGCTCACCCAGGCATCGTGATAGGTCGCGGAGCTCAGGATTGCCGGGTTGAGCGCCGGCCATTTTTCCAGCGTCGACTTGCGGCCGCGGAACTGGTGCCGTGGCATCAGCGCACGCTTGCGCGTCAGGAAATCGTAGATGCCAAGACCCGCCTTGACGGCGACGGCACCGCGACGGCTGGGGCGGCGGGTGAGGCCGAGGAAGCGCACGATGCCGTTGGCAAGACCGGAGAAGACGTCGAAGATCGGCACCGTAGTCGGCAGCGGGGCGACATAGTGGGGGGCGTTGCGCAGCAGCCGGTCGCGCTCGACGAGCGACTCCCGCACCAGGCTGAACTCACCATTCTCCAGATAGCGCAGACCGCCGTGGACCATCCGCGACAGCGCAGCGCTTGCGCCGGAGCAATAGTCGCCCTTCTCGACCAGCAGCACGCTCGCGCCCTGCAGCGCCAACTCGCGGAAAGCGCTGATCCCGTTGATGCCGCCGCCAAGGACGCACACGTCCACCTTGGGGCTTTGGCGAAGCCCGTCCACAGTCTCTTTTCGGTTCATATGACAGTCCGCTATCCGTCCATGTTGGCCAGCTTCGCCGAAACGGCCGCTTCGATGGCTGCCAGGTCTTCATCGGAAAGCCGCAGCGTGCCGGCCCGCGCATTGTCGAGCGCCTGCGCTGGATTTCGCGCGCCGCATAGGGCAAAGGTCACCCCCGGCTGCCTCAGCGTCCAGGCGATTACCGTCTGAGCGATGCTGGCGCCGTGCCGCTCCGCGACGGGCCGGATCGCCTCGGCGAAGTCCTTCGCCTTCTTCCGGTTGGCGACTGAAAACCTCGGATTGTCCTTGCGCTGATCGTCGCCGGAAAAGACGCGGTCCGGACCGATCGTGCCAGAGAGCAGGCCGAGCGCCAGCGAAGAATAGCTGAGCGTGGCCACGCGATTGGCAATGGTGAGCGGCAGCAGGTCCGCCTCGATCTGGCGATCGATCATGCTGAACCGCTCCTGGATCGCGTCAAGCGATCCGGTGCTGATGTATTGCTCCAGCTCCGATCGGTTGACGTTGCTGGCGCCGATCGCGCGGATCTTGCCGGCTCGCTTCAGCTCTTCCAGCGCCGCAACCGTCTCCTCGATGGGCGTCGTCGCGTCCTGCCAGTGGGTGATATAGAGGTCGATATGATCAGTGCCGAGCCGGCGCAGGCTTTGCTCAACCTCGTGTATGATCGAGTTCCGACCGAGATAGCGATGGACTGGCTTGCTGTCCTGGTCGAAGAAGTGGTTGCCTTCCTGCGTATGCCACACCAGGCCGCATTTCGTGGCGATCACCGCCTTGTCGCGACGGCCCTCAATTGCCTTGCCGACGATCTCTTCCGACCGGCCGAGGCCGTAGGCCGGCGCCGTATCGATGAGGGTGACGCCGGCGTCGAGCGAAGCGTGAATGGCGGCAATCGCTTGCGCCTCATCCGTTCCACCCCACATCCAGCCGCCGATCGCCCAGGTGCCGAGGCCTACGGCCGATGCCTTGATGCCGGAACGTCCGATCTCGCAGGTTAGCTGCTCGCCACTCATGCGGAAAATCCTTGCTCGGACGCAATTTCAAGAATACGCGCGCCGGTGGCCTCGTCGGTTACGAGTGTGTCGAGATGGTTGCCCCGCATGACGCTGAGAATCGGGCCCGCCTTGTTGGGTCCGCTCGCGACCCCGATCTTGGTCGGGATCGATGCAAATTCCTCAAGCGTCAGCGACACCAGCGAACGGTTGAGGCTGTAGTCGCAAACCCGGCCCCGATCGTCGAGCAGGTGCGCGAGCAGTTCGCAGGTCGCGCCGGAGCGTTCGATCGCCGCCCGATCGGTGCTGGAGGACGGGTGCAGATCGTAGTAGCTCGAGTCGTCCGTCAGGATTGAGCCTATGCCGACCACCGCCACCTTCGCCTCGCGCGCCCGTTTGAAGACGTCGGCCACGGAGCGCATGTTGATCAGCATCGCCCGCTGCTCGGCATCGTCGGCAAAGAGTGGTGCGTGGATCTGGTAGGAGCGCCCTCCGAGCCGGTCGGCCATCAGGGTCGAGACATGGTTGACGTCCGTATAGTGTTTGCCCTGCACGCAGCCCGTTGCCGGAATGACCTCGACATCGAAGCGGCGCAGCGGCTGCAGGCCGGCGACGACAGCGCTGACGCCCTTGCCGCCAGTGATGCAGATCGTGTCGCCGTCGCCGATCTGCTCGAGCAACAGCCGTGCCGCCGCCTCGCCGACCGCCTGGAGCGCAGTCTGCGGGTTGTCGGAGACGGTGGGCACCACGACTGCGCGGCTGATGCCGCCGAACGCGAGCAGTCGCTCCTCCATGTCGACCAGCGCCTCGACCGGCGATTTGATCTTGATCTCAACGAGACCGAGCTGGCGGCCGCGCTTGATAAGGCGGTTGACGGTGGCCTGCGAGATGCCGAGCTGCTCGGCGATCTGTGCCTGCGTCAGACCTTCCGTATAGTGCAGGACCAGCGCCTGGTGCATCTGGCGGGCGATGACGATCTCCTCGCGCGGTGCTGTCGTCTTGGGTTTCGGATTGGCAATTGGCATGTCAGGCGGCCTTCCGCTTGTGCAGGAAATGGTCGATGGAAACGGCAGCGAGCAGAATGCACCCCTTGATCATGTCCTGCCAATAGACCGAAACATCGAGCAGGATCAGAGAGCTGGTGACGACAGAAAGAAGCGCTATGCCGAGGATGGCGCCGAGGATCGTGCCGGAGCCGCCGTTGAGTGAGGCGCCGCCGATCACCGCCGCGGCGATGATGTTGAGTTCCATGCCGACGCCGAAGGTGGGGGTCGCGGCGCCGAAGCGGGACATGTAGATGACGCCTGCAACACCGGCGAGAGTTGAACAGAGCACTGTCACCCAGAACTTAACCTGATTGGTCTTGATACCGGAATAGAGCGCCGCCTTCTCGTTGCTGCCGGTGTAGAAGACCTTGCGAAAGGCGGTCGCCCGGCGCAGCAGGAAATCGAACAGGATGACGACGGCGACGAAGATCAGAATGACATAGGGAACGCCGTAAAACGTGCCCTGCCCGACCGCCTTGAAGCCCGCCGGCAGCGTGAAGAGCGAAAGCGGCGTGCCCTTTGTGATGATGAGGCAAAGCCCGCGCACGATCACCATGGCGGCGAGCGATGTGATGAAGTGGTTGAGGCCCACGACCGTCACGAAGACGCCCATGATACCGCCGATCGCGCTGCTCGCGGCGATGCCGACGAGCGAGGCCGTCCAAGGGTCGAGACCGGCGAGGAAGAGCGTGCCCGAGAGCACCATTGCAAAGCAGACGACGGAGCCGACCGCGAGGTCGATGCCACCGACGATGAGCAGGATCGTCATGCCCACGACGACGATGCCTTCAACCGAAAAACTCATCAGCATGGCGCGGAAGTTGCCGAGTGTCAGGAAGTGCGGCGAGGCGAAGCTCATGATCACGCAGAGCGTGAGGATGATCGCGATCAGCCCCGCCTCGCGCATCCTGCCGATGCGTTTCCAGGACGATGTCTTCGTCGCGCCTGCCACCATCGTGTCGATTGCCATTCCCGTCCCTCCCACGTTCTCGTCACCCGGCATGGTTTGCCGCCTTTGCCGTCCCCACCCCCGAGGCAAGGCGGATCACGGCCTCTTCCGTCATCTCGTCGGCGCCGAGTTCACCAGCGATGCGCCCCTCCCGGATCACGAGCACGCGGTCCGAGAGCCCGAGCAGCTCCGGCATTTCCGAAGAGATGACGATGATGCCAATGCCCGAGCGCGCAAGCTCGCGCAGCAGGCGGTGAATCTCCGCCTTCGCGCCGACATCGATGCCGCGTGTCGGCTCGTCCATCAGGATGACCTTCGGCTTCACCGCGAGCTGCTTGGCGATCGCCACCTTCTGCTGATTACCGCCGGAGAGCGACTTTACGGGTGCCTCGATACCGCCCATCCGGACCGCAAGCCGCCGCGCGAAATCCTCGGCAAGCGAGGCCTCCGCACGGACGTTCATGAGACCGACGGAATTCGTCAGCGACTTCAGATCCAGTACGGAAATGTTCTGCGCGACCGACATCTCCAGAAAGATGCCGGAGCCCTTGCGGTCCTCCGACAGGTAAACGACCCCGGCCTTCACGGCATCGGAATATGAATTAATCTCCTGCGCCTTGCCGCGCAGGCGTACCGCACCCGCCGTGCGCGATCGGAGCCCGCAGATGCCCTCGGCGATTTCCGTGCGGCCGGATCCGATCAGGCCGCCGATGCCAAGAATCTCGCCCTTGTGCAGCGCGAAGCTGACGCCATGGAAGCGCTCGCCGTCACCGATATCATCTACCTCGAAGATCGGTTCGGACACCCCGCCCGGTTCGAGCTTTTCCGGATAGAGCTGCGAGATCTCGCGCCCTACCATGCGGCGCACCACGTCATCGGGCGTGATGTCGGCAATGCGATCGGTGGAGACGTAACGGCCGTCGCGGAACACCGTAACCCGGTCGCAGAGGCTGAAGATCTCGGCCATGCGATGGCTGATATAGATGATCGATATGCGGTTCGCCTTGAGGCCGCGGATAATCGAAAAGAGCTGCTGCGCCTCGGTTTCGGTCAGCGCCGCGGTCGGCTCGTCCAGGATCAGCACGCGGCAGTCGAGCGTCAGCGCCTTGGCGATCTCGACGAGCTGCTGACTGGAGATTGGCAGGTCCGCAACCTTGCGGCCGACGTCGATCGCGGCAAGCCGATGCATCACCGCCTGCGCGCTGCGTTCGAGCGCGCGGTAGCTCATGAAGGGAGCACGGCGGCGGTTGGTCGCCGCCATGAACATGTTTTCCGCGACTGTCACATCGGGGCAGAGGGCGATTTCCTGATGCACGAGACCGATGCCGAGCGACTGGGCAACGGCAGGAGAGGCGATACGCGCGACCTTGCCGTCCACGCGGATTTCGCCTTCGGTCGGCTGAAGCACGCCCGCGATGATGTTCATCAGCGTCGACTTGCCGGCGCCGTTCTCGCCGCAGAGCGCATGGACTTCGCCGCGTTCAAGCGTGAAGTTGACATCCGTCAGCGCCTTCACTGCCCCGAAGTGCTTGGTTACCCCATGAATGGTCAGTACAGGCTCGGCCATTGCCGTCCTCCTTATCCGGCAGACCATCCGCGCCCTCGCGGCGCGGATGGCGGTCACGCGACCCTTATTCCTCAATGCCTTTCGTGCCGCGACGCTTCAGGTACTTGTCCCAATAGAAGTCGTCGGCATTTTCCGCCGTCACGATGGAGAGGCCGTTGTCGACGACCGGGATGCTCATCGGGTTAAACCCGGAGCGCTTGGCGTCGTTCATCGGATCGATCAGTTCCGGATGCTTGGCCAGCCAAAGCAACATGAAGCCCATATAGCCCTGCATGCCCTGGTTCGGGTTGATCGAACCGAAGACCTCGCCGGCCTTGATCATGTCGAGGATATTTGCGTTGACGTCCGCGCACATGACGAGGACCTTGCCGCCGCTTTCCTTGTTGGCCTGCGCGGCGCCGATCGCCGAATTCGCTTCCGGCATGAAGACGGCGCCGAGGTTCGGATTGGCCTGGATGATACTGTTGAGGCCCTGATAGGCTTTGGTCGGATCCTGGTTGGAGGCAGCACGCCCGACCAGCTTCATGTCCGGCCACTTCTCCTCCATGCGGCCGATGAAGGCCGCGATACGCTTGTCGTGATTGTCCTGGCCCGGATTTTCCAGGACCGCATATTCACCCTTGCCCCCCATCTTCTCGGCGATCGCGTCGGCGGCATAGATCCCTTCGCGGGTGTTGTCCGAGGTGATGAAGGACACGCGCTTGGAGAGCGGCGAGTCGGCGGCGAAGGTGACGACTGCCGTGCCCTGGTCGGTGGCGCGGTTGATCGGCTCGATGAACGGGTCGGAGTTCATCGGGTGGACGAGGATGCCGGCCGGGTTCTGCGCCAGTGCCTGGTCGAAGGTGGCGATCTGCTTGTTGACGTCATATTCCGGTGTGCCGGTATATGCGGTCTCACAGCCGAACTGCTGGCCGGCCTGCTTGAACATTTCGTAGACCGGGAACCAGTATTCGACGCCCGAGACCATGACGTTCATGACGTATTTTTCACCCGGTTTGCAGCGGAACGGGTTCTCCGTCTCGGCGGCCGCGGAACCGGCAAAAAGCGTTGCGGCAAGGACCGCCATCGCGGTCGTGCTGAAAAAAGTGCGCAAGTGTCCTCCTCGAGGCCGAAGCCCCTCCCAAAAATCCCGAAGGCGCCGAACCGACGCCGATCTCAGTGAAGACCGGATTTCCTCCTCGAAGTCCGGTAGGAGCAGCTAAACCCAAAGCGCCATACCTGTCAATATAATTCATGCTGTGAATTATAATTCACGCTATCAGGGATCTGCCCTATGGTTATTGCTTCACGATCAGGCCGCCGCCCTGCCGCGCTTACGGCTGCTGAGGATGCACTGGTCGAGGTGCTAACACGCTTCAAGTCGCATTCTAGCCGCGCATAGGACGGCGGCCCGGTGAAGGTCTGCAGCGGCAGGACAGCTTTTCCTTCCGGGCGTCGATCTTCCGCTCACCACCAAAAACCGCAGTCTGTCTCGGGTACCCAGCGTCAGGTTTTCACCACTGGCGCCGGGACCCAAGCGCGGCGACGTTAAGCTCGGATTCAATCTTTGTTGGTAATTTCCCGTTAGCACTTTCGATCAGTCGCGACGGCATCATGCTCCCCGCCGTCGACAATGTTCTGCGTACGGGTCTCCAATGCGTTTGTCGGCTGCGCCAGCAATTGTCCTCACCTGCCTCATTCTTTCGGGCTGTGCTTCCAGTTCCGGTCCGGAAACGGTCTTGTCGCCACGCCCGTCGCGCGAAGTGACGAGCTCGGTCGCCCCGCCCGCCGCCCCGGTGGTTTCCGTACCCGGGCCGGTTCCTTCCAGCGACGTAGCCATGACCGAAGCGTCGAGCGAGCCGCCGGAAGAGCTTGCCTGGGCAGGCCAGGTGCCGCAGCCGGAAGCCTTCACGACCATGGAGAGCGAAGCCGCCATGCCCGTTCCGATGGACCGTCCGGTGGCGATGGTCGTGCCGGACAATCCGGCGATCGACGAAGCGCCGCGCAGTCGGTCACGCGTCTACAGCCATCGCTTCCGCGACGCCAAGCCGATCAATTTCGGCAAGCGGTCGCCGCGGAAGATGGCCGTGCACGGCGTCGATGTTTCACGCTGGCAGGGCAATATCGATTGGGAGAAACTCCGGACGCAAGGCGCGAACTTCGCCTATATCAAGGCGACGGACGGCGGCGACCATCTCGACCCGATGTTCAAGAAGAACTGGCGCCGGGCCGAGCAGGCGGGCTTGAAGCGCGGCGCCTACCACTTCTTCTACTGGTGCCGCACCGCCGGCGAACAGGCCGACTGGTTCATCCGCAACGTTCCGCGCGAGGCCAATGCCCTGCCGCCGGTCATCGACGTCGAATACAACGGCGAATCGAGCTGCAAGCGACGCCTCTCACCTGAGCGGATCCGGGAGAAGATGCAGGTGTTCATGGACAAGCTGGAGCGGCACTACGGCCAGCGGCCGGTCATCTACACCGCGCCGGATTTCTATCGCGACAATCTGAGGAACGCGTTCCCCAACCATCCCTTCTGGCTGCGCTCTGTCGCCGCCCACCCGTCGAAGGTCTATCCGGGTCGGAAGTGGCTGTTCTGGCAATATTCCGGCTCCGGCCTGTCGCACGGCGTCGACGGCCGCATCGACCTCAACGTCTTCCACGGCAGCGAGGCCGAATGGCACCGCTGGACGGCGGGGAGCTCGACCTGAGGCTGGCGGCATTCCCGTATCAGGGACGCTGCACGCCCTTGCGGTTGAGCGTGATCGCATAGACGCTGGTCGTCGCCGTGATGAACAGCTGATGCTTGGCGCGGCCGCCGAAGCAGATATTCGAGACGCGTTCCGGCACAAGAATCTTACCTATCAGATGGCCGTCCGGGGCGATGCAATGCACGCCGTCGCCGGCCGAGGACCAAAGGTTGCCGTCGCTGTCGACGCGAATGCCGTCGGCGGCGCCGGGCGCGATCTTGTGGAACACCTCGCCGCCGGAAAGCGCGCCGTCGGCGCCGACATCGAAGGCGCGGATGTGCTGCGGGTCGGAGGAGAACATGCGGCCGGTATCGGCGACGTAGAGACGGCCTTCGTCGGGGCTGAAGGCGAGGCCGTTCGGGCAGTTGAAATCCGTCAAAACCGCTTCGATCGCGCCGGACGGACGAACCCGGTAAACCTGGCAGGGCAACTCCTGCTCGCCCCGGAACCCCTCATAGTCCGTCATGATGCCGTAATGCGGATCGGTGAACCAGATCGACCCGTCTGCCGTCACCACTACGTCATTTGGCGAATTCAACCGCTTGCCCTGGTAGCCGTCGGCGATCACCGTAATCGAGCCGTCGAGCTCCGTCCGCGTCACGCGGCGCGCGCCATGCTCGCAGCTGACGAGCCGCCCCTCGCGGTCGCGCGTATGGCCATTGGCATAGTTCGAGGGGGCCCGGAAAGTCGAGATGCCGACACCCGGCAACCAGCGCAGGATGCGGTTGTTGGGAATGTCCGAAAACAGCAGGCAGCCGGCGTCGCCGAACCAGACCGGCCCTTCGACCCAGTCGAAGCCGGTCGCGATCTGCTTCAGGGGCGCATTGCCCATGACGAAAGACTTGAAGCTGGAGTCGACCGCCTCGAAGAACGACATTCCGATTTCCCTCCCGATTTATCGATTGAATGGCAGCGATCCAGTACCGCCCGAACGCCGACGCGAGACGAGCCCCGCGTCGGCGCATGTTTCTGACGGGCCGCAGATTGCCCCGCCATCGCGGCGACGGCAAGCTTGCGTCAGGAAAAGGCGATCTGCGCCTTCATCGCCTGGCTGCGGTCGCTCGCCAGTTCGAAGGCGGTGACCGCCTCGGCCAGCGGCACCGTGTGGGTGATCAACGGCTTGACGTCGGTCAGCCCCTTCTGCATCAGCCCGACGCCGGTCGCGAATTCCTCGTGGAAGCGGAAGGAGCCGCGCAGTTCGAGCTCCTTGGCGGTGATCGCCATCATCGGCAGGCTCATGTCTCCGCCAAGTCCGAGCTGGACGATGATGCCGCGCGGGCGAAGCGCGGCGATGCCGGCTGCGAGCGCTGGTGCTGCACCGGAGCACTCGTAGAGAACGTCGAAACTACCCTTGTCGGCGCCGTAGGGGCCGAGCGCATCCGGCTCGCTCTTCATGTTGATGACCCGATCCGCGCCGACCTTTTTCGCGAGCGCCAGGGTGAAATCGGACAGATCGGTGGCGACGATCTCGGCCGCACCGGCGCGGCGTGCCGCGAGGATAGAAAGCACGCCGATCGGCCCGCAGCCCGTGACGAGAACCCGCTTGCCGAGCATGTCGCCGACCCGGCGCGTCGCATGCAGCGCCACCGCCAGCGGTTCGGCAAGCGCCGCCTCGCCCGGCGTCAGGCCGTCGGCCGGCACGCATTGGATCGCATCGGCGACAAGCACCTCGCGGAAGGCGCCCTGGATGTGCGGGAAAGGCATGGCGCTGCCGTAGAAGCGCATGTTGAGGCACTGATTGTGCAGCCCTTCCTGACAATAGCGGCAGGTCCGGCAGGGCCGCGACGGCGACACGGCGACGAGCTGGCCTATCCTTAGCCCCTCCACGCCCGGCCCGAGCGCGTCCACATGGGCCGAGACCTCGTGGCCGAGGATCATCGGTTCGCGCAGGCGCACGGTGCCGAAGCCGCCATGGTTATAATAATGCAGGTCGCTGCCGCAGACCCCGCCGACGGCAAGGCGAAGCCGGACCTCGCCGGCAGCCGGTGCCTCGACGGCACGCTCCTCGATGCGCAAATCCTTTGCGCCGTGAACGACGATAGCTTTCATCGGAGGCTCCTCCAGCAATTCCAGGAAAAGTGTGTCACGGTTTTCCGTCCGGAATTGCGTCGTTTCAATATGTTAGATCCGTTCATTGGTTCAACGAAACGAGGAACGGAGCTAAAGAACAGGCGTCAGCAGCGGCTTGCCGGCAAAATGGGCGGCGAGATTGTCGCGCACCAGTTGGCCCATCGCCTTGCGCGTCTCGATCGTGCCCGAGGCGTGGTGCGGCTGCAGCAGCACATTGTCGAGCGCGAGAAACCGGGGGTTCAGCGCCGGTTCGCCTTCGAAGACGTCGAGCGCCGCCGAACCGAGGGTCTTGTTTTCCAGCGCCTCGAGCAGCGCCTCCTCGTCGATGTTGGAGGCGCGGGAAATGTTGACCAGCATGCCCTCCGCGCCGAGCGCGGCGATCACGTCGCGGCCAACGATATGGCGCGTTGCGGCGGAGGCGGCGAGCGTGACGAAGAGGAAATCTGAGCGGGCCGCAAGCGCCACCGGATCGGCGATATATTCCCAATCGGATGCGTAGGACTTCGGCCCGACGTCGGAATAGGCGATATCCAGGTCGAAGCCCTTGAGGCGCTTGGCCACTTCGTAGCCGATCCGGCCGAGGCCGAGCACGCCGGCGCGCCGGCCCCAGACGCGCCGCTTCAGCGGATAAAGGCCTTTGGCCGCCCAGCTACCGTCCTTCACCCAGCTTTCCGCGCCGATCATGCCGCGCGACAGGCACAGCATCATCGCCACGCCGAGATCGGCGACGTCATTGGTCAGGACGTCGGGCGTATTGGTGACACGCACGCCGCGCTCGCGGCAGGCGGCGAGGTCGACGGCATCGAAACCTACGCCATAGACGGACACCACTTCAAGCCCCGGGCAGGCCTCGATCATCGCGCGGGTTGCGCCCAATTCACCGCGGGTGGCGATCCCTTTTACGCTCGGGCCGACGTCGGCGAGGAAGCGCGCCTTGTCGGCGGCATCGAAATAGCGATGCACCGTAAAAGCTTCGTTCAACGGCACCTCGTCCCACTCGGGATAGGGGCCGACCTGGAGAATATGCGGCTTGCTCAATTCAGAAACTCCGTCCCTTGACATTGAATGTTATCGATAACATAAACAGATCAATTCCAGATGTCGAGATGAAATGCGGGAGGAAAGATGGCCCTCGAACTGTTCAATCTCAAAAGCCGGCGGGCGCTTGTCACCGGCTCTTCGCAGGGCATCGGCTTTGCGCTGGCGCGCGGCCTTGCCGATGCCGGGGCGGAAGTGGTGCTCAACGGGCGCGACAGGGACAAGCTCACCGAAGCGGCCGAGCGGATTGGCGGCGCCCGGCAACTCGCCTTCGACGCCACCGACCATGAGGCGGTGCGAAGTGCCGTCGACGGTTTCGAGGCGGAGGTGGGTCCGATCGACATCCTCGTCAACAATGCCGGCATGCAGCACCGCACGCCGCTCGAGGATTTTCCCGCCGACGCCTTCGAGAGGCTTCTGCGCACCAACATTTCGACGGTCTTCAATGTCGGCCAGGCGGTGGCGCGGCACATGATCAAGCGCGGCGCCGGCAAGATCATCAATATCGCCAGCGTCCAGACTGCCCTTGCCCGGCCGAGCATCGCGCCCTACACCGCCACCAAGGGTGCGGTCGGCAATCTCACCAAGGGGATGGCGACCGACTGGGCGAAATACGGGCTGCAGTGCAACGCCATCGCGCCCGGCTATTTCGACACCCCGCTCAACGCCGCTCTGGTCGCCGATCCGGATTTCTCGGCCTGGCTCGAGAAACGCACGCCCGCCGGCCGCTGGGGCAAGGTGGAGGAGCTGGTCGGCGCCTGCATCTTCCTCGCCTCGGACGCTTCCTCTTTTGTGAACGGACACGTGCTCTATGTTGACGGCGGCATCACCGCATCCCTGTGAGGTTCCCCGGCGCATGGTGCTGATGGGCGTTGCCGGTTGCGGCAAGTCCTCGGTCGGCGCCGCGCTCGCCAAGCGCATCGGCGCCGTCTATTTCGACGGCGACGATCTGCATCCGGCGGAAAACATCGCCAAGATGAGCAAGGGAATTCCGCTCGAGGACGAGGATCGCTGGCCATGGCTGAGCCGTGTCGGCGAGGCGCTTGCAGCCGGGACGGGTCCGACGATCATCGGCTGCTCGGCGCTGAAGCGCGCCTACCGCCAGCATATCGAACGCACGGCCGGCGAACCCGCCACCTTCATTCATCTCGCCGGAACGGTCGAGGTCATCGAGAGGCGGATGAAGGAGCGGCAGGGCCACTTCATGCCACCGGCGCTGCTTGCCAGCCAGTTCGCGGCGCTCGAGCCGCCGGGACCGGACGAAAATGCCATCAGCGTCGACATCGACCAGCCGCTCGATGCGGTCGTCGAGGCGATCGCTGCGCAACTGGGAGGACTGCGAGAATGACGAACAGGGTTGCGTTGATCGGTGCCGGAGCCATGGGCGGTGCCATCGGGACGAGGCTGGTCGAAACCGGCAATCAGCTGACCGTCTTCGACCTCGATCGGGCGAAGGTTCAGGAACTGGTCGACAAGGGGGCAAGCGCTGCGGCGAGCGCGGCGGAAGCGGCGGCGGCATCCGATACGGTCATCCTCAGCCTCAACTCGGCGAAGATCGTCCATATCGCCGTTTTCGGCGAGACCGGCGTCGCCAAGGGCGCCAGGCCCGGAACGCTCATCATCGACATGTCCTCGATCGATCCGGAAGCCACCAAGGCGCTGGCACGGGAAGCGGCGGAAAGCGGCCTGCGCTGGGTCGACAGCCCGCTTTCGGGCGGCGCCCCGAAGGCGCTCACCGGCCAGCTGACGCTAATGGCCGGCGGCAGGGAGGAGGACGTGGCGGATGCCTATCGGGTGCTTAAGCACGTCGCCTCGAACTACACCCATATGGGTCCGTCCGGCGCCGGGCAGACGACCAAGCTGATCAACCAGGTCCTCTGCGGCTTAAACTTCCTTGCCGTCGCCGAAGCGACGCAGCTGGCGCTCGACGCCGGCGTCGACGCGGCGAAGATCCCGCAGGCGCTGAAGGGCGGGCGGGCCGACAGCGCCATCCTGCAGGAATACATGCCGCGCTTCGTCGTCAGGGATTATCGCCGCACCGGCCGGATCGACAACATGGTGAAGGATCTGAACGGCGCCCAGGACCTCGCCCGTCGCACTAACACCGCGATGCCGCTGACCGCCACTTGCGCCGAAGTGCACCGGATGCTGACGGCCGCCGGCCTCGGCGGCGAGGATCAGGCGGCACTGATGGAATATTTCAGGGGACCCAACAAGGAGATTGCCGAATGATC
The DNA here is from genome assembly GCF_001651855.1 of Sinorhizobium americanum. Lineage (GTDB taxonomy): Bacteria > Pseudomonadota > Alphaproteobacteria > Rhizobiales > Rhizobiaceae > Sinorhizobium > Sinorhizobium americanum. Next base: position 80,988 of record NZ_LNQC01000082.1, on the reverse strand, counting down.
ACCCGCTATGCGCTGTTCGAAGGAAAGGTGAGGGAGGGCGAGACGGAGGCCTTCCGGGCCGCGGTTCTCGAAAACATCCTGCCCAAGTGGAAGGCCTTTCCCGGAGCGCTCGACGTGCGCGTCACCTTCGCCGACGCCCGCGACGAGGGGGCGCCGGAGATCCCGATGATTCTGGCGATCAACTACCCGGACCTCGACACGGTCGAGAAGGCGCTGGCGAGCCCGGCCCGCGCAGCGGCGAAGGCCGCAACGGAAGAGGTGCTGGCGCGCTTCTTCGAAGGACGCATCCACCACCACGTCACCCAGGCGAACGAATACCGCCTTTGAGCGATAGTTTTGGGCGGCACCTGCCACGTGCCGCTCCGTGCTGGCCTTCCCAGTTGCAGCCTTGATCTCCGGACGCACCAATCAGGGCCAGAAGATGACGACGGCCGCTGCGTATTATGCTTGATAGGAAGGTGTGTGCGCAGCGGTCCAGACGTCATTTCACAGTGACGACGACCTTCCCCTTCGCACGACCCGTTTCGACATAGTCCAGTGCCTCGTTGGTTCTCTCGAACGGGAAGACCCGATCCAGCACGGGACGTATGACACCCGCCTCGATCAGGGAGGTGATCTTTCCGAGCTGCCGGCCGTTCGCTGTCATGAAGAGAAACGAATAGCTGATCCTCCGGCGCTTCGATTGTCTCCTGATGCCAAAGCTCAGCAGACGCATGACCAGTTGAAGCAGCCAGCCAGAGCCGTTCTGCCTCGCGAAATCCGGATCGGGTGGACCGGAAATCGAAATCAGCTTCCCGCCCGGCTTCAGCACGCGCAGGGATTTCTCCAGCGTCTCCTTCTCGAGGCTGTTCAGCACGACGTCATAGCCCTGCAGCACTCTCTCGAAGTCGTCGTTCTTGTAATCGATCACGACGTCTGCGCCGAGACTTTTTACAAGGGCGATATTTGCTGTGCTCGCGGTGGTGGCGACATGTGCTCCGAGATGTTTGGCAAGCTGGATCGCGATCGTCCCCACGCCACCCGAGCCGGCAAGGATCAGGACCTTGTGTCCCTTCTGCACGTTGGCCCGCTCGACCAGCGCCTGCCATGCTGTCAGCGCGACAAGCGGAATGGATGCGGCCTCTTCCATGGTCAAATTGCTCGGCTTCATTGCTAAATCGGCCTCGTCGATTGCGATATACTCTGCGAATGTCCCGATGCGATCCTGGGCCGGACGTGCATAGACCGCGTCACCGGCCTTGAATTGCCGGACCTTGGCTCCGACCCGGACCACGATGCCCGCTACATCGTTGCCCAACGCGAGTGGAAGGCGGTAGGGCAGGATGAGCTTGAACTCTCCGTCCCTGATCTTGTTGTCCAAGGGGTTCACGCCGGCGGCATGAATCTCGACCATGACGTCGTTGTCACGCAACTCCGGCTCGGGACCTTCACCGAGCCGCAGTTCGCCCCGTTTGGTGTAGCGATCGATGAGGAATGATTTCATCAGTCTAACTTTCGTTTTCTTTAGGTGGCCGGCAGCGCCAGCAGTTGAAAGCTCAATCGGGAAGTCTGTTGAATTTCCGAAGGCTTTTGTCGACGAAGGACTCGGGCATGAATCGGCGGAGGGACCGGACCTGTCCTGCGGCTTTTCCGGCGGTGTAGCGTCGTCTGGGCGATGCCGCATTGGCGGCCCTTACGACGGTCTCGGCGACTACCTCGGGTGCATCGCCCTTCGCAACGATCTCGCGCATCAGCCTCTCCGCGCCGGTGCGAACCGTATCGTAGACGTCAAGCGGTCGGTCCGGACGCGTGATGTTCTCTTCGAAGGACGTGCGGGTCACGCCGGGCTCGACAAGCACGATGCGGATGCCCTGCGTTCGCACTTCGTGGTCGAGAGACTCCGAATAGCCTTCGATGGCGTGCTTGGTCGACGCGTAGAGCGCATTATAGGGGGCCGGGATCAGCCCGAGTATGGAGCTGAGATTGACGATCCGACCACGACGCTGCCGTCTCATCGCCGGCAGGACTGCATTTGTCATTCGTATGACGCCGAACACATTCACGTCGAATATGGCTTTCGCCTGTTCCGTGGTGGATTCCTCGGCGCCGCCGAGCAGCCCAATCCCGGCATTGTTGATTAGAAGATCGATCCGCCCGGCGCGGCTTAGAACCTCCTCGACGACGCTCTCTACCGAGGCATCATCGGTCACGTCACAGATCAGCATCGTGATCCCATCCGAGATATCGAGCATCGGCTTTCGGCTCGTGCCGAAGACACGGTAACCGTCGCGGCGCAACGCTTGTGCCGTCGCCAGCCCGATGCCGGAGGAAGCACCCGTAACCAGGGCAATGCCGCGTTCTGTCTTGTTCATCGGTTTCCGCTTTCATTTTGTCATGGAGGATCGGTGCGCAATCAGTTACTATCAAATTGATAACAAGTCACTATCAAAAAGATACCGACAATGAAGAATCTTTCAAACCAACCTTGTCCGATCGCTCGCAGCCTGGCGCTTGTGGGAGACGCATGGAGCATGTTGATCATGCGCGACGCCCATGCGGGGCTGACCCGCTTCGACGATTTCCGCAAGAGCCTTGGTATCGCGCCGACGATACTGACGGGGCGGCTTTCAGCACTTACCGAGGAGGGGCTGTTGGAGAAACGTCGCTATTCCGACCGTCCGCCACGGGACGAATATGTGCTGACGGAAGCCGGCCGCGATTTCCTGCCGGTTTTGTTTGCGATTGGCGCGTGGGGACGCAAGCATCGCGGCGGTGGCGAGGTGACCCGCTTCTTTGACGCAGAGTCCGGTACGGAGATCGATCCCGTCACCATTGACCGCGCGACCGGCGCGCCGGTCGGAACACGTCCCATCCGTATCGCCCCACCCCAGTGAGCCGCCCAAGGGAGAATTGCCTGCCCATGCACGAGAGGCTTGCATTCCGTCGACAATCCGGCTGTACTTGGATTGGTAACGATAACATGGATGCCGATGCACAATTCCCGCAAGCCCCCGACGATGGCCGATGTGGCGCGGCGTACCGGCGTTTCGCCGATGACCGTTTCGCGCGCCTTCAAGCGTGACAGTTCGGTCAGCCAGGAGACCCGAGAGGCGGTGCTGCGCGCCGCCGAAGAGCTCGGCTATGTCTTCGACAGCACCGCTTCCAATCTCCGCTCGCAGCGCACCGATTTCATCGCCGTGACGATCCCGTCGATCAACAATGCCAACTTCGCCGATACGGTGCGGGCGCTTTCGGATCGGGTTTCGGAAAGAGGCCTGCAGATCCTGCTCGGTTACACCAACTACGACGTGCGGGAGGAAGAGCGGCTGATCGAGCAGCTGCTGCGGCGCAAGCCCGAAGCGATCGTGGTGACCGGCGGCAAGCACACGCCGCGGGCCCGCAAGCTCCTCTCCAATGCCGGCATCCCGGTGATCGAGACCTGGGACCTGCCGGAGGAACCGATCGGCCATGTCGTCGGCTTCTCGAACGCGCTTGCCGTCCGCGAGATGGTGGATCATTTCGTCAGCGTCGGCTACCGCAAGATCGCCTTTATTGGCGGCGACGCCGATCGCGACACGCGCGGCACCGATCGGCGCGCAGGCTTCATCGCCGCTATGAAGGATCACGGGCTCGAGGCGCCGCGCCTGATCGCCGCCGGCCCGCCGCCTATCTCCATGCGCGAGGGCGCCAACGCCATGGGGCAATTGTTCGAACGCTTTCCCGACACCGAGGCGGTGATCTGTGTCTCCGACCTTTCCGCCTTCGGGGCGCTCACCGAATGCCAGCGTCGCGGTATTACCGTGCCCGACAGGATCGCGATTGGCGGCTTCGGCGACTACGAGATCGGCGCCATCTGCGTGCCGAGTCTGACGACAATCAACGCCTTTGCCAGCGACATCGGCGCGAAGACGGCGGAGCTCATCCTCGACGTGCTCGACGGCAAGCTCGACCGGCCCGGCCGGGTGACGATCCGCCCCGACCTGATCCTGCGCCAAACCAGCCGGTGAGGGCAGGCACGACAACTCTACAGCTTCCCTTGTGCTTCTGAAAAGACGTACGGCGTTGAGGCAGGAACGATTGGGCCGTGAACCCATAAATCTGCCACGCGAGAGCGCCTCTTCAGAGTCCGCTGCGTAGAAATGACGCGATGGACCATTAACGGCGAGACCAGTATTCTTCGTGGACTTTCGCCGCCTCGACCTCAAGCATGGGCCCCACGACTTCCGTTGCGCGCTGACCGGCGGCGAATACGATATGGCAGGGGAGATCGAGCGTCGGGTTTTCCACGTGATCGCCCGTCAGTTGCTTCATCTCTCTTTCGGACAGGCCAAACACGACGCGCCCTATGCCTGCCCAATAGATCGCGCCGGAGCACATGGCGCACGGCTCCGCAGATGTGTACATCGTGCACCCGGCAAGAAACTCCAAATCATAGGCCTTGCCGGCGCGCGTGGCGAGAAGCCGCTCCGCGTGGGCCGTGCGGTCACCACCTTCCGAACTGTAGCCGTTGCACTGTTCCAATAAAACATTGCCATCAAGGTCGGCGAGAATTGAACCGAATGGGTGATCTCCCCCCTCACGCGAACGCCGCGCCACATCGAAGGCCTTCCGCAGCAATGACTCGTCGTAAGAGCGTGTGGTGCTTGTCATTTTATGAACTCCTGGGAACCATCGCAGTTCATCCGCCGTCACGGCTTCCCTGTAACGGCGCGGGTATTTGTGTTCTCCGCCGAGTAGAAAGTTGCCAGCAAGGGTGATTATCTGCCATTCCCCGATAGACAGGTATCAAAGACACAAACCGCCGCAAAACCCGATCCGCAAAACTCGCGGCCAACTATCTGGCCTTCATCAAACTGGCATCAATCAGAATTTCGCTACGCGCTTATGAGTCCTCGCCCTAAAGGCATAAGCGCTGAAGCACGCCATACTCCACGATCTCGATGCCCCGGGCACCGTGCAATCTGATAATGCCCTTGTTCTTCAATTTCGTAAGGGAACGCGAAACGGTCTCGATCGTCAACCCGAGGTAATCGGCGACGTCCATACGCGGCATGAACAATTCAAATCGATGCGAATGAGCCGAATGTTGCGACATCTCGAGCAGGAAGGCGGCGACCCTTTCGACGGCACTTTGGCGGCCGATGACCAGTTGATGCTCCTGGGACGACAGGAAATTCTCCAGCACCGCGGGCAACAGACCCTGCCAAGCATGCGGATTTTCCTGGAGATTGATGCTCTTCACGCCGGTGACGCCGATCGCTTCGGCGGTGGAACGGTGCTGGCTTTCATTCTGCAGGCCAAACCAACTCCCCCCGAAATGGAATGCAAGAATCTGCCGTCGGCCGTTCGCAAGCACGCGGTACACGCGGACGGCGCCGAACTCCACCCGGTAGGCCTGGCCGGCCCGTTCGCCGGAAGAGTAGATGCTCTCTCCGTCGACGAAACTGCTGATCGGCCTGGCGTCAACCATTCCCAGTCTGGCCGGCTCCATGGCGACGGCGCTTATGCGTCTGCCGGAAGAGACTGATATCAGTGTATTCATGACGTCACTCCCAAGACCACGCCCCCTTTTGTAGTCACTACCCCCGTCAGATGAGACCACGCGCCGGTCCGAGCGCTTGCTCGATCTCTGCCGCCAGGCTCTCTACCAGGCTCTTGAACTCCGCGCGGCGCTCCTCGCGGACATGGGAAGGAAGCCGATCGGCGTGAGCAAGCGCGCTTTCGGCAGCTGCGAAGTCCTCGCACATTCCTCTGAAGCTCTCGTCACGAATCGACAGTTCCCTGATCTGCAGCGAGCGCGCCGGAAATCGGCGCAATGCCGCTGCCAGGCCGTGTGCGTCATCACCTGCCGCCGATCGCGTGCTCATTTCGCTCCACCCCTCCGAGTCCGAAATGAAATACAACTTTAATTTATCTCCCCAATATATTGCGCTTTGCCCGGGTGAGGACGTAGAATACAGGAGCTTACAGAGCCGCTGGGCACAATCCTACGTTGTGACCTTTTGGGGGGCGGACATGGTAATCGCTGGCCACGGGAGCGTCCGGGTCGAACCGAAAACTGCTCTACCCACTGACGCGGAAATTCTTGCACAGCTCGATCGAATTCGGTTCAGCGCCGAGTTCGATGCACCGGATCGCGCGCGAAAATTCCTCGCCTATGTCGTAGAGGAGGCGGTTGCAGGCCGAGCCGACCGTATAAAGGCCTATTCGATAGCAACCGAAGTCTTCGGCCGGGATGCCTCCTTCGACGCGCAGACGGATCCGGCCGTGCGGATCGAAGCTGGCCGTATTCGACGCGCGCTCGAACGTTATTATCTCGTCGCAGGCCGCGACGATTCGATCGTCATCAAGATACCGAAGGGCGCCTATGTGCCGACATTCGAAAGGCACGCCAAGGCTGAGACCGAAGCTTCCCCTCGCCCTTCCGCGTTTGCAGGACCGATCGCTTCCATAGAACCCTCCTGGCAGCCCTGGATTTGGGTCGGGATAGCGGCGATCGCCTTTGCCCTCGGCGGCCTTGCGGCGAATGCCTTGCTCCAGCCCGGCGCCACTACGGGAAGCGGCTCGAATACGGCCCGTGTCAGGCCGAACATCCCGACACTGGTTGTTTTGCCATTTGAGGATCTCTCCGCAACGCCGCAATCGGCAATGATCACGCGGGGGCTCGCCGACGAGGTCGTCGACAAGATCGCCAGGTTCAAGGAGATCGTCGTCGTCACGCGTGAAACACCGGACCACCCACGACAAGAGAACGACGGCCCGGCTTACGCGCTGGAGGGACGGGTCCGGCTCGATGGCGAAAGGCTGCGGCTGGGGATCAGGCTCATGAAGCGTTCCGACGCCTCGGTAGTATGGGCCAACAACTACGACGAAAGCCTGGAGACGCACAAAATCATCGACCTGCAGGAGAAGGCGGCTGCCGCAGTGGCGACCGCTGTGGCACAACCCTATGGCGTCGTCTTCCAAGCCAACGCCACGCAGTTCACCCAGTTCGTTCCGGACGACTGGAAAGCCTATGCCTGCACGCTCGCCTATTACGGTTATCGCAGCGATTTGAACCCGCAAACGCATGCCTCGGTTCAAAAATGCTTGGAGCAGGCGACCCGAGAATTCCCCAACTACGCGACGGCTTGGGCACTTTTGTCGATGACCTACATCGACGAGCTTCGGTTCCGGTATCGTCTCGATCGGTCGTCACCGGTCTCGCTGGAGCGGGCGATCGAGGCAGCGGTGCGCGCCGTGGAACTGGACCCGCAGGACGTGCGCGCTCTGCAGGCTCAGATGCTCACCCTCTACTTCCGCGGCGAATTCGATGCTGCCTTGGCCGTCGGCGCTCGCGCCTTTGCCATCAATCCCAACGACACCGAACTGGCCGGCGAATATGGTTTTCGGCTCGCCCTGTCGGGCCAATGGCCGGTCGGCTGCGCAAACTTGTCGCAAACCGTCACGAGAAATCCCGGCCCGGTCGGATACTTCGAGGCAGCCTTGGCCGTCTGCTCCTATATCAAGGGCGATTACGCGGGCGCGGAGCGCTGGGCACGCTTGGCCGATCTTCGTGCCAATCCGATTTATCGCGTCATCTTGCTTGCCATTCTTGGGAAGCTCGGCAAGACGGACCAGGCACATGAGGAACGGACATGGCTGGAGACCAACGTGCCGGGCTTCCTCGAGAACATCCGCCAGGAGGTCGCCTTGCGAATTCGCCGGCCGGAGGACCAGCAGCACTTCATCGAAGGCTTGCGCGAGGCCGGCGTGTCGGTTCCCAGCAATTGACGGGAAACACGCTGGCCGTAATCCGCGGCCTCTGGTGCCCAGCCGGGCAAAAATGCTCACGCCGGGCGCGACAGCCGTGAAGCCTCGTGCAGAGGCTTTCCTGTCGCCGAAACCGGATACATCCAGACCATCACCAGATCGTGGAATACACTGAGAATGATCGGTCCCAGAAAGAGGCCGATCAGCCCGTAGGACAGCGTGCCGCCGAGCACCCCGAGCAGAATGACAAGCGTTGGAGTCGACAGGCCGCGCGCCACCAGGATCGGCTTCATGACGTTGTCGATGATGAAGAGCGGCATCAGCAAAAGCGTGAGCAATGCCGCCTGGCCGAAATCCATCTCCAGCCATGCCCAGGTCAGCACCGGCAGCAAAACCAGCGCCGGCCCGATCTGAACGATACAGAGGATGAGGACGACAAAGGCGATTGCGCCGGGTGCCGGAACATCAAACAGACTCAACACCAAGGCGCAGAGAAACGCCTGCAGCAGCGCGACACCGATGACGCCGCGGGCGACGTTGCGGATCGTCGCTGCCGCCAGGCGCACGAAGCCGATGCCCCGGTCGCCCCCCATCCTGCTGGCGAAGCCTTCCGCCGTCTCGGCGAGGCGCTCTCCGGAGCGGAACAGAAATCCGGCAACAAGCACCGAAACCACGAAGCCGAGCAAGTCGACGCCCAGGCTGGCGATCTTGCCGAGAACCTTGCTTCCCGCCTGCAGCAGCGACGGCTCGAACTGTCTCAAAACGGTCTCGAGATTGCCGGCCGTCATGCTCCAGGCAGCATGGATGCGTTCGCCGACGAGCGGCCAGGTGCGGACACTCTCGGGCGGCACCGGCAGCTGTAACGAACCATCATCCAGCATTGCGAGCAGCGCCTGGACTCCTTCCGCAAAGCTGATGGCGAGGGCCGCGAGCGGGCCGACGATGATGATCAGACAGACCGTCGTGATCAGGCCCGCCGCCAGCCGAGGCCGCCCACCGAGCATGGACGAAACGGCGGAGTAGGCCGGATAAAGGGCTACGGACAGGATCGCCGCCCAGACGAGAATAATCGCGAACGGGGCGATCAATGTCAGGGACCAGTAGGCGAAAAGGCCGATGATGCCGATCCTGGCGATCTCCGTGATCTTCGTCTCGACGGATGATCGTCCGACCATGTCGTCTCTGACCGGACTCGTTCGGGATGGATCGTCATCCATTTCGCTTCTCACGGCTCCATCCAGAAATTCGATGCAAAACTGAAACGTCCGCGCCGATCGCAATTTCGCGTCGTGCGGTTCGGCGAAGGTTGAACTGAAGGCCCTCGCCGGGAGATGCTACGCCGACTACGGCCCTATGGCAGTAACATACCGTAGCATACGCCATTCGATGTTTCCGATCCGGGCCTCTCCTCTTACAGATAGAATGAGGAGAGCCGGCTCGGCATCGAGGCTGATGGGGTGGCCGGGCCACGGGGGAATATTGACTGCGATCAATGCCCGGCGAGCACATCTCGCGTATCATTATGCTTGAATAATCAAGGCGATCCGCGCCGAGCTCTCTATTTGTTTTCGACCTTACCGCTTTCGCGCAGCAACCGAGTTCATGGCCTCTCTTCAGGAGGAGCGTACAGATGGAAGAAACGTTGCATCCGGCCGCGGCGGGTCATTTGCCGCCTTTCATCACCGCGCCGGGGCAGACCGACGTGCTTTTCAACGTGATGGCCGTCTTCGTCCTGTTGATGATTTTCCTTGTCGGCATTCTGTATCTGCGGCTGCACGCGCTGCCCGAGCACATGGCGCATGGCGCCAGCAAAGTGCAGTTGCAGATCGTCGGCGCCTTGGGCCTGATCGCGCTCTTCACCCATAATCATCTCTTCTGGATCGCGGCCCTGCTGCTCGCCATGATCGAGTTCCCGGATTTCGCGTCCCCGGTCAGGTCGATGGCCCGTTCGCTGGCGAGGATTGCCGGGACCGACGGGGAGCTGGAAGAGGCGGAAACAGGCCAACCCTATTCCGAGGCGACGCCCATTGAACCCCGGCCGAACAACCCGCCACCGGAGGCGCCGCAATGGGTGCCGCTCGAAATCAACCCGGCCACGGCCGACGAAAAGGCGGAGCGGAGGGGCTGAATCATGCTCGAATTCCTGATCTGCTCGATGCTCACCATCTTTCCGGACTTCCTGTTTCGCCGCTATGTCCAGGGCAAGCGCATCGGCCGTGAAATCAATCTTTACTCAATGTGGTTCGAGCTGCGTTACGGCATTACCGCCTGCGTGATCCTGACCGTCTCGCTGATCACGATGATCTTCTACTTCCATCCTTCCACCACTAACGTCACTGCGGTGTTCCGCACCGTCACGATCCTGCCCGAATCCAACGGCCGCGTGGCGGAGGTCTTTGTCGGCACGAACGAAAAGGTGGCGGCCGGCGCGCCGCTCTTCCGCCTCGACAACAACGAGCAACAGGCGGCGCTTGAGACCGCACGCCGCCGCGTCGCCGAAATCGACGCCGAGACAACCGTGGCGCAGAGCGAACTTGCCTCGGCCGACGGCCTGATCGCTCAAGCCGAGGGCGCCTATCTCCAGGCTCTTAACGAACTCGAGACGCAGGTCGAACTGAACGCGCGTAACCCCAATATCGTCGCCAGGCGGGAAATCGAGCGGCTGCAGGTCGCCGCCGATGGCCGCAAGGGCGCGCTTGCCGCCGCCGTCTCGAACAAGCAGACGCTGGAGACGAAAATCGCCTCGCTTCTGCCGGCGCAGAAGGCGAGTGCGGAAGCGGCGCTCGCCCAGGCTCAGGTGGAATTGGACAAGACGACCGTGCGCGCCGGCGTGGCCGGCACCGTGCAGCAATTTACGCTCAGGCCTGGCGACATCGTCAATCCGATGATCCGCTCGGCTGGCATCCTCGTGCCGGAGGACCGGCGCATTGGACTGATTGCCGGCTTCGGTCAAATCGAGGCGCAGGTGATGAAAGCCGGGATGATCGCCGAGGCGACGTGCGTCGGCAAGCCGTTCACCATCATTCCGATGGTGGTCACCGAGGTCCAGGATGTCATCGCCGCCGGACAGTACCGGCCGACGGACCAGCTCCTCGACGTACAACAGCTCGGGCGTCCCGGCACTCTGACGACCTATCTGGAGCCGCTCTACCGGGGCCAGCTTGCTGGGATCCCGCCTGGCAGCAGTTGCATCGCCAACGCCTACACCAGCAATCACGACGAGCTGCATGCTCCGGGCATCAGCACGACGCGCTGGCTGTATCTGCATGTCGTCGACGCGGTGGGGCTCGTGCATGCGGCGATCCTCCGGCTGCAGGCGCTGCTCTTGCCCGTCCAGACGCTGGTGCTGACGGGACATTGATGCGGAGGTGACGGGGATGCAACTCACCCTCCCTCGCCTGCCCCTCATGGCCAATCTCGCTGGCTACCAGGCGAGCTGGCTGCGCAGCGACCTCTCGGCCGGTCTGGCGATCGCCGCCGTCGGCCTTCCGAGCGCCATCGCCTATCCGGCCATCGCCGGCCTTCCGCCGGAGACGGGCCTCTACGCGAGCATCACTCCGCTTGTCGCCTATGCCCTCTTTGGCCCGTCGCAGCGCCTTATCGTCGGACCAGACGCCGCAACCATGACGGTGCTCGCCGCAGTGCTCACGACGGTCTACGCCGCCCCCGGCGTCACGGCGGATCGGGTGACGGTCGCCGCGTTGCTTGCGCTTGCCGTGGGCGCCTTGTGCCTGATCGCACGCGCCGTGCGGCTCGGCGTGCTTGCGACCTTTCTGTCGCGCCCGATCCTCGTTGGCTTTTTTGCCGGCATCTCGCTTTCGATCCTGATCGGCCAGATCGACCGGGTCACCGGCGTCGACATCGAAGCCGACGGCCTCATCGCTCCCATCCTCGAACTGCTCGGCAAGGCCGGATCGATCCATTGGCCATCGCTGCTGCTCGCCGCAGCGTCCTTCGCGCTGCTGCAGGCGGCACGCCTCATGCAATCGCGCATTCCCGGACCGGTGCTGGTCGTGGCGCTCGCCGTATTGGCATCGGCCCTGTTCGATTTCCAGGGGCATGGCATCAAGGTGGTCGGAGATATCCCGCGCGAGCTGCCGTCGCTGACGCTGCCGCCGGTTTCCGGCCTTCCGTTCCAGGCGCTCCTGCTCGGCGCCGCGGCCATCTTTCTGGTGAGCTTCGGCTCCGGCATCATCGCCGCCCGCAGCTTCGGGGCCAAGGGCGGATACCTGGTCGATCCCAATCGCGAGCTCGAAGGCTTCGGTGCGGCGAATATCGCCGCCGGCCTTTTCGGGTCCTTTCCCGTCACCGCTTCGGACTCGCGCACCGCAGTGAACTTCAGCGTCGGTGGCCGATCGCAGATCGCGAGCATCGTTGCGGCGGCGGCATTGGTGGCGGTTCTCCTGTATTTCGGCGACGTCCTGCGCATCCTGCCGATCCCGACGCTTGGTGCAGTGCTGGTGGCAACCGCACTCAGCCTGATCGATATTTCCGCCTTGAAGGAGATCTGGCGCATCAGCCGCATCGAATTCGTCTTCGCGCTGATCGCCATGTCCGGGCCGATCAGCTTCGGCGTTTTGGAAGGCGTGGTGACGGCAATCGCTGCGACGCTGGTCTACGTCCTGCAGAAGACCATGTTCCCGCGCGACGCCCTGCTCGGCCGGCTTGCCGGTCATGACGGCTTCTACAAGCTCCACCGCAACCCGGCGGCACGGCCGGTGCCGGGTCTTGCAGTCTTCATGGTTCAGGGCAGCCTGCTGTTCTTCAATACCGATTACGTCCAGGCGCGCCTGCGCACCGTGATCGATGCGCTGCCTCCGGACACAAGGTGGTTCGTCATGGACGCGAGCGCCATCGCCCAGATCGACAGTTCCGCAGCCGCCATGCTGGAGGAGATTTATGACGATCTCGGCAGGCGCGGCATCACGCTCGCGCTCGCCGAACTGCATTTCGAAGCACGCGAGATTCTCGAACGAGCCGGCGTGATCGCAAAGATCGGTCCCGGGATGATCTTCGAGGACCTCGACGACGCGCTTGACGCCTTCGAGAAAAGCCGTGCGGAAACAGCCGCGCAGTAGAGCCGTCCTCCGCTGCGCCCGCAGGGCTGATTGTTGAACTTAAGAGGCTGTGGTCAGGCCGGGAGGAGCAGCATGGTCAAGAATGGCAAGAATGACAAGAAAGGTAAGAAGAAGACCAAGGACAGGAGTGTCGCCGAGGGGCTTGCTGTCGAGACGAGACCGAGCGGCGACTATGCGAAGGAGCTCGCGAGATTGCAGGAGGAGATCGCCCATCTGCAGGCCTGGGTGAAGAAGACCGGAGCCCGCATCGTCGTCGTCTTCGAGGGGCGCGACGCGGCGGGTAAAGGCGGGGTGATCAAACGGATCACCGAACGTGTCAGCCCGCGGGTCTTTCGCATCGCCGCACTTCCGGCGCCGACGGACCGGGAGAAGACGCAGATCTACATGCAGCGCTATATTCAGCATCTGCCGGCGGCCGGCGAAGTCGTGATCTTTGACCGCTCCTGGTACAACAGGCCCGGCGTCGAGCGCGTCATGGGGTTCTGTTCGGAGGAAAAGGCGCGCCGCTTCCTCGAGCTCGCCCCACGCTTCGAAGCCGCCATGATCGAAAGCGGCATCGTACTGCTCAAATACTTTCTCGACGTCAGCGAGGAGGAGCAGGAACGCCGGTTCCGGCAGCGCATCGATGACCCGCTGCGCCAGTGGAAATTGAGCCCCATGGACGTCGAATCCTATCGCCGCTGGTGGGACTATACGCGCGCCTATGACGAGATGATCCGCATGACCGATACGGACTTCGCGCCTTGGTGGATCGTGCCGTCCAACGACAAGAAGCGCGCGCGCATCAACTGCATCTCGCATTTCCTGTCGTCTATTCCCTACGAGCGGGTGAAATTTGCCGAGCCCGAGCTCGGCAAGCGCCAGAAGCGGCCCGACGACTACGTCGTAGACAACCATATCCGCCGCACGGTGCCGAACGTGTTCTGAGGGGAGACGCACCCGCGCCCGTCAGATCGGCAGCGGGAAACGGCGGGTGTCCTTGACACCCGCCGTTTGCCAAATGGATCATTGAGGCTGAAGGGCTCAGACCTTCTCCGGAGCCCAGTTCAGAAAGAGCCCGACATCACCCGGCATGCCGCCCGGAAAGCTGATGATCATCGCCTTCAACTTGTAGCCTTGCGGCTTGCCGAAGGTCTGATAGCGCTCGAAGAATTCCTTCGCCTTGCCTTGCAGCGTCGAGGGCCAGTCGCGGTCGCCGCTGTTGATGGCGCGTCCGCTATCGGTGCAAAGCTCGGACGGAAAGCTGTAGACCATCGCCTCGAACTTGCCTGCCTTCACGGCATTGGCGACGAGACGGCGCACCATGGCGATTTCTTCTTCCGTCACGTGCTTCTTCAAGAAATCGGCAGCAAAGTCGGCGTGTTTCTGTTCCTCGATCGATTTGAGCTTCCTCTCCCTGTCCATTTCCTCCATTTCTCGCTCAAGCACCTGTTTGCGCAGGTCTTCCGCGGTTGGAGTTCTTCTATCGGCATTCGCGTCTTTCTGTTCCGGCATCGCATTGCTCCACTTCAATTTGAGAGGAAGTCGCATGCGTTGTTGCATTCACACGTTTCACCTTCGTCGGGCTCGGATTACGGCGGAACGCTTGCGTGTCACGCGCCCGATCCACGTCGGCAACTTTAGAAATGGACGAATGGCATGTCATTGATTTGAGACAAAACAGGCGCCGCCCGACGCCGGTTTGCCCTGGAATCGCGGCAGCCCCCGGCGCTTGCCACCCCATGGTCCAACGATCATCAAAAGCCGTCCTCGTCCGGGTAGACCGGGCGCGACGAGCCATTCGCCGCCCTCGTCCCGTCCCTCGCGACGGAGTGCTTTCCGGCCCTCAAGGAGATTCCCCGGCAGCGTGTGGTGAATTTTGCCCCATGTTGATTGCGATCAACGACTTGCGCTTCGGTTGTGTCATAAAAAGAGGAATTTCGGGCAGCGAGCCAGTCCGACACCATGGCCGTCGCGCCGCGTTCTACACTTCGTCCGCAAGAACTCTTCCGGGGAAGGACAATGGACAAAAAGCGGATTCTCATGCTTTGCCGCGCCACCGCAATTGCTCTGGCGCTCCTAACACCTGGCAGCCTCGCACTGGCCCAGCAGAAGGAAAGTCCTCCACCGCCTGCGCCGGTCGAGGCAGCGCCCGAGCCGCTGACCGACGATGAGCTCGAAGTGCTGGTCGCCCGGATCGCCCTCTATCCGGACGAGCTGGTGGCGCTGGTCTCTGCCGCCTCGCTCTATCCGCTGCAGATCGTCGAAGCCGAGCGGTTCCTCGAGGCCCGCAAGAAGAAGACCGAGCTGAAACCGAAGGAAGGCTGGGACGGCAGCGTCATCTCGCTCCTGAACTATCCCGAGATCGTCAAGATGATGAGCGAGGATCTCGAATGGACGCAGAGCTTCGGGGAGGCGATCGCCAACCAGCAGAAAGACGTGCTGATCGCCATCCAGCAGCTGCGCGACGAGGCCGTCGCCAAGGACATCATCGAGACCGACGACAAGATCAAGGTGGTCGAGGAGGGTGACAACATCATCATCCAGTCGGCCAGCCCGGAAGTCATCTACGTGCCGCAGTATCCGCCGGAGATGCTCTACGAGCCGGACTACGCCCCGGTCCCGATCGACTATTACGACGACCCCTATCCGGCCTACTGGTACCCGGGCGCCGCCTTCTTCGCCGGCGCAGTGACCGGCGCGATCTTCGGCGCCATCGTCGATTGGGACGACTGGGGTGTCTGGGGCGGCGACTGGGACGGCGACATCGACGTCGACTGCAACAAGTGCTTCAACAACATAGACTTCGACGGCAAGCTCAACTTCAACGACATCGACTGGAAGAATGTCGACCGCAGCAAGCTCAGCTTCGACCGCGACCAGCTCAACAAGTTCGACCGTACGAACATCAAGAACAATATCAAGGCCAGAGGCGACAACAACCTGCGCAACCGTGCCGCCGAGATCAACCGCGACCGCCCGCAGGCGCGCCCGGGCGGAGGCGGCGGCCAGCTTAAGGACGTGCGCAAGAGCACGCTCGAGGGGCTGAAGGCGCAGCCGCGTCGGGAGGCTTCCGCACGCCCCTCCACGCGGGCCGGCGGCGGAGAGGCGGTGGCAAAGGCGAGAGCCGACGGCGGCAAGCCGAGCGTCAACCGGCCGAAGGGCAAGAAGGCCTCGGTCAATCGGCCGGCAGGCAAGAAGAAGATGGCCTCGAAGGCGCAGAACCGGCCGAGGAAGCCCTCCGGCCTCGGCAACGTCAATTCCGGGCGGCGGGAGATGGCCTCGTCGCGACGCGGCGGGCACAGCATGGGCGGCGGCCATCGCGGTGGCGGGCGGCCGCAGATGAGCCGCGGTGGCGGCGGTAGGCCAATGGCCCGCGGCGGTGGTGGCCGTGGCGGCGGACGCGGCGGAAGACGTTGACCGGGCGATCGGAGAATGACCATGAGCAAGCTCTTTCATTCGCTTCTACTCGGACCGGCGATCACGCTCGCCGTCGCATCGATCGATTTGAGTTTCGCGCAGGTGAAGCCGCCGGAAAACGTCGAAGACTATGCCGCGGCGGAGGATCCGCCGGTCTTCGATGATCCGGCCAAGGCGGTGGAGGCGCTGAAATCGGCGCTTGCCGCCAATGACTTCGACGGCGTCGCCAAGCTGCTGGGCCTCGACGCGGCAAAGCTCAGGACAGGCGAAGAGGTGATGGATACCTTCGCGCAGATTCGCGAGGGTGCGGCTCGCAATATGCGGGTGCGCGATCTCGAGGGCCGCAAGGTGATCGAGATCGGCGACCGGCTCTGGCCGCTGCCGTTTCCGATCAGCAAAGGCGAGGACGGCAAATGGGCCTTCGACACCTATGTCGGTCTGGAGGAGATCGTCAACCGCCGCGTCGGCGAGAACGAACTCGAGACGATCGAGACGGTGCGCGCCTATGTCGAGGCCCAGAAGGATTATGCTTCCCGGGACCGCGATGCGGACGGCGTGCTCGAATATGCCCAGAAGCTGATCAGCACCGAGGGTCAGACCGACGGCCTCTACTGGCCCGCGGAGCAAGGCGAGGAGACAAGCCCGGTCGGCGACGCGATCAGCGAGGCGGCGCTGGAGAAGGCCAAGGCCGGCGAGGGCTATTTCGGCTATCGCTACCGCATCCTGACATCACAAGGCGACAACATCGCTGGCGGCCGGTACGACTATGTGATCAACGACAACATGATCGCCGGCTTCGCGCTGATCGTCTGGCCGGTCCGCTATGCGGAGACGGGCGTCAAGACCTTCCTCGTCAACCAGCAGGGCATCGTCTACGAGCGCGATCTCGGGGCCAGCACCGAAGCGATCGTGCCGTTCATCGACCGCTTCAACCCGGACGACACGTGGAGCGTCGTGGCGGACTAGCACAGGTCGCGCGAGAAGTGTCCGTACGCGCTTGCGAAGGGTCAGCCGTCACTTGACGTCGGATTTGACGAACTGACGCAGTTCCGGCGTTTGCGGATCGGCGAAGAGAGTGGCGGACGGTCCCCGTTCCCAGATCTTGCCCTTGTGCATGAAGATCGTCTGGGTGGCGACCCGGCGGGCAAAGCCCATTTCGTGGGTCACCAGGATCATCGTCATGCCGTCGCGGGCGAGCTGTTCCATCACCATCAGCACCTCTTCGGTGAGTTCCGGGTCAAGCGCCGAGGTTACCTCGTCGAAGAGCATCACCTTCGGCCGCATGGCGAGCGAGCGGGCGATGGCGACGCGTTGCTGCTGGCCGCCGGAAAGCTGGTCCGGATAGGAATCGAACTTTTCCGAGAGCCCGACGAGTTGCAGCACCTCGCGGGCGACCTCCCGGGCCTTCGGCTTCGCCACGTCCTTGACGATCCGCGGCGCCAGCATGATGTTTTCGCCGACCGTCAGGTGCGGGAAGAGATTGTAGCTCTGGAAGACGATGCCGACGTCGGTGCGCAGCTTGCGCAGCGCCTTTGCATCGCCCCCGAGCGCGTGGCCGGCAATCTCGATCCTGCCCGAATTGATCTTTTCGAGCCCGTTCATGCAGCGCAGCAGCGTGCTCTTTCCCGAGCCGGACCGGCCGATCAGCGCAAAGACCTCGCCGCGCCCGACCGAAAGCGACACGCCCTTGAGGACTTCGAGAGCGCCAAAGCTCTTGTGGACGTTTTCAACGACTACTTCCGGCATGAAGCCTCCTTTCCAGCAAGCGCGAGAGCTGGGACAATGGGTAACAGACGACGAAATAGAGGGCGGCCACCGCGAGGAAGACGCGGAACGGCTGGAAGGTCGCATTGTTGATGAGCTGGCCGGCCCGGGCCAGTTCGACAAAGCCGATGATCGAGGTTATCGAGGTGTTCTTCACCACCTGGACGGCAAAACCGACGGTCGGCGGCAGGGAGATGCGGATTGCCTGCGGCAGGATCACGTAGCGATACTGCTGCAGCCGGGTCATGGCGAGGGATTCCGACGCCTCCCATTGCTGCTTCGGCACCGCCTGGATGCAGCCCCGCCAGATTTCCGCCAGATAGCCGGAGGCGTAGATCGTCATCGACGCGCCGGCGGCAACGAGCGGCGGCAGTTCGAAGCCGGCGAGGCTGAGGCCATAATAGGAGAGGAACAGTATCATCAGCACCGGAATGCCCTGGATCACCTGGATATAGGTGGCGGCGGCAATCCGGACCGGCTTCAGCTGGGCGGTGCGGGCGAGCGCCACGGCGAAGCCGAGAAGGCCGCCGCCGATCAACGCGATCACCGTCAGCAGGATCGTCCATTGCAACGAAAAAATCAGAAAGCCGAACTGATCGAAGCCGAAGGTCTTGAGCGTCATGCCTGAACCTCCGGAAGTGCCGTCATCGTGCGCCGCGCGACACGCCGCCCGAAAAGCCACATGCCGACGACGGCGAGGACTGCCCGCAGCGCCAGCGCCAGGACGAGATAGATCAGCGTCACGGCGATATAGATCTCGAACGACCGGTAGGTCTGCGATTCGATGAAGGCAGCCGAGGCGGCAAGCTCCTGGGTCGAGATCGCCGAGCAGATGCTGGAGGCCAGCATCATCAGCACGAACTGGCTGCACAGCGCCGGATAGACCTTGGCGATCGCCGGCACGATGATGACATGGCGGTAGATCTGGAAGCGGGTGAAGCCGAGCGCCTCGCCGGCCTCGATCTGCGACTTGTGCACCGCTTCGATGCCGGCGCGGATGATCTCGGTCGAATAGGCGGCGAGATTGATGGTCATGCCGATCAGAGCGGCCGTGTCGGCGCCGACGCGCAGGCCGAGGCCCGGCAGACCGAAATAGACGATGAACAGCTGGACCAGGAAGGGCGTGTTGCGGATGATCTCGACATAGGCATCGACGAGAAAGCGGACCGTACCGCCCCAGATGGAGCGGATCGAGGAAAGCACGATGCCGGCGGCGCAGCCGAGGACGATCGACAGCACCGAAATCTTGATCGTCAGGCAGATGCCGCTCAGGATCTGGTCCTGGTACTGGGCCAGCACGCCGAACTGAAACGTGTAGGACATGAAGACTCTCCGTCGAGGTTGCACCCTCGCCGACAGGCTTTGCCGGCGAGGTGTCGCGGAAGGCAGATCAGAAGGTCGGCAGCGCCGGCATCGGCCGGCCGGTCCACTTCGTGGCGATTTTGTCGAGGTCGCCGGAGATCTTCATCAGGTAGATGGCGGTGTTGAGCCACTGGCGGATTTCGAAGTCCTCCATCCGGGTGGCCATCGAATTGCCCTGCTGGAAGAAGGTGAAGCCGACCTGCAGGCCGGCATCCGGGCGCTGCTTGATGATCGCCTCGCCGACCGTCGAGGGCAGCGCGACCGCATCGACTTGGCCGGCGATCAGCGCCTGGGCGCTGGTCGAATCGTCCTCGTAGACGACGATTTCCAGGCCGGGAACCGCCGCCTTGCGCAGCGCCGTCTCCTGTGACGAGCCGCGATTGACGGCGACGCGCTTGCCTTCGAGATCGGCCAGCTTGGCGAATTTCTGGTCTGGACCGGAGATGATGTCCATGTTGAAGGCGCTGTAGGGCTGGGTGAACATCACCGTCTTGGCGCGCTCCCCGGTCGGCGCCAGGGTGGCGACGAGGAAATCGACCTTGCCGGTCTGCAGCGCCGGAATGCGGGCCGGCGGCGTCAGCGGCACGAGCTCGACCGGCAGCGACAGATATCCGGCGATCAGATTCGCCACGTCGACGTCATAGCCGGTCGGATTGCCTTGCTCGTCGACCATGCCCATCGGCGGCGCGCCGGTCAGCACGCCGATGCGGACGGTACCGCGCGAGATGATATCGTTGAGCGATGCGGCCTGCGCCTCGACGGCCAAAGCGAAGCCCGCCGCCGCCATGCCAACGGCGGCTACCATAGTGCGCATGAATTTCCAAATCGTCATAGTCTCTCCTCCACTTGGTAGATCGTGATTTTCTGACTTCAGCCCGCTCCTCGCGGGCCTAGGACGGCTCCGCCCGGTGTCGGGCGCCGCCTCTCCTGCTGGGCGTGCCAGCGCGTTCCCGCCGCGGCCGCCGAGAGCGCGCATGCAAGTTGATTTTCCTTCTGACTCACCGGCTATTTCTCTTGAAAGAAGCCGAAGGTTATCGTTAACTTAGTTGATGTTATCGATAACAAAGCGGCACGTCAATCGGTCGAGCGGCATTTTGATTAAAGGAGACGCGGGTGAGTTCGCGCGGAAAAGTAATCACGCTCCAGGAGGTGGCCGTCAGGGCCGGGGTCAGCCGCATGACCGTCTCCAAGGTCCTGCGCGGCGCGGGCAATATATCTGCGGAAACGCGCCAGCGCGTTAAGCAAGCCGCCGACGAGCTTGGCTATCTGCCGAACAATCTTGCCGGGTCACTGAGTTCACGCAAAAGCCGGATGGTGGCGGTGATCATTCCGTCGATCAGCGATATCGTCTTTTCGGAGGTTCTGAGCGGCATCAATGCGACGCTTCGGCCAGAGGGCTTTCAGACCTTCATCGGCGAGTCGCTGTTCGATCCGCAGACCGAAACGGAGCTCATCCGCGCCATGCTATCATTCCGCCCGGCGGGGCTCCTCTTGAACGGCGGCATGGCGCGCAGCGCGGATGCGGAAAAGCTGCTAACCCGGCGAAACTGCCCGGCCATCCAGCTTTGGGATTGCGACGGCGGCGCGTTGGATTTCAGCGCCGGGCCGTCACACGAGGAAGCCGGTCGACTTGTGGCAAACCATTTCCTCGAGCGCGGCCTGCGCCGCATTGCCTACGTCGGCGCCGAGCTCCACAAGGACCTCTGCGCCCGCCGCCGCTATCTCTCGCTCAAGTCGGCGCTGGCCGCCGCAGGCATCGATCTCCTCAGCATGATTTGCGAAGTGAGGCCACGCCAAGCGGTTACGGGACGCTTTTTGACGGAACAGTTGGTGCTGGCCCATCCCGAGATCGAGGCCATCCACTTCCTCAACGACGCGATGGCGCTCGGCGGTCTTTCCTACCTACACCAGGCCGGGATTTCGGTGCCCGACCAGATTTCCGTTATCGGCTTCAACGGCACTTCGCTCGCCAACGCGGTCCGAACGCGGCTCACCACGATCGACATGGCGCGAACAGAGATCGGCCAGAAGGCAGCACAGGCGCTGCTGCAGATCATCGCGGCGGAGCCCATGCCAGGGGTCTGGCGGGCGGCGCTCGAGGTGGTGCAGGGCAATACAACGGTGCCGATCTAGGCTTAGAGGTATGTGGTGGTTCCCCTGAAAACCGACCCGGAATTTTTGCCGAGAATTGACCCGGCCAAAGGCAGTTTTGACGTCCTTATCCTGGATCGTGCCCTTGCCGCCCCTCCTGCCGCATAGGCCCTGTGAAGCTCTCTCATTGCTGCTCGTCGCGATTACCTCCGCCATTGCCCTCCCCGCATGGTTTGCCGATCCGATTTTCGGACGCGCGACGCTGATCAACGGCGACACCATCGAAATCCGAGGAGAGCCCATTCGCCTACACGAACATAGGATGCCCCGGTGGGTTGGCAGCGGGCGACGGGAGCATCTATCGCTACATCAAGGAAGCAACATGTGCACTCAACAAAATTCCTGGCAACATCCCGCCCTACCCGCTGCGACATCGATAAAGTAAAGGCGCTTATGCGGGCGCTCAGGAGGTGGCGCGGTCGAACGGCAGCGGAATTTGGCACGGAGTATTTGAGCTACCTTGCAAAGCTCGCGCTCAACCTGCAAAGCAGGAACGGCCTTGCTCATTCTTGCCTTCGAGTGGATGATGACCATCAGCATGACGCCGTGAGCAAGCAAGAGATCACGCCATTGCACGTGGCCGCCGAAGAGAATCAGGCGGGCGGTGGCCGAGTTGTTGATTGTCCGTGGGGCCGAGGTCGAGGCAATCCAGGGCTTACGGCTATACGCCGCTGAGCCGCGCGACGTTCATGAAGAGCACGCAGCTGATGGCGTTGCTCAAGAGCACGGTGCCAAGTGCCAAGGAGAAGATGGGCGCGTCGTATGCGCCTGCGTTGCCGGCAGCAACTGACCGCCCGCGACAATTCGGAGGACATGACATGGAGAAGAAATGTCGCGCAATGCGCGGCCATTTGGCTTTCGCTACCGCCGCAGTCGTCTCTCTCTCTCTCTCTCTCTCTCTCTCTCTCCACGATCTGCTCTGGTAAAATCCTGGGCGGCCGAGATGGTAAATACCGGTTATTTCGGCAACTGAAAGCCTTCCACTAATCCCGGTTTTTTTTCCGGGTTTTTTGCGGCTGCCGGCCGTGGCCTCTCGGCTGATCCCTTCGATGGGTCTCTGCGGATATCATGAAAGCGGATGGCGGTATCTACGGTGCTGGAGCGTTCCCGGTATCGTCAGCTATCGGATACTGCACGTCCGTCTCATACAATCGCTGAGAAAGAGCGAGGAGCGCGCATGACCAATTATGACGTGCTCATTATCGGCGCTGGGCTGTCCGGCATCGGCATGGCTTGCCATCTCAAAATGACAGTCCCTGGGATAACGTTCGCGATCATTGAGCGTCGCAGGCGTATGGGCGGTACCTGGACTTCTTCAAGTATCCAGGATTGAGGTCGGACTCCGACATGTTCACCTTCAGCTATTCCTTTCGGCCCTGGCGCAGTCCAAAGATGCTTGCGGAAGGTGCGGTCATTCTGAGTTACATTGAGGAGACGGCGAAGCAATATGCCGTCGAGCGCCACGTCCAATATGGGGTGCGGATGACTGAAGCCTCCTGGTCGAGCGCGGATCAGCAATGGACCGTTCGGGGCGTGGCGGAGAAGACTGGCGAAGATGTCTCGGTGACGTGCCGCTTCCTCATAGGTTGCACAGGATACTACGATTATGACGCCGGCTATCTGCCCGAGTTTCCAGGCCGCGATCGCTTCTTGGGCGACTTTCTCCATCCGCAGCATTGGCCGGAGGGTCTCGATTACATGAACAGGCGAATTGTCGTCATCGGAAGCGGCGCAACGGCCGTGACGCTGGTCCCGGCGTTAGCCGAGAAGGCCGCACACGTGACGATGCTGCAGCGATCGCCGAGCTACATCTTCAACTTCCCGGCCGAGGACAAGATCTCGGGCTTTTTGGCGAAGTTCCTGCCCAAGGACCCAGTCTATGCATTGGCACGCTTTCGCAATATGCTGCTTCAGCGCTGCATCTACTCAGCCTCGCGCCGTTGGCCGAAGCAAACAAGACGTCTTCTGCTGGCTGGAGTAAGGAGACGGCTGGGACCTGATTTCGACCCCACTCACTTCGCGCCGAATTACAATCCCTGGGACGAGCGCCTCTGTGCCGTGCCTGACGCCGATCTCTTCAAGGCCATCCGGTCAGAACGGGCCTCGATCGTAACCGACACCATCGACACCCTTGATGAAAACGGAATCGTTCTGAAGTCCGGCGCTCACCTCGACGCCGATATCATAATTGCCGCGACTGGGCTCAACCTCCAGATGCTGGGCGGCATCACACTAAACGTCGAGGGCCGGATGGTGAATCTGAACCAGATCGTGATGTACAAAGGCGTCTTGGCCGACGGTCTGCCAAATGCAGGCGTTATCTTCGGCTACACGAACGCGCCCTGGACGATGCGATCCGACCTGTCATCGACCTACCTTGTTCGGCTGATGTCGCACATGCGGGAGCAGGGCTTCACGACCGTCACTCCCCGCGCTCCGGAAGGCGCGCAGGGCGTGTCTAGCATCATGGACACCATGCAGTCCGGTTATGTCCAGCGCGGTAACGCGGTGCTACCGCGGCAAGGGCTTTATGCGCCCTGGCGCGTCACCAACAACTACAATGCTGACAAGTCCGCGCTGCTATCCGAGCCGATCGAGGACGACGCGCTCGTATTCGAGCGAGCACCGGCTACCGAACGGACCGAGGCGCTCCTGGTCTGACTTGCCGGTTCGTCGACCCCGGGGCCTGCTAAGGAAATGAAGGAGGCTTTAGACGATTCATCGACAGCCAAAGCCGCCGCCTTCGATATTGAACCATGCATTCCCTCGCATTGAAGGGATTCGATCGGACGACCATGCCGTCGAGATCGCCCGGAGGCGCACCTGCGTAGAAGTAATGTTCAGCATTGCCAAGGATCAACAACAACGACGCCAGTGCCTTCGAAGTCTCTGATGTTTCGCGTTTGGGGGCCGCGACCGATCGTCGCGCTTCGTCCGGAAAGTCCGCAATCACGCCGTTTCGGCAGACGATATGAAGGGCAAATCTCACCCTACTGAGACGATTTGAAGCCGGCAACATTTCCCAGTTCGGGATGTCCACTAATATCCTGCGCGCTGAGGGCAGAGCCGTAATTTTACTCGATTTGAACAGACGGCGAGTGAAATAGCGCTCATCCTGTCACGTGCAGCTTCCCGGACGCCGCCTGAGTTCAACACATGTTTTGCAATACCGGCAAACTTTTCGCATCGCATCCTTCCCAAGGCTTGTCTCCGATTTGGCAGAAATGCAGTCGCCACTTGGAGACCGTTGACGTGTCGCCCGTACCGAGCACTTCGAGCAATCGATAATTGAGGGCACTATTGACGACGCAATTCAGGCTGGCTATAGCGCAGAGGATATCTTGAGTGGTTTACTCAAGATATGTGCGATGCAAAAGAGCGAGCGCGAGGCCGAACGCATGAAATATTGCCTTCTCTCCCCAGCACGATTGATCCCAACAGAAGAGGTGTGTCTCGACAGGGTCGATGCACTGCAGGCCAAAATCCTGCAGGCGGGCACATGGACCGCGCCAATAACAGCCGAGAAAGATGCCTTGTTCGTGATGGACGGCCATCATCGGTTGACGGTTGCCCGTCGCCTCAGGCTAACCACTGTTCCTGTGGTCCTCCTCGACTACGATTCAGTTCGGGTGGAGAGTTGGCGCGCCGGTGAGACGATCACTCCCGCGGAAATCTGGGCAATGGCCCGCAGCGGCCGCAAGTTTCCCTACAAAACGACCCGGCACATTTTCGCCGAGGGTTTGCCCAGGTGCGATGTGCCGCTGCGGCTTTTGTTCGAGCCCACCTCGCCCGAAATGGCGCCGGTCCGTGCCGCGGGGGCGCTGTCATGACGCTGCATGGCCACAAGACCGGATTTGGCCTTCCGCCGATTTTGCGATCGGCAACTGCGGACCTTCTCACTCGCCGCGGCGCTTTTCTTCTCGAATGGGTTCACCGTTATGGCTCGCCGCTCAACCTGATTTGGCCAGACGCGTTGCAGGAGAATCTTGCTGCCCTTGAAGGCACACTCGTAGATAGCCGTATTGCGCACGCAATCTACTACGGGGCGAAGGTCAACAAATCGCCCGGGCTCATGCAGGCAGCGCTCGCCGCCGGCGCGGGGATCGACGTTTCCAGCCTTTACGAACTGCGCGATGCTCGCCGGCTCGGGGCCGATGGTGCAAGGCTGGTCGCGACCGGCCCGGCAAAGACGCGTGCGTTTCATCAGGAGCTGCTCGATTGCAAGGCATTGATCTCGGTCGATTCTCCGGAAGAACTGGAGGACCTGGTCGCCTTGCTACCGGCAGATGGCGGTCCGCAGCCGATCCTGTTGCGCCTGCAGCCGCAGGATCAGAAAAAGAACCGCTTCGGCATGCCAGCCGATGCTGTCATCCATAGCCTCGCTCGGCTTGCCGGCGAAAACCGGCTGCGCTTCGACGGGCTGCACTTCCATCTCAGCGGCTATCGCTGGGAGAACCGTTTGGCGGCGCTGAACGAAACGGCCGAACTAATTGCCGAAGCGAGGCAAATGGGATTTTCACCGACGATAATCGACATCGGCGGCGGTCTGCCCATCCAATATGTCGACGAGGCCAAATACCAGGCGCATCTCGCGGCCAAGGCCCCCGAGGACTACCGCACCGGGAAAATTCCCGACTCGTTCTATCCCTATGGCGGCGCTCTCTCGGCGGCCGACTGGCTGCGCGAACTGTTGCAAGCGGAAATGAGCAAGGGTCCGAGCGTCGCCCGCTATCTCGTGCGCGAGGGGCTAACCTTGGCGATGGAGCCCGGACGCGCTCTGGCGGATCAGGCGGCCATCAGTGTCTTCAGGATCTTGCGGGTGAAGGCGCTGGGCCCGGATACGCATGTCATCTTCCTCGAGGGCAGCAGCTTCAGCGCCTGCGAAACCTGGTTTGCCTCCGAGTTCCTGATAGACCCCATTCTCGTGTCTGCCACCGGGGCCGCCGTTCGATCGTCGCCGGTCCGCGCCTATCTGGCCGGCCATAGCTGCCTCGACGAGGACGTCATCAGCAACAGGTGGCTGACCTTCCCGACCGCGCCACGCGCCGGCGACCTGATCGTCTACGCCAACACTGGCGGCTACCAGATGGATCTCCTCGAAAACGAGTTCCATCGCCATCCCATGCCCGCTCGCTTCTGCGTCACCGAAGACGCGGAAGGGCGGCCTAATCTCGTACCCGACACAATTGGAGAGGTTTAGATGCTGCACACCACCGTAACGCAATTGATCGGCCAGACGCCGCTCATGTCGATCGACGTACCGGAGCGCAACGCCACTTTGGTGCTGAAGATCGAGAAGAACAATCCCGGCGGTTCGATGAAGGATCGCATGGCGCGCAGCATGGTGGTTGCGGCGCTTCAAGACGGACGCCTCGTCCCCGGCGGCACGATCGTCGAATCCTCTTCCGGAAACACCGGTACCGGACTGGCGCTGGCGGCGCTGGAATTCGGGCTGCGTTTCATCGCCGTGGTCGATCACCATGCGGCGCCCGACAAGATCCGCATGATGCGGGCCCTCGGCGCCGAGATCCGCTATGTCGAAGGTGACTTTCGCGAGGACGAGGTCGCCGTTGTCGAGCGCCAGCGGCTGGCCGCGCAACTCGGCGCGCAGCTCCCCGGCGCGCTGTTCATGAACCAGTCCGACAACCCAGCGAATCCTGATGGCTATGCCGGGCTCGTCGAAGAGTTGCTGGAGCAGCTCCCGGACGGGATCGATGCCTTCGTCGGCTGCGTCGGGACCGGCGGCTCCATGACCGGTATTTCGCAGCGCCTCAAGCGCCACAATCCGGCCGTGGCCACCATCGCGGTCGAGCCGGCCGGGTCGATCGTCTTCGGCAAGCCAGGACATCCCTACTTCCAATCGGGCACGGGCACGCCCGCCGGCGACGAGGTCGGCAAGGTCCTCGACTACTCGTGCATCGACGAGGGCGTCCAGGTGACCGACACGCAAGCCTTCGAGACGGCGCGTTATATCGCCCGGCGCAAGGGGTTGCTCGTCGGCGGCTCGACCGGCGGAGCCATCTACAAGGCGCTCGAATTCATTGTATCAGGCAAGCTGACCGGCACGGTCGTGACCACGGTGGCGGATGGCGGCGAGAAATATCTCGGCACAATTTTCGACGACGAGTGGATGGCGAAGCGCCGCCTGCTGGACCCTGCCATCGCAGATCAGTTGGACGGCTGGCTCGCCGGAAGGGCGCGTGCTGCATGAAGGTGACGATTTGCGGTGCGGGCCGCACCGGACATTTGAATGCCGTGCTCTTCAAGCAGCGCCCCTGCATCGAGGTGTCCGTGCTGACGAATTCGTCGGAGGTCGCGGAAACCTGGGCAGTCGGCGACGGCCTGTGGCATGCGCAAACACCGGACGATCTCATCCTGACCGCCCGGCCGGACCATGTCGGCACCGATCCCCGCACGGCGCTCGAAGGTGCCGACCTGGTGGTGATAACCCAGCCGGCCCAGGCACGGCCGGCACTCCTGTCGCGGATTGCACCGCACCTGCCGCGCGACAGAAACGTCTATGTCGGGGCGATCCCCGGCTTCTGCGGCTTCGACTGGCTTGCGGCACGGGCATTTGAGGGTCGCGACAATGTCGTCATCTGGGGCATGAAGGACGTGCCGCACACGGCCTTCGATCTTCTCCCCGGGCAACGGGTACGCATGGGCGGCGGCAAGGCCGAGCTCTTTGCCGCACTGCATCGCCGCGAAAGCGCGGAAAGCTCTGCGGCGCTCGGGGCGATGCTCAATCGCCTCTATGACGCACCCGTTACGATGCTTCAGGACTATCTGGAGATCACGCTGACCCCCGGCAATGCGTTGATGCACCCGGCGGTACTCTACGCCCTTATCGGGCCGGGGGCTCCGTTCGAGGACAGGCCCGTCGACGCGCCGATCTGCTGGTGGAGCGACTGCCCGCTTGCGGGTGCCGAGCTGCTGGAGGCCTTGGACGCGGAAAACCAGGCGATCCGTCTGGCGAGCGAGGCGCGCCTTGGCATCGACCTCAGCTCGGTGAAGCCGCTTCGACAGGAGCTGATCGAGGCCTATGGCAAGCAGATCGAAGACGACAGCACCATGTACTCGCTCCTGCGCACCAACCGCGCCTATGCGGGGATCCTGGCGCCGCTCGTCCCCAATCCGGATGGCCCGGGGCTCGTCATCGATCGCGAAAGCCGCGCCTTTCATGAGGACATCGCCTTCGGACAGGCGCTGCTCGTGTCGATGGCGGCGCGGCTCGGCGTCGCCACCCCGACGATCGCCAAGACCTATAACTGGGCGCGCGACTACCATGGCCAGTTGGCCGCGGGCGCGCCGGACTATGTTCCGACAGACTGGCCGGAGGCTCAATGATGGACGAGAGAACTTCTTTCGCGGCAGCTCCCGTTGCAGGCGACGAACGCGCGCTTTTGTCGAATGCATCGCTGAACGCGATTAACCGGCTGGTGCGCTGCCTGTTTGCCGAACGCCTGCTCGATCCCGACGCGCTGATGTGGGCGCGCGACGGCCGTCAGGCGTGGTTTCCCCTCTGGGCCTCGCGGCGCGTGCTGCATTTCACCGACCTGCACCTGGCACCGGCCGGAACGCTGCAGAACCGCGGGCAGGTCGAGGTGCTGGACGGAACCGGTGGTCGCCAGAAAATTGACGATCCATCGGCCCTGATGAGGGAGGTCGCCCTCTCCCTCGCGATTACGCCTGCTGCCGATGGCCTCGAGCATCTGGTGCGCGACGTCGACAACAGCATGGCCAACGATATTCTCGCCCGCCGCGCCCGCGAAAACTGGAGTGCGACGTTGCGCCGGCAGGTCGCCGAAGCAGGCGCGCCGGGCTTCCTGGCCTTTCTACAGGAAAGCCTGCCGACGCATCTGGCGGCGATGACCCTCGACCAATGGGGCGCCCTCGAAGGTCATCCCTTCTACCCGACCTGGAAGGCAAAGCCGGGCTTGGCGCCGGAGGACGTCGTGGCGCTGGCGCCCGAATTCGGCGCGCGGGTGCCTCTCGTGATCGCGGCACTCCGACACGACTGGGCCTATGTCGAGAAGATGCCGCATGTCGGCAGCTATTCGGAATGGTTTGCAGAGAACTTCCCGGACCTCTGGCACGATTGGGCGGAGGGCCTGAGGGCGCGCAGCAAATCGCCCGAGGACTGGATTCCTCTCCCCGTCCACGGCTGGCATCTCAAGAATTTTGTGCGCCGCGAATTCGCGGCCGAGATCGAAACCGGCGTCCTCGATCCGGAAGGCCCCGAGATGATCACGCTGCCGTCGATGTCGTTCCGCACGATGCTGCCGGAGACCGAGGCGCCGAGACCCTTCGTCAAACTGCCGGTGGCGATCTGGATGACCAGCGAACAGCGCACGCTGCAGGGGAAATCGATCCATATGGGGCCGCGCCTCAGCACGTTGATTTCCGACATCCTGTCGAAAGAGGATGATCTGAAGCTCGAGCTGGAGATCTTCACCGAGGAGCTGGGCGCGATTCTGCACCATCCGGAGACCGGCGACGAGCATCCCGGCCGCTTCCTTTCGGTCGTCTACCGCAACGCCGATCCCTTGACTCGCGGCGACGGCATGCTGCCGGTGACCGTCGCAGCCCTGCTGACGGCAAGTCCGCTCGACGGCCGGCCACTAATTTGCGAGCTCATTGCCAGGTCCGGCAGCGCAAGCGAAGCGGCCGTCGCGGCGTTCTTCCGCGCCTATGCACGCACCGTCGTCCGCCCGGCACTCGCGATGTATCTCCTCTACGGCATTGCCTTCGAGGCGCATCAGCAGAACAGCACAGTCCTTTTCGACGATCTCGGCATGCCGCGAAAACTGCTGATCCGCGACTTCGGCGACGGCCGCAGTTTCGCGCCGCTCTTCAAGGAGCGCGGCTACGATCTGAAGCCGTTCAGCCGCAGGGGCATTCTGCCGACCACATTTGACGACGACATCAGCCTCGTCAGATCCTTCGTCATCGACGCCTGCTTCGTCTGCCATCTCCACGAAATCGCCCTTTGCCTCACCGAGCAGTATTCGATCGCCGGCAACAGCCTGTGGCGCATCCTGCGGGAAGAGACGGAAGCGGCGTTCGAGGCGCTGAGGCCGCGCATACTGTCGGATGCGTTCTGGATCGAGGAGCGCGACGCCTTCCTCGAGCGGCCCTGGCCGACGCGCTCGGTGCTGCGGATGCATCTGGAACGCTATCGCGATTACCGGGTCGAACATCACCTGCCCAATCCGCTTGCGAGCGCGCAATGACCGGTACAGTCGCCGTCCTGCGCGGCTTCGGACCCGTCTTCGCGCTGCTCTTCGGCCTGCAGTTCATTTCCATGGGCGCCATGGAAATGAGCGGTCCCTTCTGGCCGATCCAGATCAGGGGGTTGAGCGCGTCCGAGAGCGTCTTCGCGCTCGCCGGAGTCGGTGTCTATGTCTGCCCCATGCTCGGCGTGTCGCTGACGAGCGCCTTCTGGGGCCGCATGGGCGATCGCTACGGCAATCGGCTGATGATGGTGCGGGCGCTCGCCGGGCTTGCGGTCACGCAACTGCTTGTTGCCTTTGCCCAGGACGTCTGGACCATTCTGGCGCTGCGCTTTCTGCAAGGAGCCTGCGCCGGCTATATCGCCCCGGCTCAGGCCTACGGCGTGCAGGTGACCGGCGGACGCGATCGCGCCGGCCTCTTCGCCTGGCTCCAGGTGGCGACCAATGTCGGCTCCCTCGGTGGTGCCTTCCTCGGCGGCCTCATCCTCGATGCCTTGCCTTTCGCCGCCGTCAATCTCACCGCCGGCGTGATCTGCGCGCTCTGTGCCGCTGTGGCCTGGGCGAGCCTGCCGGTTCCGCCACAAGGAGCGGGCGGCACGGGTCCGGCCAGGGCGACGAACGTTTCTCCCGCACCCGCGACGGGCATATCGGTCCCCGGGCTTCTCACGCTGATGGGACTGCTGCTCGCGAGCCGGATGGTGCTGCAGGTGCCGTTTGCCCTCTATATGTCGGAGGTTTATGGCGCCCAGCATTGGATCACGGGCTTGAGCTACGGGCTGCTCGCCTTCGGCTTCGTAGTTGGCGCGCCGGTGTGGGCGCGGATATTCGAAGGGCGAGCGCCGGTCTTCGTACTCGGGTGGAGCGTGCTGATCGCCGCCGGCTGCCTCGTGGTCACCGGCCTTGCCGGATCGATCCGCGATATCGGCCTTTTCGCTGCGCTCTATCTTGCCTGGGGCGCGCTTCTGGGGGGAACGACGCCTGTTCTTCTGTCGCTCGTTTCGGCCTCAACGCGCAGCGAACGGCAGGGATCGGTACTCGGGCTCGCGCAAACCTGCCAGCAGGGCGCTTCCGTTCTCGGAATCATCACCGGCGTCGTCGCGACCCAAAGCTTTGGGCTTGAAGTGGCATTCCCGCTCGTTGCAGGCCTTTACGGCCTGTCTTTCTTGATGGCGCTCGCCCTATGGCTCAAATCGCGCCACCCGTTCGATAAAGGAGAAATACTGTGAGAAGAATATGTTCGGCGTTCCAGGCCGCAATCGTCGTGCTGGGCCTGTGGGTTCCGGCCG
This sequence comes from Sinorhizobium americanum, assembly GCF_001651855.1. Lineage (GTDB taxonomy): Bacteria > Pseudomonadota > Alphaproteobacteria > Rhizobiales > Rhizobiaceae > Sinorhizobium > Sinorhizobium americanum. The sequence goes on along the minus strand of NZ_LNQC01000082.1, from coordinate 48,984 downwards.
CGGCCCTTGCCGAAGAGCCGGCCGCGGTGGACAGGCAAACGCCGATCACCGTCACCGACATTGCCGGCCGCGAGGTGACCGTGAATGCGCCGGTCAAGCGCATCCTCCTCGGCGAAGGGCGACAGCTCTATCTGATCGCCTCGCTCGAGCCGGAAGATCCGCTCGCCCGCATCGTCGCCTGGCGCAACGACCTGATCGAGGCCGATCCGGCCACCTACGCACAATATCTGGAGGCCTTTCCCAAGCTCGCCAAGTTGCCGGCCTTCCCGGGGCAGGAGAATGGGCTGCTCGATATTGAGTCGACCATTGTCCAGAAACCTGACGTGGTCCTTCTCAATCTCGAGGCCATGCGCGCCAACGAGGACGTGAAATATATCGAGAAACTGGCGGAGCTGAAGATCCCGGTCGTCTATATCGACTTCCGCCACTTTCCGCTGAAGAACACGGAACCGACCATTCGGCTCCTCGGAAAAATCATGGGGCGCGAGGCGCGCGCGGAAGAGATCATCGAATTCCGCCATCAGGCGATGGCGCGCGTCAGCGACGTCATCGCCCGGGTAAAGCCGGAGAGTCCCAAGGTCTTCATCGAACGGATCGGCGGTTATGCCGATGATTGCTGCCTTTCCTTCGGTGCGGAAAACTTCGGCAAATATGTCGAGCTTGCCGGCGGCCACAACATTGGCAGCGACATCCTGCCCACCACCTTCGGCCAACTCAACCCCGAACAGGTGATCGTCGCCAACCCCGAGCACGTGGTCGTCACCAGCGCCGACTGGCAAGCCTATGTGCCCGGCGGGCACTGGATCCCGCTCGGCCCCGGCGCCGATCCGCGGGAGACGCGCAGGAAGCTCGAATGGTTCACCACCCGCGATGCCTATACCGGGATCGCCGCGCAGAAGATGCGGAATTTCCACGGCATCTGGCACCAGTTTTATAACAGTCCCTACGAGTTCTTTGCCGTCCAGCAGTTGGCGAAGTGGTTCCATCCGGAGCTCTTTGCCGATCTCGATCCCGACGCGACATTTGCCGAGTACCACCGCCGTTTCCTGCCGATCCCTTACAAGCCGGGCTATGCTATAAGCCTGGTGGGCAGCGCCGATTGATCGATCCGGTGGGGCGGCTGTCGTGATGACGCCGCCCCGACCAACTTGGGGCTATCTCCGTTCGGCCGTACAATTGCGGATTTGGTAGAATGGCGACGCTCTTCCGGAAAGCACGTGATACCCGCTCTGCCCTGCCGGGCATCTCCCACTTGTAGGCCCAAGAGGGGGAGATCGGCTAGGGGCAGGTGTTTGCCCGACCGTAAGGTCTTAAGCGCTGAAATCACTAACGGTGGTTTAATCCAGCAGGAAGCCGGTGGCGGGACATTCCGGTTTGGCGGTCTACTCCCTTGTGGGGGGAGATGCCCGGCAGGGCAGAGAGGGTGCCGCGAGCGCCACGCGGACACGCGACACCCACCGGATCGAGTTTCCTCCAAGACCAAAATGCTCCGGTGTTTTCCACCGGAGCATTTGTTTTCGCATCCAACATGTGTGCAGGATCGACACTCCATCGACGGAGGCTCGCCACGCCGCCACATCAGAAATCGGTCGTCATCGACACCTTCACAGTCAGCGGCGCACCTTGCGATATCGTCCCGAAGCTTGCAACGCCGGACCAGTAGTCGAGGTCGAAGACGTTCTCGACTTCCGCCCGGAAGGTGACGGGCTTTTCGTTGATCTCGGTCAGGTACCTGGCTCCGAGGTCAAGCCGCGTCCAGGAGGGGATTTCCATGGTGTTTGCCGTATTGACGAATTGCTCGTCCGTGTGGATGACATTGCCGGTGAGCGTCAGGCCCGGCACAAAGGGCGTGTCCCACTCGGCCCCCAAATTCACTTGCAGCGACGGCACACCGATCGGCGTGTTGCCGCGGGTGGCGGCGTTGTTCGTCTTCGTCAGTTCACCGCGGATGAAGGTCACGCCTCCGAGTACCCTGACCTCCGGGGTCACTTCGCCGAAGATATTGAGCTCCACGCCCCGATTGCGCTGTTCGCCGCCTTCGACAAAAACGAGGTCGGTGCCGCGGGTCTCGAGCTGGCCGAAAGGCCTTTCGATCTGGAACGCGCTAACGGTTACGGCCACGCGTCCGAGATCGACCTTGGTACCGATTTCATACTGCTTGGACCTGTAGGGGGCGAGCGTTTCCCCGGCATTGACGGCCGTCGTCGGCGCGGTGTCGCCGACGCTCAGGCCTTCGACATAGTTTGCATAAAGCGCGACATTATCCCAAGGCTTGACGACGATCCCCGCCAATGGCGTGACCGCGCTCTCATCCGAAAAGCTGCTGACGCCACCGGTGGTCGGCTCGTAATTTTCGGTATCGATGTGCTGCCAGCGCCCACCCAGCGTCAGCTGTACGCGCTCGTCAAACATCGACATCGTGTCGGAAAGCGCGAAGCCGTAGAAAATGTTTTCCGAGACCCTCGGCACATGTGTCGGCTGCGGCACATCCTGCTCGGGGCGGGGAAGCGGATCGAAGATATTGGTTAGCTGCGGAGTCCCCGAGTTCGAGCCGCGGGCGAGGCGCTGCTGAAGGCCGCTGACCTGGAATGTAACGGAGTGATCAATAGCGGCCGTTTCGAACTCGGCGCGCACACCTGTCTCGGCCGTCAGTCGGTCGACATCGAAAATGAAATTCTGTGGTGTGATGCTGGCATCGCCTGCGGAGTTAAGAAGCAGCGGCGTGCCAAAGAGCCGCTCGACTCGCGAATTGCCACCGCCGACGGCTGCGAAAACGGTGACCGCGTCGCTGACGTCATATTCGACCCGCCCCAACCAGGACAGGTCCTCCGTCTTCGCCCATTCCCACGATTCCTGGACGTTGGAGCGGCCATCCGGCGCGTCGGGAATTTCAAAGGTACCAACGGGAAAGAACGGGCGCAGCGGAGCGTCGACATCCTGCCGCTGACCGATGATGTCCAGTGTCGCCCTGAGGCTTTCGCCTTCGTAATCGAGTGCGAGGGCGCCGACCGCCACGTCAAGAGACTGGTTGTCGATCGCCGTATCGCCACCGTGATAACTGCCGTTGAAGCGAACGCCGAACTGCCGCTGGTCACCGAACCGGCGGCTGACGTCCAAATGGCCGCCGCCGTAGAGATCGGAAGCATAGTCGGTCGTCACTCGGGTCAGGTCGACGTCGGACGCGCGCTTCGGCACGATATTGATGGCGCCGCCAACGCTGCTGTTCGGCGAGACGCCATAGAGGAGTGCCGTCGGTCCCTTCAGGACCTCGACCCGTTCGATATAATCCGTAAACAGGCGGTAGGTCGGGGCAACACCGTACACGCCATCGAAGGCGACTTCGCCGAAGTTCCCTTCGTTCAGTGGGAAGCCCCTAATATAGAAGGAGTCCAGCATGCCGCCCGATGCGTGCGTGCTCCTCACCGAGGGGTCGTTGGCCAGGACGTCGGCCACGGTCTTCGCGCTCTGGTTTTCAATCGTCTCTGCCGTGTAGCTGGTGATATTGAATGGCGTATCCATGAAGTCCCGGTTGCCAAGCAATCCGACACGGCCGCCGCGCGCGACCTGCCCCCCGGCATAGTCTTCTGGCAAAGTGCCGATCGTTGAGGTCGTGGCCCCCGCCTTCACTTCGAGGCGCTCCAGCACCGTCGCATCTTGCGCCAAGGCGGCGCGACTCACTGTCGCCAGCAAAACAGTCAGCAGTCCAACACGCAATTCCATTCAGAGCCCCCTGTAACACATTGACCAAAAACATTTGGGTCGCCCCAGGAAGGAGCTGAATGTCAGTGGTTCGAAGCGGTGCTAATTAACATGACTGTGATTGTCAAGATATGTGCCAGAAGTCCAAGCTGGTGCAGCTCGCGCAATATTGAAAGCTAGGAATTAGGGAGATCGCCGCGGACCTCAGCCGGTTACCGTCGAAGCGATCAAGCGTGTCTGGAACGGGGAATCATTTTCTTTGATGAGGGGCCGGCTCCAGATGGCGGCACCGGCGTCTGCTTGGGCTAAGCCCAGCCAACTGTCTTAACCAAACAGAGCGCACCGGACTGGTAAGCGTCGCGCGATGGCCGCCTACCGGCGCTGCCCTGGAGTGGGATAGTGTCCACCAGGTGCTAGGTGGACACTATGGCGGTATCCGATGTCGGGAATGAGTCTCGCCGCAACGATCGAGCGTACCCAAGGCGGCGGAAGCCGTCAAAATGCTAGTGTTGACGCCTTTCCTCTCGGTCGTGCCGCGACGAGCTTGCGCAGTTCGACATCCATCATTCTGCCCGCAGCAGAGCGGCATAGGCGGCGAGGCGAGCGGCTCTAGAGTCGACGCCGTTGAGTAAGACGAAGAAGATAGGCTACCGCGAATGCAGTAGCAGCGAGCAGCATAACAGTGCCAAATGTGCTCCGCTGCTCTCGAATCTGGCGTTCTGCCGCCCGCCGAACGTCCGGTGTATCGACGACTTCGGTAAGCGGGCGATCGAAACCGGACGCGACTTGTTCATGCCAGCGACCGGCGGAGTCTTGGAATTCAATGTTCTCCGTCGAACCGGGAAGCTCATGGTGGCGCGCAGCAATTTCCGCGGCGGCAAGTGCATCGGCATGGGTGGGAAAGGTTTCAGAGAAGACGTCGTCAACTTTGTATGCCCAAGCCCCGTCGTGCTCTACTATCTCATACTGCACCTTTGCCATGGCGCTGCTCCCTTTAGATGAGCAGAAACATCCGACATCGATCTTAGTTCCGAGCAGCCTTAGGGCGGGGTACGAGCCATATGGCGATCAAATACCCCCGGCTAGGTACACAGCGACGGGAAGAAGCGCATTGATCGAACCCGTTCGGACGCCGACGAGCCGAAACTCGAGCTTACCGGACGACCGTAGCAGCCTACTTGGGCCGCGGAATTTCCAATGCTGCATGCACTGCAGACGGTGTGGCAAGGCACGCGAAGTTAGTCGACGGACAGCCTTCCCATCAGTTGATGTGCGGTTTCGGCGAAGCTCTTGAGGAAAGCATCGGCACTCAGGACTGGATTGGAAACCATGTGGCGGCCATTTGGGGGGACACGCCGTCAAAGTGGCTGAATGGCTGCGTGGCGTTTGACCATCAGGCCTGGCCTGTTACAGCTTCTCGCGCGCATTGCTGTTATTCAGCGGCTTGCTCTCCTACATCCGCTCTCCACCCACCTGAGACGATCGATCGACAGCCAAAGCGCGCCGAATGTGAGAGTCGACCGTGCATCCCTCGCCTTGAAAGGAATCGAACCGCCCCGTCGTGCCGTTGCCCCTTGGTACGGCAGTGACCGAGCGAATCGAGGTCGAAAAGTCCGACGCACGATGCCTTTCCCGATGACGCAGGCGACCTAGTGATGGATCTCACAGCCGCGCGAGGGCACTCTCAAGGAGTTCGTAGAACGCGTCTCTATCCGCAACTGTTAGCCAAAAGGCATTGGTGGCTCGCCCGGTGACAGCGTTCATGTCGACAATCGTCTGGCCATAGGTCAGGCCTGGCGTTGTATCGATCTCCACGTTCACCTCCTTACCGGAGAATATTTCGGGAGCCAGCAGCCATGCAATCACCGCAGGATCGTGGAGAGATCGAGGCCTACCCGTCCTCGTATAGCCCTCGTACAGGGTCAGCAGCTTTTTCAATTGCTCGGTGATTTTGCTCGTCACCGTCGTCAACCGATCCAACACATACTCTGTCATCAATAGTTTCGATGTGACGTCCAGCGATACCACCGTCTTGCTAACAGGTGCTGAAAAAACCCTCGCTGCCGCATGTGGATCGACAAAGACGTTGAATTCAGCGACAGCGTTCATGTTACCGCCCTGCGATGCTCCGCCCATGAGTACGAGCCGCTTCAATCTGCTTGCGATGTCCGGACGCTTTGCGAACGCAAGAGCGATGTTTGTCAACGGCCCTAATGCGCAGATCGTCACGCTCGCCGGGGGCTTTGACAGCACCGTCTCGATGATCCAGTCGGCGGCAAACTCCGGGCGTGGAGCAGTCGTCGATACCGGCAAATCCCAGCCCTCCGTTATCGCCTCGCCGTGCAGTCGCTCTGCCGTGACCAATTCGCCAACAAGTGGAGACGCCGCCCCCAGGAAGACCGGCACGTCTTCTCGCCCTGCCAATGCCAGAACCTTTAGAGCGTTCGCTGCGGTCGCCTGTACACTGATGTTCCCGCAGACGGCCGTTATTCCGAGAATGTCGAGCGCCTCGCCGTGAGCGAAAGCCAGAAGAATCGCTAGAGCGTCGTCCTGACCTGGATCGGTGTCGATAATGATGGATTGCCTGGGTATCGAGGCTTGCTGCATTTCTAAACCGTGCTGGATTAAGCGCTATTTACGCTTGCAGAGAGCCTGCTCTCTAAAGCGCTGGGGATTAGGGTGGATACGATAGGCGAAAGACACAATGCCGATGACTGCCGCACATGAACCAGCGCCAGTCCATTTTTGTTTGCCTTGTCTACATCAGCAGAATGCCCAGTGCTCGGTCGGGTGGATACCTTGACCGGGCTGAAAGTGCACCCGTAGGCTGCTGCTTCGAAATGCTTGCTGGAGAAAAAAGGGCCGCCGCAAGAAGCCGCCGCCCTACATTCGCATGACGACACTCAACCCACCATCTAGAGGGCAGACCTTACTTTTTCAGCGACGTCCGGGCTAACCCATTTGGTCCAGATGTCCTGGTTCGCTTCCAAGAAATGCTGTGCCGCATCTTCACCCTTGGCCTGATTTTCGTTCATCCACGCCAGGATCTTGTTGATCGTGTCTGCCGTTAGCTGGCGCTTCTTGAGGTAGTTGACGATTTCGCCGCCCTCCTCGTAGAATTTCTTGGACACCAGCGTCTTGACGTTGTCGGATGCAGCCCAGGCGTTGGGCTTCGGATCAGGGCAGTCCGCATTCGCGGTGCAGCGCTTCCACTCGACCGGATCGTGCGGGACACCCAGATCGACCTTCACCATGTCGTAGCGGCCGAGCAGCCCGGTCGGGGACCAATAATAGGCAATGATGCCCTCTTTACGCTCGTAAGCTCGCGATATCGCGCTATCCAGACCAGCCAAAGAACCCGGGTCGATGAGGTCGAAGTCTCGATCGGCCATATGATTTGCCTTGTAGAGCTGGGCCGTAACGATGGTCGCACCCCATCCCGGAGCACCATTGTAAATTCCACCGCGTGATGGGTTATCAGGATTCGGGAAGAGCTCCGGATGCTTCAGGACACCGGCCAGTGTAGCGAGTTCCGGATTATCGTCGACCATGTATTTTGGAACCCAAAGCCCCTGATGACCGGCATTGGAAAGAGGGTCCGATACAGCGACGATCTTATCGTTCTCGACACCCTCTTTGTAAAGTGTCGGGACGACGTCAACGGCACCTTCCGGGATGATATCCGGCTGCCCTTTTTCGATCATCGCAGTAATGCCTGGGACCGTGTCACCAGCCACCAGATCGGCATTGCAGTCGAAGCCGTTGTTCAAAATGAACTTGTCCATCGCTGCAAGAAATTCGGCTGACATTGAGCTCATATCAGCGATCGTGACGTCGTCACAGGATGCAGCTCGGGCTTGCTGAGTGGCGAAAAGGCTAAGAGCGCTGGCAACAGCGACACCTAGAATTCTCATCGTATGTTCCCTCCAGGGTTTAGACGTGACGGGAGGTTGCTTAGAAGCGGAGTCGATCTTAGGAAAACCGAGTCGTTCGAAAAATAACGACGAGCTCGTCGTTAGACGTCATCGTTCCCCGGTATCTTATTGTACACCGCGTCATGGCACCGTGAAAAAGCTTTGTTTTACCGGGCATGAACAACCAACGGCGCCATCTTTATCACCGGACCTATTGCTCGTATCGCGCAAAAAAATCACCGGGAGTTGATCTGGGCGTCGCCGCGTTTGGGTAACGCCCCACCGAAGGCGCATCTCGAGAGCTTAGCTTGAGGGTCTCGCTTGCTCACGGAGCCACGATTGAAACGATTTGGCTGCATGGGAAAGCGGCTTTTTGTCACTCCATGCAAGACAAAAACCAATCGGATCAGGTAGCGAGAGATCCGAAAATCGAACGAGCTTCCCTTGGTCAATTAGCGGCCGAACCATCGCGTCCCATCCTAGCGCGAGCCCTTGGTTGGCCTCGGCGGCGGCTAGCAGAACGGTGTACTTCGCAAATCTTTGACCTCGCAATCCCTGGTAACTAATCGATTTAGCTTGAAGAAAATCCTGCCACCTTGGCCAATTGGGAGCGGTCCAATCTAGGTGTAGAAGGGGCAATTGCCAGATAGGCGACGACTCGCTATCGCGATACTCCTCGGCAAAGGCTAAACCACAAACGGGATAGATAAAGTCATCGTACAGGGGCTCGCTGTTTTCATTCGGCCAAGCTCCATTCGCCGGCCTTACGAATAAATCGACTTCCGCATTGCGATAGTCGCCCACCTTCTCGGGGATCAAATAGTTTACTGTTATTCCGGGGAACCTGTTCGAGAAGTCCGCCATCCGTGGCATCAGCCAAAGCGTGGCAAACGCCTCAGTGCAAGCAAGCGTGACCGTTTCCTCCGGCTTGTCGGTTGTAATGGTACGAATAGTCAATGACCACCGCGAGAAACTGGAAGATATTTCGGCGAACAGGTCCTGAGCCGCGGCCGTCAATTGGACACCGTTTTTTTCTCTTATGAAAAGCCGAATGCCGAGTTCGTCTTCTAGGGCCTTTATCTGGCGGCTTATGGCGCTCTTGGTGACATTCATTTCATCCGCCGCGCGGCTGAAGCTCGCATGACGCGCAGTCGCTTCGAAGACGGCCAAGCTCGTAAGAGGCGGGAGGCCGTAATATTTCCGTACGATCGTCGTTCTCCTCAACGTGGATTTTGAGATCTGAAAAAAGCGTGTCGTCGCTTTCTTCCATTATAATCCGAATGGGTGGGCCGAACCATCCACTACCGCATCCTTCTGCTCCCAAGCGCTGATGATACAATCCTGATCCGGCGACGTATCCGCTTCCCGGAGGCGAGCGTGAGAGGATTGCGATCGCACGCAATCCTTAACCGCTCGCCGAAGCGACCGCGCGTATCGATCTCGACAGCGCGATCTGAAAGCCGTCCACAGAAACGAAAATGCCTGCGCGGCAGGAGGTGCCAGGCTCTCCGCAAAGTACCGGAGTGACGGGAGGAGGAGTGCCGCTGTTCCCTTAGACGTCCCTTGAGAGGAGGAGTGGGCCGTCTGAAACGTGAAGCTCTGAGGGAGGAGGTGCATCGCTTCGATAAAACGATCTTAGCGGAACCTTTGCGCCTGGGGCACATTTTCCGCTCGAGCGCGGGCCGTTGCACCGGTGGCTACAGGCATGGTGACGATGGCGGCTCCATGAATGAAGAAGCGGCAGTTGAGCAGCCGATGTGCCCGGGACGCCGCACCCGAGATTTCTTCTCAGTTCAGAACGAGGTACTGGCATGACCACGATGACGCTCTCCGAGATCGCCAACAGGCTCAAGAAGATCGATTTCTGCATGTTGGCGACGAAGACGGAGACGGGCGCCATTTCCCATCGCCCGATGAGCAACAATGGCGATGTCGAATATGATGGCGACTCATGGTTCTTCTCCCATGACGATACCAACAAGGTAGCCGACATTCGTCGCGATCCGCGGGTGACCTTGTCGTTCACGGAACCGCCAAGCCTTCTCGGAAAACCCGGCATCTTCTTTTCCATCGAGGGCCGCGCGACAATCATCCGCGAAAGAACGCAGTTTCAGGAGCATTGGGTGGATGGGTTGGAGCGCTGGTTTACGCAAGGTGTCGACACGCCCGGCCTCGTGCTCATCAAGGTGCACGCTGACCGAATTCAATATTGGGATGGCGAGGAGAATGGCATTGTCAAAGTGTAATCCGGAACCTCCTCGCCCGTCGTCGGTTCCTCCTTCCCAGCAGGAGAAACAACATGGCCAAGGACGAACTGAGCGCCGGCTTCACCGGGTCCCCGACCGAGCCGCCCACTGGTGTCCGAAAGGTAGCGAAGACAGCCACCGACGCAGTGAGCCGCGAAGCAAACGCTGTGGCGGTCGGCGCTGCGGATCACCCATACACAGCAATCGGCCTGGCGCTCACAGTCGGCGCCTTCGCCTTCGCAATCGGGTTTGTTGTGGGTCGATCGTCAGTCGACAGCGGGCGGAGATACTGGCGTTGGGAGTGAGGGAACTTGCTGCTCTCGCGAAAGTCGCTCTGCCGCTGTCACGCTACGAGGCTGGCGAGGAACTCAAAGAGCGAACAGTGGATGATACTCGCGTGGAGCAGGCGTGATCTTTGGACCAGAGAATGGCGAAGGCGTCGGCGGTCCGACACCGCAAGAAGGGATAGTCAGCACATGAAATCCGCCCTTCTCAGCGCATCAGCATGCTATAAAAGGCTGATGACCCAAAACGATCAGCAGTACGAGTTTTCTGAATTCTCCGGCGAGTTCGTCGATGATGATGTGACCGTTATTTTGCGCATTTACCGGCCCGCCGGGACAAATCTCGACTGGATGCTCGAGGTGCTCGACGAGGAAGGAAACACGACCGTCTGGAATCACCCCTTCGATACTGATCGAGAGGCGTTCGAAGAGTTCCTGGCCACCGTTCAGCGAGATGGCATCCGCAGCTTCCTGGACGAGCCAGTGCAGAAGCTGCATTAGCGGCCTGACCGGCGCATTTCGCGCCGATAGGGATGATCCTCGACTTCGACCGCCAGGCGTTTGTCATGCGGATCGAGCGACGGCCCCTTGGTTACCGCCCATGACTTGAACACGCCGTCGAGTTCGAGCCTCAGATTGTAGTGCAGTCGTGTTGCATCGTGCTTCTGGATAACGAACCGTCGGCGGTTTGACGGCTTGACATGCGCCTCGCCGCTTGGTTCGCTGGGCTTCTTGAAATCGCGTTTGGCACGATATTTCGAAAGATTGCCGGCCATTGTTTTCGCGGATCCATCCAGAGGCTCGACGAGCGGCCGGCGTCTGCTTCCTGATTGTTGTCGTTCACAGGACGAGAAAGCCTTTCGGCGGCCCGTAGTTTCGCGGGCGTGGCACGGGGTCGCTCGAAACAGTTGATATCGCGGTAGAGGTTGGTATGTTCTCTATTTGTTTCGGCACAAATTTCAAAGCGACAAGCCGGATCCCATCGCGATCGCTGAAGCTGCCATGAACGATATGAGCCCGACCCCCATCCGCAAAATCGTCCACGTGGACATGGATGCCTTTTATGCGTCGGTCGAGCAGCGTGATAATCCGGACCTGCGCGGCAAACCTATAGCCGTCGGCGGCTCCGCCGCCCGCGGCGTCGTGGCCGCCGCAAGCTACGAGGCGCGCGCCTACGGCGTTCATTCGGCAATGCCGTCGGTCACCGCCAAGCGAAAGTGCCCGGACCTGATTTTCGTGCCGCCACGCTTCGACGTCTACAAGGCGGTGTCCCAGCAAATCCGCGAAATCTTTGCGGAATACACGCCGCTGATCGAGCCGCTGTCGCTCGATGAAGCCTATCTCGATGTCACCGAGAACCTGAAAGGCATGGACATCGCCACCGAGATCGCGCTGGAGATCCGTGCCAAGATCAAGGCCCTCACCGGCCTCAACGCGTCGGCCGGGATCTCCTACAACAAGTTCCTCGCCAAGATGGCAAGCGACCTCAACAAGCCCAACGGCCAGGCGGTCATCACCCCGAAGAACGGGCCGGGATTTGTCGAGGCCCTCCCCGTCAAGAAATTCCATGGTGTCGGGCCGGCGACTGCGGAGCGCATGCGGAAATATGGGATCGAGACCGGGCTTGATCTCAAATCGAAGTCGCTCGCTTTTCTGCAGGAGCATTTCGGGAAATCTGGGCCCTATTTTTATGGCATTGCCCGTGCGATTGACGAGCGCCAGGTGAAGCCCAATCGGATTCGCAAGTCAGTGGGTGCGGAAGACACCTTCGCCGAGGATATTGCTGATCTCGATCTGGCGACCGCGGAGCTCAAACCCCTTGCTGAAAAGGTCTGGCGCTACTGCGAGGCCCAAGGCATCAGCGGCAAGACAGTGACCGTGAAAATCAAATACTCGGATTTCACTCAAGCGACACGCAGCCGGACCAGCGCATTGCCGATCTCAGGTGTCCCGGAAATCATGGAAGCTGCCACCGCATTGCTCGCGTCCGTCTATCCGTTCAGACGATTGGTGCGGCTGCTCGGGGTGACGCTGTCCTCACTCACCAACAATCCCGGCGCCGACGGCGAGGAACAACCACAGTTCGATCTCGATTTGTAATCAGCGCAACTTTTTTCAGGAAAGCAGGCGATCATTATCGACACGTCCACACCCAGAGTTCGCGTTATCGACCTCGAGACCGGCGGGAGCGGGCCGAACGACGTCTGTGAGATCGGATGGCAAGACGTCGTCCAGGACAACGATGGCAAATGGCAGGTCGTCGAGGAGCGCGGTGCACTGCTGGTCAATCCGGGGCGACCGATCTCGGCAGATACGATGGCCGTGCACCATATCCTCGATGCTCAGGTCGCGGATGCTCCCTTCTGGAAAGAGATTGCCGCAACCATTCTTCGACCAACTGGCCGCATTGATGCGCTCGCTGCTCACCGAGCAGCCTTCGAGCAGCGTTATTGCCCGCCGAGGTTCACCGGCGGCACACCTTGGATCTGTACCTGGAAGTCCGCTCTGCGGGTCTGGCCGGACCTGCCGCGATTCTCCAACCAGATGCTTCGCTATCAACGCATGCCTGAGGGTCTCGTTCATGAAATCGGCCTGCCAGCGCATCGCGCCATGCCAGATGCTTATGTAACAGCGCATCATCTCCGTGACCTTCTGAACGCGTCATCGCTGGAGCAGCTTCTAAGCTGGAGTAGACAGCCGGGCCTACTTCCTCGCGTTCCGTCGGGGCCGTACCGCGGCAAGGGCTGGGACCAGCTGACGGACGATGCGCTGGAGGAGTTCGGTCGGGACCGAGATGCTGACGTGCGCTTCAGCGCAGAAACCGAGCTGAGCCGCAGGGGCAAGAAACTCGAGCCGATGGTTACTGAGCCGGCGCAGCAGTCGTTGCTATGAGGCTGAGTGTGGAAGAAAGATATCCAAACACGCCTGCTGGACGATATTTCGTGGTTCGTGGCCGCCTCTGGCGTCGAACTAGTCCTGCTCTTAATGGTGACACGCGAGATCGCTTTCTCAGGGAACTGATGCCCGCACGCCGGGCTGTTCGCGATGCCAAGGGAGACACCGACGCGATGGCTAAGGCTAGATGCACATCCTTTCAGGTCGTCGGCACCGAAAGCGTCCGGTCGGGACCGGACGCTTACTGAACAGCATGTTAATGAACGACGTGAAGGGCGACGCGGAGGCCTTCATATCGGAGCGGATAGATAGTATGAGCGAACTGCTCGTTTGGACCTATGAGAACCGGAAAGATCGACCACCCGCGACGCTGATGAAGGCGAATTCTCGAGAGTATAGTAAGCTGACTCGGCGCCCGTCTTATCGGCGGGCGCTCTTGGTTTTGGTAATCGGCTTGTAGGATCCCTCGGCAACAAAAAAAGGCCGGGCAACCCCGACCTTCCTGCAGCCATTGCCAGTACATCCGTGGTCAATGGCGAGATGAGATCTGTATAACGGTGATCGTGTCGATTGCGTGACCCAGGCGTCAGTCTGCTCGGTTCGAGCGTGTCAGAGGCAGATATCGCACAAAGGATTCGGGGTTCGTCGCCTCCCACCTTCGCATCGGTCTGCCGCAATGGAGGCCCCTCGTCTCCGCGCGCCAGTTCCTTCAGTTCAGCAAGACGCTTCCCAGCCTTTTGGGCTTCCGCTTGCCGTTTAATGGCGTCATCGCGGCGCTTTAGCTCGCCGCTCGCTCTTCATCAGTAAAGCCGCTCACCTACGCACTCCCTTCGGTCTCGCTCCCCTCGTCCAAGTCATTGATGGGCAGGTAACCGTATCCCTGCAGCCACTCGCGAATGATGAGGCGGATCAATTCTTCCCGCGTCATCTGGAGCTCTTCGCAGGAGAGGGCTAGCGCCGTCTCCACGTCGTCATCGAGTTTCATCATCATTCGCATCTCGCTTTGCGTTCAGCGTCGCACAGCGCCGGTGGCAGTCAAGGATTAGGGGGCACCGCCCAAAGGGGCGACGCGCGCAATCGTTTCCCTTTGACGGCTACACGGAGTAGATGTATTTACTAATAGGTATACTACTTCCATCTGAAAAGTAGGTAGCATCCGATGATGACCACGGTAACGAGTTTCGTTTCCGAGCTATGCCGCGCCGCCAATGAGGTCCATCATCTTACTCCGTTGGCGGCCCGCCGGCTGCTGGAGCGCGCTGTGGCGGTAATCCACGACATGCCGAAGATAAAGGGCGTCGAGTCGAACAACGCTGTCCAGGACGCCACTATCGCACTGTTAAAGGTTGCCGTATCCGCTCCAGACCGTTCAGAACGAGAAATACGAAGCGCTCTGCTCGACGCCGCTGATATCATTCGGCTGCGGAAGAGCGGGCGATCTGTTCAGCGGGATTCCGAGCCCGGCGAGAAGGCTGGACACTTTTCGGAAAACCTAATGATTTCGCGTGAAGGACCGGTGTCCAAATGAATGCTAAGCCATTGATGCGGAATCTGAACTGGAAGGATCGACCCCATTGCGTGCCGCCCATGGCGGCTGCAATGAACGGCTCGATCGCCCCCCGAGCGGACGCATGGGCGCTAGCATGACGTTGCATCGCGACGCTCTTAGTGGCGCTCGACGCCCTTTGCTGCCAAAGTGCCATCGACGTCAGCCGACATCAGAAACTCCGACAGTTGCTTCGCAGCTTCTGTGTCCCTTGGATCGGCGCTGATGCCAATGGCGAAGTCGATGTAACTTTGGAGTTCCGCCGGAAATCGCCCGAGAAGCATTACATCGGGAGCGGCAGCGAGAATTGAGGTCACGGGAACGACCGCCAACTCGGCCTCCCCACGGGCTACAGCCAGCGCTGTCTGCCCTCCTGATATGCCCACCAGCCCGGGCGTCACCTCGTCCGCTATTCCCAGGCGCTCCAGCAGATCGGAGAAGTAGCCGCCGCTGGTTCCGTCAGCGGCGTAGGCGATTGATCTGGCGCTCTTCAATGCGTGTTCGAACGCTTCCATGGAGCTAATGTCGAACGATCGACTGCCTGCCTTGGCTGCGACGCCCATTGCGATCCGGCCAAACGCTACCTCACTCCCCGCCTTGATCTTTCCCATGGCGGCAAGATCCTGAACCATATGCGGATTGATGATGACGACGTCAAAAGGCTCCCCCCCTCAATCTGCTTCTTTAATGTCGGATTGAGCTCGAACTTGACCGCAACATTGTATCCCGTCGCCGCTTCGAACTGAGATATAAGAGCTAGGACGGCGGGTCGGACCGCAACAGCGCCAAAAAGCCGAATTTCCTGTTTCATAGCCTAACCTGAAATCGGTTGAACAACGCCCTTGCATTGCGGCACTCCTGGGGCGGGGGCGGCCACTCCGCTCAGCGAGTTTGGGTGAGGCCCTTACCCGACTCAGTAACCCTGTTGGAGGTCGATCTTGTTGGACGGCGGCTCTCCTCTTGCGACTTGACCGCAGAGATCGGCGGCTTGGACAATTCCACAATCAACCCAGAAGCTCGCGGCATGAGGTGTGATGGTCACCTTGGGATGGCTCCACAATGGTGATGAGGGCTCCAGCGGTTCGTGCTGAAACACATCAAGGCAAGCACCGGAAAGCTGATCTTCGTCGAGAGCGCGGATCAGGTCGGCTTCGTTCACATGCGCGCCCCTGGCGACATTGACGAGGTAGGCACCTCGCTTCACTTTTTCAAAGGCACTGGAGTTCAGTATCCCACGAGTGTCAGCAGTCAGGGGAAGCGAACAGATAACGTAGTCCCGGCCTGTGAGGGCATCCGCGAGTTGGGCAGGGCCAAAGTAACTCTGTATGCCAGGAAGCGCCTTCTGGTGACGAGACCAGACAGCAGTGTCGTAGCCCAGCTCCGCAAACAGCTTTGCAGCCCAGCCACCGATCCGGCCCGCACCCAGCACGACAATTCTTGTCTCGGAGATCTTCCCCGGCGCGATCGGATTCCAAATCTTACGGGCTTGCTGACTCATGTACTCCGCAACATGCCGTTGCTGGCAGAGAACGCGAAGGACGATGTACTGTACCACTTCCGAAGCCAGCTCGCGCGTTGCGAGCCTAATGAGCGGAGCACTCTTGGGAAAGCTTTTGAGATCAATACCATCGACACCAGCACCCAGATACACGACGGCGCGCAGTCCTGTCATCGCGTCGAAAGGACCGGTGCCCTTGTCGATCAGCACGATATCTATGTCAGCTTCGTTCCCGATGTCTGGCCAAAGCCTGAACTCCAGCTGCGGCACGCGCTTCTTCAGCTCAGCAGCCCACACTTCGGCGTCGATGTAGTCAGGATACTCATCGACCATCAGAACGGGAATGGGTTGGCCGGACACTTCGCACCTCCGGATACAGCCAATGATCGGATGTGTATTCCCACCGATTCTAGCACACTCGTCTTGCGCAATGAATTTGCGAAACGGTGCTGGTCCTCCGGGCGGCGGAGGGAAGTTGTCGAGCATAATTTGGATGCACGTCTTCTCCGTCTGCCTTGCCCCTCCAGGATGTCTGGAAAGCCTTGCAACAGCCCGCTCGGCCCATTTTGCGCCTCGCCAAGCGGGAAAATCGACCCTCTGCGGGCATTGGGATGCGGCCCATGAATGGCACAGTTGTGGCCCTCAGCGGACGCTGAAAAAAGGCCTGCCACAGTGGGCAGGCCAATCCGCTCTAGGAGTAGAGAGCGGGGGGAACAACGTTCGAAGGCTATCCCGCCTCCCGAAGCTGGTGTCGACTCAGGCTAACGATCATTCCGCCGCGGGTGCCGGAGCAGCCACCTGGCGTTACGGGACTACTCATGCGCTACAGCTTCCTGGGGGGGGCAGGCCGCTTATTGGCCACCGCCAAAGCGAGACCGCCCAAGATCAGGACCACGCCCGCCGCGAACATCAGGCCGAGCTGATCGCCGAAGAGAAACGACGCAGCGGCAATCCCGAAGACCGGCTGAAGATACCGACCGAACTTTATGAAGTCGGCGATGATCTTGCTGGTTAGGGTCACTCGGGACGGCCGTGTGCCTCCGATCTCGACCTCGTGAAGGTCCACGGCTACGGCTTCCCACGCTGGCGCGGCGGGCCGATGCAATATGGGCAGGCTGGTGGCCTCGATAAGGCTCGACGCGCTGAGCGCGCTAGCGGCCGAGGGGCTGCTCGATCCGCCTTGCGACCTCCTGCTCGAAGTCCCGCGGCACGGCGGCTTCCCCGATGCCTCCCGTTGAGCCACTGTCACCGAGGGGGTGAAAGCCGATCGTCCGCTGATGCGCGGTTACGGATACCGTCACCTGGCTCTCGACAGGCTTTCAGATTCCGCGCATGGGGCACCCCCCTTTTCATGCGACCTTGCGAGCGGGGCTCGGCAGCGGCTTAGTCGTGTCGATCAGCTTATGGGCGACGCCGTTTTCCGTGAGGAGCCGGTGCATCTCGCCGTAGGTTTGGTACCAGGCACGGTTGTACCTGTCGAACAGCGACTGGTCCCAATAGTCTTCGAGCCGGAACGCGTCGCGGCCGAAGAGATCGAAACTGGGGATCTGAAATGTCTCGGCGAATTCGACGGTCCGACTGTCGTAGGTGAAGTAGATGGAAGGGGTTCCGTTGGCGAGCGCCATGAGGTTGCCGTGCAGCCGATAGCCGAGGACAAGGTCCTGTGAGCGCACCAGCGCTTCGTAGTCGGCGACGACGTCGGAATAGAACAGCCGCTCGCGATAAAGCCGTTCCATCGTGTCATCGAGATACCAGGATGCGGCCCAGCCATTGGATCGCAAGGCGGCCATGGCGTCCGCCCGCTGTGCTTCGGTCCCCAGAACGAGTTTTTTTTCCTCGACCTCGCCTTGCGCCATCAGCACCGTATCGAAACGCTCCGCCATGGTCTTGGCAAGGTAGCGCTGGAAGGTGAGATAGCGCTTGATATCCCGCGCATAGTCGGGAGAGACTTCGCGTCGGATCGTGACGCCGACCTTCCGCACGCTTTCGAGCGGCGGCAGCTTGATCCGGAGCTCGGGGTCGTTCCGCCGGAAGGCGGTGGGACAGCCGACGATGCGGACATTGCGGATGCCGAGATCCCATAGAACCTGTGCCGAATAGGCGCCGCGTACGCCGACCGAGACGGCGGAGTCGGCGATCAGATGGAGAAGCGTCCGCGTCTCGTTGGAAAGCTGGAGCCTACCGTTCACAGGCGCCTGCGCCCCAATGCCGAAGCCGATCACCGGCAGTCCCAGCCGCTTCAGGATGGGGATGGCCTGTTCCCAGTTCATCGACGCGTGGATGTAGTTGGAGCCGCGCAGGAAGACATAATCGTATTCGCCGCGGAGCCGGTCGATGACGTCCGGCCGGAATGCGGAAATATCGAGGACGCCGAGCTTGTCGTAGCTCAGGAGCTTCAGCGAGGAATCGAAAACGAAGGCGTCGCCGATATTGTGGTAGCTATCGATGTAGCGCTGCATGTCGTGATGTTCATACCAGCGGACATTGTCGTGTCCGTATACCTCACCCGAGGGAATCATCACAAGCACGCGTACCATGGCGATCCTTCTCAAGCGTCAGCCGGCGTGCGCGAGCACGGCGGGATTCGCGGCATTCGCTTGCCCGAGCTTTTCCCGCAGCAGCCGGCGATAGAGTTCGGCCTGTTGACGGGCCGAGTCGATATGACTCATCGGCGGCCTGAGACTTGCGTGCAGCCGGTCCCAGGCCTGCGGCTCGCTCAACACCTCGACCAGCCGGTCGGCGAGATCCTGGGCGCTGCCGGCGCGGAAATGCAGCCCGTCCCTGCCGACCTGCACCTTCTCGGCCATGCCGCCGATGTCGGAGCAGATGATCGGCCTGCGGTGATGCAGCGCCTCCTGGATGACGATCGGCGAGTTTTCCCACCAGATGGAGGGCAGCACCACCCAGTCGACCGACCGCATCAGCCGCGGCAGGTCGCCATTCTGATAGGCTCCGTAGAAGCGCACGCGGCGACCGGCCTCATCGATGAGCTTCTTCACGCGGTCCTGGAATTCCAAGGGCTGCCGCTCGAGATTGCCGCCATAGATCATCAGGCAGGAATCGTCGCCCCAGATCTCCTCCGGTACGCGCGACACCGCGTCGATCAGCACGTCGATGCCCTTGAATGGCGTCATCTGACCGAAGTAGGCAAAGCGGTTGCGGCGTGTGGCCGGAGCGGGGAGATCGCGCGCCGGCGCCGGTTCCCGCATGACAATGCCGTTCTCGATCACCGAGAGTTTCTCCGCCTCGATTCCCCATTCGACATAGCGGGTGGCGAGAAACATGCTCGGTGAAACGAAAGCGTCGGCAAGGTCGAGCATGCCGCGGACGAACTGTTCCCGCTTCAGGAATTGCGAGACCGGGATCTCGGGAAAGCATCCGTGACAACTGATCGGGGACGCCTCGCTGCAGAGCTGCCCCGAGGCGCGCTTCACCATCTGACCGTGGTTGTGGCAGATCGGCAGATATTCATGGAAGGTCACCACGATGACCGAGTGCGGCAGGGCCTCGCGAAGCGCATAGACCGCCTCCAGACCCATGCCGATGATGTGATGAAAATGAACGACGTGGGGCTTGAGGTCGCCGACGAACCGCAGCAGGTCGCGGCGGATCGCATCGGTATCTCCATTCGACAGGAAGAAATGGTCGTAGTCGTCGGCGTGGTAGAGTACCTCATCGACGGTTAGACGCAGGCTCATCAGCGCTGACGCGCCGTGGCGCGGCACCGGATGGCCGGTCCGGGCGAGGTAGATCGACTCGACCTCCGGCAGCGCGTTCAGGCCCTTGTGCAGGCTGTGCGACGCGATCTCCGCCCCGCCGAGCGACATTGCCGGATGGCCATGCGAAACTACGAGGACCCGGAGCAGCTCGTTCACGTGGAGATCCTTTTGGCAGAAGGCCTGTCCCTCGGCTCTGTTTCGCCTGCTGGAGCGGCTGCCCAGCGAATGCTGAACATCCTCTGGTCGATCCGTTCCATGAGCGCAGCCGTTGCGGCTGTGGTGACGCCGGATGCCTCGTCGGAACCGAGCATCTGCACCGATGGAAGCCAATAGGACTCGGTGCCGGAACGGCCGAGTCTCAGGCCGAGATCAAGCCCCTTGTGCCCGGAGCCGAGATAACCGGCGGCAAAGCCTCCGGCGAGCAAGAGAGACTCGCGCGGCAGGATGCAGCAGTCGAGCGACGCCGCCGCGACCTGCGTCAGCTTCAGACCGGCCAATGCGCCCAGCGGATAGCCGGCATAGCGGGCCGACGGCGGGCATTCTGCTTCGGCGGTCGGCCAGCTTCCGGCCCAGCGCACGGAGTGGTCCTCATAGGCAAGTGTCGGGGAGATGATCGAACCCTTCCGCGTCGCATGGGCGGCGGCGAGCTTGCCGTACCAGCCCCTCCGATGCGGCAGCAACGAGCCGGCAAGCAGAACCACCGTTTCTCTGGTGAGCGCACGTGCCCCGGCTTCCAGGAGATCGTAGACGTCCCCAGCCGCGTCGGTCGACATCAGCCGCAACGACAGTTGGTAGAATTCGGCAAGCCGCCGTATGCGGGCGGCCTGCCGGCGAAAGCGTTCGGCGGTAAGCACGAGAGCGATCGGCGCCCGCCGCGTTTCCGGGTCGAGGGCGAGGAGCCCGAGGAACGGGGCGATGGCTTCCCCTTCGCTATCGCCGACGGCGACGACGATCGGCGGGCCGCCCGCCCGGTCGAACGAGCCTGCCTCGAGCGTGGCGCCAACCGTCGGTAGAGGTCTTTCCGATCCGGACAGGAACGGCACGATCTGGCGATCGATGATCTCCGGCAGAGCCCAGTCGGTCGGGTCGATGGACTTCAACTGCCGAAGGACGGCAGCACGGGCCGGAATCCTCAGGGGCGTCAGCGGCAGGAAGGCGCGACGCGAGTCCCTGAGCGTCAGTTCCAGATGAAGGGGCGCTTGAGCGCCTCCGGCGAGGCGATCGGCAAAGATGAGGAAGCCGTGACCATGACCTCCACCTTCAAGCCCGTTTCGGAACGACGGCTGGTCCGTAAAGGCATCCGTTACGTCGGACCGGTCGATCCTCGTCCAGCGATCGTCGATCCGCATTGCGGCCCGCTGGCAGCAAAGCCTGACGCCTTGGACATGGCTGTCGGGGTCGAGCAGCCAGCCCGAGATTAGGAGTCCGCCGTTCACCTGAAAGACATTGTCCAGGTCCATGCGCACGGGAAGCGAAAGCGTGGAGACCGTCTCCCGGCCATCGAAACTGTTCGCGGCCGCCCGCAGTCGCAGGAGAACCTCGGGCGAGCTGTGGGTCTGGAGCAGCACCGAGCGAATATGGCCGGGCGTTTCCGTGGGGCCGGCGATTGTTCGATGCTGGTGGATACGCACATAGCGCCAGGCGCCGGGCGTGCGATAAAGGAGCCCTTCGATATCCCGCGCCCGGAGCGGCTCGTTTGCGGACAGCAGCCCAACGAAGCCGGCCGCGCCCTCCGGCACGTCCTGGCGGGAAAAGGTGGCGATCGCGCATTCGCAGGCGGCGGGGCTATCGCCGCCCACCACCGCCCGGCAGACGCCCGGCACGATGTGGCGGCCCCATCCGCTCAGGAAAATTGGACCCTCGTGGCTTTCGCCGAGGAGTTCGATGAAGCCGTCCCTTCCACTTCCGGACTGCAGCAATGCGATCACTGCCGACAGCCTCCGCCGCCCGGTCGGACCCTTCATCAGCACGTCCACCAGGGACTCGACGGTTGCCGTGAGATGGCTCCCTGCCAGATCGGTGAGGATTGCGGTGGCTACGCCAATCGTGACCGGGCGCGGCGTGAAGAGATAGCGCCTGGCGGTCGCCTCCTCGCCGAAGCGGATGGTCGTCAGGGCACGATCGGCTGCGTTCATCGGCACGAGCGCCGCAAAACCATGCGTGGCCGACACCTGGGGGGGCGTGAGCCGCCAGCCGATGATCGTCGCTGCGAAGGCGGCGCCGGCGTCGTCGTTGATTTCCGCCGCCAGCTCGCCGGCGAGCGGATCACCCGTGCCGATGACGAGCAGGAGTGTGTCGTCCACGTGGCAGGCGACCACTCGTCCGGCCCGCATGATCCGGCCGGCGGGTTGCGATGCGAGCGGGAGCGCCTGTTCGATATCGACCATGGGCACGACCGCCTCAGGATCCTGCAAGGAGCGAGAGGGCTGCGCCCGCCACGAAGCCCACGAGAACGAAGAGGAGCAGCAGCAATGGCTTCAGCTCCCCGTTCGAACGCTTCTGCAAGCCGCCGACGTTCTTCTCCATCGCCGCGACGACTCCGTCGAGCCGCATGAGTTGGACGTCGAGATCGTCCAGCCTCTGGGCGATCTCGACGCCGAGTTTGGTGATTTCCTCGCGGATGGGGCCGAGCCCGGCCGTTTCGTCGTCGCTCTCGTCGACCCGGTTGCGCTGGAGCGAGCGCTGCGACACCTGCAACTGCCGCTGCGCCGCCATCAGCACGTCGAGCTTGTCGAGCACCTTGGTGAGTGGTGCAGCGATCAAGGCTTCGGCCGCCTGCTCGTCGGGCCGGGGAACGCGCAACTTCTGTTCCACGCCGCCTCCGTCCAGTGCCGTCACCACGAGGTCGGCGACACGCGCGGCAGCCGTCTCCGGCAAGGGAATCTCGAAGGCGTGGCTGCCATCGCCAATGCCGTTGCGCCTGAGGTCGGGGCGATTGCGGTCGGCAATCGACTCGGCGATGACGCCGCCGTCGAGAAGCACGCGGATGCTCAGCCGCTTGTCTGGGGTTGCCGGATCGAAGGCCCATCCGTAGAGCCGGCCCTGGTCGATAGCATCGACCCGGCCGCTCATCGGCTTCGCATTGTCCTGTTCCGGTGCGGCATTTGAAATGGTCGCCATCGATGTTCCCCCCTATGCCGCCTCGATGCGCGCCGGCTCGATCGTTTCGATTAGATCGAGGTAGCGCCGGGCGGTCGTGTCGATGTCGTCGGGCTTGCGGGCATTTACAGTAAGATCGCGCTGCAGATCTGGATCATCGATGATCCGGCGCATGGCGGAGGCGAGCGCTCGCGGATCGCCGGGTGAAACGGTAAGACCGTTTACGCCGTCTTCGACCATTTCGGCCATGCCGCCGATATTGCTGGCGATCACCGGCTTGCCGAGGGCCTGCGCCTCTCCGACGACGAGCGGGGCGTTTTCCCACCAGACGGACGGCACGATGGTGCAGTCGACGGCGGCAACGAGCTCGGTGATGTCCTCGCGTCGATAGGGGCCGCGTTGCTGCACGATGGGGGCGGTTTCGCCAAAAAGCCGGGCAATCTCGTCCAGGAAGCCTTCGCTCTGGAACGGCGCCCCGCCATGGACGCGGAGCTCGAATTCGCACCCATCCGCAATGAGTTGTCGCGCCGCTTCGAGCAGCACGGGCACCCCTTTCCAGGGATTGAGATTGCCGAAATAACCGAAGATCGGCCGGCCGCCGCCGTTCCGGTCCGGTCGCGCCGGGGCTGCGCGAACAGGGATGCCGTTCGGGATCACGCTGATCAGCTCGGCGGCAAGCCCCCATTCGATGAAACGCTGCCTGAGGAAGCGGCTCGGAGAAACGAAACGGTCCACCGTCCGCAGAAGGGCTTTCAGATGCTGCTCGCGCAGCGTGAAGCGATCGAGCGGTATGTCCTTGAAACAGGCGTGGCAGCGGTCGGCGCTTGCCTTATGACAAAGTTCCTTGCCGCTCGTGCGCACCATAAGCCCGTCGTGATGACAGATCGGGTAGTAGTCGTGCAGCGTCATCACGATCCGGCAGTCCGGCAGGGTGCGGCGCACGATATGCGGAAACTCTGCGCCGAGCAGCAGCAGGTGATGGATGTGAACTACATCCGGCCGGAAGTCGCGCAAGAGCTCTTCGAGGTCCGGAACGATGCCGTAGAGGTCGACCTGGCTCATGAAGAAGCGGTCGAAGTGACCGGACCACAGCAGGAGTTCGTCCCCCGCCGGGCCGATCCCCTGGAAGCTCGTGCCTGGCCGTGCCTCGCGATGGATCTGGTTCGTGGCACCGAGGAAGATCGCCTCGCATCCGGCACGCTGATAGGCACGGAAGAGGTCGTGCGCGAAAATCTCGGTGCCCCCGGGGTGGAGCGCGGGGTGGTTGTGGGCGGCGACCAGAATGCGTGCGCTCAACCGCCACCTCCCCGGCACTCGGCCACGAAGACATCCTGGTAGTGATCCGCCGCCTGCCCGCGCCAGTGGCCGAGCGATATCAGCACGGTGGCGAGGCCGGCGCGCTCCAGCGCCCTGTCGAGAAAGCCGTCGTCAAAACCGACGGCGGCGAGCGGCGGCAGGTCCGGAACGAACCAGCAAGGCCCGTCGCCATGGCGTTCGAAGGCCAGGCGCGGGTCACGCCTGCCGCCCTCGTTCGCCGCCGCCACCTGGTCGACGACAAAGGCGGTCATGAACAGCCGGCCGCCGGCCTTGAGGAGCCGTCCGACCTCGCTGAGGTAAACGAGCACCTCGTCGGCCGGCAGATGCGTCACCACCGAGGTCATGATGGCGAAATCGAAATGGCGATCGGCATAGGGCAGCCTCAGCGCCTTGCCGCTGACCTTACCCTTCGGATTGTAGAGGTCGTGTTCGATGTCAATCCGCTGGAAGGTGAAATTCGGATAGGCCGGGGTGATGAAGCGGCGGCACCATCCGATGCCGCCCTCGACAGGGTCGATGCCGCTGTAGCGGCCCTTCTCTAGGTCCAGATATTGCGTAAGCGGAACGGCCATCCGGCCGATGCCGCAGCCGATGTCGAGCACTCGGCTCTGCGGCTGCAACCCACCCATCCGGATGAAATGGCCAAGAAACTCGGTGCCAACCGCCCTGAAGTCACCGTCGCCGACGAAAACGCTGTTCGGATCCGGGTGCGGCAGAAAACGGTTGCGCTCGATCGTCTCGAGGAGCCATTGGACACGTTCTTCACGAGCGGAAGGCACCGCGGGTTCGGTTGTAGGGCTGAGGGCGGTCTCGCTCATGCGGCGCTCCTCGCCGCGGCTTTGTTGAGGGAGGCGCCCACCTCGCCGGCGCTCAGTCGGGCAGCCATCAGTTCGGCAATGACGCCGTTCCAGCGCTCGGTGTGCAGCCATGCATTGTACTGGCTGGCGACGCCGCGCATGTAGTCCTGGCTGCGGCGGATCGACCGGCGCTCGAAATGGTAGAGAGACGCGGACGGCTCATAGGCTATGTCGAAGCCGGCCCTGCGAATCTTCAGGCAGAGGTCGCTGTCCTCGTAGTCGCCGATGACATAGTCTTCCGTGTAGCCGCCGACGAGCTCGTAGATGTCCCTGCGCGCGACGAGGCACGCTCCGGTGACGCCGGGGACAGGGCGGGGAACTTGCGCTGGGGGATAATCTCCCGGCATGCCCTTGTGGAAGTGGTGGTTCATCCAGACGCCGCGCTTGTCGCGCGCAAAATAGAGCCCGGCATGCTGAAGCGAACCATCCTCGAAAACCAGCTTGGGACCGATGGCGCCGAGTTTCATCTCGTCGAGAAGCGGTCGGGCAAGCTTCTGCAGCCAGCCCGCGGCGCGAGGAACGACGTCGGAATTAAGCATGACGAGAACCGCGCCGCGCGCAAATCGCGCGCCGGCATTGCAGGCCCGCGCATAGCCACCGTTGCGGTTCATCACCACCAGTTTCATCGGTAGCCCGTGCAGCAGGTGCAGCCCACCGAGCAGATGTTCCGTTTGGTCTTGGATTTCGGGGGAATCCAAGACGTAGACGATCTCCGCATTGCTGACGATCCACGGGTCCGTCGCCATGCCGGAGAGCTGGAAGCGGAGGAAGTCGAGGACCCGGTAAAGCGGCACCACGATCGAAACGAGGGGTGCTTTCTCATGCAGGCCGTAATCCTTGGTGCAGTCGACCGTGATCGTCTTGCCCAGTCGCTGCTCCACGTCCTCGATTGCCGGGGCAAGGATCGTCCGGAAGGCCTGGTCGATCGCGTGCTGCGGCGGCACGGCGCGCAGGATGCGGTTTCGCTGCGCCGCCGGCTCGAAGGGCTGCGGTTTCGGCACGAGCGGTTTTGCCGCGCCCGAGGCAAGCCGCATCTGAAAGCGCGGCTGGAGCAGAACACCCGGGGGCTGATCGAGCGGAAGCCAGGCAACGAAACCGGTGACATCGGTTCGGGAGCCCTCTTCCGCCCCGCGTGCCCAGGCCGGAAACGTGTACCAGTTTCCGTCGAGCGGCAGGGCGGTGCCGTTTTCCTTTAGGTAGTCGATCCCAGCGAAAGTGGATGTCGGGTCATGGTACCAGCCGCCGGCAATGAGGCCGCCGGAAAGCACCAGCGCAAGGTCGATCTCCGCGGCCGGGTGCGTTCCGGACTTGACGATCTGCCTTGACGGCAAAGGGAGCCGAAGCTGCAGGTCGACGGCCGTCGCCGCGCCACCCTCCGGCTGACCCGAGAGCCACCGAACGACGAACTCGCGCAATGGCGCTGCGCCGCGGTGCTCGGCCCACAACGTCTGGAGGTTCGGATAGCGGGTCTTGCCGGTGGAGAGCTCGCGAAGCGCTATGCCCTTCTTGCCGAGGAACACGAAGAGCAGCGGCTGCGTGGGCCGGGGCGATTCGATGACGAAGTGGCAGGGTCGGTGCGCCCGCGCCGGCTGCGCGCCGACGAGAAAATGCGAAGAGAGCGGCAGGATGCCGTTCGCCCCGAGCGCATAGATGGCGCCGATCTCGCCAAATTCCGCGCTGATGGCGGTCTCGACCAGATACCGGCCCTCGGCGATGGGGCAGAGGAAATTGGCGGGACGCGGCCCTGAAGTCAGCGCGTAAAGCGCATCTTCGACGGCACCGATGAACAGCGCGTCTCGGGAAAGGCGCAGTGCGCTGCGCCAGGCCGTAAGGAGATTGTTGAGGACCTTTAGGCAGCCCTCCGGCGAAAGATCGGCAAACAGCGCCTCCACATCGAGCGCGGGCAGGTCGCGGACGGGCCGTAGCACGAAAGATTGAAGGTTGCTGCATTCAGCCGAAATCTCGACTTGTTCCGGCTCGGTTCGCGGCCGCAAGGCCCAGAGTACGCGATGGCGGCCATTCGCCAGCGGCACCATCATGCTGACGAGCGGGACCGGTTGATGCGGCAGGGAAAGGGTGTACTTGGCCGCGACCGGAAGGGCGGCTGGAATGTCCCAGATGATGACGGCCGCCTCTGATGCGAGCCGGAAGGCCTTCGCTTTGTCGAAATTGCCGCTGGCATCCCGCGCTCGGTCGTCGAACGTCACCCACCACTCCTCTTGACTGCTGGAGGGAAAGGCGCGCCCCGCGGGAGGAGGGCAGGACGCGCCATTTCAAGTAAGAGCGGGATGGGGAGAATCTCTGTGGCTTCCGCCCGCATCCCGCGTCTGAACCTATTAGTGGACCGTGAAGTAGTTTTCCGGATTGGCCTGGATGTCGTCCGCATCCGTGTTCACCAGCGTCAGCGTGTCGCCATGGCCGAGATCGATGACGACATTGCCGCCGACCTGGGTGATACGCGAGGCGAGGTCGTCTGCCGAGGTGATGTCGAGGCCATTGATGCCCTTCGAGATCTGCAGCACGTCTTCGCCCGGGGCGAAATCGAGGATGACGTCGTTGCCGCCGCCGCCGTCGAAGACGAAGACGTCGCTGCCCTCGCCGCCCGACAGGATATCGGAACCGGACCCACCGTTGATGATGTCGTTACCGGCACCGCCGATGAGCACGTCATGGCCGTGGCCGCCGATCAGGAAATCGTCGCCGGCACCGCCAACCAGGACGTCGCTGCCGTTGTCGCCGTACAGGAGATCCGCGCCCGAACCGCCGAGCAGGATGTCGTTGCCGTTCTCTCCATAGAGAATATCTGAGTCTTCCCCGCCAAACAGGACGTCGTTCCCGTTGCCGCCGAACAGCAGGTCGTTACCCGCGTCACCGAAAATGACGTCGTGCCCGTTGCCTCCGCCGACAAAATCATCACCACCATGGGCGCGGATGAAATCGTCAAAGCGAGAGCCAAACAGGGCGTCGTCGTATGCGCCGCCTTCCAAAGTGGCCATCTGCTTCTCCTCTTCGCCGTTTGAGGCGTCATCGCACGGAACCCCGAGGACAACGCGGCCGGAGTGTGCACTGCGAAAAACCAGAAGGCAACAGTAGTACCGAAACTAACCGATGGCCACTATGCTAATAGTTGCGCAATTTGGATATTGAACAGAACGTGTGTTAATATTGGCACAATATATTTAAGGAACATTGCCGGCGTAATACTTATAATTCAATTCGAAATTTGAAGTAAATTGCGGCTGTCCTGAAACTTGCATCGTCAGTCTTCCCGGAAGGCGCGGTTGAGGCTGTTGCTGACCGGCGAGACGAGGTAATCGATGACCGAACGCGGCTTGTGCACGATCAATACCTCGGCGGGCATGCCGGGGTAGAGGCGGATATCGGGGTTGGCGGCGAGCGATTGCGAAGCGATCTCGGCGCGCGCCACGAAATAGGCGAAGTTGGATTTCTCATCCACGGACTGGTCCGCCGCGACATACGTGACCGTGCCGTCGAGCGGCAGGTGCGAACGCTGGTTATAGGCCGTCAGACGGATCCGCGTCTTGGAGCCGATCGCGATGCTGTCGATGTCGCGGGTACTGACGCGCATCTCGATGAGCAGTGGCTCGTCCTCCGGCACGATGTCAAGCAACGGCTGGCCGGGGGTGACGGCGCTCCCCGGCGTGCGAAGCTGGATATTGGCGACGACTCCGGCCTGCGGGGCGCGGATCTCGAGGCGGCGCAGCACGTCCTTCGCCGCCGTGATGCGCTCCTCGACATCGGCGAGTTCCAGCCGGGCCGTGGTGATCTCGCCGGCAATCTCCGACTGGAAATCGCTCTCGATTCCCGTCAATGCGAGCTCGGCCCCGGACCCGGCCTTCTCGGCCTGCGCCCTGTCGCCCACGAGCTCCCCGCGTGATGCGGCAAGCTCGCTCAGTCGCGCGTCGATCTCGATGAGCTTCGAGCGTTGGGCAAAGGCCTTGTCCACCAGAGTCGCGATTGCCGATCGCTGTTCTTTGATCAGTTCGATCTGCCGGTCGGTCGCCTGAATCTGGGTGGCGAGCGACTTCGCCTTTTCGGAATATTCCTCGATGGTCTTGCGCTGGATCTCAAGTCGCCCGCTCTTGGCCTCGCGGCGCTTCATGAAGAAAGAGGTTTCCGCCGTGACGGCATCATCGGCGGTGACGGTCTCGGCATTGGCGAGGTCGGCGGGAAAACTTATCGCCGTCGCCCCCATCTGCTCGGTTTTGAGGCGTGCCAATTTTGCGATCAGCCCAACGCGCCGGCTTTGCAGGGCCTGCAGGTCGGAGCGGGCGCGCGTATCCTCGAGCTTGACGAGCGGCTGCTCGGCGACGACGTGGTCGCCTTCTTGAACCAGGACGCGGCTGAGCACGCCGCCTTCGAAGTGACTGACCGTCCGGCGCTTCGTGTCAACGATGACGGTGCCGTTGGTCACCGAGGCGCTGCTGAGTTCCGTTGAAAACGCCCAGCCGAAGAAGCCGCCGAAGGCGACGAGGATCGTCGCCAGGCCTGCAATGACGAGGCGGCGCAGCGACGAATTCGCGTCGTCTTCGATGAGCTCGGCGTCGACCGCGCCTGCCGGCTGCGCCACGGGGAAGCTCATCGGCAGGCGGCGATCCGGATCGTCGGTCTTTGCCAGTTGCTGCGCAGAAGGGCGCATGGGCACGATCGGCTCTGTGATCATCAAGAGGTTCCTTCGCGCCGTGTTTCGCCAGGCAGCATGGAAGCGACTACGTCGGTGCGCGGTCCGAACTGAGTGATTCGGCCGCCTTCGAGAACGAGCAATTTGTCAGCGACCTGCATGATCGCGGGCCTGTGGGCGATCATGACGACGATGGCGCCGTCGTTGCGCGCCTGTTCGATGGCGCGGACGAGCGCCCGCTCGCCGATCGCATCGAGATTGGCGTTCGGCTCGTCGAGCACGATCAGCCGCGGCCGGCCGTAAAGGCATCGGGCAAGCGCAATTCTCTGCCTTTGCCCGCCCGAAAGGCTCAGCTGGCCGTCGCCGACCGGCGTGTCGTAGCCGAGCGGCAGCCGCCCGATCATGTCGTGGACTTCGGCAAGCCGCGCCGCCTCGAGCACCTTATGAGGATCGCTTTCCTCCATGCGGGCGATGTTTTCACGGATCGTGCCCTCGAGCAGCGATACGGATTGCGGCAGATAGCCCGCCATCCGCCCGAACGAGCCGCGCTCCCAGAGATAGACGTTGTTGCCATCCAGGAAGACCCCGCCGGCCGTCGGTTTGAGGATGCCGACGAGGAGGCGTGCCAGGGTGGACTTGCCGGCGGCGGAGGGGCCGACGATACCGAGCACCTCGCCGGGCGAGAGAGTCAGGGAGATGCCCTTGATGATCGGCACCTCCACGCCGGGGGCGGCGTAGACCAGCTTGTCGACGACGAGATCGCCTTGCGAAGGCGGTGTCGGCATGGTCTGGCGGACTACGAGATCCTGATTCAGCGCCGCCTCGATCCGTCGCCAGCTCGAAAAGGCCAGCACCCATTGCCGCCAGTTTTCGACGATCGAATCGAAGGGTTGCAGCAGGCGCCCGACGAGAATGCTTGTCGCCATCATCGCGCCGGGGGTGACCGCCTGCTCCACCACCAGAAGCGCGCCGCTGGCAAGCGCTACGATCTGGATGGAGAGGCGCAGGCCGCGGGTAATCGAGGCCATCGCCCGGCTCCGGCTCCCGCTCGTTTCGAGCGCGGCCAAGGCATGCAATTGCGCGGCCCGCCATCGTCTGGCCAGCGCCGGCAGCATCCCCATCGCCTCGATTGCTTCGGCGTGACGTAATGTCGCACCTATTTTCGACACTGCCTCAATATTGGCCTGGCTTGCCTCTTTCATAAGCTGGCGTGTTAGCAGGTCGGTTAACAAACCGCAGCAAACGAGCACCACAACCGCAATCGCGCCGATCAGCCCGAAGAGCGGGTGCAGAAGAAAGAGAACGCCGAGAAAAATCGGCGACCAGAGGGCATCAAGGGGCGCGCTGACGGCCGAGGACGTCAGGAAACCGCGCAGTTCCGTGAGGTCCCTGAGCGACTGAGTCGCGCGGCCAAGTCCCTGATCGGCCGACGCCTGGACCGCGGCGGTGAGGACCGGCAGGTTTAGCCAGCGCACCACCGCGCTGCCCATCGCCTGGAAGGTCATGGCGCGGATGAACTCGAGCACGCCGAAGACGACGAGTGCGCCGACCGCCAGAATGGTCAGCATGACGAGGGTGTCCATGCTCTGGCTGTTCAGAACCCGGTCCTGCACCTGCATCATGTAGACCGGCAAGGTGAGCTGTAGCAGGTTGATACAGGCGCTCAGCAGTGCTGCATAAAGAAGCGTCACGACGAATACGCGACGCACTTTGAGCATCAACATCCTATGGTTGATTGTTCCATTTTGGACTGGTGATGGGCCGATTTGGCCCTTGCTAATCATATTATTTCGAACAGTATCACGCATGGGCGATTTTCTGGCTACAACGCGTCAGCGGGTTGAGGGGCAGTCGGTTCATAATCACTCAAATCACAGTATTGCTGTGATCAGTGTGACATAATAATGATCCATTGCTCAAGGTCAGGTAATTCGGGAGCGGGGGCCATGAAATTTGCTTCAATTTTTGAAGTAAATTCCCGAATGTTGAAGTAAGTTCCCTAATGGAGAGAGGGATGAATCATAGGATTCTTTATTCGTTCGCAAACTTTGGAGACGCCGTGGCGGTCCAACCCGCGAGCGAAACGGCCCGCACTACCCCCAGTCAAGCTGAGCGCCAGCAAGGCGGAGAGCCTCCCCTGATCAGCTATTTCGAACTGGCCCGCGTCATGGAGCGTGCGAGCCGGCGCTTTTCCGGACTGTTGCGCACGGAACTGACCAAGCTCGGAGTCGACGACATCGGGCCGGCGCAGGCGATGGTTCTTCTGGCCATCGGGGAGGCGGAGCTGTCGGTGGGAGAGCTTCTGGACCGTGGCCATTATGTGGGGTCCAACGTCTCCTACTATCTGAAGCAGCTCGCCGACGGGGACTATATCGACCGGATGGCATCGCAGCGCGACAAGCGCTCGGCTCGCATCCGGCTGTCGGAGAAGGGCAGAAAGCTCTGCGCGGAACTGCGCGAGGCAGCGAAATCATACGAGCGGGCCTTGACCCGCGGCGAGCAGGACCGGCGCAATCTCGAGACCGCCTTCCAGACCCTGCATCAGCTCGAGCTCGTTTGGGGCAATGCCCACCGTTACGGCTTCTGACGACCGGCGATCGTAACCCTCGTTTGGCGACTGGCTAGAACATGCACGTAGCGTTTGTACACCGGCGCGGGTTTGGTCAGTTTGCCGCCCTGGCAGCCCATTTGGCCCAATCCGGAAACGAGGTCACCCTCGTCACGGAAACGGTGGATCAGCGGATCCCCTCCGTCCGCGTCGTCCGCCACCGGGCGGAACCCGGCCCGCGAGCCCATCCGCAGATGGCCCGGCATCTCGCCATTCCCGACCATCACGCGCGAATCGGCCATCGGGTCGCCGAGACGTTCGATGCGATGGCGCACCAAGGCCAGGCGCCCGACATCATCCTCGGCCATATCGGCTGGGGCAGCATGATGTTCGTCAAGGACGTGCTGCCGCGGGTGCCGGCACTCGGCTATTGCGAGTTCTACTATCGGGCGGAGGGCGCCGACGTCGGCTTCGCGCCAGAGGACCAGCCAGACACTGAGACGCGCAAGAGGCTGCGTCTTCGCAACATCGCCCAACTCCTGTCACTCGAGGCGATGGACGGCGGCATCAGTCCGACCTCCTGGCAAAGGAGCCTCTATCCGGACGATGTGCGCTGGCACATCGCCGTCTGCCACGAGGGGATCGACACGCGGCGCTTCCGCCCCGACCCGTCCGCCTCGCTGAAGCTTCCCGACGGGCGTGTGCTGAAGGCCGGCGATCCTCCGATCGTAACCTTCGTCGCTCGCGACCTGGAACCCTATCGCGGCTTTCCACAGGCGCTGGAAGCGGCTGCGAAGGTCGCCCGGCGGCATACGGACGCGCTTTTCGTCTTCGTCGGCGGCGACGGCGTGAGCTACGGCGCGCCGCCACCCGGTGGCGGCTCGTGGAAGGAGCACCTGCTCGCGTCGCTCGAAATCCCGCGGGAAAGATTTTTGTTTCCGGGCGTCGTGCCGCATTCGGTGCTGCGCCAGCTCTACCAGATCTCCTCGGCGCATCTCTATCTGACCTATCCCTTCGTGCTGTCCTGGTCGGTCCTGGAGGCGATGGCCTGCGGCGCGCTCGTCATCGGGTCTGATACCGCGCCGGTGCAGGAGGTCATCCGCTCCGGCCGCAACGGTCTTCTCGTCCCATTCTTCGACACGGATGCGCTGACCAACACCATTGTCGACGTTCTCCAACGTCCGGCGGACTTCCGGGAGCTGCGGGCGGCGGCGCGCAGAACCGTCGAGCAACGCTTCAACCAGGAGGATTGCCTCGCACGCCAGATGGCACTGATCGGTCAGGTGACCGGCCAGGGCGAGATATTTCGTCGGGAAACGGAGTCTGCTTGACCCATTGTTTCAATTTTTGAAGTATAATGAAATATTATTCATAGTGTACCGACACGGCAATCGCTACAAAATTCGATGTAAATTACGCGCAAAGCATTTTTTCATTTTTATAAAGAATCAACGCGATATCAAATCATTAAATTTCATAAATTTTTCTACTGCACTGCAATATGTATTAGTTTGACAAACCTAATGAATACGCCATTATTTGGATGGATCTGCTGTTTGGCGCCATCGGGATGGGGCAGGATGTAGGAAATGACAATACAGACTTTTAAGCTTTCTCCAGCTGCGAAATCACTCAGCGAAATTGACCTGTTGAAGAAACCAATCCTGCTCCGCATGGGAATTGCCCATGACGATCTTCCTCATACTCTGTCCAAGGCGGTCCAAATTTTCGGCGTTGAAGTTGTCAGAGACGACACCGCCGTGCTGTGCGACGACTCAGGCAAGAAAATCGAAGTCCACGAGGCACCACTGTGCACGCTCGCAATCATTATCAATCCCGCGCATCGCGGCCAAGAAAAGCCCTTTCTCGACTGGTTACGAGAGCGGGGTGTCGCAGACGCGCCGCTCGTCCTTGAGTGGCAAAAAGGCAAGGAGATCGAGACAACGGCGCTCATCATCCAGAAGCTTGCCGACCTATTGCTATCCGACGCTCGGAAAATCGCTCAGGCAAATCGAGAGCTGCTCGCACTGCGTACCTTGAACGACAACCTGCAAAACCGTTTCGCAGCAGTCGAAAGTTTCGTTGACAGGCAGGGGCTACAGCCTTTCGATCTGGCTTTTTCGAACGAGCCCGTCAGCAGCTCGTCTCGCTCTAATGTCCTGGCCGACGCCTCTTTTAAGGGAGTGTCCCAGATCCTACCGGTTGCAAGTGCTGGCGTGAGTGCGATTGCAATTCATTTCGAGCGGTTGGCGCATCGTGATGAGGCCACGCTGCATGCTCAACTGGTGACGCTTGAGGACCGACAGGTCGTAGAAAAATGGATCATACCGTTCTCGCGACTTCATCAGGGGTGGAATTATCTGGGTCTGTCGCGCACGCTCGCCGGTCTTCGGCGCACGTTGAAACTGCAGCTGCATATCGAGGATCTGGACGATGAAATGCCGCTGCTTTCGCTTGGTGGCCTTCAGCCCCTGGAGATGTTCCAGGTCCAGGATGCAGGCAACGACGCACCATTGTTGAAGAACAGCTTGGCAATGCAGGTCTGGTGCGGAATGCCTGGTGTGCTGCTTCCGAGCTGGGCGAATTATTTACCGGCACAGTCGGGACAGGCAAGGGACGAGGGCTTTCGCGAGATGCCACTTGCGAACGGCATTATTGATCTTGCGACACTGGCCAACACGGAGGAGATTGCGTTCGAATTCCCGGCAATCATGGCGCTTCCGGAGGAACGGGCCATCGCCTGCCATCCTCCCTCGACCGGAATTACGATCGGCCGGCTTCCGGCAGCATGCCCGCCCAAAATTTTGCGGATATCGTCCACCGCGATGATCGACAATGATCAATCACAAGACGTCGATTTTGCGCTTGTAATCGCGGGTGATCTGAACAGTGCTCGGCAACTTTTCAGCGAGGCACGTGGTGCGGGCAGTGGAGAGGGCTTCTCTGGTTGGACAAGCGTTACTCATGGCGAAGAGGCGCGTATCAATGCCTTTATCGCGGAGCAGGTGGGCATCTGGCAGAACATCTATTTTGCCACACGGATGAGAAATCCCGGTGATAACGCTTTCGCCTGGGCCAAATTCCGCGACATCAGCCTCATGGTCAACGGGTAGGTCGCTCATGCGGGACCAAGTCAAGCATCATCTGGAACAGGTCACCGCGTCGCCACCATCCGAGGATGACGTCGAAGGTTCGTTTTCTCCGAAGGTTGCAGTGGTCGTTCCGGCCTACAAGCATTCGGTGCTGTTGGCTGAGGCCGTTGAATCGGCACTGGCGCAGGAGGCACCTTTTGACATAGCGGTCGTCATTGTCGATGACGGATGCCCTTTCCCGGAAACCGGCCAAGTGGGGCGAACCTACGCGCTGGCCCACTCAAACGTATTCTAGCTGCGCAAAGCCAATGGCGGATTGAGTTCAGCTCGCAATTACGGAATCGAATTTGCCTTGCGGAACTTTCCGGCTCTTGAGGCGGTCTATTTCCTGGATGCCGACAACCGTATTACTCCGACGTCAATCCGAGATATCCTAGACTTCATGAAGTCGGACGACAATGTCGACTGGATTTATCCCAACATCGACAAGTTCGGTATCGAATGGAATGGGAACTATACAACGCAATATTCGCGCCTTCTGCACCTGACCTTCGATAATATTTGCGAAGCCGGCAGTCTGGTATCTCGGCGAATGCTTGATGCCGGTATTCGTTTCGACGAGAGCATGAAGTCGGGATTTGAAGATTGGGACTTCTGGCTGCAGGCGATCGGTCAAGGCTTCCTTGGTGCCAATTATCCTTTCTTCGGGTTCGAGTATCGCCAGCGCGCCGAGAGCATGCTGCGGGATTCAAACCGGACGCGAGAAGGCATCCTGACGTATATTCGTCAAAAGCATAAGAAGCTCTTTGCTGCTGAAACCCTACTCGATTGGGAGCATCAGGAAGCCCCGCGATATGCCGCGATCGGGATGGGCGGTTATGCGGTTGATTTGTTTACCGATCCTACGGTCGAGCATACCAAATGCAGCCTGGAGGATTTCGTAACGCGGTTCTGGGCGGCTAGGGCTGAACCGGAGACCTTTGGCGTTCCACCCTTCCTGCTCTGGATGACGCCAGCCCACCGAGATGCCTTGACCAGACTCGGCCTCGTCCACAACCTGCTTTGGCTCGGTGAGAAGCTTTCTCAGGAGCATCACTTTGTTGCCATTCGTTTTGAGCGGAGTAGTTCAAAGATCGGGCTCGATATCCGCAAGATCAATGAATCTAGACCACTCGCCGATAAACCTTACGGCTGGATGTGTACATTCGATATCTTTTCGAACTGCGCTGAGGACACGTCCGATGAATGGGCGCGGACGCTGCACAAGTCCGTACCCTCTCCGAATGTGGTTGAGGTTGTCATCAGCGGACCCTTCACGGCGCGCGAGATGCAAAGCACTGCTCTATCACCCACGAACGCGCTGCTCGCGACATTGGGTGCACTTCGCGATTCCGGATACCGTTCACTATCGACGAATCGATGGATATGGCGGTCGGCCTATTTTCCAAGTCGCAGCCGGTATTTCGAGTTGTTGCGACACGCCGTCGGGGCAAAGCCGGTCATGCCGAGATTGCAGCAGGCATCGAACCAGCTTCGGGTCGGTTTCCTGCTCCCGATCGCGAGCTTCGGTGGGGTCGAAAAGGTCGCCTACGCCGTCGCTCGTGCGCTCAAGAACGCTGAATGCGAAGTCCACCTCTTCCTCCTCGGAAAGCCGGTTTATAATCGGGTTCCTGAAAATGACGGCGTGTTCAAGACGATCAATTTCCTCGCCGATGATTATCCCTTGTGGGGCGGCCCGCACCAGTTTGCCGGCCACGACTTGATGATGGGCCATGACGAAGCCGCAAGGGCTGAGCAGATCATGGGCTTCCTTGCCGGACTCGACGTCGTCATTAACAACCATGTCGCGCCGGTAAACGCTGTCCTTGGCGACCTGCGCCGCCGTGGCATCAAGGTGCTCAACTACGTTCATGTACTCGACAAGTCGAAAATGGGGCGAGATGCCGGACATCCGTATCTCTCGCTCGCCTTCGAGCACGTTTACGACACAATCCTGACGTGTTCCATCGACATGGCACAATGGCTCCACGCGATGGGTGTACCATCCGCAAAGCTGATGCATATCCAGAACGCTGCCAGCTACGCCTTAGCTCCGAAAGACCGAGACACCTTGCTGGCCGCTCGGCGCAGCAAACCAGGCGCGCTAAACGTCCTTTTCCTTGGCCGACTCGACGCGCAAAAAGGTATCGAACGTCTGTTCGCCTGCGTTCGCAGTTTGCAGCAACGTGCCGTGCCGGTCGAATGGAAGATCATCGGCAGCGACGTCATGGATTCGGGCGCTGGTGGTTCGTGGAAAGAGCGATTTGCGGAAATCGGCGTCCAGGTGGATATGCCTGTCTATTCCAGCCGCCATTTGAACAAGGCCTTTGCTTGGGCCGACGTGGTCGTGCTGCCATCACGATGGGAGGGCGCGCCATTGACCATTATCGAGGCGCAACGCCTCGGCTGCGTACCGGTCGCAACAGCGGTCGGCGCTGTCGACGAGCTGATTGAACATGGCGTTGACGGGCTCTTGATCCGATCGACTGAGGACAGCGTCATCATTAGCGAAATGACCGAGACGATCGCGGCATTGGCCGAAGATTCGGCTGCGCTCAGCCGCCTATCGGAAGCCGCGGCTGAGCGCGGTGCTTCGCTCAGTTGGGATCGAAGCGTTGAACCGCTGGTAGAGCAGTTGATGGCATGGTTTCCCGACCGTTTTTCCACCCGCTCGCCTGCCCCTGGCTTAAAGCTCGTCGAAGAAACAGAGGCGCCGGACCAACCCTGGGCAATCGAGCGTCTGTTGCGCGAGACCGTACCAGCCTGACGAAATTTGCGAAATAACGCCGCGGCAGGTGGCCGCTGGCGGATCAGCCAACATGAATAATTCGAGGGACTAACGATGCAGAGACTCTTTGTTCTTAACGGTGGTGCGGCGGTGAAGCCTGGAAACAAATCCGCCTACTTGAAGTTCGAGGACCCGCTTGCGGCCTTCAACAAAGGCGGCATCAATACAGGCGACGTTCTCGTCTACGACGCCACACTCAAAGCCCTTGCCTCCGACGAAATTCGCAATGTGCAGTTCTCGCATGCGGCTGATGACAAGCTCTGGCCGCAGGATGGCACGTACGACGCGACCGTCGTTCGCGGGTCAAATTATCTGACCGAAACCGTTGACCTCGGCCACGTCGTGCCTTTGCTCAAAAAACTGAAAGGTCCGGTCGTGGCGATCGGTGTTGGCGCCCAGGCCGGCAAGTACAAGAAGCTAAACGTTCCCAAAGGAACGGTCGAGGCTTGGAAAATCATTGCCGACAAGTGCGAAACAATTGGCGTGCGCGGATTCTATAGTGCGGAAATATTCAACGACCTCGGCATTAAAAATGTGCGCGCAATCGGTTGCCCGAGTTTTTACCGCTCATTGCGTCCGTCGATCACCATAAAATCAATTGATCCGGCGCAGGCTCGCATCGGGCTTACGCTCAACAAGTACCTTTCCGCAGATTACGCTAGCAATGCTACCAAGACAAATCGCATGCAGCGTGCATTGATCGACGCGGTTGCAAAGCGCCCATCAAGCAAGCTCTATTCGCAGGGTGAGCGCGAGGAAACGCTGGCAATTTTCTCCACTGGCAAGGAGAAGCAGGACAACATCAAGTCGATCCTGACCAAATTCAACCTGCTTGGCCATCAAGAAGCCGAGGAGATGCTCAACAACCGTATGAGCGCGTTCTTCGATATTGAGGAGTGGGCTGCTGATGCTGCGGCCAACGTCGATGTGATGGTCGGCTTCCGGCTGCATGGCAACGTCATTGCTCTGCATCAGGGAATTCCGGCAATCTTCTTTACCTATGATTCACGCATTCGTGAGCTGGCGTCATTGTTTGCAATCCCCTCGGTTGAGATCGAGGACTATTTGCCCATCAACCTTGAGAAGCTGCTCGAACGTGCTGATTTTTCGAAGGTCCAGCACATCTACAGGATCAATTATGCTGAGTACCATCGCTTCCTGACAGAAAACAAACTCAATCACGTCTTGCCGAAACCTGTCGCCGCACCGGCAGACAAGCCCCTTTCCAGCCCCAACCTGGTGC
This sequence comes from Sinorhizobium americanum, assembly GCF_001651855.1. Lineage (GTDB taxonomy): Bacteria > Pseudomonadota > Alphaproteobacteria > Rhizobiales > Rhizobiaceae > Sinorhizobium > Sinorhizobium americanum. The sequence continues at coordinate 9,558 of NZ_LNQC01000082.1, read as the reverse complement.
AGGTCCCACACAACGTGCAAGAAGCTGTGACTTGGTTCCGTAGCGAGATGGATTTCATGACCGGGGAAATTGAGACGCTGCGCAATCGCGCGTGGAGCCTTGAAACCACCTTGCGCAACCTCAATACCAAGCAGGAAGACCCAGCAAAGGTCGCCGTATGACTCAGGCCTTCCGGTTCAGTCGGCGCTCGTTTCTGGGACTTGTCGGTTTCGGGATAGCGTCGACTGCATTGCTCGCACGACCAGGCCTTGCACGTGCGCTTCGCTCCGATCTACCGGCTCCTCTAAAGGGCACTGATGGTCGATGGCAATTGTCGTTCAACGACGACTTCACCGAGGAGGCGGGTTTCAATCAACGCTGGCTCAAGGTGAATGACAGCGGCGGAGAGACCAAGTCTGTCCGCCTGCCCGGAAACGTCGACCTATCCGGTGGGGTGCTGTCGCTCAATCTCGGGAGTAACACCAACGATGCCACCAGAAAACGGCCGTTTACCGGTGGTTACGTCCGATCGCGTGATTTTCGCCAGTGCTATGGCTATTTCGAATGCGAGATGCGGATTGCTGACGAACCCGGTGTCAACAACGCATTCTGGCTCACGTCCGTTCCCGAGACGGAAGGCGATACACATTTTGAACTCGACGTCGTTGAAGCCAAATATCCGAATGTCGTTCAGGTCACAGCTCGGCGTTGGCGTCCCGATCGGGAGGTTTTATCGAGAACGTACCGACCGCGGGGCACACGACTAGCCGACGCTTACCATCGCTATGGCATGCTGTGGAACGAAAGCCAGTTCCAGTTTTTCTTTGACGACAGGACGATCTACGAAGTTCCGAACACTTTCGCCCACACGCCTGCGGTATTGCTATTTAGCAATGCTGTAGCCTCTTTCGCTGGCAAGGATGATGGTGATGTGAATGGGGCGGCAACCGCTATTCGCAACGTCCGGGTCTTTCAAAGTACGCAATAGCGAAACGTGCCGAATTGGAGGTGTTCATGAACGGGTCGCGGCCGGGACGGGATAGCGGGCGGAGCCTAGGCTCGGACGTTAGGGCAGCAACCGGAGGCACCGCATGAAGGGCATCATCCTTGCGGGCGGAACTGGCAGCAGGCTTTTCCCCGTCACCATCTCGATCTCGAAGCAATTGCTTCCCGTCCACGACAAGCCGATGATCTATTATCCGCTCGGCATCCTCATGCTGGCGGGAATCCGCGAAATCCTGGTGATCACCAGGTCGAGGGACAGGTGGCTTTTCGAGGAGCTGCTTGGTGACGGAAGCGTATTCGGGCTCTCGATCGCCTATGCGGAGCAGCCCGAGCCGAACGGGCTCGCGGAAGCCTTTGTCATCGGCCGCGATTTCATCGGAGACAGCGCCGTGGCGCTTATCCTCGGCGATAATATCTTCTATGGCGCGGGACTGCCCGAGATCTGCCGGGAGGCCGCGGCCCGCGAGAGCGGCGCCACGATCTTCGCCTATCGGGTCGACGACCCCCAGCGCTACGGCGTCGTCAGCTTCGACGGCCAGACCGGATTGGCCGAGACGATCGAGGAGAAGCCGGAACGGCCGAGGTCGAGCTGGGCTGTCACGGGCCTCTATTTCTACGAGAACAGCGTAGTCGACATCGCTGCCTCGATCAGGCCGTCGGCCCGCGGCGAACTGGAGATTACCGACGTCAACCGGGCCTATCTCGCCCGCGGCGACCTGCATGTCTGCCGCCTTGGCCGGGGTTTCGCCTGGCTCGACACCGGGACGCATGACAGCCTCCACGACGCCGCTTCGTTCGTGCGCACCATCGAGCACCGGCAGGGCGTCAAGATCATGTGCCCGGAAGAGATCGCCTTCGAGCTCGGCTATGTCTCGGCGGACCAGGTTCTCAAGCGGGCGGAACTGCTCGGAAAGAACGACTATGCGGCCTATCTGCGCCGCCGGATCCGGGAGCTCGCCGATGCTTGAGGTACGAGCGCTCGGCCTCGACGGCGTGCTGGAGATCGTGCCGCGCAGGTTCGCCGATGAGCGGGGCTTCTTTTCCGAAACCTATAATGCCGAGATATTGTCGGCCCACGGCATCGAGCTCGCCTTCGTGCAGGACAATCACTCCTATTCCGCCGAGGCCGGAACGCTGCGCGGCCTGCACTACCAGCTTCCGCCCCGCGCTCAGGCAAAGCTCGTCCGGGTCGTTCGCGGGCGCGTGTTCGATGTCGCAGTCGATATCTGCAGGGGCTCGCCGACATTCGCGCAATGGGTCGGGCTGGAACTCTCGGCTGAGAACTGGAACCAGATCCTCGTGCCGGTCGGCTTCGCCCACGGTTTCGTGACCCTCGAACCGGAGACGGAGGTCCTCTACAAGGTGAGCGAGCATTATTCGGCCGAGCATGACCGGGCTATCCGGTTCGACGATCCGCAAATCTGCGTGAACTGGCCTGTCCCCTCGGGTCGCTTGATTCTGTCTCCGAAGGATCGGAACGCGCCGCTGCTGGCCGATGCCATGCTTTCCGAGTTTCCGGGGTGAGGAGGCAGTGATGCGGGTCCTGGTCACGGGCGGTGCCGGCTTCATTGGCTCTGCGGTCTGCCGGCATCTGGTCGCAGGCGGGGCCGAGCGCGTCGTCAATGTCGACAAGCTCACCTATGCCGGCAATCTCGCCTCGCTGAGGCCGGTCGAAGGGCGAGCGACCTATGCCTTCCACCGGGTAGACATCTGCAACGAGCAGGCGCTTCTGGACATCATGCGCCGCGAGCGCGTCGAAGCGGTTATGCACCTGGCGGCTGAAAGCCATGTCGACCGATCGATCGAGGGACCGAACGTCTTTGCGGAAACGAATGTCGTCGGCACGGTCCGACTGCTCTCGGCGACGCTCAGCTACTGGTCCGAACTCGGATCCGAAGCGCGCGATCGCTTCCGCTTCCACCATGTGTCGACCGACGAGGTCTTCGGCGACCTCCCCCTCGACGATGGGGTGTTTTCTGAGGAGAGCGCCTACGCGCCCTCCTCTCCCTATGCAGCTTCGAAGGCGGCGGCCGATCATTTCGCACGGGTCTGGCACCAGACCTATGGTCTGCCGGTCGTGCTCTCCAACTGCTCCAACAATTACGGCCCGTATCACTTCCCCGAGAAGCTGATCCCGCTCGTCATCCTCAATGCCATCGAGGACAGGCCGCTGCCGCTTTACGGAACGGGTGCGAATGTTCGGGACTGGCTCCATGTGGAGGATCATGCACGCGCATTGGAGCTCGTGATGAGAAGAGGCAGGCCGGGAGAAAGCTATAATATTGGTGCCCGCGCGGAGCGCAGCAACCTGTCGGTGGTGACGAGCATCTGCGACCTCCTCGACAGCCGTCGGTCGCGCAAGGGGGGCGGGAGCCACAGGGATCTCATCGCCTTCGTTTCCGACCGGCCGGGCCACGACCGGCGCTATGCGATTGACCCCTCGAAGATCGAGCGGGAACTTGGCTGGAGACCCAGCCGGCCCTTCGAGGCAGGTCTGAGCGACACGATCAACTGGTACCTCGCCAATAGGTGGTGGTGGGAACCGCTCCGGCGGGAACGCTATTCCGGCGCTCGCCTCGGCGGCCGATATCAGAGCGCGTCGTGAGACTGGTGGTGACCGGCTGCATGGGGCAGCTCGCACTCAGCTTGGCCGAGCAGGCTTTCGGGCTGCCCGGTATCGAGGTGGTTTCGATCGGACGCCCGCATCTCGACCTGACGCGGCCCGGAACGATCTTTCCGGCGATCGAACGCAGCCGCCCCGACCTCGTCGTTTCAGCGGCCGCCTATACCGCCGTCGACGCGGCCGAGGACGACCCGGGCCTGGCCTTCGCGATCAATGCTGCCGGCGCCGGTGCCGTGGCCGAAGCGGCCGCCCGCCTGGGCGTGCCGGTCATCCATATCTCGACAGATTACGTCTTCGATGGCGCCAGGAAGGGCAGCTACGTGGAGAGCGATGCACCGGCGCCGCTGAGCGTCTACGGCGCCTCCAAACTCGCCGGCGAAGTGGCCGTGGCTGCGGCAAATCCCCGGCATGTCATCCTGCGCACGAGTTGGGTTTACAGCCCCTTCGGAACGAATTTCGTCAAGACCATACTGCGGCTCGCCGAGGACTGCGACGAGATCGCCATCGTATCGGACCAATACGGCAATCCGACCTCGGCGCTCGATATTGCGGAGGCGCTGCTCGACATCGCGGATTTTTTCGCCCAACCACGCCCCGGTGCCGCTTTCGGCCTCTACCACCTGGCAGGCACCGGCGCCGTCAACCGAGGCGATTTCGCCCGCCATGTTCTTGCGGTGAGCCGCGTTTATGGCGGACCGTGGGCGGATATTCGCAACGTCACGACGGCGGAGTTTCCGGCGAAAGCCCGGCGCCCTGCCAACGCGTCTCTCTCGACCGACAGCTTCACTAACGCATTCGGCCGGGCCTTGCCGGCCTGGCAGCAATCGGTCGAGGTGTCCGTCAGGCGGCTCGTCCGAGAGAATCGGATCAATCCAAGGTAAAGTCGAAGCGGTAGGTCGCGGAGACGCGACGACGAAATGGTTGCGGCTGCCGCGTTCTCGTACCAGGCTCGATTCTTCCGCAGGACCCATCAGGCGCTTGTATTCGGCGAACGCGCTGGTCTCGGATCTGTCGGTGGCCTTCCACGTCAACCACAAGAGGATTCGCCGCCTCATGCGCGACACGATCTGCGGCCGAAGATCAGGCGACGGTTCATCGCCACGACCGACAGCGATCACCACGGCCCGATCTTCCCGAACTTTGCGAAGGACATCAAAACGTGGATAAAAATCCGTACGGGATGTTCAGCGGCATCGCTTTGTTTTCTATACAAAATTTCTGCGGATTCCCTTGCGGCGCAAAGTTCTGAAACGTCCGGATCTGATATAAGGGGGATAAAACGAGGACACACGATGCCGATCTACGACCCCTGCGCACTTCTAAACCGACGCGACCCGGACCCCCATCTACGATCTGACGGGCGACCCCAAGCCGAAAAGTCCTCAGGAGATCATTCGAAAGATGGTCGATGCCGGCTTCCTTCTCGACCACCTCGAAGGCCGATTCGACATCACCAATCTCGGCGCTATCATGTTGGTGCGCGACGTCACCGCTTTCCCATCCATCGCCGGAAAAACTGTACGCATCGTGAAATATGTTGGGCGTGACAAGTCGCGTTCCGATTTCAAGCAAGAAGGCAAGCAATGCCACTCTCCGAGAGCGGTTTTCACTGGCCGCGGAAGAATATCAGGCTGTGTCCGCCGTCATCGCTGGATTCGATCCGGCGACCCAGCAATCAAGCTCGGCGGAACCGCTTGTATTCGGGTGGAACTGAAACGGTCAGCCCTGCCAGGGATCGACGATAACGACGCCGGTGCCTTCGAAGTCTCTGGTGTTTCGTGTCACAACGATCATGTCGTGAACCAGAGCCGTCGCCGCAATCAGCGCGTCGGCCTCATTACGCCGGTCCGGGATGTGCAGGTGCGCGCAACGTGTGGCAACCGCATCGTTAACCGGCAGAATACGGTCTACGAATTCCGGACGCACATAACTGTCGAGCCAAGAACGCAACCGGGCGCCTTGTGCGGCGTCTCGGCGCTGGATCCCGAGTACGCCCCGCTCCAGTTCGAGGATTGTGATGGCCGAAAGGAAGAAGCGCGATGCATCCTCCGCTCCGATCCATGCGACCACATTAGCATCGGCTTTGCCGTCACCGATTTTGCGCAGTTCGGAAACGACGTTGGTACCGAGCAGGTATCTCAAGACAAGTCCACTTCGCGCGGACTGATTTCAACGCGGTGCGGCTCGAAATCGATCCCCGAGAGGCCAGGCATGGCGAGTGCCTCGACAAGACTGCGGTGCTTGCCGGTCAAGCGCTCAAATTCATTGTAGGTCATGAGCACATGGGAAGGTTTGCCGCGATCCGTGATGATGACCGGACCGCTTTTTGCCGCCTTCTTGGCGCTGCTCACGTCGTGGTTCAGCTCTCGGCTGGAAAGGGTCGTAATGCCCACGACTCACCTCCATGTAGGTAGTTACCTACATATAGCATCAAAGAAGGAAATAACAAGCCGAACAGTCGGACGGCCCAGCGGGTGCATCAGGGTCAATGGAGGCTTCCGGCACTGGAGCGTTCCAGTCGATACATTATGCGATCTTAAAAACCTCTTCTTTGCGCCCAGTGGTCCTCACGATAAGTGGCGCGTCGAAAGAGGTGACCCACTATAGCAAATCAGCTAACCGTTCGAACATTCTCGGCTTTTGCTCCGACCAGGAGCCATGTCGTTATCTTGCCCTTGCCCTTAACATCGACAGGTCCCCGACATTCGAACTCGAATTGATGGCATAACTGCGTGTAGGTCTCAGGAGAAACTTGAATGCGGCCGGGCACGCCTGTGGTCTCCATACGCGATGCCACATTCACCGCATCGCCCCAGACATCATAAAAGAACTTCTTCACTCCCACGACGCCTGCGACAACCGTGCCGCTGGCTATGCCGATGCGAATCGACACGGCGCGCCCATGCGGATCATGCAATCGGCTGGCAGCATCGAGCATTTCGATTCCAAGACGAACCAGGGCAGCGGCGTTATCCGGCCGCGCCACGGGCATGCCGCTGACAACCATGTAGTTGTCGCCCGTGGTTTTGATCTTCTCCAGGCCATGGCGCTCAACCAGCTGATCAAAGACAGTGAAAACCTCGTTGAGAAATTCGACAAGTTGGACGGGCGAAGTTTGGCTGGCCTCGGCGGTGAACCCTGCCATGTCGGCGAAAAGTATCGAAGCGTCCTCGTGCTTGTCGGCAATCACCTGTGTGGCACCGCACCTCAGCCGATCTGCAATCGCTGCAGGCAGGACGTTCGTCAGCAATGACTCGGATCGCGCATATTCAAACTCTGCGATTTGCCTCGGATCGCGCGGCTTCCCGAACCGCATAGAACACGACGGCGAACACGATTGTCGTGGTGGCAGTCACAACCGCGATGAAGACGCCCAACATTTCTGTCTCGGATAGCAAACCGCTGTTGTGGGGAGCAAAGATTTCCAGAGCCAGGATGAATGCCAGGGAAAAAATTCCGACTATAAGTGGGGGTGCGATGGGTTCCACACCTAGAACTAACACCGCGCCCGCAGCAAATGCCAAATACTCCATTTGCATGCCGCTATCGGTACCGACCAAGAGGCAAACGACAAAAATTCCGGGGTAACTCACGAAGAGAAACGCGACAGCGCCAGCGTTCGGTCCAACGCGATGGAGAAGTGGAACGCCGAACAGAAGAACTGCAATGCCCGATGACGACCGTGCGGAGCTTGAAGTCCGTCAGATAGTGGGTCGCGAAACCTAACCAAACGAGGGCCGTGCCCCAACACGTGATATTGAGGACGCGAAGTCGTCTGGCAATGTTTCTCGGATAGAGTCCGGCGCCGTAGCCAAGAACGTCAAGCAGGCGCATTGGAATTGTCCGCAAAAAAAGGCCTCCAGCCCTGCGCCTGCACTTATGCGCCGAGCCGGCAAACGGTTCCATTCAGACATCAGTGCCGACAGCACCAGCGGATAGCATCGGCAGGGCTTATCGATGTGCGACTTCGGAGGCTGCCAACACCAATTCCTCGCGATTTGGTGGCTCAAACGTGTGGAGCCCGGGCTCCAGAACTTCAATGAAGCTCCAGCGTACGATGCCCTCCCGATCGATCAGGAACTGACCCACAAGCTGGGCCCGACCGGCCATCATCTGCTGATCAGCCTCGGTAATCTCATATCCTTCCTTCCTGTTCAGAAACTCATTCATGGCCATGACGTCCATCTGCTCCGGCAACTCGCCGGGCAAATGGAACCTTATCGCCGTGAGCTCGTCCACCCCGACTTCCTGCAAGCCGAAAGCTTGGTGCGAGGCCCTTACCGGGTCGGATGCAGCAAGAAGATCGGGCACAGGGTGGTAATGAAAATACAGTCGTGCGCGCTCGACGGGCGTATTGACGACCGCGAGGCATTCGACGCCTTTCGCACGCAGCGCCGGCTTAAGTTGCGCCATCACGGCAACATGGCGACGGCAGAACGGGCAATGCAGGCCGCGAAACAAGCCGATCAACGCTGGGCTACGGCCACGAAAGTCATCGAGCGCGATCTTGCCTTCGCGCGAGATCGCATCGAGCACGACATTTGGAGCTAGGTCGCCCGGCTGTAGCGGGCGGTTGGCACTGTTCTTGGACATAACAACCTCCTCGCCCATGCCAGTCAGGAAAGGCACTGCATCATATCACGACACACGGATCATGCGGGGAATTCACCCGATACGGCTCACCTCCAGCTTTCCGTTCTTACTATGCCGGCAGCCTGCAAACGGTTCCATCCAGAGCGCCCCATTACCCCAATTGGGTGGCGTCGCTAATCCTTGACTGCAACCTGTGCTGTGACACCCTGAGTCCCCTCGGTGGTACTGCGTAGGAGGACAGGCAGTGAAAATCAGAAGGGCGAAGAAGAAGCATCCCGAGATCAAGGCAGGTGGACCCGAACGCCTCACCGAGGAAGGTTTCAGCGCCATTGGGCGCGGCTCCCATGGCCTTGGCTTCTCGTATCGCGGGATGTGGGCTCACGAGGGGTGCCCGGGCACGTTCGAGGCGTGGCTCGTAAGCAAGGGCATCGTCTCGAGTGGTGGCTCACGGCATTAGCACGCTGAAAGTTTACTCCGATGACCTTCGATGACGACGTCGAGAAGGCGATCGCTGTCGCCTGCGAAGAACTTGAGATGACGCGGGACGAGCTGATCCGCCTTATCATTCGCGAGTGGATGGAGCAGTACGGCTTTCTGCCCTTCCACGAGCTGGACGAAGGTAGCGAGACAAAGGGGAATGCGTGAGAGATCACGCCACGAAGGGGCTCTCCTCGCCAAGACGCGCCGTCGTGGATACGCTCATCCGCGATATGCAGAAATTGATCGACTTTGACGCTGCAGTTTTGGCGAGTTGCGATATGGCATCATTCAAATTCCGGAATGTGCCGCTAAGCGGACTTCCGATGCGTTCGAAATGGATTTCCGTCGTCCACCCACTCGAGACGATCGGCACTTGCCCAAGCGACACGACGGCAAGTCGACTGCGAATCCCTCGCCTTGAGGGGATGCGAACCAAAGACCCCGTGGTTCCGCATTCGAACGGCACAAGCACATTTTAAGGAGCCTTTTCATCCTCCGACCGGTCCGCGACCGAGAGGACGACTTCTGTCTCACNGCGCGGGCCATAGGAGGAGCCCTTGCGGCCGCCGAACGGCACGTGGAAATCGACGCCGGCGGTCGGCAGGTTGACCATCACCATGCCGGCCTCGGCATTGCGCTTGAAATGCGTCGCATGCTTGAGGCTCGTCGTGGCGATGCCGGAGGAGAGCCCGAACGGCGTGTCGTTGGCAACGGCGAGCGCCTCGTCGTAATCCTTGACCCGGATGACGGCGGCGACCGGGCCGAAGATTTCCTCACGGGAAATCCGCATCGCATTTGTCGCCTCGGTGAAGAGCGCCGGCTGCAGGTAGAAGCCGGGCGTGTCGCGCGCAATGAGCTCGCCGCCGAAGGCGAGCCTG
>NZ_LNQC01000081.1 GCF_001651855.1 Sinorhizobium americanum | reverse complement strand
AAGACAACGACCGACGCCGCGCCTTGCAGGCGCGGAGAGGATGTCCTTTGCTTGACAGACCCAGCCCAAAAAGAGAAGCCCGCCGAAACGGCGGGCTTTGACGTCTGTCGGTTCTTTGAAGCTCTTACCTGCAAGCCGCGCAGAAACGCTGGATGCGGCGGCAGGCTTCCTCGAGCAGTTCCTCGGAGGTCGCATAGGAGATGCGGAAGTTCGGGCCGAGGCCGAAAGCCGAACCATGCACGACCGCGACACCTTCTGCTTCCAGCAGCTCGGAGACGAAGTCTTCGTCGGTTTCGATCACCTTGCCCGACGCCGCGGTCTTGCCGATCAGCCCGGCGCAGGAGGGATAGACGTAGAAGGCGCCTTCTGGCGTCGGGCAGGAAATGCCGTTCGCTTGGTTCAGCATCGAGACGACGAGGTCACGCCGGCCCTGGAAGATTTCCTTGTTGCGCGGGATGAAATCCTGCGAGCCGTTCAGCGCCTCAACGGCTGCCCATTGCGCGATCGAGGTCGCGCCCGAGGTCTGCTGGCCCTGGATCATGTCCATCGCCTTGATGAGCGGCAAGGGGCCGGCAGCATAGCCGATGCGCCAGCCGGTCATCGCATAGGCCTTGGAGACGCCGTTCATCGTCAGCGTCCGGTCGTAGAGGCCGGGCTCGACCTCGACCGGCGTCGCGAACTTGAAGTCGCCATAGGTCAGGTGTTCGTACATGTCATCCGTCAGCACCCAGACATGCGGATGCTTCATCAGGACGTCGGTCAGCGCCTTGAGTTCGTCATGCGAATAGGCGGCGCCCGACGGGTTCGAGGGCGAGTTGAAGACGAACCACTTGGTCTTGGGCGTGATCGCCTTGTCGAGATCCTCAGCCTTGAGCTTGAAGTTGTTTTCCTGGGTCGTCGAGACGAAGACCGGCGTGCCGCCGCACAGCGCCACCATCTCCGGATAGGAGACCCAGTAGGGCGTCGGGATCACGACTTCGTCGCCTGGATTCAGCGTCGCCATGAAGGCGTTGAAAAGAATCTGCTTTCCGCCGGTGCCGACGATCGTCTGCGCGGCGGTGTAGTCCAGATTGTTCTCGCGCTTGAATTTCTTGGCGATCGCCTCACGCAGTTCCGGAATGCCGGAAACCGGCGTGTACTTCGTCTCGCCGCGGGTGATCGCATCGATCGCCGCCTTCTTGATGTTGTCCGGCGTGTCGAAATCCGGCTCCCCTGCTCCGAGGCCGATGACGTCGCGGCCTTTCGCCTTCAATTCGCGGGCTTTCTGCGAAACGGCAATGGTGGCGGAGGGCTTTACACGAGAAAGGGCATCAGCAAGGAAGGCCATGGTGTGAGGTCCTGATCGTTTCGAAACGGGCGTGAGACGCTACGGAACGGAAGACCGGGCTCCATAGCGGTTAGGTCTATGTCGAAAGACGCCCGGTCTTGCAAGCGTTCGGCTGAGAAAAACGGCAGCCAAGGTCCGCAAAATGCGTCACCATGACAAAGTTTCATCAAGGCGATCACGAGACGCAATGAATGGCGGTCCATCCGGAACCTCTGGCGGCCGCAGTGTCGCCGACCCTCCCTGCCCCGGAAAACCGGCCATCGTCGCGCGTTTTCACCCAGCCCACATTTCGCCACAATAACTGTCGCAGAGCGCCGCAATTCCGTCCTTCAAGAGCCGAGATCCGGGCGTCATCTCCATGAGATGCGAACGCATTGGCAGCGCGGGGGTGTGCTATGTTTCTCGATGAAGAAATCGCTTCGACGCGAACCGGACGCAACGAGGCGCGTTGGGGATTTTATCTGGCGCTCGCGGCTCTCGCGGTCTGCATGGTAATGATCTTCGGCCTCGTGGTTGAGACGACGGCCCAGGCGGCCCCGGCCGAGCCGGCACAGCAATCGGCAATGCTCGTCGTCGCCGAACCCGCCCCCGCGGCGGTTCTGGGTGGCGAGCGGCAGATTGCCGTCGGCGCGACGCTGCTTGCCGCCGCGCTCACGGCCGGCACCGCTTTCGTCGTCGGCAACCGGATCGCCGCCGTGAGCAGGGCGAGAAGCAGGCGCCATGGCCGATAGCGAAGACGACCTACCCGAGCAACGTGCCGGCTTCCTTGCCCGGTTGTCGGCTATCGAGACGATCATTGTCGCGATCATCGCCATGATTGCCCTTGCTGGCCTGATGCTGATCGGCAAGGGCTTTTACATGAAGGCGACCGCCGAGCTCCTTGCCGTGGAAAGGCAGGTGGCAAGCCGGTAGTCGGTTGGCAATCGCACGTCCGATAAAGCCGTTTTGATCGGATTTGACTTGAAGCCAAGGCGGCTGGGCACCAGTTTCTCTCCTGACCCCAACGAAGGTCATGCAGAAGCTTGGGAGCGTCGATCACATGTGGCATTGGGCAAGAACCGAACCGGACGAACTCCGCTTGACGCTCCTCCCGACCGCCCTGCCTCTGGCCGCGGCTCTGTTCCTTTCCGCCGTTCTGCCTGCGGCTGCACAAGAGGCCCGGGAATTCCCGACACAGACGGGAACCGTTATTGTCGAAACACTCGCGCAGGGGCTGCAGCATCCATGGGCGGTCGACGTCCTGCCCGAGGGCGCGCTGATCGTCACCGAGCGGCCGGGGCGCCTCCGCATCCTGCGCGACGGCAAGCTCTCGCCCGCGGTCGAAGGCGTTCCGGATGTCGCCGTACATGGCCAGGGTGGCTTGCTCGACGTCGCGCTCGACCCGCAATTTTCCACCAACCGCACCCTTTACCTCACTTTCGCGGCCCGGGGCGACGGCGGTTATGGCACCGCTCTGGTGCGGGCGACGCTCTCCGACGACGAGCGAAGGCTGACGGACGTCAAGGAGATCTTCCGGATGAACCGCTTCACGCGGGCTGGCCAGCATTTCGGCTCGCGCATCGCCATCGACCGCGACGGCAGCCTTTTCTTCGGCATCGGCGACCGGGGCGATGGCGAGCGGGCCCAGAACCAGCGCGACCACGCCGGCGCGATTCTGCACATCAATGCCGATGGCTCCATCCCCTCCTCCAACCCCTATCGCGGCGGCACCGACGGCCTGCCGGAGATCTGGTCGAAGGGCCACCGCAACCCCCAGGGCCTCACCTTCGATACGGCCGACGGGAAGCTCTTGACCGTCGAGCACGGGGCTCGCGGCGGCGATGAAGTGAACAACCCGCAGCCGGGCAAGAACTATGGCTGGCCGGTGATCACCTACGGAAAAGACTATTCCGGCGCGGAAATCGGCGAGGGAACCGCCAAGGAGGGCTTTGAGCAGCCGCTCTATTATTGGGATCCCTCAATCGCCCCCGGCGCGCTGGCGGTCTATCGCGGCAACATGTTTCCGGAATGGAACGGCAATCTGCTGGTCGCGGCGCTGAAATACCAGTTGCTGGCCCGGCTCGAGCGCGACGACACCGGGGCGATCACCTCCGAGGAACGGCTGTTCGACGGTGAGTTCGGTCGCATCCGCGACGTGATCGTCGCACCAGACGGCGCCCTGCTGATGGTGACCGACGAGCAGAATGGCGCGGTCCTCAGGGTCTCGAAGGCGCCCACCCAATAAGGCGCCGCTTCAGAGCGAGGCCCTGATCCTCTTTCGGAACATGAATTTCAGGCCGGACCACACCGCGTCCACGGCACAGACCTTCACGTCGACAAGGCCGAGCGGCAGAAAGATGTCCCGAAGCTCATCCTCCGTAAGCGTCGTCGCAACGCCTGAGGCACGCTTCGGCCAGGATACCCAAAGCATGCCGTCGGGACTCAGCCGGTCGGCCAGGGCGGCAGCCTGTACTTCCAGCCTGGCCCTCTCGGTGGCGAAGCTGTGAATGTAGTCGAACCGGCGCGATGCCGGCCCCTCGATCGAGGTGACGAGATGGGCAAATCCAGGAAAAGCGGCAATCTCCTGCAGATGCTCGGGCAGGTCGAGAAGCAGCGCCGCCTGCCCGTCGCGCAGGCCGAGCTTCTTCTCAAGCGGCGTGCTTGAATAGCCCGCCGTATTCATCTTCGTTCCAATCCGATCAACACCGTTGCTTCGCATCCTCGCCCTGGGCACTCCTGGGCGGCGAGGATGAGGCTTGCCCCATAAAAACGCAACTGATAGAGCCGCAGTGCAATCACGGAGCGAAGCTGCCTTGTATTGCTTGCCGCCCAGTATCTCGCCCCGGGAGCTCTCCGTGACTCGCATCCAGGCCAACCTTTTCCTCTTGCTTTCCGGAGCGATCTGGGGCGCCGGATTCGTCGCCCAGTCGACGGCGATGCAGGCGATCGGCCCGCTCGCTTTCATCGGCTTGCGTCGCGATTGCCACTCTGGTGGCCCTACCGCTGGCACTGATCGAGGCTCGACGTGCCTCGACGCCGCTGCCGCGGGGGGCGATGCGCAATTTCATATTTGTCGGGCTGGCGCTGTTCGGCGGAGCGGTGACGCAACAATACGGGCTGCTCACCACCACCGTTACCAATTCCGGGTTCTTGACCGGCCTTTACGTCGTCTTCGTGCCTGCCCTGACGGTTGTCTTCCTGCGCCGACGGCCGCACTGGATCATCTGGCCGGCGGCGCTAATGGCGAGTTTCCGCATTTTTCTCTTGAGCGGCGGCACCCTGTCGGCACTGAATCGCGGCGATCTGCTGACCATCGTCTGTGCCTTCTTCTGGGCGATTCAAGTTCTGCTGATCGGCGTCTTCGCCGCAGGCAGCGGGCGGCCGATGCTCCTGTCGATGACGCAATTTGCCGTGTGTGCCGTTTCAGGGTTCCTGCTCGCCGCCGCCTTCGAGCCTCTGAGTCTCGATCGCGTCGAGGCCGCCCTGCCGCAGATCCTCTATGCAGGCGTTTTTTCGAGCGGCATCGCCTTCATCTGCCAGGTGGTCGGCCAGCGCTATACGACCGCACCGCAAGCGGCCATCTTGCTGTCCAGCGAGGCACTCTTCGCCGCGCTTTTCGCCGTGCTACTGCTGGACGAGGTCATCACCCCGAGCGGCTATCTCGGCTGCGTCGTCATCTTCGCAGCGATGCTGGTCGTCGAACTCGTGCCGGAGATCACGAAGCGGCGCCGGCAGGTGGCAGAGGCCGCCGCCTAGACCTACAAGATTTAGCTACATTGGGAAGCCAAGCTGGACTTACTATATTACTTATTACTGTACGCAGCCGCTCTACTTTGCGCCAAAATGGATCGGCATGCAGTGGAGCCGAGCATTGGCTAAAGTTCCTTGCATTTTTTCTGCAACATTTTCCATCGACTTGCCCGCCGGCCAACTCTCCTCGAAGGATGAGACTTATCAGAGGGTTGCGACTCGCATCGCGAACTGCTCAACATAGAGGCATGCTTGCCAGCGACACGATATGGCGCAAAAAATCCACTGCCCGGAATCCGCCCATCAAAAAGCTGTGGATTCAACAGCTTGCACCGCCGTCCGAATATTCTCCGCCGCGGGGCGAATTGACCTGTTTTTGAGCAATGAGAAGACTCAATACCTCGCCGGAAAAGTTTTGCTTGCCAATTAAAAATAAACTGATCACTCTTACTGTGTTCGGGCAATTTGCGAACGCGGGAAGATCTTGAAATAAATGCGAGCCGGAGACGCAAGCCACTCCGGGCGGTGAATCTGGGCCTCCCAGGTTCGTCGCGATAACAGGACCCTTTCCTCAATTGTCGAGAACTGCCTGCCCCACGCCCTTCTGGGCAAAACTGTAATGCCACCCTCGACCGGGTGGAGAGAAAAGGACCTGACGCATGGCCGAGACTGGGACTGTAAAATTCTTCAACACCGACAAGGGCTTTGGCTTCATCAAGCCTGAAAACGGTGGCGCGGATATCTTCGTACATATTTCAGCCGTGCAGGCCTCCGGCCTGAACGGACTGAGCGAAAACCAGAAAGTCTCCTTCGATACCGAGCCGGATCGCCGCGGCAAGGGCCCGAAGGCGGTCAACCTGCAGATCGTCGGCTAACGCCGCTCTCTGTCAATAATTGCGTTTGCAGCCCGGCATTTTTGCCGGGTTTTTTCGTTCAGGCTCCGTTCACTTTGGGCTATATAGAGTCTGTTCATCATGAAAGCCGGGCCTTCAGTCCGGCTCCTCCATGCACAGGATTGAAGCCCATGAACATGTTCCTCAAAGCAGCCGTTCTCTCTGTCGCCGCAGCGGCCATGGTTGTCCCGACCTTCGGCACTGCCCAGGCAGGCGATCACGATGATGCGTGGGCGGCAGGCGCAGTCGGCCTCGTCACAGGCACCCTTATTGGTGGCGCGATCGCTTCGCAGCCGCGCTACTATCATGAGCCGACCTATATCGATCCGGAACCCGAATATTACGAGCCGCGCCCGGTCTACCGGGCCCGTCCGGTCTATCGTCAGGTCGTCGTCGACAGCTACGATCTTGAGCCCTGGACCCCGGCCTGGTACCGCTATTGCTCGCAGCGCTACCGCTCCTTCGATCCGGAGAGTGGCACCTTCGTCGGTTACGACGGCCGCAGCCATTTCTGCACTGCCGGCTGATCAGAGCGTCGCCCAATTTTAGACGAAAACCCCGTGCCTCCCGCGAGCCACGGGGTTTTCTATGCCTGCAATCCGATCAGAGCCCGCGCAAATATGGGTTGCTGCGGCGCTCCTCGCCGATCCGGCCGCCCGGACCGTGGCCGCAGATGAAGCCGACATCGTCGCCGAGTGGCAGGATCTTGTCGCGGATGGAATCGAGGAGTTGTTGATGGTCGCCGCCCGGCAGGTCGGTGCGGCCGATCGAGCCGTGGAACAGCACGTCGCCGACATGGGCGAAGTTCTGCGCACGGTTGAAATAGACGACATGGCCGGGCGCGTGGCCGGGGCAGTGCAGCACCTCAAAGACGTGCTCGCCGAAGGAGACCGTGTCCCCCTCTTCCAGCCATTGGTCGGGCAGGACGTTCTGCACCTTCATCGCTAGGCCGAAGCGCTCCGCCTGGCCCTCCAGCCGTTCGAGCAGCGGCCGGTCGTCCTCGTGCGGACCGATGATCTTGAGCCCGAGCGCCTCCTTCAATTCCTTGGCGCCGCCGGCATGGTCGATATGGCCGTGCGTAAGCCAGATCGCCTTCAGCTCGATGCCGTTTTCGCGGATCGTCTGCAGGATGACGTCGACATCGCCGCCGGGATCGACGATGACGCCTTCCTTGGTCTCGCTGTCGAACAGCACCGTGCAGTTCTGCTGAAAATGCGTAACCGGGATGATGCCCGCCTGTAACATGCCGACCATGCCTCGTTCTTCCTTTAGCAAAGGGCGGTGTCGCCGCCACGTCACCTATAGCGGGATATGAGGTCGGGGACAGCGCAAATCAGCGAAGCGCGACAATTTCCGTTCTGTTCGACTCGGTCGGCAATTGCACGGTTGTTAGCAACAGAGCGGATACGGCAAGTTTCGCCGCCACGACAACAAGGACCAGCGGACGCAACCGCTGTGCGGTGAGCTTGGCCTCGTCGATGGTCTCATGCTGCATGGCCCGGACTCCCGGCTGAGAACGCCCTTGGTCAGAAGGCGTGGCTTCGTCCAACTCTTCAGCGGGCGCGGCGATCTCTCAGTCGAGGCGCTCCACCGTCGGCCGAAGCAACGCTCGGCGGCAGCAATATGTTTCATGTTCACATTTCCTGATGTCACGCCGGGAACATCCGAGGCGTACGGGGCGTTTGGCCCGCATCATAGAAGAGGAGCAAGACAATGAAGACCCTCTCCCCCCACCTGTTGAAAGCGGTCGCGGCAGCGGGTTTGATCCTCGCCGCCGGCGTTTCCGTCGCCGCTGCGGCAATGAGCGCGACGGCAGTGACCGATCTCAACGTGCGCGCCGGCCCCGGCCCGCAATATCCGATCGTCGGCCTAGCGGCGCGCGGCAGCACGACCGTGCTCGAGGGCTGCATCGAAGGCAGCCTGTGGTGCCGGGTCAATGTCGGCGGCGTCAGCGGCTGGGCCTATGCCAAATATCTCGCAACCGCCCAGAGCGGCTCGACGGTGGTGGTTTCGGAGCGGCGCGCTGAACTCGGCGTCCCGGTGGTGACCTACGAGGCGACCGGCAGCACGGTGGCCACTCCGGCCGAACCGCTCGAGTTGATCGGGCCGGTCGAAGAGGTCGATGCCATCACCCCGCCTGCTGCGGTAGGCACCTACATCACTTCCAACCCGGTGGACCCGGTCTATCTCGATGGCGAGGTGGTTCTTGGCGCCACACTGCCGAACAGTGTGGCCGTCCGGCCGATCCCGGAGTACAACTACGAATACGTGATGGTAAACGGGCAGCCCGTGCTTGTTGAACCCTCGACACGACGGATCGTCTATATTTATCGGTGACGCCCGATCGCAGTGGCCATTCCGCTTCGCAGCGCGTCCCGAACGCGCTGCGAAGCTTCCGAGGCACTCTCCCTGCCGAGCCCCTTCCAACACTATTCCCAAACAGCACAGTGCGGATCGGTCTATTCTGCGGCCGGCGGTTCGACTCGCCAGTAGAATTGTGTCAACAAAGCTGACATTTCTTTCTATATATGTCGCTACTGGATGTTTCCTTAAATCCCAGCCGAATTAAGGATAGGAGCATGCAGCATCCAAAGTGCCGCAGCAAGCTTTGCGCGTCCCGTAAGACGCGCGGCGCTGAAGGTGCAATCCGCCGGAAAGGAAAGTGACCGCGTGGCCGGCCAACTCAGGGACAACAGCCAGTATATGACAGATGTCACCCGCAAGGAGGAAGACACGATCGATTTCGAGATTATCGAGTTGCTGTTCTTCGCCTATCGCGACTTCACCGGCGATCCGGACGCCATTCTCGAAAAGAGCGGCTTCGGGCGCGCCCACCACCGCGTCGTGCACTTTGTCAATCGAGAGCCGGGCATGACCGTGGCCGATCTTCTCGACACGCTGAAGATCACCAAGCAGAGCCTTGCCCGTGTCCTCAAACAACTGATCGACTCAGGCTATATTCGCCAGGTGACCGGTCCGGAGGACAGGCGCCAACGCATGCTTTATACGACGAAAGAGGGCCAGGCACTGGCGCGCGCACTCGCCGAGCCACAGTCCCGCCGCATAGCGGATGCATTGGCGAAGACGGGTCCCGGCGCACGGGAAATCGTCAAGCGGTTTCTCGTCAACATGAAGAACAGCGCCGCGGACTGAGACCGGGGGCTCCGCCTTGGGATTTTATTAGGATTAGCGGATAAACCCCTGGAATCAGGGAATGGGGCGACCGCTGCGCATCTGCTTCAATGCGCGGTCACTCAAATTTGGGAGGAGGACGCGCCTGTGATCCGGTTCGGTCCGATCGCAGTCGCGCACCGCAAGGAAAAAAAGGCTCTGCCGAGAAAAGGGTTTGCCTAGCATGATTGCCAAAGCGAAAGTGGCCGATGACGCGGCGCACCTTCTGATCGTGGATGACGACCGGCGCATTCGCGACCTGCTGAACCGCTTTCTGGTCGAACAGGGATTTCGCGTGACGACGGCGGCCGATGCCGGCGAAGCGAGGCGAAAGCTCATCGGCCTCGATTTCGATCTCCTGATCGTCGACGTGATGATGCCCGGCGAAAGCGGCATCTCGCTGACCCAGAGCCTGAGACACATCAAGACCGTACCGATCATCATGCTGACGGCACTCGCCGAGGCGAATTCACGGATCGAAGGTCTGGAGGCAGGCGCCGACGACTATCTGCCGAAACCCTTCGAGCCGCGTGAGCTCGTGCTCAGGATCAACAACATATTGCGGCGGAACCAGCCCACCCAGGCGCCGAAGGTCGATCAGGTCATCTTCGGCCCCTATACGTTTTCGGTGGTGCGCAAGGAGCTTCGCCGCGGAGCCGAGCACATCCGGCTGACCGACCGCGAACAGGAGATCATGACCCTGTTTTCGCAACGCGCGGGCGAAACCATTCCACGTCACGAATTGATTGGCGACGATGCCGAGGTCGGCGAGCGGACGATCGACGTGCAGATCAACAGGCTGAGGCGCAAGATCGAGGACGATCCCTCCAATCCCGTCTGGCTGCAGACGGTGCGCGGCATCGGCTATCGTTTGAGTGTGGACTAGTCTAGGCTCAAGACGAGCGGGATTCCGCACCGTTTAACATAGGACCGCTTCGGCAACGACTGAGACGAGATGGTAAGCCTCGACAGCCTCAGGCGCACAAGATCGAACAGCGCCGACAGCGCCTGGAAGCGCTTCATACGTTGGTTGCGTCGCCGCCTGCCGATGGGTCTCTACGCCCGGTCGCTGCTCATCGTCGTCATTCCGATGGTACTGCTGCAGTCGGTCGTTGCCTTCGTCTTCATGGAGCGGCACTGGCAGCTCGTCACCCAGCGGCTCTCGGCTGCGGTCACCAACGACATCGCGGCAATCGTCGATCTGATCACGACCTTCCCCCAGGACGGCGACATAAATCAGATCGTGCGGATCGCCCGTGACGAGCTCGATCTCAATATTGCCGTCGAACCGGGCGGCGAACTACCGCCGCCGCGGCCCAAGCCCTTCTTCGAGATTCTCGACCAGATCCTCAGCGAGGAGATTTCGAACCAGATCCGCCTCCCCTTCTGGATCGACACCGTCGGCAACTCGAAGATCGTCGAGATCCGCATCAAACTCGAAGACGGCCGCATCCTGCGTGTCTATGCGCGGCGCAACCAGGCCTATGCGTCGAACACGCACATCTTTCTCGTCTGGATGGTCGGCGCCTCGCTCGTCCTGCTGGCGATCGCGATCCTGTTCCTGCGTGGGCAAATCCGCCCGATACTGGCGCTCGCCAACGCGGCGGAAAGTTTCGGCAAGGGACAGAAGATCGATGACTTCGCCCCGCGCGGCGCCGAAGAGATCCGCCGCGCCGGCCTGGCCTTTATCCTGATGCGTGAACGCATCGAACGCCAGATCGAACAGCGCACCGCGATGCTGACCGGTGTCAGCCACGATCTGCGCACCATCCTGACGCGCTTCAAGCTGCAACTCGCGCTCTCCGGCGACAATCCGGATCCCAGCCTCAACCAGGACGTCGAGGACATGCAGAACATGCTGGAAGGCTATCTCGCCTTTGCCCGCGGCGAGGCGGAGGAAGACGTCGGTGAGTTGAAGCTCAGCGACCTGATGGCCCGCCTTTCGGCAGAGGCCGAACTCTACGGCAAGACCCTGACCACCTCGATCGAGGGCGAGGACAACATTCGCGTCCGGCCGAACGCCTTCACGCGTCTCGTCGCCAATCTGGCGTCGAATGCCTATCGCTATGCCGACACGGTTCGGATCGACGCCCGCCATACCGTCAAATGGCTGACAATCACCATCGACGATGACGGCCCCGGTATTCCGGAGCCCTCGCGCGAGGATGTCTTCAAGCCGTTCTTCCGTCTGGACGAGGCGCGCAATCTCGACAGTTCCGGCACCGGCCTTGGCCTCGCCATTGCGCGCGACATCGCCCGAAGCCACGGCGGCAACGTCACCCTCGGCGACAGCACGCTCGGAGGGCTGCGCGCCACAGTGCGCGTTCCGGCGTGATCCTTATCGGAGCCGCAATCGCGAATAGGTCGAGGTCAGACAGCGCCGTTGGTTGAAACGGCGACAAGTTTCGTCAAAAACGTCATGCCTCGTCACATCAGCTTTCTGCCGTTCGGAACGGGCTTGTCGGTCGCGGCCAGCACGATCGCACCCTCCTCGTCTGCAAAGCCGAGCGTCAGGACCTCGGAGCGGACCGGTCCGATCTGGCGCGGCGGGAAATTGACCACGCCCAGAACCTGCCGCCCGACGAGATCCTCCGGCTTGTAGTGCACGGTGATCTGCGCAGACGACCTCTTTATGCCGATCTCGGCACCGAAATCGATTCTGAGCTTGTAAGCGGGCTTCCGCGCCTCGGGAAAGACCTCGGCCTCGATGATCGTGCCGACGCGGATATCGACCCGTTCGAAATCGGAAAATTCAATAAGGTCCGACATCACGACCCCTTGGGAAATCCGGCCGGCCGCTTAACCGGCAAGTTCTTCGGCGCGCTGACGCGCTGCCGCGATGGCCTCGTCGAAAAGCGGCTGCATGCCGTCATCCGCCATCAGAACGGCGAGTGCCGCGGCGGTCGTGCCGCCCGGCGACGTGACATTCTGGCGAAGGCGTGCGGCGTCGTCGGGGGACTGATGTAGGAGTTCACCAGCCCCCGCGACGGTTTCCCGAGCGAGCCGCATGGCAAGGTCCGCCTCGAGGCCGAGCTTTCGCCCAGCCTCCGCCATGCACTCGACGAGATAGAAGACATAGGCCGGTCCGCTGCCGGAAACCGCAGTCACTGTATCGATGTCGGCTTCGCTGGCAACCCATTCCACCGGCCCGCTGACCTTCAGGAGATCATGAACGAGCCCGCGTTGCTTTTCGGTCACGCGGGCATTGGCGAAAGCGCCCGTGACGCCGCGACCGATCATCGCCGGCGTGTTCGGCATCGCCCGCACGATCGCCGCTTCGCCGAGATGGCGCTCGATGAAGCCGAGCGTCTTGCCGGCCGCGACAGAGACGATCACCGTATCGGGTCCGACAAGCCCCTTCAGCGGCGAAAGCGCTGCTTCCATGACTTGCGGCTTGACGGCGAGAAAGATCACGCCTGCCGTGACGCCTTCGGGCACCGCGGCCGCATGGGCCGCACCATTGTCGGCGATCAGCTTCTGCATCGCTGGAGACGGCGCGGGATCGATGACGAGGACATCGCCGCCGCCGACGCCGCTCTTGATCCAGCCGCCGAGCATGGCGCCGCCCATATTGCCGGCACCGACCAGGACGATGGGACCGGAAACGGCGATGCTCATCTCATGCCTCCCCAACGGTCGTGAACATGACGGTATCGACGGCGCGCTGCGCGTCCATGCCGGACCAGACGACGAACTGAAACGCCTGAAAATAGGTTTCGCAGGCGTCGAGCGCGCTCGACAAAAGCACTTCCACCTGCCGGTTGGTTGGCTCGGCGCCGCCGGCAAGCAACAGAGATTGCCGGAAGATGATGACCTCTTCTTGGCGCCAGAGATCGAAATGTCCCATCAGGACCTGGCCGTTGATCTGCGAGAGCAGCCGGATCACTTCGTTGACGCGGCTATCCGGAACCTTGATGTCGAAGGCGCAGGCAAGATGCAGCGCCTCGAATTCCTCCATCCAGGAAAAGGAAACGTGATAGTCCGCCCATCGGCCCTCGACGGTCATGGCGATCTCGTCCTCGCCGGACCGTTCGAAGGACCAGTCATTGTTGGCGGCGACGAACTCGATCATATCGACCGGGTTGGACTGGCGCTCGACTTCCAATTCCAAAAGGCTCATGCATCACCCTAAAGGCACAGCGCAAGGCGCGCGCGGTCACGTTCACAAGACGCAACTTTGCAAACCGGACACCGGATACCGACACACTATGATTGCTGGACCTGCGGCTATCCTGGCTTACTTACCCTGCCCGGAGCTTGCGTGCCCGTTTCGAATCATCATTTAAAATCAGTGTATAACGGCAGAGTCACCCTGCCAGCCCCTGAGCCGAAAAATTGCAGGGAGGAGCTCTCGTCGCGTTAGGATTTCGTTTCAGCGGGGATGCTTAAGCGACTCTGCGATAAGGATTTTTTGGCAGTGTCCACAGGTGGAAAACTTTTCAGCTTTTGTTAACCCTGAAGCTGAGGCAGCGACTGCGACGCGAGAGAGCGACTCGGGCTGCGGAAATCGCCGCATTCACGACCCATATGAGCTGCGCCGAAGACGCAGCTCGAGGGCGAGATTCAAGTCATTGTTGGCCGGAAATTACTTGCCGGTCGTGATGTCGTCGACCGATCCTGTCGCGGCAAGGCGCGCTTCGAGCGCTGCGATGCGGGCGAGCAGGGCCTCGTTTTCGTCGCGCGCCCTGGCGGCCATTTCCTTGACGGCCTCGAACTCCTCGCGTTTCACCACATCGAGCGAATTCAGCCAGCCTTCGGCCTGGGCGCGAAAGGCGGTTTCGACCTCCCGCCGCACGCCCTGGGCCGCACCGGCAGCATCCGTCATCAATCTGGCAAGATCATCGAGAATGCGGTTGGCCCCTGTGCTCATCGTATTCGTCTCCATTTCGCTCGCGCCCCGTGGGCGAGCCCTGTCAATTTCAGGTAGGGTCGTGCGCAGGAGGATGCAAGGAAAATCAGAGCCTGCGACGCGAAGAACGGGAGAGCCGCTTGACCCCGCCCGCTTCGATCGCCATGTTCCGCCCAACCGATCGGCCCGGCACGAGAGAACACCTTGGAAACACTGATTACCCGCCTCGCCATTCTCCCCTTTCCCGAAATCGATCCTGTGATCTTCACAATCGGGCCGCTTGCCGTCCACTGGTATGGGCTGGCCTATGTCGCCGGCATCCTGCTCGGCTGGTTCTATGCCCGACGCCTGGTCCAGAACGCCAAGCTTTGGCGCAACGATATCGCCCCGCTCAACCTGGCGCAACTCGATGATTTTCTGCTTTGGGCGGCCGGCGGCATCGTGCTTGGGGGGCGCCTTGGCTACATTCTGTTCTACGATCTCGGCTCAGTGCTGCAGGACCCGATCCGCGCCGTCGAGATCTGGAACGGCGGCATGTCCTTCCATGGCGGCCTTCTGGGCACCACGCTCGCGATCGTCCTGTTTGCCCGCAGAAACGCCATCCCCGTCTGGAGCATGCTCGATGTCGTGGCGGCCGTCGTGCCGATCGGTCTCTTCTTCGGCCGCATCGCCAATTTCATCAACGGCGAACTCTGGGGGCGGCTTTCGTCCGTGCCCTGGGCGGTCGTCTTCCCGACCGGCGGACCGTTTCCGCGCCACCCGAGCCAGCTTTACGAGGCCCTTCTCGAGGGCGTTTTGCTTCTCATTGTGCTTGCCTATCTCGTCTATCGCCGCAAAGCCCTGAAGGCGCCCGGCTTCGTCACGGGCATCTTTGTCTGCGGTTATGCTGCGAGCCGCATTTTTGTCGAATTCTTCCGCGAACCGGACGCGCAGATCGGCTATCTTGCCGGCGGCTGGCTGACCATGGGCATGGTGCTCTCGCTGCCGATGGCTCTCGCCGGGATATGGGCGATGGCGCGGGCGCGCAGGGCGGCAGCCGCAGCCGCATAACTGGACTGGTGCATGACGAATCCTCTCGCCGACAAGATCAAGGCGCTGATCAGGACCAATGGACCGATCAGCGTCACCGACTATTTTTCCCTCTGCCTGGCGGACCCGCAATACGGCTACTACCGCGTTCGCGAGCCGTTCGGACGGGAGGGCGATTTCACGACAGCACCGGAAATCAGCCAACTCTTCGGAGAGATGATCGGCATATTCCTTGTTCACGCCTGGCAGGAGCACGGTTCCCCCAGCGAGCCGATCATCGCCGAGATCGGTCCGGGCCGCGGCACGATGATGGCGGACATGCTGCGCGTCCTCCGTCGCCTGGCCCCGGAGCTTTACCAGGCTGCCGAGGTTCATCTCGTCGAAACCAGCGAAAGGCTGCGCAAGGTGCAGGCCGAAACGCTCGCCGGCCATGAAGGCAAGGTCCATTGGCATTCAAGTTTCGACAGCCTGCCCGCGGGCTTCCTGCTTCTTGCCGCAAACGAGCTTTTCGACGCGATCCCGATTCGTCAGTTCGTCCGAACCGCACAAGGTTTCCGCGAACGCATGGTCGGGCTCGATGCCGACGAGGAGTTGACCTTTGCCGCCGGTGTGGCAGGCATCGATCCGTCCCTGTTGCCGACACCGGCGAAATCGGTCGCCGAGGGAACGATCTTCGAGGCCGCCCCGGCACGCGATGCGGTGATGGCCGCGCTGTGCGAGCGCCTGCGCGCCAATGGCGGCACGGCGATCCTAATTGACTACGGCCATCTCTCGACCGGCTACGGCGACACACTGCAGGCCGTCCGCAACCACCGGTACGATCCTCCGCTCGCCAACCCGGGACGCGCCGATCTCACCAGCCATGTGGATTTCGAGCAGTTGGCGCTGCGCGCCAAAACGGAAAGCCTGCAAGTAAACGGCCTCGCGCATCAGGGTGATTTCCTGGTTGGTCTGGGCCTGCTCGATCGGGCGGCGGCCCTCGGCCGCGACAAGGATCCGGCGACTCAGGAAAGCATCCGCGACGATGTCGAGCGGCTTGCCGGTGCCGGCGCCGGGAAGATGGGTGAACTGTTCAAGGTGCTGGTCGTCAGCAGCCCTGAAGTCGCCCTGGTGCCGTTCCGCAAGAAGGCGCGCTAACAGGCGGGAAACCCCACATTTCCAGCCGGTGCAGGCTCCTCGCTTTCCGGTCGCGAAAGGGAATTGCTAGGAGGGATGAGCACCTGGCCCCGCCGTTCCGAGATTGACAGTCCCGGCCTGCCGGGCCAACATCGCCCGGCAAATCAGCCGCAAATCATCGGGCCGGACGCGCCCTCACCCCAACGCGAAACCACGAAGATTCAAGGGCGAGAACACCGAATGCAGGACGATGCCTCGCTTTCACCCGTGCAAAGTCCGCTCTTCGCCGCCGAGGCGGGGCCGGAGATCGCCCATGGCTATTTCACCCGCAAGGGCGGCGTTTCCGAGGGCATCTATCGCGGCCTCAATGTCGGCCTCGGCTCCCATGACGATCGCGAGCGCGTCGCCGAGAACCGGGCCCGCGTCGCCCGCTGGTTCGATGCCGAGCCGCGGCGTCTTGCAACAGTTCATCAGATTCACTCCCCCGATGCGGTCATCGTCGACAAGAGCTACGACGGCGCGCGTCCGGATGCTGACGCGCTGGTGACGGCGACGCCCGGAATTGTCCTCGGCGTGCTGTCGGCCGATTGCGGCCCGGTGCTCTTCGCCGACCGCCAGGCGCGCGTCATCGGCGCCGCCCATGCCGGTTGGAAGGGCGCGCTCGGCGGCGTTCTCGAAAGCACGATCGATGCAATGGTCTCGCTCGGCGCGCGCCGGGAGCGCATCGTCGCCTGTCTCGGACCGTCGATCAGCCGCCAGCATTACGAGGTCGGCCCGGAATTCGTCGAACGTTTCATGGCGACCGACGACAGCTACGCTCCGTTCTTCAGGCCGTCCGGCCGCAACGGTCATGCGATGTTCGACCTGCCCGGGCTCACGGTCCGCCGGCTGATGGCGGCCGGTGTGACGGCGGAAAACCTCGATATCTGCACCTATGCCGACGAGGATCGCTTCTTCTCCTATCGCCGCACCACGCACCGCCAGGAGCCCGACTACGGGCGGCAGATATCCGCAATTTGCATACGGGAGGCTTGAGATGGCGCTTCACTTCGCCGAAGAGGAATATGCATCGCGCCTGAGACGGCTCACGGCCAAGATGCAGGAAGAGCGGCTCGATGCCGTCCTTCTCTTCGCGCAGGAGAGCATGTACTGGCTCACCGGCTATGACACCTTCGGCTATTGCTTCTTCCAGACGCTCGTCGTCAAGCAGGACGGCTCGATGGTGCTGCTCACCCGGTCGGCCGATCTTCGCCAGGCACGCCACACGTCGAATATCGAGCGCATCGAGATCTGGGTGGATCGCGTCAATGCCGATCCCGCCATGGACCTCAAGAACCTGCTGAGCGAGCTCGATCTGCTCGGCTGCCGCATCGGCGTCGAATACGACACGCATGGCATGACCGGAAAGACGGCGCGCCTCGTCGACAATCAGCTCTCCACATTCGGCGAGTTGATCGACACCTCAATGCTCGTCAGCCGTCTGCGCCTCGTCAAGAGCCCGGCCGAGATCGTTCATGTCGAAAAGGCCGCGAGCCTTGCCGACGACGCACTCGACGCCGCCCTGCCGCTCATCCGCCCGGGCGGCGGCGAGGCCGATATTCTCGCCGCCATGCAGGGCGCCGTCTTTGCCGGCGGCGGCGACTACCCGGCCAACGAATTCATCATCGGCTCGGGCGCCGATGCGCTGCTCTGCCGTTACAAGGCCGGCCGGCGCAGGCTCGATGCCAATGACCAGTTGACCCTCGAATGGGCGGGCGTTAGCGCCCACTACCATGCGGCGATGATGCGCACGATCGTGATCGGTGAACCCACCAACCGCCACCGCGAGCTTTACAGTGCCTGCCGCGAGACGATCCAGGCGATCGAAATGGTGCTGAGGCCCGGCAATACATTCGGCACTGTCTTCGACGTCCATGCGAGGATCATGGACGAGCGCGGCCTCGCCCGCCATCGGCTGAATGCCTGCGGTTATTCGCTCGGCGCCCGCTTCTCTCCCTCCTGGATGGAGCACCAGATGTTCCATGTCGGCAACCCGCAGGAGATCGAGCCGGACATGTCGCTCTTCGTGCACATGATCATCATGGATTCCGACAGCGGCACCGCCATGACGCTCGGCCAGACCTATCTGACGACCGCCGAGAGCCCGAGACCGCTGTCGCGCTACGGGCTGGACTTCATATCTGCGTAAGGAAATCGTCCTATGCTTTCCGGCGAGAAATGAAACGAAGCGCGGCGGTCGGCTTTCCGGCCGCCGGCCGCGCCGAGTTCGAGCCAGACGGTGGGAACGATGCGCAAGCAGATCATGCCTATCGCAAGCCTTGGTCTTGCCGCAGCCATTGCCGGCTGCAACACCACCGATGCCCTGATCCCGCAAGTGGACGTCGGCGGCGGAACCTTCCGCTCACCGCCGGTGACCCAGTCTGATCTCGAAGCCATGTCCACGCAGACCGCCGTCATGCCGGTCGAAAGCGTACCGCCAAGCCGCACCGCCGCCTTCGCAGCGCAGCCAAACATCTCCACCCCGCCGACCCAATACGCGACGAGCCACACCGATTACACGGATCCCGCCGGCACGCTCGAAGCGCAAGCCAGCCGCCTCGCCGAGGGCGCGGCACCGGTGCAGACTATGCAGTCCCCGCCGCCGCAGGCAGAAAATCCGCCCCCGCTGGCTGAAAACCCGCCGGAGCAGGCAAGAAGCATCACGTCGCCGGGGGAAGAAAGCGCAGAGCAGCCGGCGCAGCCTGAAGTCGCGGCCGCAGCGGAGAAGACGCAGCAGGCCGCCGCTTCGCCGGCTGCGGCGGCGACCGGTGCCGGCGGCATCCGCTTCCTGCCGATCATCGGCGCTCCGGTTCAGGCCGTCACGCCCCTCTCGAAGCAGCTCGGCGCCTCGGCCCGGGCGCAGGGGATCACCATCAAGAGCTCCACCGACACGTCGAGCGACCATATCCTCAAGGGCTATTTCTCGGCTCTCAACGACGGCGGCAAGACGACGGTCGTCTATATCTGGGACATTCTCGATGGCGGCGGCAATCGCCTGCACCGCATCCAGGGACAGGACACGGTGGAAAGCAGCGCTGCCGAACCCTGGAGCGCCATTCCGCCGGAAACAATGCAGGCGATCGCCGAAAAGACGATCGACGCCTATCTCGAATGGCGTCAGTCCCAGCGCGGCTGACGCAAAGATTTTAGGATAATAGGCGCTGCGGCGCAGCAATCCCCTTGCATTCACCTTCAAGGAGGCTAAAAAGCGGCCGATCAGCTCTGACAGCGGCCATCGCAGCGATTGCCCGCGATCGGAATGGCTCAGGGATTTTGCGCGGACAACCCTGCCCGGACTGGACCGGACGGTGGCCGCGCCAGCTCAAGGCGGACCGTCTATGAAGGTTTTCGCAGGCAATTCGAACCGGCTGCTGGCCGAAGCGATCTGCAACTATCTTAACCTGCCGCTCGGCAGAGCTACCGTGCGGCGCTTCGCCGACCAGGAAATCTTCGTCGAAATTGGCGAGAACGTGCGTGGCGAGGATGTGTTCATCGTCCAGTCGACCTCCTTTCCCACCAACGATCATCTGATGGAACTGCTCATCATGATCGATGCGGTTCGCCGCTCCTCCGCCCGCCGCATCACCGCCGTGCTTCCCTATTTCGGCTATGCCCGCCAGGACCGCAAACCCGGACCGCGCACCCCGATCTCCGCCAAGCTGGTCGCCAATCTGATTACCGAAGCCGGCGCCGACCGCGTCCTGACACTCGATCTCCATGCCGGCCAGATCCAGGGCTTCTTCGACATCCCGACCGATAACCTTTATGCGGTGCCGATCCTGGCGCGCGATGTCAAGGAACACTATGATCTCAAGAACGTCATGGTCGTTTCGCCGGACGTCGGCGGCGTCGTGCGCGCCCGAGCGCTCGCCAAGCGGCTCGACTGTCTGCTGGCGATCGTCGACAAGCGTCGCGATCGCCCCGGTGAATCGGAAGTCATGAACGTCATCGGTGACGTTCACGGCAAGGACTGCATCCTGATCGACGATATCGTCGATTCCGGCGGCACGCTCTGCAACGCCGCCGAGGCGCTGCTCAAGAACGGCGCCACCAGCGTCACCGCCTATATCACCCACGGCGTGCTCTCCGGCGGCGCGGTCGCCCGCGTCACCTCCTCGATGCTGAAGGAACTGGTGATCACCGATTCCATCCAGCCGACGACGGCGGTACAATCGGCTCACAATATCCGCGTGATTTCGACGGCCGGCCTGATCGGGGAAGCCATCAGCCGCACCAGCCAGGAAGAATCGGTTTCGAGCCTGTTCGACTGAGAGCGGAACGTCCGACTTCAGCCAATCACAACGCCGGCTCTAACTGCCGGCGTTTGTTTTTGGCTGCGGAACGGCGCAGGCCTCGCCGCCTCCAAAGAGCCGCGAGCGGGTGAGGAAGCGCTTCTCGCGGCCATTGTCGAGCGAGAACATCCCACCCCTGCCCGGCACCACGTCGATGATCAGTTGGGTGTGCTTCCAGACCTCGTACTGGCTGGCGCTGATATAGACCGGCACGCCGTCGATCTCGCCGAGCTTCACGTCGTTATCGCCGACGATGTAGTCGTCGGCCGGGTAGCACATCGGCGACGAGCCGTCGCAGCAGCCGCCCGACTGATGGAACAGGATCTTCGGATGATCAGCGCGGATTTCGCGGATGAGTTCGATCGCCGCGTCGGACGCGAGCACGCGCGGCTCGCCGATTGTTTCCGTCATCATTCTCTCCTTCCTGAACGCCGGCGGCTCCCGGTGAGACACCGGGAGCATGCCGGGAGGATCACCGGCACGAACGGGATGAGCGGTTTGCCGCCGTCCCGCTCCAACTCTGTGGCCAGCGTCAGAAGAAGCCGAGCGCCTTCGGGCTGTAGCTCACCAGCATGTTCTTGGTCTGCTGGTAATGGTCGAGCATCATCTTGTGCGTCTCGCGGCCGATACCCGATTGCTTGTAGCCGCCGAAGGCGGCATGCGCCGGATAGGCATGGTAGCAGTTGGTCCAGACGCGGCCGGCTTGGATCTCGCGTCCGAAACGGTAGCAGCGGTTGGCATCGCGGCTCCAGACACCGGCCCCGAGGCCGTAGAGCGTGTCATTGGCGATCTCAAGCGCCTCGTCCTCGGTCTTGAAGGTCGTCACCGACACGACGGGGCCGAAGATTTCCTCCTGGAAGATGCGCATCCTGTTATGTCCGCGGAACACTGTCGGCTTGACGTAATAGCCGCCGGAGAGCTCGCCCCCAAGCTCGTTGCGCCCGCCGCCGGCCAGGACTTCGGCGCCCTCCTGCTTGCCAATGTCGATATAGGCAAGGATTTTTTCCAGCTGTTCGCTCGACGCCTGGGCGCCGATCATCGTCGCGCTATCGAGCGGATTGCCCTGGCGGATCGCCTCCACCCGCTTCACGGCACCCTCGATGAAGCGGTCGTAGATGCTTTCCTGGATCAGGACACGACTCGGGCAGGTGCAGACCTCGCCCTGGTTGAGCGCGAACATGGCGAAGCCTTCGAGCGCCTTGTCGAAATAGTCGTCGTCCTCGTTGAGCACGTCGGCAAAGAAGATGTTTGGCGACTTGCCGCCGAGCTCGAGCGTCACCGGGATGAGGTTCTGGCTGGCATATTGCATGATCAGCCGCCCGGTCGTCGTCTCGCCGGTAAAGGCGATCTTGGCGATGCGCGGGCTGGTCGCCAGCGGCTTGCCGGCCTCGAGCCCGAAGCCGTTGACGATGTTGAGCACGCCCGGCGGCAACAGGTCGGCTATGAGTTCGGCGAGAACGAGGATCGAGGCCGGCGTCTGCTCGGCCGGCTTCAGCACGACGCAGTTGCCTGCCGCAAGCGCCGGCGCCACCTTCCAGGCGGCCATCAGGATCGGGAAGTTCCAGGGGATGATCTGGCCGACGACGCCGAGCGGCTCGTGGAAATGATAGGCGACCGTATCGTGATCGACCTCGCCGATTGACCCTTCCTGCGCACGGATGCAGGCGGCGAAGTAGCGGAAATGATCGACCGCCAAGGGGATGTCGGCGGCCATCGTCTCGCGGATCGGCTTGCCGTTGTCCCAGGTCTCGGCCCGCGCCAGCAGCGCGAGATTGTCCTCCATCCGCGCCGCGATCTTCATCAGGATGTTGGAGCGCTCGGTCGTCGAGGTCCGGCCCCACTTCTCCTTGGCGGCATGGGCGGCATCGAGCGCGCGTTCGATATCGGCTGCATCCGAGCGGGCCACCTGGCAGAGCGTGCCGCCGGTGACGGGCGTGGTATTGTCGAAATAACGTCCGGCCACCGGCTCGCGCCATTCACCGCCGATGAAGTTTCCGTATTTGTGCTTGAACGGGTTATCGAGAATCTTCTGATGCAGCATGGCTTCCTCCCTTGGAAAAACAGCACTCCAATTTGCTGTGGAAGGAAGGGTGGGGCCGAACAGGGATTTCCGATAGAGCGCCGCGGCAGCCGGCAATGCCATCTGTTTCAGAATTGAGACAGGTTGGCGCCTGTCGTCATGCTGCAATGCAGCAATGGCTGAATGGGGCAGCGTTTTCGTCCACGGCCGCCCCTCATCCCGCTGCCGCGACCTTCTCCCCGCTTACGGGGAGAAGGGGGTATGCCGCGCCGCCCAAGTCCCCTCTCCCCGCGTGCGGGGAGAAGGCTAGGGTGAGGGGCATTCTCGAGAAGACTCAATTAAGCGAAAGCCGCTTCATTTTCCGATAGAGCGTCGCACGGCTGATGCCGAGGAGGTCCGCAGCCATCGACACGTTGCCATTGGTCCGCGACAGGACGCGGCGCAAGGCCGCCCTTTCAGCATCGGGCAATTCGCGCGCCTCGCTGAAGACCCGCTCCTGGAGCAGGTCGGTGGCCGGAATGCGGGCGGCGATGCGCTTGTCGTCAATCCCGAGCCACTGCCGTGCGGCCCGCGTCGCGCCGAGGACAAGGTCGTCGCGATCGACGGCGAGCAGAGCCGGTCCCGCCCGATCGGCCGGCACGAGCACGATCCGCGCTTCGGCAAAGGCGCGCCGGAAGAGGTTCGCCTCGATGCGGGCGGCGGCATCGCGCACCGCCTGCGAGAGGATCGAGAGCGTCGCCTCGGAAGCGTCGTCGCGGCAGGTGGAAATGTCGAGCGCCGCGGCAAGGCGCCCGGCCTCGTCCCGGATCGGGGCGGTCGCACAGCTCAGGCCGATATTGCGGCTCAAAAAATGCTGGTCGCGATGTATAACGACGGGGCGCTCGTCGGCAATCGCCGTACCGATGCCGTTGGTTCCGACGCTAGCCTCGCTCCACACGGTGCCAGACCAGAGACCGACACCGCGGAAATCCGCATCGTCGCCACCGGCCCCGCGCCGTTCGAGCGCAATCCCCTTCTCGTCGGTGAGCAACAGGCAGCATCCGGCCTTGACGACCACGCCGAACAGCCGGTCGAGTTCGCCGACCGCTTCCGCAATCAGCACCCCGGAGCGTTCGCGCGCCTGCCGAAGCTCGCCATCGGAGAGCCGCGAGGGCAGACGCGCCTCCTCGGGGGCGAGGCCGTGCAGGGTCAGGCAGCGCCGCCAAGAAGCGGCGACCGGCGAACTGACGGCGGCTGCCGATTGTTGCGCGGTCCTGTAGACGTGTTCCGTATGGTCTCTGACTGCTGGCATTCGCTCCCTCCCTGAAAGCGTCCTCCGGCCATGAATCGCCCGCACCTGTCTCCCCCGTTCGGTGCACCGCGTCGGCGGCCACTATAGACAGAGGCCCCGTGGCCGGTCCAGCCAGACGAAGGTCGTGCATGCACTGCCCTTGCAACGAGTCGCTCGGCGGTACCGACAAGTCCTTCGATGTGCTACGCCGTCGGGCAGATTCTCGCGACTCGCCTGAACCCGGTTGCCTGCCATGCTTCGTGAATTCTCCGTCCAAAGCCTTTTCATGGGCGTGCTGATCGCCTTCGTCGGCTTTGCCAGCTCCTTTGCCGTCATCCTGCATGGCCTCGCCGGCGTCGGCGCCACCGAGGCCCAGGCGGCCTCGGGTCTGATGGCGCTCTCCGTTTCCATGGGCGTCTGCGCGATCATCATCAGCATCATCACGCGGCTGCCCGTCAGCATCGCCTGGTCGACCCCCGGCGCGGCGCTACTGGCAACCTCAGGACCCGTGCAGGGCGGCTTCAACGCCGCCGTCGGCGCCTTCCTCGTTTGCGGCCTGCTGATTGTCGTCGCAGGGCTCTGGAAGCCGCTCGGCCGTATGGTGTCGGCCATTCCCGCCGCCCTGGCAAACGCGATGCTCGTCGGCGTGCTCCTGAGCCTCTGCTTCGCCCCGGTGAAGGCGATCGCCTTCAATCCGCTCTTCGGTCTGCCGATCATCATCGCCTGGGCCATCGTCGGCAGCATCAACAAGCTTTATGCCGTTCCCGCAGCGCTGCTCGCCTTCGTCGTTGTGATTGCTTTCGGCATCGAGATGCCGGAAAACACCTTTGCGCAATTGTCGTCCGCTCTCGTCCCGAAAGCTGAATTCGTGGCGCCGATCTTCAATGCCGCGACGATGATCAGCATCGCCCTGCCGCTCTTCATCGTGACCATGGCGTCACAGAACATTCCCGGCATCGCCGTGCTGAAAGTCAACGACTATCACCCAAATCCGAGCCCGCTCTTTGCGACCACCGGTCTCTTTTCGCTGTTCAGCGCACCCTTCGGCGGCCACGCCGTCAATCTCGCGGCAATCACCGCTGCCATGTGCGCCGGCCCCGATTCCCATCCGGACCGCAACCGCCGCTACTGGTCGGCGATCATCGCCGGGATCGCCTATATCGTCTTCGGCCTGCTTGCCGGCGCCGTCACCACCTTCGTCAGCCTCGCGCCGGCGGTGCTGATCGAAGCGGTCGCAGGCCTGGCGCTCATCGGCGCCCTTTCGAGCTCCGCCGTGGCCGCCTTCACCGAAGCTCGGACCCGCGAGGCCGCCGCCATCACTTTCCTCGTCACCGCGTCCGGCGTCGGTTTTGCCGGCGTTTCCGGCGCCTTCTGGGGCCTGATCGCCGGCGGCCTCATGCTGGCGCTCGCACGTTTCTCCCGGCGCAAAAGCTGAGAGGCGCGGCGCGCCTTGCATTCCCGCCCGTTCTCCGCTATGGACCCGGCGTCCGCGCAGACACCCTTGGAGGCAACGTGGATGAAGCTGCATTGCGGCTTCAAGTTTTTCCGCCTTGACGGACGAACTCTCCAAATAACCAGAAAGGTCTATCCATGAGCCAGACTTACGAGCTCAAGGCCGAGACGCGCGAACGGGTTGGTAAGGGGTCCTCCCGTGAACTTCGCCGCAACGGTCTTATCCCTGCTGTCATCTACGGTGACAAGCAAGCCCCGCTTTCCATCGCGCTTTCCACCAAGGAAGTGACGATGAAGATCCACGCCGGCGGTTTCATGACCACCGTCGCGACGATCGACGTCAACGGCGAGAAGATCCGCGTCCTGCCGAAGGACTATCAGCTGGATCCGGTTCGCGACTTCACCATGCATGTCGACTTCCTGCGCGTCACCCAGGGCAGCCAGGTGTCGGTCCAGGTTCCGGTCCACTTCGAAAACGAAGAGAAGTCCCCGGGCCTCAAGCAGGGCGGCACGCTGAACATCGTTCGCCACGAAGTCGAACTGAACGTTTCAGCCGACAACATTCCGGAGTTCCTGAGCGTCGATCTCAGCGGCCTCAAGATCGGCGACACCGTCCACATCTCGGACGTCAAGCTTCCGGCGGGCGCGACCCCGGTCATTTCCGACCGCGACTTCACGATCGCAACGATCGCCGGCCGCGTGCAGGAAGCTGAAGCGGAAGAGGAAGCAGCCGAAGGCGAAGCGGAAGCTTGATCCGCCACTGCCGCAACGGCTGACCGGCCCTTCCGGCCGTAGCATTCGACAAGCCCGTCCCAATTCTGGGGCGGGCTTTTTGCTTTCATTGTGCACCGCACGCGTGCCGCGAGGAGACGCCGCGCTTCATGAAATCTCGGCGTGCAATTTCAACAACATTTAAGGTTTTGATGATGTTCTGCACGCGAGGGACATGGGCGTGGCAGTGCAAGAGTATCCGAATGTTGAGAGTGATGACGTCCGCCGGCAGGAGCATCCGATGATGCACTCGGTGGAGAACCGGTTTATTGCGATCATCTGCGGCGCGATGCTTGTATTCGTTGCGCCCCTCTTGGCACTGTTCCTCGCCATATCCAGCGAGCGCGTTGGGCGGGAGCGCCTGCAGAACGCCGAGCTGCTGATGGAAGCCAGCGGCGAAGCGCTTGGCAAGCCGA
The DNA here is from genome assembly GCF_001651855.1 of Sinorhizobium americanum. Lineage (GTDB taxonomy): Bacteria > Pseudomonadota > Alphaproteobacteria > Rhizobiales > Rhizobiaceae > Sinorhizobium > Sinorhizobium americanum. Next base: position 314,842 of record NZ_LNQC01000081.1, on the reverse strand, counting down.
TCTGGGACTTCGACCAGGACGGCATCGAGCGGATCGCTCTTTCGCTGATGAACGCCACCGACATCGACGCCGTCACGATCCGCGACACCGCCGGAAACGTCCTTGCTCAATTGCCTCCGGGCAAGCTTGACGCCGCAGCCGGAAAGCCCCTGGAAACGGCCATTTCCTATGACAGCGTCAAAGGCCCCATGCCCGTCGGCGCATTGACGGTCGTCATCCCGCCATCCGGCCTGCTGCTGCGCTTCAGCACGGACGAGTGGGCGATCCTCGGCATCCTTCTCTTTGCCGTCGCAACCGTCTTCGCTGCAGCATTGATCGGCAATCGCTTCATCGTTATCCGGCCGCTGATGCGGCTCACCGCTGCAGTCGAAGCGACGCGGCGCCTCGGATCGCGCCATCGCGTCGACTGGAACTCGGACGACGAGATGGGCGCCCTCGCCGGCAACTTCAACGCGATGCAGGACCGGCTGGAGCGCGAGGAACAGGAGTTGAAGAGCGCGCATGCCCGTGCGACGGAAACCTATAACCTGACGCCGGCCATGCTCTTTTCGCTCGATGCCGCAGGCCGGCTGACGGCGGTCAGCGACTACTGGCTGCTGGCGACCGGCTATCGCCGCGACGAGGTCATCGGGCGCACTTTCACCGATTTCATCGACCCTTCCTGGCACGAAGCCTACCATCAGCGCTCAAAAGCGACAGCGCGGGACGGTCACGATATCAGCGACCTGACCCTGCCCTTCCGCAAGGCGGATGGCGCGTCCATGACCGTGCTCATCCTGGAAACGGAAACGAGCGGCGGGGAGATTTCGCTTTCGGTGATGACCGACGTCACCGCCTTGAAACAGGCCGAGAGCCGCAACCATGCGCAGGCGATCACCGATCACCTGACCGGGCTCTTGAACCGGCAAGGTTTCGAGAACGCACTGGACGAAGCAATCCTGAGCGCCGACCAGTGCGGCATGCAGCTCGCCTGCCTGTTCATCGATCTCGACCGCTTCAAGTGGATCAACGACAATTTCGGCCACGCCGCCGGCGATGCGGTCCTGCGCCAGACTGTGGAGCGTATCCGGGCAACGCTTCGGCCGGAGGATGTGATCGCGCGGCTCGGCGGCGACGAATTTGCAATCCTCATCGCCGCATCGGATGTCGCTGCTCTGGCAAGCGAGATCGGCGAGAGCATCTGCGCGGCGCTGCACGAACCGATGCCGATTACCGGCAACGAGCTGTTGGTCAGTGCCAGTGTCGGCGTATCGGTCTACCCGACCCACGCCTCCGGCGCGTCAGATCTCTTGCTCAAGGCCGACATGGCGATGTATGCGCGCAAGCGCGACGGCAAGAACGGCCTGCAGGTTTTCGACGCCGGCATGCTCGACGCCGCACGCGAGCGCCATGAGATCGAGCAGTGCATAGAGGCCGGTCTCAAGGAAGACTGGTTCGAGGCCTGGCTGCAGCCGATCGTCAGCCTCGACGACGGGCAGATCGTCGGCTTCGAGGCGCTGGTGCGCCTCAATCATCCCGAAAAGGGCCTAATGCCGCCGGGCAAGATCATCGGCATTGCCGAAGAGACCGGCACGATAGGCCGCATCGGCGACCGCGTGCTCGAAAAGTCGATCCGCCATCTCGCCGCCATCTCCGAACTGGACGGCACCCAAAGCACCTATCTCGCCGTCAACTTCTCGCCATTGCAGTTTGAACTGAGCTTGCCTCACAAGCTCGCCGCGCTCCTGCTCAAGCACCATATTTCGCCGCAGCGCATCGTCGTCGAGATTACCGAAGCGGTGCTGATGCTCGACAATCCGGAAGTCCATTCGGTGTTGAAACAGCTGAATGAATTCGGTTGCCGCATCGCTCTCGACGATTTCGGCACCGGCTATTCGTCTCTGAGCTACCTCAACCGCTTCCCCGTCGATATCGTCAAGGTCGACCAGTCCTTTACACGCTCCTTGAGTTCGCCCGCCGCCGACGTCCGGCGCAAGAGCCGAATGTTGATCAAGGGAATCCGGACGATCTCCCACCAAATGGGCTGCACGGTGGTCGCCGAAGGCATCGAGGCGAAAGAGCAGTGGCAACTCCTGCGCAAGCTCGGTGTGGATTATGGCCAGGGCTATCTCTTCAGCCGGCCGATGCCGATCGACGGTATGCTGACCATGCTGGAGAACGAATCTGAAGCCAAGGCCAGCGCTCGTGTCTAGAACGGTGCCAGAAGGAGTTAAGGCGTGAAGCAACTGATCCTGGCCTTCTTCCTCGGCGTTTCCGCCGCCGCCCAGGCCGAGACAATCCATTTCGTCACCGAGGAGTACCCGCCCTACAATTTCTCGACCGCGAAAGGTGCGAGCGGCGCCTCGGTCGACCAGGTCGCCCTGATCATGAAGGCCGTCGACATCCCCTACGAGATCGAGGTCCTGCCCTGGGCGCGCGCTTTCGCGCTCGCGGAAAGCGAACCTTTCCATTGCGTTTTCACGACGGGCCACGACGCCGAGCGGGACAAGAAGTTCAAATGGGTCGAGCCGCTTCTCGTCGACCACATGATCATGGTGCGCCACAGGGATTCGGCGATCGCGCTGCGGACGCTCGATGAGGCCAAACAGTTCATCGTCGGCACTCAGCGCGAGGACTTTTCCGCCAATTATCTGAAGGAACATGGCTTTCAGAAGATCGACTATGCCGCCAGCCTCGATTCGACACTCAAAAAGCTGATCGCCGGCCGCGTCGACCTGATGATGACCTCCGAAAAGACCTTCGAGACGATGCGGGCCGAAGGCAAGCCTGTCGAGGCGGCGCTGGTGCTCGAAGGCAAGCAATACGGCATTGCCTGCCACACCGACATGCCCGACGAAATCGTCACCCGCATGCAGGTCGAACTCAACCGCTTGATCGCCACGGGAATCCAGGATCGAATTTACGAGCAATACAGCCTTCGTCCGGACGGAATAAAGCAGGCGGCCAAATAGAGATTGACTTGGCCGGCCGACGGTGTTTGGGGTTGAGAGACGGGTTTTGCCCCTCTCCTCGGGTTTACCCGAGGACTAGTCCCCTTCCGGCGCGCGGAGAGAGGGACTGGGAGAGCGCGGCGAACCCCTTCTCCCCGCGAGCGGGGAGAAGGTCGCAGCAGCGGGATGAGGGGCAAACATTCCACTCTCCGCATGACCATCGTCGGTGAAGCAGGAATCATCAGGAGTTTGCCGCATGCTGATCGTCGCGGGACTTGGCAATCCGGGATCGAAATATACCGGCAACCGCCACAATATCGGCTTCATGGCGGTCGATGCCATCCAGCAGCGTCAGGGCTTTTCCTCCTGGTCGAAGAAATTCAAGGCGGAAATCGCCGAGGGCGAGATCGGCGGCGAACGTATCCTGCTGATCAAGCCGCAGACCTTCATGAATCTTTCCGGCGAGGCGGTCGGCGAGGCGATGCGCTTCTACAAGCTCGCGCCGAAGGACATCGTCGTCATCTATGACGAGTTGGATCTCCCCGCCGGCAAGGCGCGGATCAAAACCGGCGGCGGCCATGGCGGCCACAACGGCATCAAGTCGATCGACGCCCATTGCGGCAAGGAATACCGCCGCCTGCGCCTCGGGATCGGCCATCCCGGCGTCAAGGACCTGGTTCATGCGCATGTGCTCGGCGACTTCGCCAAGGCCGATCAAACCTGGCTTTCGGCCCTGCTCGACACGATCGCGGACAATGCCGGCATGCTCGTCAAGGGCGAGGACTCGCAGCTCATGAACAAGATCGCCCTTGCCACAGGCGGCAAGCCGGACACGGAAGAGCCGCAGGCGAAGAAGCGGGTCGCCGCCCAGTCCCATATTCACCAGGCCCGCAACGCCGCGCAACCCAAGAAGCTGCCGACAACCGGTCCCATGGCCGAGATGCTGAAGAAGATGTTCGGTCCCAAAGGAGACTGACGGGCTAGTCGGCGCTCACTCCTCCGGCTCGGTCATGAACATCAGGGGGAAGCCGGCTTCCTTGCCGAGATCGGTCGCCTCCTTGGCCTTGGTTTCGGCGATATCGCGGGCGCAGACCACGACCACCGAAGTGCCGAGCTTGTGGGCGGTCATCATCACCCGGTAGCCGGCCTCCTCACTCATGCGAAAAATGGCCTTCAATACCATCACCACGAAGTCGCGCGGCGTGTAGTCGTCGTTGACGAGGATGACCTTATAGAGCCGCGGCCGCTCGAGCTTGGGCTTGACCTTCGTTTTTCGTTTTGGGGCGACTTCATTGTCACTCATGGGAAACTGCACCCGTTGATGACATGCGATGGGCAAGATCCAGTATCGCGCCTGCAGTACCCGCATTCAAGTCGAGCCGGCCAAGTTCCACCCAATGCGCGCGAAGCGCTTGACCGCCCCGCTCCTTTCCCCCATAGCCACGCCCAAGAAATTCGTGAACGACAGGTTTAGGCCATGGGCTTCAAATGCGGTATCGTCGGGCTGCCGAATGTCGGCAAGTCCACACTCTTCAACGCGCTGACCAAGACGGCGGCGGCGCAGGCGGCGAACTATCCCTTCTGCACGATCGAGCCGAATACCGGCGAGGTCGCAGTGCCGGACGCGCGGATGCGCAAGCTTGCCGACATCGCCAAGTCGAAGGAAATCATTCCGACCCGCATCTCCTTCGTCGACATTGCCGGCCTGGTGCGCGGCGCCTCCAAGGGTGAAGGCCTCGGCAACCAGTTCCTCGCCAACATTCGCGAGGTGGATGCGGTGGTGCACGTACTGCGCTGCTTCGAGGATGACGATATCACCCATGTCGAGGGCCGCATCCATCCGGTCGAGGACGCCGAGACGATCGAGACCGAGCTAATGCTCGCAGACCTCGAAAGCCTGGAGCGGCGCACCGAACAGACTCGCAAGCGTGCGATCGGCAAGGACAAGGAATCGATGGCGCAGCTTCCGATCATGGAAGCCTCGCTGAAGCTCCTGCAGGAAGGCAAGCCGGTGCGCACCCTCCTGCCGAAGCTCGATGCCGAGGAACTGCGTATCCTGCAGGGGCTCAACCTCCTCACCGCCCACCCGGTTCTCTACGTCTGCAACGTCGCCGAAGCCGACGCGGCAGCGGGCAACGAGCACACCCGCGCCGTCGCCGAGATGGCCAAGGCGCAGGGCGCCGAAACCGTCGTCATCTCCGCCGCGATCGAATCCGAGGTCGCCCAACTGCCGGAAGAGGAAGCCAGCGAATTCCTCGCTGCCCTTGGGCTGGAAGAGGCCGGCCTCGACCGGCTGATCCGGGCCGGCTATAAGCTGCTCGACCTCATCACCTATTTCACCGTCGGCCCGAAGGAGACGCGCGCCTGGACGATCGCGCGCGGCACCAAGGCGCCGCAGGCGGCCGGCGTCATCCATTCGGACTTCGAGCGCGGCTTCATCCGCGCCAACACGATCGCCTATGACGACTACATTTCGCTGGGCGGCGAGAACGGCGCCAAGGAGGCCGGCAAGGCCCGCGACGAAGGCAAGGAATATGTCGTCCAGGACGGCGACGTCATCCACTTCCGCTTCAACACGTGACGTGCGAGGTATGCGGTTCGCCGATGGGCCGCATCCTTCCGGCTGCCATGGAGGGCGGCATGCTCTATTTCGAGGACTTCACGCCGGGACGGCGCTTTGACTATGCGCCCGTCCAGATGCAGGCCGCAGACATGATCGCCTTCGCCGGCGAGTTCGACCCGCAGCCGATGCATCTCGACGAAGAAGCGGGCAGGCGCAGCATCCTCGGCGGCCTGTCCGCCTCCGGCTGGCACACCAGCGCCATCGGCATGCGGATGATGATCGACGCCTTCCTCGGCCATTCGTCATCGCAAGGCTCACCCGGCATCGACTTAATGGACTGGAAGAAGCCGGTGCTCGCGGGCGACGTGCTTTCCGGCTTCAGCCTTGTGCTCGAGGCACGCCCTTCCAAGTCGAAGCCGCAGATCGGCTTCGTCAAGTTCCGCAACGAAATCAGCAATGAGAGCGGCGAGCCGGTTGCGATCTCCGAATGTTCGATCATGTTTCAGCGCCGCGAGGGTGAGCGGTCATGATGACGCTCGAAGAACTCTATGCGGCCGGCCGCAAGACCGTGATCGGCAGCCTGACATTCACAGCGGAGGACATCATCCGCTTCGCGCGCGATTTCGATCCGCAGCCCTTCCATCTCGACGAGGAGGAAGCAAGACGCTCGCTCTTTGGCGGCCTTTGTGCCTCGGGCTGGCACACCAGCGCCGGCTGGATGAAGTGCTTCGTCCGCTTCTGGGCCGGCGAAGCCCGGCGCCTGGCCGCAGAGGGGCTGCACGCTCCCCGGCTCGGCCCGGCGGCGGGCTTCCGGGAGCTCCGCTGGCTCAAACCGGTCTATGCCGGCGATACCATCACCTATGCCGTCACGCTCGTCGAAGCCCGCGCCCTCGCCTCCCGCCCCGGCTGGCGCCTCAACACCATCCTCTGCGAGGGCGAAAACCAGCAAGCCGAGCCGGTTATCCGCTTCGAAAGCAAGGTTATCGAATTCACCTGAGCAGGCGAGCGCGGAGGCCCGCCCTTCGTCAGTGCCCTTCGAACTCGATCAGCGTGCGGACCTTGACGCCGAGCGCCTCGAGCTTCTTGCGGCCGCCGAGCTCCGGCAGGTCGATGATGAAGCAGGCGGCGACGATGTCGGCGCCCATCTGCTGCAGGAGCTTGGTGGCGCCCTCGGCGGTTCCGCCGGTGGCGATCAGATCATCCACGAGGATCACCTTTTCACCGGGTGCGATCGCATCCTCGTGCATCTCCATCTCGTCCACGCCATATTCAAGGCTGTAGGCGATCCTGACCGTCTCGTGCGGCAGCTTGCCCTTCTTGCGGATCGGCACGAAGCCGGCCGACAGCTGATGCGCAATCGCACCGCCCAGAATAAAGCCGCGCGCTTCGATCCCGGCGATCTTGTCCACCTTGGTTCCGGCATAGGGATGGACCAGTTCATCGATCGCCCGCCGGAACGACCTCGGGTTGCCGAGCAGCGTCGTGATATCGCGAAAGACGATGCCGGGCTTCGGATAGTCCGGAATGCTCCGGATGGCGGAAATCAGTTCCGATTGGACAGCGAGCATGGTGTGGAAACGGCCTTTCAAAGTCTGGAGGTCGCAAAGCCATAGCACCATCGAGCCGCATGTTCACAGGGTTTCTTTGCGCGATGGCCCGGCCGGAACAATTTGGCCGGACCTCGGGTTGATGTTACCCTTGCCCATGGACAGATCCCGGCTACGGCTCTGTCAATTGCATTGACGACTGAGCGGGATGAGACGATGTCGGCGTTTTCCCGATCGCATCCCGCTCCGAACTTCTTGGATGAGATCACGCTGCCTTTTGCTCGATGCGAAAGCATGCCGGTCCAGAGAAAGGAGGAACACCATGCGCCTGTTCGAATGCGGTTCTCTCGTTCCGGGTTGCCCCTGGCATACCCGCGCTGACAACGATGCGGAAATCGTGCGCCGGGTTGTCGAACACATGCGCGACGCCCATGGCGAGACGGTGATCCGCGAAAATATGATCGACAATATCAAGGCTCGCATCGTCGACGAAACGCAGGCCGCCTGATCGCGCTGCGCGCTCGCGTCAGCCGGAACGCAATTGGGCCTCGAGCCGGGCGACGAGCGTCGCCCGGTCGACATTGAAGTTGCGCTCGATCCAGAAATTCTCGAGTTCCGCCAGCAGTTCCCCGATCTTTGGACCGGCGGGGACCCCCGCCTTCAGGACATCGGCCCCACTCACGGGGAAGACGGGGCGCTGCCACTTCTCCGCGCGCGCCAACAACCGCTGGAAGGCGGCGGTTTCTGCGAGAAAGGCCGGATCGGTTTCCGATTTGCGCCGCGCTGAAGCAAGCGAAAGCTTGAGGCGCACGATGATGCCCTCGGCACCCTTCCGGTAGAGTTCCCGATCGAGCGCCGCGTCCGCGAGCGTGGCGGCAATGGCCGGCGCCTCGGCAAAGCGGGCGAGAAAGGCCGCTTCCGCTTTCGACAGGCGCAGCCGCGCCGCCATCGCCTCGAGCCGACTAACATCAGGCGGAACGATGGCAGCCAGCCTCAGGAGCGGCTCCGGTGACCAGGCAAAGATCTTCTCGGCGGCAATCAGCCCCGGTACGGCATCGATGCCCCATTTTTCGGTTTCAGGCAGGACTTCGCCGAGCACGCCTGCCTGGCGCATCCAGAGAAGGGCGCGGCCGGGATCTTCCGCGGCAAGCAGCTTCTTCATTTCGCCCCAGACGCGCTCAGCCGAAAGCGTCGCGAGCTTCGCCCGCGCCTGCGCGCAGGCCCTGAGCCCCTCCGCATCCGGGCGGCCCTGCCCGTAATGGGCAAAGAAGCGGAAGAAGCGCAGAATACGCAAATAGTCCTCCGCGACCCGCTCGGCGGCGCTGCCGATGAAGCGCAAAGTCCGGCTCTCGATATCGGGCAGGCCGCCGACATAGTCGAATATCTCGCCGCCGGCGTCGGCATAAAGAGCGTTGATCGTAAAGTCGCGGCGCTCGGCATCCGCCTTCCAGTCGGTGCCGAAGGCCACCTCGGCGCGGCGGCCGTCCGTCGCCACGTCGCGGCGCAACGTCGTCACCTCATGGGGAATTCCGTCGATCACCAGCGTGACTGTGCCGTGCTCTATCCCCGTCGGCACCGCCTTGATGCCGGCGCTCTCCGCTCGCGCCGCCACATCCTGCGGATGCCAGGTGGTCGCCAGGTCGACATCCCCCACCGGCAGACCGAGCAGGCTGTTGCGGACGGCGCCGCCGACGACCCGCACCTCGCCGCCGTCGGCATTCAACAGCTCGAAGACGCGGCTGAGCGATGGGGCATGAAACCAGGGCTCGGCGGCGATGGATGTCATGCGTACAGCCTTTCATAGAGCATGCGGACGATGCCCGCCGTGATCCCCCAGATGTTCCGCTCGCCATAGGGCATCCGGTAGAAATGTCGCTCCGCACCCTCCCAATGGCGGCTTCCGCGCCCGTGATTGCCGGGGTCCATGAGGAAGGAGAGCGGCACTTCGAAGACGCTCTCGACTTCTTCGGGATTGGGCACCAGTTCGAAACCGGGCTGGACGACGGCGAGCACCGGGGTGATGCGGAAACCGGACAATGCCATGTAATGCGGCAGGCGGCCGATCGTCTCGACGAAACGCGGGTCGAGCCCGATCTCCTCCTGCGCCTCCCGCAACGCCGCCACCTCGATCGAGTGGTCCTCGGGATCGACGGCGCCTCCCGGAAACGCCACCTGGCCCGAATGCTTGCGCAGATGCGAGGTGCGCTGCGTGAAGATGACGCTCGCATCGTCACCGTCGTCGACCACCGGTACGAGCACCGCGGCGTCCTTCAGATGCAGCGACTCGAGATGAGGCACGATGCCGGGATTGAGGAGAAAGTCGCCATGATCGCGCCAGGCGGTCTCGATCGGACCGCCCGTCTGCTTGAGCGCGCGGCGACGGAATTCATCGGCGGAGAACAGCGGACGGCTCATCTCGACAGCGCTTCCAGTTCGGCCGCCGGCATGACCGGGAAGACGGCTCCCGCGGATCTGACGCAGAACATCTCCACGCCGTCGATCAGGGCGGTCTCGCCAAGCTCGACGATGTCGTACATGACCGGACGGGAAGCCAGCGCCTCGAGGCGGCCGCGCACGTGGAGATAGGGCTTCAGCTCGCGGTTGTCGCCGTGGATGACGAAGCGCAGCGGATGCTCAGCCCCCGCCTCGACCACGTCGCCGACATTGGTGCGGAAGGTGAGTACCGTTTCGCCCTCTCTCGCCGTGACGCTCATCTCGACGGCGACGAAGGGCGCATCGGCGACGCGGATGCCGACTTTTTCCACCGGCGTGACGAGATAGGTCCTTCCGTCGTCATCCTTGCGCAAGACCGTGGAAAACAATCTCACCAGCGGCTGGCGGCCGATCGGCGTGCCCATGTAGAACCATGTTCCATCGGCGCGGATTTCCATGTCGATGTCGCCGCAGAATGGCGGATTCCAGCGCTCGACCGGCGGCAGCCCTCTCCCTTCGCCTCCCGTCTGGCCGGCAGCGCGGGCGATCAGCGCGGCAAGTCCGGCCGCATCCCCCGTCTGCTGAATCTTGGTTTCTGCCATCGTTCTGTCCCGTTTGGCCCCAATCTTGCCTCGGAGGCGTAGCGTGTTCAAAGACGCGCGGGATGTTCGTCAGTGGTTACGAGCACCTTGACCGCACCTCGCGCTTCGCGGAGAAGCACTTAGTATGCTTCAGGGCTTCTTGAAGCTCACGAGATAGTGCGTTGGCGGCGGCTTGTCAGCCGTCTGCCAGGGTCTAAATTGAAAAAAGGGAACCAGACGCCGGGTGATGCCGAATCGGGTTCGACACGCACGAGCGGGAGACAGGCGATGAGTGTGATGAAGACCGCGGCCGAAGCGGCCGACGAGAAGGCGATCGTCGCTGCCGCGGAAGCGGCTCTCGGAGAGATTGCGCTCATCCGAGCGGAGGTCGGCAAGGTCATCTTCGGCCAGGAGAGTGTGGTCGAGCAGACGCTGCTGGCGGTGCTTTCCGGCGGCCATGCGCTGCTCGTCGGCGTACCGGGTCTTGCCAAGACCAAGCTCGTCGCGACGCTCGGCACCGTTCTCGGCCTCGCCAACAGCCGCATCCAGTTCACGCCGGACCTGATGCCCTCGGATATTCTCGGTTCCGAAGTGATGGACCAGGATCAGGCCGGCCACCGATCTTTCCGGTTCATCCCCGGTCCGATCTTCACCCAACTCCTGATGGCGGACGAGATCAACCGAGCCTCGCCCCGCACCCAATCGGCGCTGCTGCAAGCCATGCAGGAATATCACATCACCATTGCCGGGGCCCGCAAGGACCTGCCACACCCCTTCCACGTGCTCGCGACCCAGAACCCGCTCGAGCAGGAAGGCACCTATCCGCTGCCGGAAGCCCAGCTTGACCGCTTCCTGATGCAGGTCGACGTGGGCTATCCGGAGCTTGCCGCCGAACGGCAGATTCTGCTCGAGACAACCGGCGTGACCGAGATCGAAGCCCGGCCGGTCATCAACGCGGAGCGCCTGCAGCAGCTTCAGCATCTTATCCGGCAGATGCCGGTCGGCGAAAAGGTTGTCGATGCCATCCTGTCGCTCGTCCGATCCGCCCGGCCGGGCAACGGAAACGCCGCCACCGACAAGAACGTCGCCTGGGGGCCGGGTCCGCGTGCCGGCCAGGCTTTGATGCTCTGTGCCCGGGCTCGTGCTCTTTATGACGGCCGGCTGGCACCCTCGATCGACGATATTCTCGCGCTTGCCGAGCCCGTGCTGCAGCACCGCATGGCGCTGACCTTCGCGGCCCGCGCCGAGGGTATGACGGTGCGGGACGTCATCGCCGACCTGGTGAAGCGAGCCAAGGGATAGCGCATGGCCGCAATCGGGCAGACAGTCGCGCGTACACCGTCCGGGGAAGTCCTGTCGCGCGCCCAACAGCGGGCGATGCTCGTCCCCGATTGCCTTGTCGAAGCGCGTCGCATCGCCAACACGGTGATTGCCGGCTGGCACGGCCGGCGCAAGCGCGGCATCGGCGAGAATTTCTGGCAGTTCCGCCCCTATAGCCAGGGCGAAAGCCTGTCGCGCATCGACTGGCGCCGCTCGGCGCGCGACGACCATACCTATGTCCGCGACCGCGAGTGGGAGGCGGCGCACACGATCTGGCTCTGGGCCGATCTTTCGCCCTCGATGATGTACAAATCGACGCTCGGCGCGGTGTCGAAGGAAAGCCGCGCACTGGTGCTGATGCTGGCGCTTGCCGAAATCCTCGCCCGCTCCGGCGAGCGCATCGGCTGCCCCGGGGTGATGGAGCCCGTTTCCGCCCGCAACGCCGCCGAGCGCCTGGCGGCAGCGATCATGCTGAGCCCGCTTGGCGGCGGCCTGCCCGAGACCGGGATGATCCGCGGCGCCAGCGATCTGGTGCTGATCGGCGACTTTCTCGATCCCGCCGACAAGGTCATGGAGCGGCTCGGCCCGCTCGCCCGCAGGGGACTGCGCGGACATGTCGTCGAAATCGCCGACCCGGCCGAGGAAGTCTTCCCCTATGCGGGCCGCACCGAATTCACCGATCCGGAATCCGGCGAGAAACTGACCGCCGGCCGCGCCGAAATCCTGCGCGAGGACTACCAGCGCGCCTACCGCGCACGCCGCGACGGTCTCGGCGCCGGTCTCCGCCACCTCGGCTGGACCTTCATTCCGCATCGGACCGACCGGCCGGCCTCGGAGGCGCTGGTCGCCGTCCATATGTATCTTTCCGGGATGCCCACCCGCGCGACACACGGGGGGCAGCTATGATCGGCGGCCTCGCCTTCGCCTTTGCCAACCCCGCGATACTGGCCGCCCTCGTGGCCCTGCCGGTGATCTGGTGGCTGCTGCGCATGATGCCGCCGAGGCCGGCGGCGGAGGTCTTCCCGCCGCTTCGCATCCTCGCCTCGGTGATCAAGCGCGAGGAGACGCCGTCGAAAAGCCCCTGGTGGTTGACGCTTCTCAGGATGCTGCTGGCGGCTGCGGTTATCTTTGCGATCGCCGACCCGGTCTTCAATCCCCGCAGCAACACCCTCGCCGCCTCCGGCCCGTTGGCGCTCGTGATCGACAACAGCTGGGCAACGGCACCCGACTGGGAGCGACGGGTCGAGGCTGCGTCGGCGTTGATCGACGATGCCGAAGCCAGGGATCTTGCCGTTTCCATTCTCTTGACCGGCGATCGCCAGCACGACGCGACGCCGGCCTCGGCCGCTGCAGCACGCACCCGGCTCGCGGCCGCTGCGCCGGAGCCGCTTCCCGCCGATCGCCGAGCGGCGCTTGCGGCGCTGAAGACCGCATTCAACGGCACCCCGCCCGGGACGATCGCCTTCGTCACCGACGGCATCGAAGCGGCCGATGACAAGACCATGGCGGCGCTGAACGAAATCGGCGCGGCGGAGCTCCGGGTGATCGACGCGGACGGCAGCCAGGCGGTCGCACTGACCGGCACGAGCAACGAGTCTGCCGGCATGTCGGTGACGGCCACCCGCCTGAAGACGGATGATCGCCGGTCCCTCCCGATCGTCGCTTACGACAGCCGCGGCCGCGCCATCGCCGATGGCGCAATCGATTTTGCCGTCGGCGCCGCCGTCGCCAAGGGGACGATCGAAGCGCCGTTCGAGCTGCGCAACGATTTCGCCCGCATCGGCATCGAAGGTGCGGCGACGGCCGGCGCCACGCATCTGCTGGACGACGGGTTCCGCCGGCGTCGCGTCGCGCTGCTCAGCGGTGAGGCGCGCGACCTCTCACAGCCGCTGTTGTCGCCGCTCTACTACATCAACCGCGCGCTCGCCCCCTATGCCGATCTCATCGAACCGCGCGAGACCGACCTCGCCGTCGCCATTCCCGAGCTCCTGGAACAGCGCCCTTCCGTCCTGATCATGGCCGATATCGGCCGGTTGCCGGAAGAAACCTATCCGCTGCTTTCGAAGTGGATCGACAACGGCGGCATGCTGATCCGCTTCGCCGGACCGCGCCTTGCTGCGGCACCGGCCGACGATCCGCTCGTTCCCGTCACGCTCCGGCAAGGCGAGCGGGCGCTCGGCGGCGCCCTCTCCTGGTCCGAACCGCAGCCGCTCGCCGATTATCCGGCCAACAGCCCCTTCGCCGGCATGGCGCGGCCGGCCGACATTCTCGTCAAGCGCCAGGTTCTGGCCGAACCAACGGCCGATCTGGTCGAGCGCACCTGGGCAAGCCTCGCCGACGGCACGCCGCTGGTGACGACGGCGGCACGCGGCACCGGCCGCATCGTGCTCTTCCATGTCAGCGCCGAGGCGACCTGGTCGAACCTGCCGATTTCCGGGCATTTTGTCGAGATGCTTCGCCGCAGCCTCCAGCTTTCACGCAGCGGCGGCGTCGCCGGCGAAAGCAAGGCAGCACAGGCGCACACGCTGGCGCCCTTCCGACTCCTCAATGCCGACGGCGTGCTCGTCGCGGAGACCGGCAATGCCCGGCCGCTCGATATGCAGCCCGGCAAGGCTCCCGTCACCACGCCGGACAACCCGCCTGGGCTCTACGGCTCCGAGGACGGATTCACCGCCCTGAACCTCTTGCCGCGGGACGCCGAACTCAAACGGATCGACATGACGCTTGCCGGAGCCCATACCGTGGAACGGCTCGTGCGGGCAGAGAGCTGGTCGCTGAAACCGGCCCTGCTGACGTTCGCCCTGCTTCTGCTCATTGCCGACGCCATTATCGTGCTCTTCATGGGAGGTGCCTTTTCCCGCATCCGCATGGCGCGCGCCGCATCGGTGCTGGTCTTCGCGCTTGCCGCAGGCGTTCTCTCCATGCCGCCGCAGGTCCTTGCAGACGATGCGCGGCCCGACGACGAGCGTATCCTCGAACGCCTGGACACGACGCATCTCGCCTATGTCGTCACCGGTGAGGACGAGGTCGACCGGCTTTCGGAGAGCGGGCTTCGCGGGCTGACCGATTTTCTCACATACCGCACCACACTCGAGCCCGGTGCGCCTGTCGGCCTCGACATCATGCGGGACGAACTCAGCCTCTATCCGATCATCTACTGGCCGATTTCGGCGAGCGCCCCGATGCCGAGCCCGCAAGCGGTCAGCCGCATCGATGCCTATATGCGCGCCGGCGGCACGGTGCTCTTCGACACGCGCGACCAGTTCTCCTCGCTCGGCGCAGCCTCGAGCGGCACCAGCCCGAACACGGAACGGCTGCAGGCCATTCTGGCCAATCTGGACATACCGCCGCTTGAGCCAGTGCCCGCCGACCACGTTTTGACCAAGGCCTTCTACCTGCTGACCAATTTCCCAGGGCGCTATACCGGCAGTCCGCTCTGGATCGAGGCGCAGTTCGAAAATCGCGACGAGCCGAGCAACCGGCCGGCCCGCTCGGGCGACGGCGTCACGCCGATCATGATCACCGGCAACGATTTTGCCGGCGCCTGGGCGGTGGACGCCAACGGTGTCGCCCTGCTGCCGACCGTTCCGCCGGACGAAATGCAGCGCGAATACGCCTTCCGCTCCGGCGTCAACGTCATGATGTACATGCTGACCGGCAACTACAAGGCCGACCAGGTGCACGTCCCCGCCCTGCTCGAGCGGCTCGGACAATGAGGCAGCGATGACGATCGATTTCTCACCGCTCCTTCCCTGGCCCTACCTTGCCGCACTGGCGCTTGTTGCGGCCACCTTGGCGGCATTCGGCATCTGGCGAGGCGTTCGCGGCGCCTGGCTCCGCGCTGCGGCACTTGCGGCATTCTTCCTTGCCCTTGCCAATCCAGTGCTGTTTCAGGAGGAGCGCGAGCCGCTCTCCACCATCGTCGCCGTCGTCGTCGACCGCAGCCAGAGCCAGGACAATGACGGCCGGCGCGAACAGACCGACAGGGCGCTTGCCGATCTCAACGAGCGGCTCGCCCGCTTTCCGCAGGTCGAGACGCGTGTCGTCGAGGCAAAGGACGGCGAGGAGACCGAGGCGCCCTCGACGAAGCTCTTTGGCGCTCTCGCAACGGCCATAGCGGACGTGCCGCCCGCCCGGGTCGGCGGCGCCATCTTCATCACCGACGGCCAGATCCACGACGTGCCGGACATCAACCAGAAACTCGGATTCGAGGCGCCGATCTATGGACTGATCACCGGCAAGCCGGACGAGGTCGACCGGCGCATCGAGATCGTCAACGCGCCGCGCTTCGGCATCGTCGGCGAGCAACAGAGGCTGACCTTCCGTGTCGTGGACGATGGCGCTGCCAACGGCGGCAGCGCCGAGGTGACGATCCGGCTCAACGGCAACGAGATCGCGACGGAACATGCGGAACCGGGAACGGATGTCCCGTTCAGCTTCACCGTTCCGCGCGGCGGCAACAATATCCTCGAATTCGAGGTCAACCCGATCGCGGGCGAGGTGACCGAGGTCAACAATCGCGCCGTCCACGTGCTGGATGGCATTCGCGAGAACCTGCGCGTGCTTCTCGTCTCCGGCGAGCCGCATGCAGGCGAACGCGCCTGGCGCAACCTGCTGAAATCCGATGCCGCCGTCGACCTCGTGCACTTCACCATTTTGCGACCGCCGGAAAAGCAGGACGGCACGCCGATCAACGAGCTTTCGCTCATCGCCTTTCCGACGCGCGAGCTTTTCGTCGACAAGATCAGCGAGTTCGATCTGATCATCTTCGACCGCTACCAGCATCGCGGCGTGCTGCCCATTCTCTACTACGACAACATCGCCCAGTATGTGCAGAACGGCGGCGCCCTGCTGATTGCGGCGGGGCCGGAACATGCCGGCGACGATTCGATCGCGGCAACGCCGCTTTCAACTGTACTGCCGGCAAATCCGACCGGCGTCATGAACGAAAAAGCGTTCTTCCCGCGGCTTTCGGAGGAAGGAAAAAAACATCCGGTGACGCGCGGGCTCGAAGGCGCGTCGAGCGAGCCGCCAAGCTGGGGGCGCTGGTTCCGCACCGTCGACGTCGATCGGCCGCTCGGCCAGACCGTCATGGAGGGAGCGGACGGCAAGCCGCTGCTCGTCCTTAACCGCGTCGGCAAGGGTCGCGTCGCCATGCTGCTCTCCGACCAGGGCTGGCTCTGGGCGCGCGGCTTCGAAGGCGGCGGGCCGCATATCTCGCTTTACCGGCGCACCGCCCACTGGCTGATGCAGGAGCCAGCGCTCGAGGAAGAAGCGCTGACGGCGCGCGCGCTGGGGCGGACGCTGGAGATCACCCGGCAGACGATCGAAGGCGACCCCGGCCAGGCGACACTCACCTACCCTTCCGGCCGCACTCAGGAGATAGGGCTCACCGAGCGCGAGCCGGGGCTCTACAAGGCGGAGGTGAAGACCGACGAGATCGGCCTTTTCGAAGTCGCCAATGACGAACTGACGACCCTCGTCCATGTCGGCAATGTCGATGCGCCGGAGTTCAAAGCTGCGATCTCCACCGAGGAAAAGCTGAAGCCCTGGGCCGAGAAGACCAAGGGCATGGTCCGCCGGCTTGCGGATGCGGATGGTGCCGTCGACCTGCCGACCATTCTGCCGGTCCGGGGTGCGGTGCGCGTTGCCGACGACCAGCGTCTGTCGCTCAGGATGACGGACGAGACGGTGCTCAAGGGCGTCAATTCGCTGTCACTCTTCGCTGGCCTCTTCGGCCTCGCCGCCCTGCTTCTGTTGATCTCGGCAATGTGGTATCGCGAAGGGCGGTGAGCGGCGGCATCAAGATCTATACCGCTCGGTGTGCTGCCGCACGTTTGGGCGAGCGCGTTGGATGCCGAGCCTCCAGGATCGTCATCCTCCGTAAAGCTCAGAATGACGAGCAGGAGGATGACGTGTTGGCCGTGTATCGGCCCAGCGCCCAGCAAATCAGGCGGCGGCGCCTTCAGCGGGTGGCGGCACAACGCCCTTCGCTGCAGGCACTACGCTGTCATCCCGCCAGGCAATCACACCCTCGAGCCGCGCGTGAACGTCGGCTGCGATCGGCACGACCAGCACCCGCGCCGGATCGACCGGACCGGGGAATTCGAGCGCGCCGTACCGGACCTTCTCGAAGCCGAGCGGCTGGTAATAGGGCGGGTCGCCGACCAGGATGACCGCTTCCGAGCCCTTCCGCCGCGCCGCCTCGACGGCGATCCGCACCAGTTCCCGACCGATGCCCTTGTTCTTGTGCGACGGCCGGACCGCGAGCGGACCGAGCAGATGCCCCTTGACGGACCCGGCGCTCACGGGCGTCATCCGCACGGAGGCGATCGTTTCGCCGTCATCAGTGCAGATGAAGGACAGCGACCGGTCGTGCGGCCCTTGCTCGCGGATCCGCGCGGCCGCCCGGGCAAACCGGCCGGGACCGAAGGCTTCCTCATTGATGACTTCGATGGCTGCGTCGTGGGATGCGTCTTCGGTCAGATAGACGAGATCGTGCTTTTTCATGGATGTCGAGAACCGGCAAGCGAACAGACAACAGGGATGGCGCGCCCGAAGGGCGTTTGCAGCATCAGCGTCGTCGCAGGCTTCCCGACAGGATCATCGTTATGGTCGCTTCCGAAAAAAGAAAAAGCTTCGGATCGCCGATAGCAGAAAAATGCCGCCGGTCAAAGTCTAAAACGCACTGTTCAGAATTTCATGCCTATCGGCGAGGCTGTGCCGCGCTATCTATCGAGAACTGGAAGAACTGGAAGGATCACGTTGATGGGCAGGCTGGTGGACGGCGTCTGGCAGGACGTCTGGTACGATACGGTCGAAACGAACGGACATTTCAAGCGAAGCGTATCGCAGTTCCGCAATTGGGTCACCGCCGACGGTTCACCCGGCCCCTCGGGCGAAGGCGGTTTCGGGGCCGAGGCGGATCGCTACCATCTCTATGTCTCGCTTGCCTGTCCTTGGGCGCATCGCACACTGATCTTTCGCAAGCTGAAGAAGCTCGAGCAGTTCATCCCGGTCTCGATCGTCGATCCGCTGATGCTGGAAAGCGGCTGGGAATTCAAGGGCGACAACGGCGGCACCGTCGATCACCTCTTCGGCTCGCAGGCGCTCTGGCAGATCTACACGCGCGCCGACCCCAACTACTCGGGTCGGGTCACCGTACCGGTGCTCTGGGACAGAAAGCAGGACACGATCGTCTCCAACGAGTCGGCCGAGATCATCCGCATGTTCAATTCCGCCTTCGACCAGCTCACCGGCTCGACAGCGGATTTCTATCCGGAGGACCTCCGGGAGGAGATCGATGCGCTCAATGCCCGCATTTACGACAAGGTCAACAACGGGGTCTACAAGGCCGGCTTCGCCACGCGCCAGGCAGCCTATGCGGAGAACGTGACGGCGCTGTTCGCGATGTTGGACGAGCTGGAAAGCCGCCTTGCTTCGCAACGCTATCTCTTCGGCGACCGCCCGACCGAG
This sequence comes from Sinorhizobium americanum, assembly GCF_001651855.1. GTDB lineage: Bacteria > Pseudomonadota > Alphaproteobacteria > Rhizobiales > Rhizobiaceae > Sinorhizobium > Sinorhizobium americanum. The sequence goes on along the minus strand of NZ_LNQC01000081.1, from coordinate 295,992 downwards.
GCGGACTGGCGGCTGTTCACCACTCTGCTGCGATTCGACCCTGTCTATGTGGGCCATTTCAAATGCAACATCCGCCGCATTGCCGACTATCCGAACCTCAGCGGCTATCTGCGCGATCTCTATCAGGTGCCGGGCGTCGCAGAGACCGTCAACATGCGCCATATCAAGGAGCATTATTACCGCAGCCACAGGATGATCAATCCGACCGGTATCGTGCCCGTCGGGCCGGAACTCGATCTTCAGGCGCCGCACGGACGCGAGGATCGGTAATGCATGTCGCCCAAAAGTGTGCAGCGGTTTTGGGGTGACGACATGCACAAAAACAAAGACCGAAAGCGCGCCGCGTGAATACGTTTGAACGTGACGCGCTTTAGGGCCCCTACCAGAACATATCCGGCGCCGCCGTTCCGGCAAGTTCGACAAGCCTGCGGCGCGTTGCCGGCGTGGTGTCCGCGGGCAGATCGTCGGGCGCAAAGAAGCCGGCCGCGGCGATTTCCAGGTCGGCAACTTTCGGCCGCACCTGGCGGACATCGTCGCACCGGAAGAAGACGACGTGATCGCGCTTGCTGGTCCCCGGGTTGTAATAGACCTGCACCAGGCGCGGCGGCCCGGTTAGCTCCAGATTGCCCTCCTCCCGGAGCTCGCGCACCAGCCCGTCAACCGCCGTCTCGCGCCGGTCGACGCCCCCGCCCGGAAAGTGCCATCCGGGCAGATATGAGTGCCTGACGAGGAAAACTCGGCCTCGGTCATCGAAGCATGCGGCCCGTACCCCGAGCGTCATGCCGCGCGAAACGGCGAAATACATGTGAGCAAGCCGCGTCAGGGGCCAGAGCCAGTTGCGCACCTCTTTCGGCCGGTCCTGGTCCATCGGCTTTTCTCTACTCCCGGCAATTCGAAGTGCTTCAACAAGCCACCATGGCCCCTGCGTTGGACATGCGCCGCTGCGCCTGGATAACCCATTCAAGTGATTCCCCTGCCGCCGAATATGCGCTAGACCGGGGCGATGTTCAAACTTGCGCATATTTCCGACGTCCATCTCGGCCCCCTACCCGACCTGTCGTTTCGCGAACTCGCCTCCAAGCGCATTACGGGCTTCGTCAATTGGCACAGGAACCGCGCCCGCCATCTGTTTCCGGGCACGCTCCAATGTCTGATGGATGACATCGAAAAGCGCGACCCGAACCATCTGGCGATCACCGGCGACCTCGTCAACCTCGCTTCCTCCCTGGAAATCGAGGCGGTCACCGAATGGCTCGCCGAGGCGGGCGACCCGCAGGACATCTCCGTCGTGCCCGGCAATCACGACGCCTATGTGCCGGGGGCTTACGAGAAGACGGCACGCGCCTGGTATCCTTTCATGCGCGGCGACAACGGACCCTCCGGGTGGATGAAGGACCATCACTGTTTTCCCTATCTTCGCGTACGGGGCTCGGTCGCCCTCATCGGCTGTTCGACGGCGGTCGCCACGCCTCCCTTTGCGGCGAGCGGCTATTTCGGCCCGCGGCAGGCCCGCGCCACTGTCAACCTCTTGCGCGCGGCCGGCGAGGCCGGTCTGTTTCGGGTCGTCATGATCCACCATCCACCGATCCGCGGCGCGACATCCATGCACAAGCGTATGATCGGCATCCGCCGCTTCGCCGCGACCATCTCTTCGGGAGGTGCGGAGTTGGTCCTGCATGGCCACACTCATCTGAACACTGTCTACTGGCTCAGGGGGCACGCGGCACCGGTGCCGGTGGTTGGCATCGCCTCTGCCTCGCAGGGGCCGGGCGGCGCTAAGCCGGTCGCCGCCTACAACCTGTTCTCGATTGGAGGAGAGCCCGGCAATTGGAAGCTGACCCGCGAGCGCTTCGCCCTTGGCGCGGACGCCAAGACCGTCAGCCTCGCCGAGACAACCCAGTTCCACGGTTGAGAAGGCGCTCCGAGTAGTTCGGGCACCTGGGCGTTTTTTTGAACTGCCGCCCGAATAATCGGGAAGCCCCCGGCGTCTATGTCGCGTTGGGGGTCAAACGCCGCCGGGCGACATCTGCGTCGGCCGGACAACGGCCGCCCGCATTGTTCACAGGAGATGAAGCATCATGAACCGGAAGATCATCCTCTTCACCCTTTCCGCCTTCGCGGCCTCCGTGGCAAGCCAGGCGGCGCTGGCCGTCGGTGATGACAACAGCGCGCCGCCGAAGAAGACCAAGACGACCACCCAGTGCAAGGACGGCAAGGTCTGGGATGCCAAGAGGAACCGCTGCGTCGATGCGAAGCGGAGTGATCTTAGCGACGATGTCCTGTTCGACGCGGCACGCGAACTCGCCTATGCCGGCCAATACGAGAATGCGATCAAGGTCCTCGGCGCCATGAACGAGCAGCAGAGCGCCCGCGTCCTGAACTATCTCGGCTATAGCAACCGCAAGGCCGGGCGCATGGAGCTCGGCATGCAATACTACAAGCGCGCCATTCAGGCCGACGAGAATTATATTCTCGCCCGCTCCTATATGGGCCAGGCCCTGGTCGAGCAAGGTCGGGTCGAGGAGGCGAGAGCGCAGCTCGTCGAAATCCGCGACCGCGGCGGCGAAGGCACGTGGGCTTACCAGGCGCTGCTCGAATCGCTCGGCGGCGTTCGTCAGTATTGACGCTCTTCCTTCCTGCCGAACGCGGCGCTGCCGGCGCTCCAATCCCCGGGAGCCCGGTCGCAAAAAACTCATTGCGATCCGGCTCTTCCCTTGCAGACTTTGGATCAAGTTTCATATCATGAACTGTGCGTTCGCACGGCGAACAGACGGATGATCCGGCACGTCTCACTGGAAGAGAAATGCGCCCAGCGGCAGAGATGAAGGACTTCAGACGGGATTTGGTCAGCCTGCTGCCCAAATTGCGCCGCTTCGCGATGACGCTGACGCGCAATGCCAATGATGCCGACGACCTCGTCCAGGAGGTTTGCGAGCGGGCAATCAGCCGCAGCCATATGTGGAACGGCGAGGGACGGCTGGAGAGCTGGGTCTATGCGATGACCCGCAATCTCTGGGTCGACGAGGTCCGCAAGCGCAAGGTCCGCGGCACCGGCAGCATGGTCGACATATTCGACCGGGACGAACTGAATGTCGAAGCCGCGGCCGAGAAGGCGGTCTATGCCAATCAGCTGCAGAAGATGATCCTCTCCATGCCGGAGGGACTGGCAAGCGTCTTCCTGCTGGTCAACGTCGAAGGTCACAGCTACCGGGAGACCGCGACGATCCTCGGCATCCCGATCGGCACCGTGATGAGCAGGCTTTCGGCAGCGCGCCTGCGGCTCGCGGCCATGCTGTCGGAAGATACGGAAAGGAGGGCCTGACCGTTGCAGCAGACGAAGGGGCTGGCGCTCGAAGTGCGGTTATCCGCATATATCGACGGCGAACTTGGCGAGGCGGAAAGATCCGAGCTCGACGCCCTGCTAGCGCGCGACGACGACGCCAGGGTGCTGCTCGACAAGTTGAAGGCGGGCAGCACATTCGGCAACAGGGCGTTCGAGGATTTCCTCCACGACCCGGTGCCGCTGGCATTGGTGCGGCATATCAAGCAGGGCGGCGGCATCAGCCCCAAGCTGGAGCGGGTGACGACGTCGAACCTTCCGAAGCGCAGCGTCCGGGTGTTGCCGCGGCTGGTGGCCGCGTCGGTCGGCCTGCTGCTGACCGGAGGCGTCGCCGGGTTCATTCTCGGCAGCACGGCCAATTTCGTCGAGCCGACCGGCGAGACCGCCGCGAGCCCGTTTGTCAACGAGATCGCCGACTATCATCGCATCTATTCGCGCCAGAAGGCGCATCTCGTCGAGGTGCCGGCCTCGCAAGCGGCCCACATAGAAACCTGGCTGACCGCGAGCGTCGGCGTCCCCTTCAAGATTCCCGATCTGACGCGCAAGGGCCTTGCCTTCGAAGGCGCAAGGCTGCTGGTCGCCAACGGCAAGCCCGTGGCTCAACTCGTCTACCGCGACCAGGAGGACGAGATCTTCGCCATCTGCTTCTTGAGAAGCGCCGATGGGGCCAAGGCGGATGCGTTCAGCGAGACCATCCAGGGCGATCTGGGATTGGTCTCGTGGCAGAAGGACAATGCCGCCTTCGTCGTCATCGGGCCGTCGTCGGCCGCCGGCTTGCAAGACCTCGCCCACACGGTGACGGGGGTAATGTGACCGCGGTCAAGTATCGGCCCTCATCCGGCCTGCCGGCCACCTTCTCCCCGCGCGCGGGGCGAAGGAGACTCGCGGCGACGTCTTAGTTCCCTCTCCCCGCCTGCGGGGAGAGGGCCAGTCCTCGGGTTAAACCCGAGGAGAGGGGCAATTGCACCTACGGGCGGCTGTTACTCACGCGGCAGCAAGGTTCGGGTCACCGGCCCACCGTCTCCAAAACACGATTCGCCGCCGAGACGATCGCTTCGAGCGAGGCCGCGACGATGTTGGTGTTGATGCCGGCGCCGAAGAGCGTGCCGCCCGGATGCTCTACCTCCACATAGGCGATCGCGGCGGCATTCGAGCCGTGCTGCAGCGAGTGCTCGGAATAGTCCGCGACCGAGAACTCGATGCCGAGATAGATCGACAGCGCATTGATGAACCCATCGATCGGGCCCGTCCCCTTGCCTTCGATCCGCTTCGTCTCGCCGCGATCGGTGATCTCGGCGGCAACGATCCTGAGCCCCTTGTGGTCGCCCACCGGATAGGTGTGGTGATCGACGAACTTGATGCGTGCGCTGGGCTGCTCGACATAACGCTCGATGAAACGCTGGTGGATGCGCTTCGACGGCAATTCCTTGCCTTCCTCGTCGGTGATCCGCTGGATGTCCTCGCGGAACTCGATCTGCAGGTTGCGCGGCAGGTTGATGCCGTAGTCTTCCTGCATGATATAGGCGATGCCGCCCTTGCCCGATTGCGAGTTGATACGGATGATGGCCTCGTAGCTGCGGCCGACATCGCGCGGATCGATCGGCAGATATGGCACCTCCCAGGTGGGCTTGTTGGCCTGCTTCAGCGCCTTCATGCCCTTGTTGATGGCGTCCTGGTGCGAGCCGGAGAAGGCGGTGTAGACCAATTCGCCGACATAGGGGTGGCGCTCCGGAATGACCATCTGGTTGGAATATTCGTAGACTTCCTTGATCCGCTCGATGTCGGAGCAATCGAGCTTCGGATCGACGCCTTGCGTGAACATGTTGAGGGCCAGCGTCACCACATCGACATTGCCGGTGCGCTCGCCGTTGCCGAACAGCGTGCCCTCGACGCGATCGGCGCCGGCCATCAGGCCCAATTCGGTGGCAGCGATGCCGGTACCGCGGTCGTTGTGCGGATGCAGCGAGATGATCAGGCTTTCGCGATTGTCGAGGTTGCGGCACATCCATTCGATCTGGTCGGCATAGACGTTCGGCGTCGCCATCTCGACGGTCGAGGGCAGGTTGAGGATCAGCTTGTTGTCCGGCGTCGGCCTGACGATCTCGGTAACGGCATTGCAGATTTCCAGCGCCACTTCCAGCTCGGTGCCGGTGAAGCTTTCCGGTGAATACTCGAAGCGATAGCCGCCGCCGGCATTGGCCGCCATATCGGTGATCATCTTCGCGGCATCGGTCGCGATCTGCTTGATGCCGGCGACATCCTTGCCGAAGACGACGCGGCGCTGCAATTCGCTCGTCGAATTGTAGAAATGCACGATCGGCCTGTGGGCGCCCTGAAGCGCTTCGAAGGTGCGGGCGATCAGTTCCGGCCGGCACTGCACCAGCACCTGGAGCGACACGTCTTCAGGCACGTTGCCTTCCTCGACGCACCAGCGGGCGAAATCGAAGTCCGTCTGAGAGGCGGAGGGGAAGCCGATCTCGATTTCCTTAAAGCCCATATCGACGAGCAGGTGGAACATGCGGGCCTTGCGATCGTGCCCCATCGGGTCGACCAGCGACTGGTTGCCGTCGCGCAGGTCGACCGAACACCAGATCGGCGCCTTGGTGATCGTGTTGGAAGGCCAGGTCCGGTCCGGCAGGGCGACCTGCGGATAGGCCTGATATTTCACCGCGGCCTCTGGCATGCCGGTCTTGATGGGATGCGATCTCACTATCATGTGCAGCTTCTCTTCGTCACTGGGCGTGGCTTGCCGGATGCAATAGCCGATCACGGACCCTATTGCGAGGCTGACGCCATTGTTTCAGTTCTAGGGGGGTTCGAGGAGCATCTGCCGGCAAGGCTTTCGGCCGCCGGGCGCCCCTCACCGGACCCGGCAACCGCGAGTAAGGCCGAGAAGAAGCAGCGAGGCAAAGGCGCGCGAGGGGGCACGATCGTGATCGTGTCCAAAGAAGATTGCTGAGATCTTGTGCGCGTAAGCCTTGGTCATAAGAGTGCCTATACACGGCTTGGCGAAGCGGAGCAAGGGAGCTGATGGGTGTAGCACGTGTTAGCTGAGGCTTCGATTGCCCGCGCCTGCTTTGCCCCACTCATCGCTTGCGGTGGAACGGAGGTGCCGCCACAAGTCCCTCCTCCCCGCCGGTGGGAGTAGGGCCGGCAGGCGGATGAGGGGGCGCGTACCGCCCCCAACTCTGCGAAATCAAATCTCAGCGACCGACGTGATGATCCGCGAGACGAGTCCGTAGGACTTCGCCTCGTCGGCACCGAGCCAGTAATCGCGGTCTGTATCCTTGGCGATCTTCTCGACCGGCTGGCCGGTGGCTTCGGAGAAGATCTTGTTCAGCCGTTCGTTCATCTTGATGATTTCACGCGCCTGGATCTCGATGTCCGAAGCCATGCCGCGCGTGCCGCCGGACGGTTGATGCAGCAGGAAGCGGGTATTCGGCAGGCAAAGGCGCCGTTCCTTCGGCGGAGCGACGAAGATGAGCGCGCCGGCGGAGGCGACCCAGCCGGTGCCGATCGTCCACACATTCGGCTTCACGAACTTGATCATATCGTGAATGCTGTCGCCGGATTCGACGTGTCCGCCCGGCGAGTTGACGAAGATGCGAATGTCTTCGTCGCTGGCCGAGGCAAGCGCCACCAGCTGCGAGCAGACCTTCTGCGCCAGTTCCTGGTTGATCGTTCCGTAGATGAAAATCGAACGCGACTTGAAAAGGTTCGCCTCGGTTTCCTTGCCCAGCGGCAGCTCGGTCTTCTTTTCTTCCTGGTCGTCGTCGTTCATCCGCATTCTTCGGACTCCTCGTAAAATGCCTCAAGGTCAGATAATGCGACTCGACGCCGATGACAATGCAAACCGGCCAGCGAATAAGGTTCGAACCGCGCGTGCTGTCGCGATGGTAAATCGATGCACCGTCAAATGCCGTATGGACAGCGCAGAAAAGCCCAATAAGATCAGCCCGTAATCAGAGCGGACGGGCTGCCTCCCGAGCCCGCCGACAAGTGGGGACCATAATGAAGACACGCATGCTCATTGCCGCCGCCGCACTCGGGGCTTCCGCGGCGCCCGCCTTCGCGCACCTCGATCCGGTCGAGCACGGTTCGCTGGCGGCCGGTCTTTCCCATCCGTTCTTCGGTGCGGATCATATTCTGGCAATGGTCGCCGTCGGCCTCTGGGCCGCGCAGATCGGCGGCCGCGCGCTCTGGACTGTTCCTGCTGCCTTCGTCGGGATGATGACTGTCGGCTTCGGACTGGCGCTCGCCGCCGTTCCCCTGCCCTTCGTCGAGCCGGCGATCCTCGCCTCGGTCGTCGCCCTCGGCCTGATCGTCGCTATCTCCGTGCGCCTCGACGTGGCGCCTGCCGCTGCGATCGTCGGCATCTTCGCGCTCTTCCACGGCCATGCCCACGGCGGCGAACTGGGGTCGGCCGGCGCCTGGTCCTTCGCCATCGGCTTCATCGCTGCGACCGCATTGCTGCACGCCGCGGGCCTTGGCCTCGGTATCGCGCTTGCGAGGTTTTCAAGCAACGGCACGCTTGCCCGCCTTCTCGGCGGCGTCACCGCGCTGGCGGGTGCGGCGCTGATCTTCGGCTGACGGTGTCGTTGCAGGGCGGCGGGATTCCCGCCGCTTCAGCCGCGGCCGCGATAGGTCGGCACGCCCTGGTCCGGCAGCCAGACCCGCTCCGGCGGATTGCCGGTCTGCCAGAACACGTCGATCGGGATGCCGCCGCGAGGATACCAGTAGGCGCCGATCCTCAGCCACTTCGGAGAGAGAAGCGATACCAGCCGCTTAGCGATGTCGATGGTGCAGTCCTCGTGGAAGGCGCCATGGTTGCGGAAGGAATGCAGGAACAGCTTCAGCGACTTCGATTCGACCAGCCAGCCGTTCGGCACGTAGTCGATGACGATATGAGCAAAATCCGGCTGTCCGGTCATCGGGCAGAGCGAAGTGAATTCTGGCGCCGTGAAGCGGACGACGAAATCCGTGCCCTCATGGCCGCTCGGCACCCGTTCGAGCACCGCCTCTTCGGGGCTCTGCGGCAGATCGACCTTCGCCCCCAGTTGTGAAAGTCCTGATACGTCGGTCTTCGGCATTCTCTGGTTCCTTAAGCTCGCAGCGGTGCGGACAAACCACCGCACACCCTTTTTTTGTCATCCCGCTCTGGTCTTGACGCGCACGCCGTGCGCCTTTTCGCCTTCCGGCTCCACATGTATGGCGATCCTCGCGCCCGGATGAACGGCGCGGATCGCATCCTCGATCCGGTCGCAAATATCATGGGCGTCGCCGACCGGCATCGCCTCCGGCACCACCATGTGGAAATCCACGAAGGTTACCGGACCAGCCTGCCGCGTCTTCAGGTCATGAACGCCGAGCGACCCGCCGGCATTGGCGGCGATCGCCTTCGTGATCGCCTCTTCTTCCTCCACCGGCACGGCCTTGTCCATCAGCCCGTCGATCGAGCGCGAAATGACCTTCCAGCCCTGGAACAGGATGTTGGCGGCGACGACCACGGCAAGCAACGGATCCAGAATTGCATAGCCGGTGGCCACGGCAAGAACAAGGCCGGCGAGCACCCCCGCCGAAGTGACCACGTCGGAGAAGATGTGATGTCCGTCGGCGCTCAGCGCCGGCGAGCGATGCGCCCTGCCGGCGCGGATCAGAATATAGGCCCAGATGGCGTTGACGACACCGGCAGCGAAGTTGATCGCGAGCCCGAGCACCGGCGCCTGCAGCAAAGAGGGCGCCATCATTTCGGGCACCGCCTCCCAAAGGATCGACAGGGCCGCCACGACGATCAAGACACCCTCGATGACCGCCGAGAAATACTCCGCCTTGTGATGCCCGAAGGGGTGGCCGGCATCCGCCGGTTTCGCGGCGTAGCCGATCATCGCATAGGCGATCACCGCAGCGACCACATTGACCACAGATTCCAGGCCATCGGACAACAATGCGACCGACCCGGTCACCCACCAGGCAAGCAGCTTCAGCCCCATGACCCCGAGAGAGAGCGGGATGCCCCAAAAGGCGAGCCTTAGAACCGTTCGATTGTCGGACGCGGTCATCTTCATTCCTCGTGCAGATGCAAACGAGTTGCAAATGCATGCCCATTGAAACGCAAAACCGCCCGCGCGGGTTTTCGCGCAGGCGGATTTTCATGCACCATATGGGCGATATTGAACGGCTTGTCAAAGGCGCGATCGCAACCTCGCGCTTCCGCTTTAGCCGCCCGTCTGTGACGGCATCAGGCCGCCTTGATCTTCGCCCTCTTCGCCAGGTGCGCTACGACGTTCTCGATCATCCGCATGCCGGCGTCACCGCCGAGCGTCATGATCGATTCCGGATGGAACTGCACGGCCGCCACCGGCTCCTTGACATGCTCGATGCCCATGATCGTGCCATCCTCGCTTTCGGCGGTGATCAGGAAGTCGCGCGGCAGGCTCGATGGATCGGCGAAGATCGAATGGTAGCGCCCGACCGTCACTTCCTTGCCGAGGCCGGAGAAGACGATGCCCGGCTCCAGCACGCGGATGCGCGACGGCTTGCCGTGCATCGGGATCGCCAGTTGCCTGAGATCGCCGCCATAGGCCTCGGCAAGCGCCTGCAGGCCGAGGCAGACGCCGAAGATCGGAAGTTCACGCGCCCGCGCCTTCTTGATCGTCGCCTTGCAGTCGAAATCCTTCGGGCTCCCGGGGCCGGGAGAAAGCACGACGAGGTCCGGCTTGACCCGGTCGAAGATTTCCTCGGCAACCGGCGTGCGCACGGTGGTCACCGTCGCACCCGTCTGGCGGAAATAATTCGCCAGCGTGTGGACGAAGCTGTCCTCGTGGTCGACCAGCAGGATATTCACGCCGGCGCCGACGGGCGCGACGTCGCGCGCCGCCTTGGCGCTGTTGGCGGATTTCGCGTCGCGGATGGCTGCAATCATGGCGGAGGCCTTCAGTTCGGTTTCGGCTTCTTCTTCTTCCGGATTGGAATCATAGAGCAGCGTCGCGCCCGCCCTCACCTCGGCGATGCCGTCCTTGATGCGGATGGTGCGCAGCGTCAGCCCGGTGTTCATATCGCCGTTGAAGCCGACCATGCCGATCGCGCCGCCGTACCAGGCGCGCGGGCTCTTCTCATGGCTCTCGATGAAGCGCATCGCCCAGAGCTTCGGCGCACCGGTGACGGTAACCGCCCAGGCGTGGCTGAGGAACCCGTCGAAGGCGTCCATGTCGTCGCGCAGCCGACCCTCGATATGGTCGACCGTGTGGATCAGCCGCGAATACATCTCGATCTGGCGGCGGCCGATCACCTTCACCGAGCCCGGCACGCAGACGCGGCTCTTGTCGTTGCGGTCGACGTCCGAGCACATGGTCAGCTCGGACTCGTCCTTCTTCGAGTTCAGGAGCTTGAGGATCTGCTCGCTGTCGGCGATCGGGTCGTCACCGCGCTTGATCGTGCCGGAGATCGGGCAGGTCTCGATGCGGCGCCCGGAAACGCGCACGAACATCTCCGGCGAGGCGCCGACGAGATATTCCTGGTTGCCGAGATTGATGAAGAAGGAATAGGGCGACGGGTTGATCGCCTTCAGCCGGTTGGAGATTTCGGAGGGGCGGCTTTCGCAGCGCTCATAGAATTTCTGCCCCGGCACCACCTCGAAGAGGTCGCCGCGGCGGAAGCTCTCCTTCGCCTTGACGACGAGTTCGGCATATTCGCCGGGTCGATGGTCGCCGTGCGGTGGGATGCTGTCGACGGTGCGGAACGGCTCGGGCGCGATATCCGCCGCCTTGCCCTCGGTGGAAAATTCATCCTTGGCAAAATCGTAGCGGTCGATCCAGGCCCTAGCGGCATAGTGGTCGACGACGAGGATCTCATCCGGAAGGAAGAGGACCATGTCGCGCTGGTCGTTCGGCCGGGCGAGCTTCAGGTCGATCGCGTCGAACTGGAAGGCAAGGTCGTAGCCGAAGGCGCCGTAAAGGCCGAGGCTCGCATCCTCCTCCGAATGGAAGAGGTTCGTCACGGCGCGAAGCACCGTGAAGACCGTCGGCATCTTCGAGCGCTCTTCCTCGGTAAAGACGCGATCGGGCTCATTGATGGTGAGATCGAGGCGGCGGGCCGTCAGCGTCCCGAGCGTGATGTCGACAACCATTTTCAGGTGCTCGGCGATCAGCGACAGCAGCACCTCGCCGCGCCCGTTATAGGCTTCGATCCAGAGCGAGCGGCCGAAGGAGGAGATGGCGAGCGGCGGGTCGACGACGGCAGTGTCCCAGCGGGTATAGCGCCCCGGATATTCGTAATTCGACGAGAACACCGCACCGCGGCGCTCGTCGAGCCTGTCCACATAGGAGGCGATCGCATCCGCATAGGACGCGTCGCGCCGCCGGCGCGTCACGACGATGCCGCTATTCGTGGTGTAACTCTCCGCGCCGTCTTCCAGAATTACCGTTGCCATTCGCCTCGCTCCGTAAAAGCCCGGTCATTCCACGCGGCTCGAATACGAAAAAAGCCGCCTCGAAATCTCCGGGCGGCTTCATGTCTCAATCACGCATGACTGGTCAAGGCCGCCTCAGCGAGCCCACCACCAGATCGAAATGTTCTGCGTGTTTGCCATGCGCGAAGTGTTAGCGTGGCTTGCGGCCTCACGCAAGCGGGAAACGGCACCGGATGTTCGCGCCCCGAAAGAAAAGAGGCGGCCCTTTCGAGCCGCCTCTCCATGCAGTCGTCGAGGCAACGGAGCCTAGAACTTCGCCTTGGCCGTGACTAGGAACGTCCGACCCCGGCCGGTGTCCACCGTGCTGCCGGCGATCGTGCTCGACGCCGGCGTGTAAGTCTTGTCGAACACGTTCGTCACGCTGCCGGTGAGTTCGAGACCGTTCTCGAACTTGTAGTTCGCGAAGAGGTCCACCAGTCCGTAGCCGGGAACGGTGGCGGAGCCGCTTGCTCCCGCATTCTCCTCGCCGATGAAGGCATTGGACACGGCATAGATCCGCGTGCCTACCGTGAGGCGCTGTTCCTCGAGGAAACGCGCCCCGAGGGTCGCACTTACGATGTCGTCGGGAAGGAAGCTCTGTACGCCAAAGCCGTTGACCTGTGACGGGAGGTCGCTCTCCGTGTGCGTGTAGGCGAGGTCTCCGAAGACATAGCCCGCATCATAGGCCGCCTGAAGTTCAAAGCCCTGAACCGTAGATATCCCGGGATTGTTGACGAAGAATATTTGCATCCCGCCGTTGGCCAAAGCCGCAGTGATATAGTTGTCCACCCGGTTATGGAAATAGTTCGCCTTCAGGCGGAAGCTGTCTCCCGTAGCGATGAAGTCATCCAGATTGATGTTCGCGCCGATTTCCCAGCCCTTGGATATTTCCGGCTGGAGGAACGGGTTGGGGAAGAACATCTGGAAGCCGCCCGGATGCGAACCGCCCACGAAGATTTCGTTGACGGTCGGAGCACGCGAGGTCTCGGCATAGGTTGCGTAGGGCTGCAGCCAATCGGTGGCATTGACCGCAAGCGTGACGCTCGGGTTGAGACGGCCGTCCGATTCGTCGACGCTATAGGCGCCCGCGGGCATGCCAAGCGGATTGCCGGCGCTGACCGATCCGGTGCCGTCGATGTTGAAGTGGTCGTAGCGCAGCCCGGCGGTCAGGTCGACGATGCCATAGGTGAAGGTCGTCGAATTGAAAATGCCCGTCGTCGCGTTCTTGCCGCTGCCGTTGACGCCGCCACTGGGTGATGCAGTGCTGTTGATGACGTCGTAGTCATCCTGGAAATATTCGACGCCGTAGTTGGAGCGGACGGCCACCTCGCCCAGATCGAATGTCGAAGTATTCGAAATATCGAAGCCGGTGCCGGTGTCGGTGATGCGCCGCCCCGCCGCGACGCCGGCTCCCAGGAGGTTGGTATCGTACTTCATCCGCAGGCGGTTCCAGTAGGCGTTGGCGCGGAAATCGATCAGTTCATTGTCGGGCGTGTAGGCGTAGTTCGCGCTGACCGTCTGGTTTCTGACGTTCTGGAAATAGGAGTTCGCGAAGAAGTCATTGTCATAGGACATCGCGCTGAACTTGAAGGCATGGTCCTTGTCCGGCGTGATCTCGGCCTTCAGAAGGCCGGAAAGCAGGTCCTCTTCGGTGAATGGAACTTCGATGCCGTCACCATTGTCGTAATTCCCCGGATCGCTCTTGCTGATGCCGCCGAGGACCGAGAAGACGTCGTTGAAGCGATAGGCGCCCAGCAAGGATTCCGACCAGCCGGCGCCATTGCTGCCGTAGGTGGCGACCGCCTGACCACCGTAATTCTTGCCGTCCTGGATCAGGTCCTCGATGTCATAGGTCTGGAAATTGACCGAGCCGGCGAGCGCCCCGCCGCCGCCGCCGGTGAGGGCGCCTCGGGTCAGGTCGATCTCGGAAAGGAAGGCCGGATCGACATAGGCGAAGCCCTGGGCCTCGTGACCGGTGAAGCGGAAGTTCTGGCGCACGCCGTCGATCATCATGTTGACGCGGCCGGAGCCCTCGAAACCGCGAATATTGACGGCGACGCCGGGATTCTGCGGGTTGTTGGCCGTCGACGTGCCGGGTACGCTACGCAGCAGGTCGTCGGTCTCCTGGCCCGCCTGAAGCTCGATTTGGTCCGTGCTGACGACGCTCGATGGACCGGGCTTCGCATAGGGATCGGCCTCGCGTCCGCCCTTGGCGACGATCGGCGAGAGATAGGTCTCGCCTTTCTTGGAAGCTTCCGCTTCTTCGGCCCCTGTCTGCTGGGATGTTGTCGCGCTTTGCGCGAAGCTGCCGGAGGCGACGGACAACGCGAGTGTCGCCGTGCATGCGAGAAGAGCCAGGCGATGATGCCGGTTGAGCATGGACCAATCCTTTGAGTTTGTTGGCCGGGCTTGCTGTTGAGCGGCAAACTCAAGGGCTGGCTGGGCAGGTGTCGGAATCGGCGAATACGGTTACGTCATCGCCTTATTTAGGCCACATAAAAAACATGACTAAAAAAGTCAATATAATTTTAGGGGACACGTTTCCGACCTTCTTCCTCAGTTTCAGCACATTTTGAACCAGGATCGCCTTTCGTGCGTTTGACCGTGACAAACGGAAAGGACCTGCATGCGCGCTGTCGGAGTGGTTCTGATGTCCGCCCTGGTGCTGTCTGGGGCGGCGCTTCCGAAGAAAGGCCCGCTACCCGTGGCAAGGCCTGACGCAGTTCAAGGCGAACAGCCGACCCCCACGCCGAAACCCGCCGCACCGCAGAGAGAACCTCAAGCGAGCGATCAAAAAAACTTGAACGTCGGGGCTGGCAAAGACCTACCGCCGGATTGGAAAGACGATTCTCTGCCGAAGGAAGCGATTCTTACGATCGAAAAGGAAGACCCGAAAGCCTATGCGTCCTGTCTGGCCGCGCTGAAGGACATCGGCAGCGCCTTTGTGGAGACTGCCCGCGTCGACGACGGCAAGGGCTGCGGCATCGACAAGCCGATCCGAGTAACTTCTATACTGCCCGGCGTCACCCTCAAGCCCGAGGGGATGATGCGGTGCGAAACCGCCCTGGCACTCGCCCGTTGGGCCAAGGAAACTGCCACGCCGGCGGCGAAGGTCGCTTTCGGGCCCGACGCTCGTCTTTCGGCGCTGAACCAAGCCTCGACCTATGTCTGCCGGCTAAGGAACAATGCAGCGACGGGAAAGATCTCCGAGCACGCACGCGGCAATGCGGTCGATATCGCCTCTTTCACGCTCGCCGATGGCAAGACCATCGAAATCCAGCCGCGCGACGAGGACGGCACCCTGGCCGGCGCCTTCCAGCGCGCCGTGACCGCCTCCGGCTGCCTCTACTTCACGACCGTCCTCGATCCGGGCAGCGACGCGGCGCATGAAACACACCTGCATTTCGACGTGATCGAACGGAAGAACGGCTATCGCTACTGCCGCTAGCCACCTCCGTCAGTGCTCGCGTTCCCGTATCCAAGTGCGACGAATTCGCCGGAGAAGAGACCGGCAACATCACCCTCGCCCATGAGGTCGGCCGTCACCGTCAGACGCGCCCTGCCCCTCCGTTCGAGCAGACGCAGGAAGCCCGGCCATTGGTCGGCCTCTTCGAGACTCGAGCGGGCTGAGAAGGAACCGCCGATGGGTCTCAAATAATCCATGCGGTTGCTCTGGATCACCAGGCGGCTGGCGATGCCGCTCGAGCGAAGCCGGACATGCAGCAGCGACCAGGCAGCGAGGATCGAAAGTGCCGAAGCGCTGCCGCCGAAAACCGTGTCGCGATGGTTGATGTTCGGCGCCAGGGGTGCCCGGAGGAGGACATGGTCCCATTCTGCCGATTCCACCTCCACCTGCATCGCAGCGGAGAGCGGGATATGTGTACGAAGATAGGCCTGTAGTTCAGAAGGTGTCATTGTGCTTCCATCGTAGCGCAGCAATCGAGCCAGCATCGGCGCAAATTCTCTTTCGGATTGATAAAGATGTCCGCTACCGATTGAACCCGCGCAACAGCGATACGATCTATCTCCGGTGCCGGCCACAACGCCTTGAACGAGGAACACTCCCATGCCTTTGACAATGTATTCGCTCTCCATCCCCGTCTTTGCGCGCGGCTTTTCCGCACTCGGCAGGCTCCTCGACAAGGCCGAGGCCTTTGCCGCGGAATCGGGCACGCCGCTCGACGCACTCTTCAACGCGCGGCTCGCGCCGGACATGCTGCCGCTATCGGGCCAGATTCAGCGGGCGAGCGACACCAGCAAGAACGCGATCGCCCGGCTGACGGCACTCGAGGTGCCGCGGTTTCCCGACGACGAGCAGAGCTTTGCCGATCTGCGTCAGCGGATCGACAAGACGGTGGCGTTCTTCGAAACCGTCTCGCCGGAACATCTGGAGGGCAGCGAGAAGCGCGAGGTGACCCTCAACTTTCCGAATCTGAAGGTGACCTTCAGCGGCGACGACTATCTGCTGAAGTTCGTGCTGCCGAACTTCTATTTCCATCTGACCACGGCCTACGACATCCTGCGCCACAAGGGCGTGCCGCTCGGCAAGGCCGACTTTATCGGCGGTCTCGATTGAGCCGGCACTACTGCACCACCGTCAGAACAGCCCCTCTATGTAGCCCGCCTCATTGAGGCGGATCTTCTCCGAAGAAGGCACCTTCGGCAGGCCCGGCATCGTCATGATCTCGCCGGTGATGACGACGACGAAGCCGGCGCCGGCCGCAAGGCGGACTTCGCGGATCGGCACCGCATGGCCGCTTGGAGCGCCGCGCAGGTTGGGGTCGGTGGAGAAGGAATATTGGGTCTTCGCCATACAGATCGGCAAATGTCCGTAGCCCTGGTCTTCCCAGGTCCTCAGCTGATCCCGCACCACCTTGTCGGCAATGACTTCACTGGCGTGATAGATATCCTTGGCGATCGTCTCGATCTTGTGGAATAGCGGCATGTCGTCCGGATAGAGCGGCGAGAACTGCGAGTGTCCGGCATTGGCGAGATCAACGACCTTGTGCGCCAGTTCCTCGATTCCGGCCGATCCCTCGGCCCAGTGTCGGCACAGGACCGCCTCGGAACCGAGCGTCCTGACATAATCCTTGATCGCACGGACCTCGGCCTCCGTATCGGAAGTGAAGTGGTTGATTGCGACAAGCACCGGCACGCCGAATTTCTTGACGTTCTGCACGTGGCGGCCGAGGTTGGCGCATCCCTTCCTGACCGCCTCGATATTTTCCTTGCCGAGATCGTCCTTCTTCACGCCGCCATTCATTTTGATCGCCCTGACGGTGGCGACGACGACGGCGGCGTCCGGCTTCAGGCCGGCCTTGCGGCACTTGATGTCAAAGAATTTCTCGGCGCCGAGATCCGCTCCGAAACCGGCTTCGGTCACGACGTAGTCGGCAAGCTTCAGCGCCGTCGTCGTCGCCACCACCGAGTTGCAGCCATGCGCAATGTTGGCAAAGGGGCCGCCATGGACAAAGGCCGGATTATTCTCCAGCGTCTGCACCAGGTTCGGCTGCATTGCGTCCCTGAGCAGCACCGCCATTGCCCCGTCCGCCTTGATGTCCCGCGCGTAGACGGGGCTCTTGTCGCGCCGGTAACCGATGATGATGTTGCCGAGCCGCTTTTCCAGGTCCTTGATATCGGCGGCAAGGCACAGGATAGCCATGACCTCCGAGGCAACGGTGATGTCGAAACCGGTCTCGCGCGGATAGCCGTTGGCGACACCGCCGAGCGAGCCGATGATCTGGCGCAGCGCCCGGTCGTTCATGTCCATCACCCGCCGCCAGGCAATGCGGCGGATGTCGATTGCCTGCTCATTGCCCCAATAGATGTGGTTGTCGATCAGCGCGGCGAGCAGGTTGTGGGCCGAGGTGATGGCGTGGAAATCGCCGGTGAAATGCAGGTTGATGTCCTCCATCGGCACCACCTGCGCGTAACCGCCGCCGGCAGCACCCCCTTTGATGCCGAAGCAGGGGCCGAGCGAGGCCTCGCGGATGCAGACGATCGTCTTCTTGCCGATGCGGTTCAGGCCGTCGCCGAGCCCCACCGTCGTCGTGGTCTTGCCCTCGCCGGCCGGTGTCGGGTTGATCGCCGTCACCAGGATCAGCCGGCCGTCTCTCTTGTCCTTTTGCGCGGCAATGAATTCCGCGCTCACCTTCGCCTTGTCATGGCCGTAGGGCAGCAGATGTTCCGGCGGAATGCCGAGTTTAGCCCCGATTTCCATGATCGGTTGCTTGCGCGCAGCACGCGCAATCTCGATGTCGGACTTGACCTCCCCCATGGCTTCCCCCTGTTTGGTGCGTACATCCCGCCTCCTCTGCCGGATGCGCGCTCCGTTTCCTTGTGCTTACGCTGCCATGCCGGCCGTCAGCGGGCAAGGATGTCGCGCATCTCCACCAGGTTGGAGCGCACGCGAAGAATATAGAAGCCCATCGTCGCCAGATGCGTCGGCATGATCCAGCCGTCCTCGCGGCCGTTGGAGATGATCAGCGGCTGGATACGCAGCGCCGAGCGCAATTGCTTCAGCGTCTCCGTATAGATCGGCGTCAGCCCGCGCTGGGCGACGACATTCTCGAAATCGGCACCGGCCGCCGAGAGAATGCCGTAATAACCGTAGAGCTGGCCGAAGGCGAACCAGAAACGGTCGTCGGCACGCGTATCGAACCAGCCGCCATTGTGGAATTCCGAGCGCTCGCGGATGATCGCCGACGTATTGCCGAGGTCGTTGGCGATGCGGTCGAGGAACTCGACCATGTTGTCGGACCGGCCGTCGAAGATCGCCTCGCATTTGCCGAGCGATACATTGAATTTCCGGAGGTCGCGCTCGGCGGCGCGGTAAAAGCTTGGCGTCGGGGTCTTCGGACCGAACGGATTGATGCCGAAGTACCAGGTTTCCTCATCGAACTGAATGTTGCCGCGTGCGGCCTGCAGGTCGTTGTTGACGCCGGAGGTGCCGCGCACCCGGCCAAGTGAGTCGACCAGTTCGACGGTGGTGCGGCGCACCGCCTGGTTGATGCCGCGCTGGAACGACGCCTTGTTGTCGAGCCAGGGCGTGTCGTCCCAGTCCATCCCGAACAGGCCGAGCTTGTA
The DNA here is from genome assembly GCF_001651855.1 of Sinorhizobium americanum. Classification (GTDB taxonomy): domain Bacteria; phylum Pseudomonadota; class Alphaproteobacteria; order Rhizobiales; family Rhizobiaceae; genus Sinorhizobium; species Sinorhizobium americanum. The sequence continues at coordinate 277,120 of NZ_LNQC01000081.1, read as the reverse complement.
GGCGAGCATCGAGGAAATCCAGGCGTTCTGGTTGACGTTGAGGTCGATGAGATCGGCCGCGACATCGACGGTCGCCGAGGTCTGGCAGACCGTGCCGGCCGGCAGCTGCGCCATGTCGAGCGCTTCGGTGGTCGATCCGTCCGAAGGCACCACGGCTGCGGCCTGGCTGCTAGCCGCCGCGCTACCGGATTGTCCCGTGGTGGCGCCGGGGCCGCTGATCGGCGACCCCGCCGGCACCTTGCGCTCGGAGAGCTTGTAGCGATTGACATAGTCCGGATCGAAATTCGTCCAGGCCTGCGTCTGCCAGATGAAATAGCCGTAGAAGAAGATCAGTCCGAGCAGCACCAGGCCGATCGGCCCCTTGATGATCCAGCTCCGCGCCCGATACCAGTTGCCGAGCGCCACGAAGGGCCAGAGGAGCCAGGAGACCGCGAGACCTATGCCGCGGCCGATCGCCGTGAACACGCGCTGAAAAAACACAACGATCGGATCGAGCATGTCCTATTCCTCTTTGAGACCGTAGAGCTTGTGGCGGAAGGCGGTCTTGTCTTTCAGATATGTGCCCGTCAGGGTCGCCACAACATATTCGCGGAACTTTTCGCCGTAGCGCTCGTAGGCAGCATAAAAGCCTTGCTTGTCGAACACGAAGCGCGAGACGAAGTCGCGCGGGACGAGCTGCGCAATGAGCTGGTTGACCAGCCATTTGTCCGTATGGTCGTGAGCGGCCCGCACCAGCAGGAAGCGGTTTTCCGGGGCGATCTCCTGCATCTTCACCGTCCCCGTCGCCGCGATCGCCCGCGCGACTTCCTGCAGGAACGGGTAGGTGCCATCGCGCGCCACCAGCGCGGCGTTGCGATGGATCCAGGTCTGCAGCCAGATCCGATCGGCATTCAGCAGATCCGCATCCGGATCGGCTTCGTTGATCAGACCGCGGATCACCATGTCGGCCCGGTGCTGGAACAGGCCCGAATCCTGCACCCAGGAGGCCTGCGGCAGTTGCAGCCGGTTCGTCGTCGTCAGGAAGTCGTAGATGCGCGCGTAATCGCCGATCGGGATATAGCTCACCTGCCAGGGTCGCGAGCGGCGGAAGCCGGGCACGGAAGGGTCGCAGATCACCGTCGTCGTCTTCTGGTCGAGGAAGACATAGACGCCACCGAAATGATTGGCCCAGAAGGCCTCGTGCCGAAACACCAGTTCCTCGGGTACCAGCGAATTCTGGCGGATGTCGCCGGTCCGCTTGGCGAGTTCCACCATCCGGTCCAGCATGGCGTCGTCCGCCCATGCATGCGGCACCTTTTTCAGCCGGTCGACGAGCTCGCGGAGCTCAGCCGCCTTGCCGAGCATGTCCTCGGCGGAAAGCACGCGGAAGCGGACCTCGTTGATCGACAGCAGATCGTCGATGTCCTCGACCACCGACACCGAGTCCTCGATCTCGCCATAGAGCGCATCCTTGATGGTGACGGCGTTGATCGCCCGGCTGTTGGCGTTGAAGAATTCATGCATCAGCGCCGCGGTGTTGGAAAAGCTCGTATGGACCACCGGCAGGTCCGCCTGGGCGGGCGTCAGGATGATGAAGCGCCGATTGACCCGGTTCGGGTCGAGATAGTCGCGGTCTCCGAGTTCCTGGGCAATTTCGGGCGAAAAGCCGGTCATATCGATGCTGAACCGCTCGAGCCCCGTCGGCTTCAGCCCGAAGCCTTCGAGCGCCTTGTTATAGCGCGCAACGAGATGCGGCTCGGAAATATCGAGCAGCCGCCCATAGATGAGCTCGGCTTCGAGAAGGCGTTTCATGGGGCAACGCCCCCCGACGCGTGGCAGCTGTACGTCGGCGTCCGCCCCTCACCCTGGCCCTCTCCCCGCTCGCGGGGAGAGGGAATGGTGCTGCACGCCGCGTTCCACCCAACCGAAGGGAACCGCTCAAAGTGCGATTCGGCATCCGCAAAATGCACCGGAGCGCAACGATTTCGTCCCCTCTCCCCGCGCGCGGGGAGAGGGTTAGGGTGAGGGGCGAACCAGGCGGCAAATCTCAACACGTCAGCCATGTCTTCCACCCGCCGGAACAAACGTCAAATCCGCTCCCCTCACCTCAGCCGTCAAACGCTTCTCCAAGATCGCGACAATCGTTTCAAGAACCGACACGCGATCGTTGAATATGTGCGTGTTCCAGAAGCGAGCCACACCCCAGCCATTTGCCACCATGTACTTGTCGCGCTCAGAATCTCGACGGCTACTCGCATGCTGGCTGCCATCTACCTCTACGACCAAGCGCTCGTCACGGCAGGCAAAATCAGCGAAATACGGACCGATCGGAAACTGCCGGACGAATTTGAAGCCGTTGAGACGCCTGTCCCTCAGCTCCGACCAGAGGACTGACTCCGCGTCGTTGTCGACTTGTCTGAGATCCCTGGCGCGCTGTGTCCGGCGTTCATCGGCTCCTCTCATATGCATCGCACCTCGAGACTGCCCCTCACCCTAGCCCTCTCCCCGCTCGCGGGGAGAGGGGACACCGTTGTGCTCGACTGCATCGGCCAGGGCCGCAATTGTCCTTCAAGCGGCATCAACTTCTCGGATAGAGCCGATGTGCCGAGTTGGTTCAAACGGCACCGCGAATGCCGACCTCGTCCCCTCTCCCCGCGCGCGGGGAGAGGGCTAGGGTGAGGGGCAAATCGCGAAGACATTTCGCTCATCCCTGCCACCTGCCCTCGCGCTTCATTGTCTCGATCTCGCCGATCGCCTTCTCGCGCTGCCGCTCGCGGCGGATGATTTCGGCAATGGCGGCGTCGTCAGACTTGTCGGTGTAGCGGAATTCGCTGTCGGCGTAGCGGTTGATTTCCTGCAGCACCATGTCAATGGTGATCGGGCCGCGCAGGTCCTCGATCATCGCCTTCTTCTCGTCGTAGGACCTGTGCATGAAGGAGGCCGCATCCTTGAACCAGTCGTCCGGCAATTCGACGTCCATTGCCCGCATCTTGATCGCGTCGGTGATGTTGCGGATCGCCCGGCCGGTGAAGCGCGGCTCCGCCTCCTTGATCATGTGCAGATAGGCGCCGACATCGGCGAGCGAGGCGATCTTGCCCTTGTCCTTCTCGTAACGCTCCCAAACCGCCGCAAGCCCGTCCTCCTGCGGCCGTGCATGGGCCGCATAGGATTGCGAGATGGCGCGCTTGATCTCCTGGCCGGCATAGAGATCGTGCTCCCCGAGCGGGATCTTGTGGTTCTTGCCGACGAGCAGCGCGAAGATGTCGATATAGTCGGCCTCCGTCTGTGGCCCGTCGACCAGCCAACGTGCGCCGGCGCGCTGACGCAGCGCATCGTCGACATTTTCCGGATAGTTCGAGAACATGCCGAAGGTGCAATTGCCGCGCACCACGGTCGAAGCGCCGGCGAAGCTCTCCATCAGCACCGCCGTCACCTCGTGCTGGCCGGCGGAAGCGCGATCGTCGGAGCGCTTCGCCGTCACCTGATCGACGTCGTCGATCGTGCCGAAGCCGATCGCCCGCGGGTTCATCACGTTGTTGACGAATTCCTTGCAGTTCTGGCCCGATTTGCCCTGATAGGAGGAGATCTGGTCGACGCCGAAATTCTCGTAATGGAAGGCGTAGCCGGCGACACCGCAATAGTCGTGGAGCATGCCGGCAAGCATCTGGATCAGGATCGTCTTGCCGGTGCCCGGCATGCCGTCGCCGATGAAGGTGAAGAGGAAGCCGCCGAGTTCGACGAAGGGGCTCATCTGCCGGTCGAAGTCATAGGCCATCAACATCTTGGCGAGTTTCAGCGCCTGATACTTGGCAATGTGATTGCCGATAATCTCCTCCGGCTTCTTGAAGGTCATCACCAGCGGCTTGCGCTTCTGCCCGGGCGCAACGTCGAAGCCGTTCAAGGTGAAATCGTCCTGGTCGAGCCGGATGTGGACGTTCTCGAAGTTCTGCAATCCGGTGAAGCGCGCCTTGCGGGCAAGCAGACCTTCGATCGCAACGCGGGAGAAGGCGCGGGTCCGCGCCGTCAGGGCCAGATCGTCCGGCGCACCGGCGATGCTGCGATCGAGTCCGGCGACCATGCTCTTCAGCGCGTCTTGGGGCGTATCGAAGAGGAAATCCGGCTCGGCGGCATCGTCGACCGGCTCGCCCTCGCCCTGCAACGTCACGCCGATATAGGCAGCAAGCGTGAAGGCAGCGATATAGGCGGCGGCCGAAAGCAGCGCCTTGAAATGGCTTGCGTCTTCGCCGGAAAGCGGCGTGCCGGCGTTACGCGCCTGCAACTGTTCGAGATTCGTCTGCCGCGCGAAAACATCAGAAACGGCGAGCGCCACCTGGATGCCGCGTCGCGCGCGGTAGAGGACGGCGTGCTGTGCCGGCGAAAGCAGCGGATCGGCGCCGCGCACCGCTTGGATCGTCCGGGCGAGTTCCACCTCGCGGCTGCGGCGCTGGCCGCCGGTCGAGACGGTCGAGACGAAGCGGCGGCCGGTACCGGCAAGCGGTGTACTCGCCGATGGCTCATCCCGCTCGAGAATGGCGAGCTTGGTGACGAGGCTCTGTGCGACCGCCTGATGCTTGGCGATGTCGTCCTCGTGCAGCGTCGTCAGACCCGTGTTCAGCGTCATCGCTCAAACCTCGCTCACCACCTGGTTTCCGGAGATAACATGCACCTTGTAGTCACCGAACACCTGCGCTGCCTCGCCGGCCGCGTAGAGCGCCTGATAGGCGTCGTGCGGCACAAGAGCATGCTTCTCATAGGCGCTGACACCCATGCGAGCGGCTTCGAGATTGCCGGTGTCGATGTGAAACTCCTCCTGCGCCGGCGTCGTCGACCAGAAGCCACGCTCCGCCGGCCGCTCGGCCTTGGAGAAGACCTCCTGCACCGTCCAGGTCAAGAGCCAGGCATTCTCCGTCTTGCGCACCTTCGAGAGGATGTCGTTGATGCGCGCGTTGTTCTCCGTGATCCCGGCCGAATAGAAGGGCCCGAGCACGATGCGCCGAAGCTGCTTCGGATGCAGTTCCGGAAAATCCCTGTCGAGATTGGTGGCGATCGTCACCGGAGTCAGCGAATAGGCGCTGTTCTTCGAGGCGAAATCGTCGAAACGGCTCGCCAGCTGCGGGTTGAGCAGTCCGCCGACCGGCAGCGGGATCTCGATTTCCGGATTGAGCTTGCCGTCTTCGGTCACCAGCATCTCGACGATATTGTCGGAGGAATCCTCGACCGTCGCCATGTAGATCATCGGCAGCGTCTGCGTGCCGTCGAAGGCGCCCCAGGCAACCACATAATAGGGCCGCATCGTCTTCGGATTGACGGCGACGCGGATCGTCTCCGGCAGGATAAAGGGCGAGAAGATGTCGCCCTTGCCGATCTGCTCGAGATAGAGCCGCTCTGCCATGCGCGCCTGCAGCGCTTCCGGGAAGGCCTTCTGTCTGAGGATGAAATCGACCATTTCCTCGCGCAGCGCATCGGCGGATGGGATGCTCGCCAGCCGCTTTTCTGCGCTCTGCCGGTCGTTCTCGAGCTCCAGCACATTCTGGAAGACCGGAAAACCGCTCTCGGCGCGCGAGATCCGGAAATGCTCGACGAAGCCGATGCGGTTCTCCCAGCAGGCAACCGATGCCTTCAGCCGGCCGAGATAGGGAACGATGACCTCGCCGACGACCGTGTTGCGGTAGAGCGGCGAATTGCGGTCGCCGAGAAACAGCTCGAGACCGGCCAATGCGGCCCTGATCGAGGTGAAATATTGCCTGACGGCAGGCGATACGGCGGTATTCATGTAAACCCCTCCGGCAAATGCCGAAAGGCGGTCGGAAAGCTGGTCATTGCCGCCTTGCCGATCACTGCTTCACGTAGTTTGCGGCATTATGCTTGTCCATTACCGTCTGGAAGCGGCGGGCAAAGGCGTCGTCGGCCAGCTTCTTGCGCCGCTGGATATCCTGCGTCGCAAGCATGTTTTTTTCATGCATTTCGAGAAGGTCGCCGATATGCCGCTGGGCGGCGGCGCCGATCCCGGCCATAGTTTCCTCGGCGGCGGTGTCGACCTGGCTGCCTAGCGTATTGATCTTGTGCGCCACGTCCTGCTGCGCCGCCGTCTTCAGCGAATCTTCCAGCGACTTGTAGAGGACGATGCGCTGCTCCGTATCGATCGTCAGCTTGTTGATCAGCGTGTTCTGTGCGGCAATCTGATTGTTGAGCGAATCGACGAAGGTCTGGAACATCGCGGTATAGCGCTCGAGCGTCTGGCTCTCGGCGAGCAGTTCCTGTTCCTTGGCCTGTTTCTCGTTGTATTCCGTCGCCAGCCGCGAGCGCTCGGACTCGAGGTCAGTGCGGGTCGTCTGGTCCGTGGAAGCGGCGATTCGGTTCTCGATGTCAAGCAGCAGCGGATTGAGTTCCTCGATGCGCTTCTGGGTCTCCACCAACGCCGCCATCGTGCCCTTGCGGCGCTCGATCACCTGGATGAGACTCTGCTCGGAGGTCTTGTAGCGCTGGTCGAGGATCGCCTTCTGCTCCTTGAGGATGCCGACGATGGTGTCGGACTTGACGAGCAGTTCCTGAAGGTTGCCGGCGAGCGACATGTTGCGCACCCGGTCGGTGCGCATCCGCTGCATCGACTGCTTGGAGAACATGCCGATGAACTTCTCGTAACCCGTATAGCTTTTCATGCTCTCGAACTCGGCACCGAAGACGTTCGTTGCATCTTCGAGACCGATGATCAGATCGGCGATGTTGGCTTCCATCGCCTTCTGTTGCTTGAGGACGTCCTGGATGCGGGCGTTCTCGATGTCGAAATTAACATCGCCGAGCTTGGTGTCCGCCTTGGCGAATTGCTCTAGCACGACGCCCGATTGTTCGAGCTTGCCGCGCATCTCGTCGACGACGCTCCGCGTCTTGGCGATTTCGGCGTCAAAATTCTGAAGAGTGGCCATGTCCTATCCCCTTTGTCCGTCCGGGCGGCTGTGCCCGCGGACCAATCTGCTCAGCCCTTGATTGCAGTTATATAAAGGGTGTTTAGCAGGTCAGGACAAGAGACGCCGGCGGGCTTTTTTTCGAGAGTAAGGCGAGGCTGGGCGGCCCTTCATTGGGGTCGCCATCCGCCTAGGCCGGGCGTCGCGACAAGGGCGAGACACATAGCGAGGACGACGGACCGGATCTTTGGAGCTCCCGTTGAAGATCGGCACGCCGCCGTCAGCCGTCGCGCATCTCGTCTTCCCAATGGCGGCGGCAGTAGGAGACGTATTTCTCATTGCCGCCGACATCGACCTGCGCCCCCTCGCGCATGACCTTGCCGTTGCCGTCGAGGCGCACGACCATCGTCGCCTTGCGTCCGCAATGGCAGATCGTCCTGACCTCGCGCAGCTCGTCGGCGATCGCCAGCAGCGCCATGGAACCCGGAAAGAGCTTCCCCTGGAAATCCGTTCTCAGGCCATAAGCCATGACCGGGATGCCGAGGCGATCGGCGACGCGTGCAAGCTGCCACACCTGGTCCTGGCCGAGGAACTGCGCCTCGTCGACGAAGACACAGGCGATCTCGCCGGAACCGTCGCCGTTCAGCCGCTCGACGAGTTTAAAAAGGTCATCCTTCCCATGGAACGGGATTCCTTCCGATTGAAGCCCGATGCGCGATGCGATGCGCCCCATGCCGCCGCGATCGTCGAAGGCGGCGATCAGCATCACGACGCGCATGCCACGCTCCTGATAGTTGTATGCGGCCTGCAGGAGCAGCGTGCTCTTGCCCGCATTCATCGTCGCGTAGCTGAAATAGAGTTTGGCCATGACCACGGTTCCCAGACGTCGTCTTCGCTAAATGACCGTGCAAATGGCCGATGACCAGAGCGCGTCGGCGCGACCCACAGATTTTCGCCCTCGCCGAATATTGGTCCGGCCCGCGTCGCGCGTGAGCCCATCGGTGTTTGTGGAGCGCCATTTCGGAGGCATTGCGACATTCAGCGTCGTTTTGTGCATCCCCTTAATGGAATGAGACAATACACTTCGCTCGACGCCAAGGCCTTGAATTCGGGCCGCATTGGTGTTTGGCTAAAAAAAGAACACAGGCAGGGGAACGACAACGATGACAAGGACATTCTCACTCAAATTCATGCTGGCGAGTGCCATCTGCATCGCGGCCTTGACCGCCGGCAACGCGGCCGCGGCCGAGGCGGAAAGCTGCGGAACCGTCCGCTTCTCCGACGTCGGCTGGACGGACATCACCGCCACGACGGCGACGGCAACCACTATCCTCAAGGCGCTCGGCTACGAGACGGACGTCAAGGTGCTTTCGGTCCCCGTTACCTACACGTCGCTGAAGAACAAGGATATCGACGTCTTCCTCGGCAACTGGATGCCGACGATGGAAGCCGACATCAAGCCCTATCGCGACGACAAGTCGGTCGAAACGGTCCGCCAGAACCTCGAAGGCGCCAAGTACACGCTGGCGACCAACGCCAAGGGCGCTGAGCTTGGCATCAAGGACTTCAAGGACATCGCCGCCCATAAGGATGCGCTCGAGGGTAAGATCTACGGCATCGAGCCTGGCAACGACGGCAACCGCCTGATCATCGACATGGTCGACAAGGGGACGTTCGATCTCAAGGGCTTCGAGGTCGTCGAATCCTCCGAACAGGGCATGCTGGCGCAGGTGGCGCGCGCCGAGAAGGACGGCGAGCCGATCGTCTTCCTCGGCTGGGAGCCGCATCCGATGAACGCCAACTTCAAGCTCACCTATCTCTCCGGCGGCGACGACATCTTCGGCCCGAACTTCGGTGGCGCCACGGTGCACACCAATGTGCGTGCCGGTTACACGACCGAATGCCCGAATGTCGGCGCCTTGCTCAAGAACATGAACTTCTCGCTCGAGATGGAAAACGAGATCATGGGCAAGATCCTGAACGACGGCGAAGATCCGGAAAAGGCTGCTGCAGCCTGGCTGAAGGACAATCCCTCTGCCATCGAGCCCTGGCTTGCCGGCGTGACCACCAAGGATGGTGGCGATGGACTGGCTGCGGTGAAGTCCGAACTCGGTCTCTGATTGCCGTAGCGCCGCGCGGCCGTCCGTCGCGCAAGGGTCGCTGCAGCATTCTAAAATTGCTGCATGCCTTTATCCTAAATCGGCTGTGATTGAAGGAAGCATGCAGTCGGGCGGGGGAACCTCCCGCCCTTTCCACCGCTTCATGCGATCAGTGTTCGACCCTGACAAGAGGGATCCAGTTTCGTGGAATTTCTAACTGATAATCGCATCCCGATCGGCGGCTGGGCCAAGGCGTTCGTCGACTGGCTGACGACGAATTTCGAGCTGTTCTTCGACCAGCTCGCAAATCTGCTTTCAGGCATCATCTCCGTCTTGCTCTACATCCTCCAGACGCCGCACCCGCTTATCGTCATCGCCATCGTGACCGCCCTTGCCTGGTGGTTTCGCCGCTCGGTCGGCATCGCCGCATTCACCTGTCTCGGGCTCCTCCTGATCGTCAATCAGGGCTATTGGCAGGAAACCACGGAGACTCTGGCGCTGGTGCTCGCGGCGAGCTTCGTCAGCATGGCCGTCGGCGTGCCGCTGGGCATCGTCGCTGCGCGGCGTGCCTGGGTCTACTCGATCATGCGGCCGATCCTCGACCTGATGCAGACGATCCCGACCTTCGTCTATCTCATTCCGGCGCTGATCCTGTTCGGTCTCGGCATGGTGCCGGGGCTGATCGCCACGGTCATTTTCGCCATTCCCGCGCCAATCCGCCTGACGCGTCTCGGCATCATCTCGACGCCGCCGTCGCTGGTCGAGGCGGCCGAATCCTTCGGCGCCACGCCATGGCAGGTGCTGCGCAAGGTCGAGATTCCCTTCGCCATGCCGCAGATCATGGCCGGGCTGACGCAGACGATCATGCTGTCGCTGTCAATGGTGGTCATTGCCGCACTCGTCGGTGCCGACGGCCTCGGCGTGCCCGTCCTTCGGGCGCTGAACACGGTCAATATCGCCAGGGGCTTCGAGTCCGGGCTCTGTATCGTCATCCTAGCGATCGTCCTCGACCGTCTTTTCCGCTCGTCCGATGAAGGAGAGGGCGCATGACCGAAGCCGTCGTTTTCAAGAATGTCGACATCATCTTCGGCAAGAACCCCCAGCCGGCCATTCAGATGGTCGACCAAGGCAAGACCCGCGACGAGATCGGTGCTGCCACCGGCCTCGTGCTCGGCGTGGCCGGCGCCTCGCTGGCAATCCACGAAGGCGAGATCCTCGTGCTGATGGGCCTCTCCGGCTCCGGCAAGTCGACGCTGCTGAGAGCCGTCAACGGCCTTGCGCCGGTGGTACGCGGCGAGGTCGAGGTCAAGGCGCCGAGCGGATCGCTCAATCCCTATCGCTGCAATGCCAAAGCCTTGCGCGACTTCCGCATGCATACCGTGTCGATGGTGTTCCAGCAGTTCGCACTGCTTCCCTGGCGCACGGTGGCCGACAATGTCGGCTTCGGCCTCGAACTGGCCGGCGTTGGCGATGCGGAACGAAAGAAGCGCGTCGGCGAGCAGCTCGACCTCGTCAATCTGACCAAGTGGGCGGACCGCAAGGTGAACGAGCTTTCGGGCGGCATGCAGCAGCGCGTCGGCCTTGCCAGGGCCTTCGCCACCGGTGCCCCGATCCTGCTGATGGACGAGCCGTTTTCGGCCCTCGACCCGCTGATCCGCACGCGCCTGCAGGACGAGTTGTTGGAGTTCCAGCGGCGGCTGAAGAAGACGATCATCTTCGTCAGCCACGATCTCGACGAGGCCTTCCGCATCGGCAACCGCATCGCCATCATGGAGGGCGGGCGGATCATCCAGTGCGGTACGCCGCAGGAAATCGTCAAGAATCCGGCGAACCAGTACGTCGCCGACTTCGTCCAGCACATGAACCCGATCACCATGCTGACGGCGAAGGACGTGATGCAGTCCGGTGTCGGACGGACCGCCGCCACTACCGGCGTGACGGCGACCGCCAAGCCGACGACGCCGCTTGTCGACATCCTCGACGCCATGTCCCGCCAGCCGGGCAGCATTGGCGTCGTCGATAATGGCGCGGTGGTCGGGACCATCGACGCCCAAAACATCGTCGAAGGTTTGACGCGTCACCGCAGCAAAGATTGACGCCACGAAGCGCGGGGTTCAAAAGAAGCCTGGAGCAGCCGCTCCGGGCTTTTTTGTTTTGCTGACCCCGAGGAAGCGCATCATGAGCGACAAGCCGAACGTCTTGAGAGAGACCGACGACGAGGCGCGCAAGCTTGCCCGCGTGCTGCTCCGGTCCGCGCGCAGCGGTGCGTTGGCTGTGCTCGAACCCAACGGCAGCGGCTTTCCCTTCGTCAGCCGCGCCTTGATCGGCATCGACATTGACGGTGCGCCGATCATTCTCGTCTCACGGCTTTCGACTCATACCCAGGCGCTCCTTGCCGACCGCCGCGCCTCGCTGCTGACCGGAGAGCCGGGCAAGGGCGATCCCCTCGCCCATCCGCGCCTCACCGTGCAGTGCGAGGCCGAAGAGGTTGCGCGCGACGGCGCCGCGCATGGCCGGATCCGCGAGCGTTTTCTCCGTCGCCATCCCAAGACCCGGCTCTATGTCGATTTTCCCGATTTCCGCTTTTTCCGGTTGCCGCCGCTGCGCGCCAGCCTCAATGGCGGTTTCGGCCGCGCCTATGTGCTGACTGGCGACGATCTCGTCATCGCTTCGCCCGCGGCCGCCGCGCTCGCAGAGATGGAGAGCAGCGCCATCGAGCACATGAATTCCGATCACCGGGACGCGGTGAAGCATTATGCGACCGTTCATTGCCGGGCCAGCGATGGCGACTGGAAGATTGTCGGAATCGACTCGGCTGGCCTCGACCTATCCGACGGGGAGAAACTGCAGCGCCTCGAATTCGACGCCGTTCTCGAGGACACGGCCCAGTTGCGGCCGATTTTGAAGAAACTTAACGGTTAATCGGCACTTAGCTACCCCCAATTCTTGCAGTGGGTGGTTGCCCTTTTATGCATCACGTCTAATTATCGTGCTTCGTAAAACATAACTACGTGTGATGTAATTCTCGCATGGAGCACGCAATGCAGCCTCTTTCGCCTGAAAAACATGAGGAAGCGGAAATAGCAGCCGGTTTCCTCTCGGCCATGGCAAATCCAAAACGCCTGCTCATTCTCGACTCGCTGGTCAAGGAAGAAATGGCGGTAGGCGCATTGGCCAACAAGGTCGGGCTGAGCCAGTCGGCTCTTTCCCAGCACCTCTCGAAGTTGCGTGCCCAGAATCTGGTTAGCACCCGTCGTGACGCGCAGACGATCTACTATTCAAGTTCGTCCGAGGCCGTCATGAGGATTTTGGGCGCACTCACGGAGATTTACGGCGCGGCGACGAGCGTCGTCATTGAAAAGCCCTTCGTGCGCAAGTCGGCGTAACTCCCAAGACGCCGATAAGAGCTGCAAGGCCAAAGCCCCGACGAGCAATCGCGGGGCTTATTTCTTGCGCGCCGGCAGGCTTGACGCTCACAGGGGCACTGATAATTTGACCAACAGGTAAAAAATGCGGAACCCGGGCGACGTTTTGCGCCGACCGGATCCGCCGAGGAGAACAGACATGTCGAACCGCCTGAACACCACCCCGAACGATCTCCGCGCCTTCTGGATGCCGTTCACCGCCAACCGGCAGTTCAAGAAGGAGCCGCGTCTCTTCGTCGGCGCCAAGGACATGTACTACACCACGCATGACGGTCGCACGGTGCTCGATGGCACGGCCGGGCTCTGGTGCGTCAATGCCGGCCACTGTCGGCCGAAGATCACCGAGGCGATCCGCGAACAGGCGGGCGAACTCGACTATGCGCCGGCCTTTCAGCTCGGCCATCCGAAGGCCTTCGAACTCGCCAATCGGCTCGTCGATATCGCGCCCGAAGGGCTGAACCATGTTCTCTACACCAATTCCGGTTCGGAATCGGTCGATACCGCGCTGAAAGTCGCGCTCGCCTATCACCGCGCCAAGGGCAACGGCTCGCGGTTCCGCCTCATCGGCCGCGAACGCGGCTATCACGGCGTCAATTTCGGCGGCATTTCGGTCGGCGGCATCGTCGCCAACCGAAAGATGTTCGGCACGCTGCTGACGGGCGTCGACCACCTGCCGCATACCCATCTGCCGGGGAAGAACGCCTTTACCCGCGGCGAGCCCGAGCATGGCGCCGACCTTGCGAGCGAACTGGAAAGCATCGTCACGCTCCACGACGCCTCGACAGTCGCCGCGGTCATCGTCGAGCCGGTCGCCGGCTCCACCGGCGTGCTCATTCCGCCGAAAGGCTACCTCCAGAAGCTGCGCGAAATCTGCACTAAGCACGGCATTCTGTTGATTTTCGACGAGGTCATCACCGGCTATGGCCGTCTCGGCACACCCTTTGCCGCGCAATATTTCGACGTCAAGCCGGATATCATCACCACCGCCAAGGGCCTGACCAACGGCGTGATCCCGATGGGCGCAGTGTTCGTCACCTCGGAAATCCACGACGCCTTCATGACCGGGCCCGAGCATCTGATCGAGTTCTTCCACGGCTATACCTATTCCGGCAACCCGATCGCGTCCGCCGCAGCGCTCGGAACGCTCGACACCTACAAGGAAGAGGGTCTGCTGACACGCGCCGCCGAACTCGCCCCCTACTGGGAAGAGGCATTGCATTCGCTGAAGGACTGCCCGCATGTGATCGATATCCGCAACATCGGCCTGATCGGCGCGGTCGAGCTCGAGCCGATCGCCGGGGAGCCGACGAAGCGCGCCTTCTCTGCCTTCCTGAAGGCCTACGAAAAAGGCCTTTTGATCCGCACGACCGGCGACATCATCGCGCTGTCGCCGCCGCTGATCATCGAAAAGCGCCATATCGACGAACTCTTCGACAAGCTGCGCGACGTCCTGAAGAACAATATCTGAGATATCTCGGCGTTATTTGCGAAGCCCTTTCCCCGCCTGCGGGGAGAGGGTTATTGTCATCGGCAAAGCAGCAAGGGGGCGAGGTTCAGGCATGTCCGAAACGTTGGGCCGGTTGATCGATCAGGGCGTTGGCCGCAAGCCGGCCGACATCGTGCTCAAGGGCGGGCGGTTCTTCGATCTCGTCACCGGCGAACTCGTCGCTTCCGACATTGCCATCTCCGGCGATCGGATTGTCGGCACTTGCGGCGACTACGAGGGACGCGAGGAGATCGACGTCTCCGGCCGCATCGTCGTCCCCGGCTTCATCGACACGCATCTGCACATCGAATCCTCGCTCGTCACCCCGCACGAATTCGACCGTTGCGTCCTGCCGCTCGGCATCACTACGGCGATCTGCGACCCGCACGAGATCGCCAACGTGCTCGGCACCGAGGGCATCCAGTTCTTCCTGGACTCGGCGATGGAAACGATTATGGACATCCGTGTCCAGCTTTCGTCCTGCGTGCCGGCAACGCATCTGGAGACGGCCGGTGCCGATCTTCCGATCGAACGGCTCACGCCCTTCCGCCATCACCCGAAGGTGATCGGCCTCGCCGAATTCATGAATTTTCCCGGCGTCATCCACAAGGATCCGGTCTGCCTCGCCAAGCTCGAGGCCTTCCAGGGCGGCCACATCGACGGCCATGCGCCGCTGTTGCGCGGCAAGGAACTGAATGGTTACCTCGCAACCGGCATCCGCACCGACCACGAGTGCACGAGCGCCGAGGAAGCCCTCGAAAAGATCCGCAAGGGCATGCACATCCTCGTGCGCGAAGGCTCGGTGTCGAAAGATCTGCATGCCCTGATGCCGATCATCACAGAGCGGCTGTCGCCTTATCTGGCGCTCTGCACCGACGATCGCAATCCGCTCGACATCGCCGAGCAGGGCCATCTCGACCATATGATCCGCACGGCGATCGCCGCTGGCGTCGAGCCGCTGGCGATCTATCGCGCCGCCTCGATCTCGGCAACGCGTGCCTTCGGTCTCGGCGACCGCGGCCTGGTCGCGCCCGGCTGGCGGGCCGACCTCGTCGTCGTCGACAGCCTGGAGAACTGCGAGGCCGAGATGGTCTTCTCGGCCGGAAAGCGCGTCACCGGCGCGCTCTTTGCCCGCCGCAAGCCGATCGAACCGGTGGGGCTCGACAGCGTCAGGGCGCGCGAGGTCAAGGCGGCCGATTTTGCCGTGCCCTACAGCGAGGGCGAGACCTCGGTGATCGGCGTGCTGCCGGGCAAGATCATCACCGAGCATCGCCGCTTTCGGCTGCCGACCGAGGGTAACCAGACAGGGCCCGATCTCGGCCGCGACATCATCAAGGTCGCCGTCATCGAGCGACACGGCATCAACGGCAACCATGCCAACGGCTTCGTTCAGGGCTTCGGCCTGAAGAAGGGCGCGATCGCCTCCACCGTCGGCCATGACAGCCACAATATCTGCGTCGTCGGTGTCAGCGACGAAGATATGGCGCTTGCCGCCAATCGGCTCGGCGTGATCAGGGGCGGTTTCGTCGTGGTCGAAGACGGTCGGGTGACCGGCGAGATCGCCCTGCCGATCGCTGGACTGATGAGCCTCGAACCCTACGAGCGGGTGCGCGACATCCTCCACCATCTGCGCCAGGCCGCCTTCGCACTCGGCGCGACGCTGGAGGAGCCTTTCCTGCAACTCGCCTTCCTGCCGCTGCCGGTGATCCCGCACCTGAAGATTTCGGACCGCGGGCTGGTGGATGTGGACAAGTTTGCGCTGATTGGCTGAGTTTGGCTGCGGGCCGTCATCGCCCAACTTGCCCCGTTTCTCCAATAGTTCGCTCGCCAGCCGCCATCTTGAGCCTACTGGCACCGCCGTCTCCTCTTGCTCCGTCATCCTCGGCCTTGAGCCGAGGATCCAGGCGCAAATCTTGACGCACGACACAGGAGGATCGCGCGACCAAACATGACGCCCGAGAAATTGGGAGCCCCAGTTCGGCTTTGCGGCCTCGTGGCTGGATCCTCGGCTCAAGGCCGAGGATGACAGGGGAAAGAGGGGCCGCTCACCCCAGCCGTCCACAGAACACGTCGAATGCAGCAAGCTTGATCGCACTGTCAGCTAACTCGGGCGCAAATTCCGGCATTGGCAGCACTTCAGCGACATCCATGTCGGCGGCGAGCTGAACCGTTTGCGGCTCCCCCGTCAGGTTGAAGACGAAAAGCAGCCGTTCGCCGTTCTTCTCCCTTGTGAAAGCCAGCACATCCTGGTTGGTCGCTAGGAACGCCATGTCGCCGTCTAGGAGGGCCGCGTGGGCGCGACGGAAAGCGAGCGTAGCGCGATAATGCTCGAGCACCGAGCCCGCGACGCCCTCCTGGGCATCGACCGCCAAGGCACGCTGTTCCTCGCGCACCGGCAGCCAGGGAAAACCGGCGGAAAAGCCGGCATTCGCCTCATCCCTTTCCCAGACCATCGGCGTCCGGCAGCCGTCGCGGCCCTTGAAGGCCGGCCAGAAGCGGATGCCGTAGGGGTCGCGCAATTCCTCGTAAGTGAGTTCCGCCTCCGGCAGGCCCAATTCCTCGCCCTGGTAGAGGCAGATCGAGCCGCGCAGGCTGGCGAGCAGGGAGATAGCGAGTTTCGCCAGCCGTTCCCGATCCGCCGCGCGGAGCGCAAAGCGGCTGACATGGCGCATGACGTCGTGGTTGGAGAACGCCCAGCAGACCCAGCCGTCGGTGACGATCGCCTGGAAATTCTCGACGCATCGCCGGATATGGCGTGCCGAGAGTTCCGGGCCGAGCAGGTCGAAGGTGTAGCACATGTGCAGCTTGTCGCCACCGCTCGTATAGGCGGCAACCGTCTTCAGCGACCGGGCGCCATCGCCGACCTCGCCCACCGTCGTGCGGCCGCCATATCTGTCGAGCAACACCCGCAAACGCTGCATGAAGGCAATATTCTCCGGTTGGGTCTTGTCGTAGAGGTGATCCTGCATCCCGTAGGGATTGACCTCGGGTGCGTCTTGGCTGGTCGCATCCGGGTCCGGCACCAGCGGCGGATTGTCCCGCAAATGCCGGTCGTGGAAATAGAAGTTGACGGTGTCGAGCCGGAAGCCGTCGACGCCGCGATCCAGCCAGAAGCGCACCGTATCGAGCAGTGCCTCCTGGACCTCGGGATGATGGAAATTGAGGTCCGGCTGCGACGTCAGGAAGTTGTGCATGTAGTATTGCCGGCGCACCCCGTCCCATTCCCAGGCCGGGCCGCCGAAGATCGAAAGCCAGTTGTTCGGCGCCGTACCGTCCGGCTTCGGATCGGCCCAGACGAACCAGTCCGCCTTGGCATTGGTGCGGCTCGAGCGGCTCTCGACGAACCAGGGATGCCGGTCGGAGGTGTGCGAGATCACCTGGTCGATGATCACTTTCAGTCCCAGCCGGTGCGCCTCCGCCATCATGGCGTCGAAATCGGCAAGCGAGCCGAACATCGGGTCGACGTCGCAATAGTCCGAGACGTCGTAGCCCATGTCCGCCTGCGGCGACCTGAAGAAGGGCGACAGCCAGATGGCGTCGACGCCGAGCGAGGCGATATGGGGAAGACGTCGGGTCACCCCGCGAAGATCACCGATGCCATCGCCATCCGTATCCTGGAAGGAACGCGGATAGACCTGATAGACCACCGCGCCGCGCCACCAATCGTCCCCAGACCCCGTTCCGACCGCCATCCGCATACCCCGCTGTTCCTGCTGCTGCACGAAAGATGTATCGCCGCGATTTCACCGAGTAAACGGCGCGCGCAACATTCGCTTGCTGCGAAGCCGACAGATCGCTAACCCATTGGCGGCGACACCGATGGCGGAGGAAGAGCGGATGGCGGGCAGCATGCTTTCAATCGGCGAATGCATGGTCGAACTGATGCAGGTGGAAGGCGGCATGCTGCGCAAGGGCTATGCGGGCGACACCTTCAACACCGCCTATTACGCGCGTCTGTTCGCACCGGCCGGATGGACCGTCGAGTATCTGACCGCCGTCGGCACCGATGTCGTCTCCGACGAGATGCTGTCATTCATCGAGGGGACCGGGGTCGGCACAGCGCATATCGCCCGGATCGAGGGCCGCATGCCGGGCCTCTACATGATCCATCTGAAGGAAGGGGAGCGCAGCTTCTCCTACTGGCGCTCAACTTCCGCCGCGAAGCTGCTTGCCGACGACCCGGATCGGCTAAGGACGGCGATCGGTTCGGCGGACGTGGTCTTCTTCTCCGGGATCACGCTTGCAATCCTTGCTGCCGATGCGGTCGAAACCTTGCTGTCGGAACTGCGGCGGGCGAAGGCGACCGGCAAGCGCGTGGTGTTCGATCCGAATATCCGCCCGCGCCTCTGGGACGACGTGGCACGGATGCGCGCAACCATCGAGGCGGGCGCGCGGGCGGCGACGCTGCTGCTGCCGAGTTTCGACGACGAGGCAACGCATTTCGGCGATGCATCCGTCGGCAGCACGATCGAACGATACCATGCGCTCGGCGTGGCCGACATCGCCGTCAAGGACGGCGCCAACGGCGTCACTCTCCAGTTCGGCGGGGAGGAGCGCCTGCATATCCCGGCAGCACCCGTTGCCCGCATCGTCGACACCACCAGCGCCGGGGACAGTTTCAACGGTTCGTTCCTCGCTCGCCTCGCCGCCGGCGACAGCCCGGCTGAAGCCGCCGCCTTCGCCGCGCACGTCGCCGCAGCGGTGATCGGCCATCACGGCGCGCTGGTGGAGCGGGAGAAGTTGCCTGGTGGGCCGGATCGAGAATAGCCCCTCACCCTAACCCTCTCCCCGCACGCGGGGAGAGGGGACTGGAGGCGCCGCCACAAGTCCCTTCGCCCCGCTTGCGGGGGAGAAGGTGGCGGCAGCCGGATGAGGGGCGATCCCGGCCTAAACAGCCAATCACCGCCTCTTGCGCGCCTTCGATTCGTAAGGATTGTCCGAAGCCCGGAAATGGACGCGGATCGGCACGCCCGGCATGTCGAAATCGTTGCGCAAGCCGTTGATCAGATAGCGGATATAGGATTCCGGCACCGCTTCGGGGCGCGTGCAGGAAATCATGAAGCCCGGCGGGCGGGCCTTCACCTGGGTCATGTATTTGAGCTTCAGGCGGCGGCCGGAGACGGCCGGCGGCGGGTGCTGCACCTGCTGCGATTCCAGCCAGCGGTTGAGCCGCGCCGTCGAGATCCGCCGGTTCCAGACCTTGTCCGTCTCGATGATCGCCTGCATCAGCCGGTCGAGACCGTAGCCCGTATGGCCGGAGATCGGCACGGCGCGGATGCCGCGGGCCTGCGGCAGCAGCCGTTCGGTCTTTTCGCGCAGATCCGCAAGCACCGTCTGCCAGTTCTCGACCAGATCCCATTTGTTGAAAGCGAGCACGGCCGCACGTCCCTCGCGCAGCACCAGATCGACGATCTGCAGGTCTTGCTTCTCGAAGGGGATCGTCGCGTCGAAGACGATAACGACCGTCTCGGCAAAGCGGATGGCGCGGAGCGCATCGGCGACCGAAAGCTTCTCGAGCTTCTCCTGGACCTTCGCCTTGCGGCGCATGCCGGCCGTGTCGAACATCTTGATCGTGCGGCCGCGCCAATCCCACTCGACCGAGATCGAGTCGCGGGTAATGCCGGCCTCGGGGCCGGTCAGCAGCCGGTCCTCGCCGAGGAAGCGGTTGATCAGCGTCGATTTGCCGGCATTCGGCCGGCCGACGATCGCGACGCGCAGCGGCTTGGTTTCGTCATAGGCGGGTTCCGCCTCTTCGTCCTCGCCTGCCCCCGTCGGGCGGATATCGACATCGGTCTCGGCGACGTCCTCGGCCGGCGGAAACGCCCTATCCTCGCCGAGTGCGGCGACGATCGCGTCCCGCAGGTCGAGCATGCCCTGGCCGTGCTCGGCCGAGATCGGGCACGGATCGCCGAGGCCGAGCGTGAAGGCATCGTAGAAGCCGCCATCCGAGCCGCGCGCCTCCGACTTGTTGGCGACGACGATAACCGGTTTGCCGCGGCGGCGCAGCATTTCGGCAAGCGTCTCATCGGCCGGCGTCAGGCCGGCCTTGGCGTCGATGACGAACAGCGACAGATCCGCCTCGTCGATCGCCTGTTCGGTTTGCGCCCACATTCGCCCCTGCAGGCTGTCGGGCGCCGATTGCTCGAGACCGGCCGTATCGATAATGCGGAATTTCAGGTCGACGAGCTTCGCGTCGCCGGGCCGCCGGTCGCGCGTGACCCCCGGCGTGTCGTCGACGAGCGCCAGCTTCTTGCCAACCAGGCGGTTGAACAAGGTCGACTTGCCGACATTGGGACGCCCGACGATGGCGACGGTGAAACTCATATCAGAAGCCTCAAGCTTTGCCGCTCGCCGCAATCACGTCGAGCAGCATCTGCGCCCGGTTGACGACGCCGCGCGGGCTTTCGGTATCGTCGGCGATCTGCTGGAACCAGCCCTTCGCCTTGGCGTAATCACCCGCCTTGTACGCAGCAAGGCCGAGCGCCTCGCGCGCCGAATGGCGCATGGCGTTCTGCGGCACCGCCAGCTGTTCGACCTCGGCCGAGACCTGATCGTAGGTGCCTGCATCGATGAGCAGGTAAGCCGCGCGCAGCCGCGCCGCATCGCGGAGTGCGGCGGGAATGCGCGTGTCCTTGCCGACCTCGGAGAACGCCGCGACAGCCGCATCGGTTTCGCCCTTCTGAGCCTGCAGCGTCGCCGCGCGCAGTCGTGCGAGAACCGGATAGGAGCCGTAGCCCTCCTGCTCCAGCTTGGTGAGTGCGGCAAGCGCCTCCTCCGACTTGTTTTCCTTGGCAAGATCAAGGGCTACGAGAAAGGCGTCTCCCGACTGCGACGAGGAACTCTCCTGCCAATAGTCGTAGCCGACCTTGCCGACGGTACCGAGGACGATGAGTGCCGCGATCCCGATGATGACGCCACCGAACCGCGTCCAGACGGCTTTCATCTGATCTGAGCGGAGTTCTTCATTCACCTCGCGGATAAAGCTGTCGTCCTGGTTTGCCATCTGTTGCCCCGGTCTTCTTGCACGCTGGCGCCTAGTCCCCGACATTCAACGCCGATGTTCGGAACGGAAACGCGCAATCTCAAACTGTTCGAGCATCCGTTGCGCGCCCGGTCCGGACGCGCGTCGCTCTCTGTGGATTTTGCGCCTTCTACCCGATTTTGCGTCGCTTGTAAGGGGGCCCATGTCATTTAGCCCATGATGTCATTTAGCCCATAACGATGGGAGGGACGCCGATCAACCAATCGTGCAGCTTCCAGACGAAGAGCACATAGGCCGCGAGGCCGATGAGCACCGCCAGCACGTCGTTACGCGTCGACTTGAACACCGGCAGCACCGTTTCGCCCCCGCGCTGGCGTCGCTTCAACGAGATGCGCAGGATAACTGCCCAGGCGAGAAACGAAGCGAAGAGCAGCACGGAGGACGTCTCTCCATTGGCGAGCAGGTGCGCCAAGGCCCAGATCTTGATCGAGAGTATCTGCGGATGCTTGACCGCGACGGCGATGCGGCCCGCCGGCAGGAAACCCGCGGCAAGGAAGACAAAGGCGAAGAGCATCAGCAGGAGGGCGATGTGGCGCAGGAAAACCGGCGGATCGTAGAGCATCCCCGTTTCGCCGCGCGCCTGGCCGAACCCATAGATGATGAGACAGAGACCGACGAGGCTGACGGCCGTATAAAGCCCCATCCATGTACCCTTGCCGCGGCTCTCGATGACGCCGGCGCGAAAGCCGGGCGCAACCACGCGGACGAGATGCATGCCCAGAAAGATCACGATACCGAGGACAAGTAGAGTCATAAGTCACCCACGCTAGATTGCATCGAACCGGGGAATCCGGATTGTGAACGCATCGATCAACAATTCGGAGCGCGATGCAAGCCATAGCCTGCGCCGAACCTCCCGCATCCTGCTTTATTCCTTTGTTTACCATCGCATAACGATATCCCCAGCGAATTTCGGGCGGGACCAAAGGATTGCCGCATTGTTGAAGAAGGGACGGCGAATACAACTCGTCCTCTGATTCTCCCAAGAAGCCGCCCCATGCCACGCAAGATCCTCGCGCTGTCGCTTTGTCTCCTTCCCGCGCTAGCGCTCGCCGATCCGCCGGCGGCCCCCCTGCCCGCCAGGGAAAAGCAGCTCGTGATCGTCTCCTTCGACGGCGCGCACGACAATGCGCTGTGGAAAAAGAGCCTCGCCATGGCGAGGCGCAACGGGGCTCACTTCACCTATTTCCTCTCCTGCACCTTCCTGATGACGAAGGCAGACGGCAGGGAGGATTACAGGGCGCCGGGACAGAGGGCCGGCCGATCCAATGTCGGCTTCGCCCAGAGCCGCGGGGAGATCGCTGTTCGCGCCGGCCATATCTGGCAGGCGCATCTTGAGGGCCACGACATCGGCAGCCATGCCTGCGGCCATTTCGACGGCAAGGGCTGGAGCGAGGCGGATTGGGAGAGCGAATTCACCGCCTTCCGCACGGCGCTCGTCGACGCCTGGAAAAGGGCCGGCAAGGCGGACGCGGAGCCGCAAGGCTGGGCGGACTTCGCCCGCACCGGCATCAAGGGCTTCCGCGCGCCTTATCTCTCGGTGAGCGACGGCCTCATGCCGGCGCTCAAGGCCTTCAGGTTCAGCTATGATGCGAGCCTCGTCACCAAGGGGCCGGGCTGGCCCAAGACCGAGGCCGGCATGCCGCGCTTCGGCCTGCCGCTCATCCCGGAGGGCCCCTCGCACCGGCCGGTCATCGGCATGGACTACAATCTCTTCATCCGCCACTCGATGGGCGTCGAAAACCGAAGGGACAGCGCCCGCTTTGAGGAACGGACGCTCGCCGCATACCGGGAGGCATTCCGCAAGGAATATGACGGCGAGCGCGTCCCCTTACAGCTCGGCTTTCACTTCGTCGAAATGAACGGCGGCGCCTATTGGCGGGCGCTGGATCGCTTCCTGACGGAAACCTGCGGCAAGCCGGACGTCGCCTGCGTCAGCTACGCGGAGGCTCTGCCGCAGATCGAGGCGGCAAGAGAGAAGGCGGATCGCTCCGCCTTCTGATCAGCGCGAACTACAGGGCAAGTTCTTCCTTGCCGCCGGCCTCAATGAATTGGCGATCGATGTCAGGCAGCGGCGCTTCGTCGAGCACCGACTCGAACGCCCGGAGACGCTTGTAAATCGAAAGCAGTTCGACGATCGTCGGCCAGGAATTGACCAAGTATTGGAAGGACGAGCTCACCTGGCCGAACGCACCGGAAATTTGGTTCAGCGCGCCGAGGGAAATCTTGCCCGCAATAATCGAGGGCGCGAGAATAAGCAGCGAGAAGATATTGTTGATCTGCAGATAGAAGATGCGCGCGATATTGAAGTACAGATAGTGGAAATAGAGCCGGAAATAGTTCCTGCGGACGTTGCTGAAAAGCTCCACAACGGTTTCCGGTTGGGCGCGGTCGATGTGATCCTCGCCGTAAACTAGCTCCTTACGATAGGCGGCTTCCACACGCTGATTGCGGAATTCCAGTCCCGGCAACTTGATCCCAACCAGGGCGAGGAACACCGTACCGAAAAGCGACCATAGGACGGCTGCCGTGACCAACGGGTAGGGAATGCTGCCGACGATTGGCAGTTCAGTGACGTTCTCGGAAAGCCGGATCAGGACAGGTGTGAAGGCGATCAAAGTCATGACACTGTCGATAAGGCTAACCCCAAGGCCCTCGACCGTCGAGGAGAAGCGCATCGTATCTTCCTGTACGCGCTGCGAGGCCCCCTCGATGTGACGCAGCTTGCCCCAGTTGGTCATGTAGTATTCGTTCATCGCCGTACGCCAACGGAAGATGTAATGGCTGACGAAAAAACGCGTCATCACCGCGACTGCCACGGCGACCATGGCGATTCCGAGGAACGTCCCGATCTGTGCGTAGAACTGTTCCGCCGTGACAACAGCCGCCTTGGAAACCGCGGCCTGAATCAGGTCCCAGAAGGGTCCATACCAGTTGTTAATCGCGACACTCACCTGCACCTGAAAGTAGGTAACGAAGAGGATGAGAGCCGATCCCCAGATAGACCAGCTCTGCCAGCGATGCGGAGAATAGACCTGCCAGAAGGCAGCGAAAATCCCCACCACCAGCGCAAAGTAGAGATAGAACCAGAGAAAGGCAGGCGACCAAAAGGCGGAGATCCCGACGATCGGCGGGGCATCGGCCGGCGCGGGCGGCAAACCAACGAGCGCGCCAATCCTTTCACCCCAGCCATACCAGAAGGCAACGGCAATCAGTGACCAGACAATGACGGATATGAAGAACTGCTTCGGCTTGGGGAAGAAGGATTGGAACAAGGGACGGCACTCTCGCTATTTGGAGGACAACGACTTGCCTCCTGATGCGGCCGAAACTAGGGCAAATCGCCCGTCGCAACAATTACGCATTGCGAATGTTACTGTTATTTCACGAAGCTCCGCCGGGCGCATGCCGCCTCAGGCGCCTGGAAATCGCCGGGCTTCACCGACCCAACGCAGCCCCGATCCTGCGGAGTTCCAGCACGACGACCGCGCCGCAACAGAACAGCACCACGGCCGCCACCAGCGTCGGCAACGCGAAACTCCCGGTCCGTTCCGCCAGCCACCCGGCGACGAGCGGCCCGACGATCTGGCCGATGCCGAAGGCAGCGGTCATGGAGGCGAGGGCCCGGCGCGGGCTTTCCGGTGCAAGCTGGCGGCCGATCTGCAGGCCATAGGCCGTGACCATCATGAAGGTGGCGCCGAGCATCAGGCCGCCGACGAGCGGCGCGTAGGGGGAAGGCAAGGATATGGTCAGCACCAGGCCGGCGGCCTCGACCAGCAGGCCTGCGGCATAGACGCCGGCAAGCCCGAGGCGGGGCACGGCGAAGCGCCACAGATAGATCGACAGTGCAGCGCTGACGCCGGTTATCAGCCAGGCGAGGAATTCGACGCTGTGGCCGCCGCCCGGGTTCCGCGCCATGGCGACGAGGAAGGTCGCGGTGATCACATAGCCGAATCCGAAGAAGCCGTAGGTGAGCGTCACGGCTGTCAGCGGCCGCGTCCAGGTGAGCGGCGCCTCACGTCCGGCACCATTTCCCACATGCTCGCTGCCAGGCAGCAAGGCGGCAACGAGAACCGTCCCCGCCAGTGCGACAAGCGCGCCGGTGAACCAATCTCCTTGCGAGGCGGAAAGGCCGGCGACACCCGCGAGCGGTGCCGCCCAGACGCAGAGCGAGGAAAGCGCGATACCGAAACCGACGCCGCCGAAATGCACCGACGGCACATGTTCCGACTTGGCCAGCAGCCCCTGCCCCAGCACGATCCCGGAAACGAAGATCATCGCGAAGGCGCTCGCGAGGCCGGCAAGGAAACGGATGGCTGAATAGACGAGAACGGACGAGGTGAGCCCCATCGCTGCCAGCAAGAGGGTCGTTGCGGCCAGTGCAGCAAGGCCGATCCGCCGCTCGTGGCCATGCGCCCAGCCATAGGCGGCCAGCACGGCGCCCGCGAGATAGCCGACGAAATTGGCCGAGGCAATCAGCCCGGCATCCGCCGGCGAGAGCCCCGCATCCGCCATCATCGCCGGCAGGATCGGCGTATAGGAGAAACGGCCGCAGCCCATGGCGACGGCCATGGCGATGGCGCCGGCGATCGCCGTCGCGGCGAGGCTGCCGCCTGCGAGCGCATGGGGCGCAGAAGTCGGCAACGCCTCTGCCTCAACCATGCGGCGCGGATCGGTTCCGCCGGCAGTGCCGACGCGCTTCTCATCGCGATCCGGCAATCTGTGAAGCTTGCTCATGCCTCCTTATTGCATCGCAGCAAGAAGGCGACAAATCATTATAATTGAAGCTTCGATTGACGGAATCGAACCATCGCAGCCCTGGCGCCAACGCGCTGCCGCATCACCTCTGGTCAGCCCGGCAGCGTGACGACCAGCGGCCCGCCGCGTGTCACGACGACCGTATGCTCGTACTGCACAGTTGGCGCCCGCGGCTCGCTATAGAGCGTCCACTCGTCGTCGCCGCCCTCAGCCCAATGGGCGCCCATCGACAGGAACGGCTCGACGGTGAAGACCATGCCCTCTTTCATTCGCCGACGTTCGGACGGATCCGGCCAGGTGGCGATCTCGGCCGGCTCCTCGTGCAGCGACCGGCCGATGCCGTGGCTCGCAAGATTGGTGACCAGCGAATAGCGGTTCCTGCGGGCGAATTCGCCGATGGCATTGCCGATCGCCGCCAGCGACTGATCCGGCCGCACCTGCTTCAGGCCGACCCACATGGCCCGTTTGCCGTCGCGGCAGAGCCGGTCGATGGCCGAAGTGACGGGCGGCACGGGGAAGGAGGCGCCGGTATCGGCAAAGAGGCCGTCCTTCTCGGCGGAAACATCGATATTGACCAGATCACCGGCGCGGATCACCCGGCTGCCCGGAATGCCATGGGCGATTTCCTCGTTGACGCTGATGCAGGTCGCGCCGGGAAACTTGTAGCAGAGCTCCGGCGCCGAGCGCGCACCCGCCTCTTCGAGCACCTTTCGGCCGATCGCGTCGAGCTCCGCCGTGGTGATGCCGGGCGCGAGCGCCTCGCCCATCGCCTGCAGCGCATTGGCGCAAATCCGCCCGATCTCCTTCAGCCGCTCGAGATCTTCGTCATTGTTGAGGGTCATGGTGTCTCGCTTTCGCGGCCACATGTAGCGTGCCGCCGCGATGGATACCAGTGCCGCACTCGACGCAGATGAGGGCGGGATGTGCTCACATGGGTTCGCGCGCCGCCGCTCTATCTATTTGTTGCAGCATGTCTGCGACGTCAGGTGATTCCACCTGACTGCAACATGCTCTAGCGGCTCTCTTCCGCCAGCATCTCGCGGACCCGCGGCGCGACCTTGGTGCCGTAGAGCTCGATGCCGCGCATAATCTGGTCGTGCGGCATCGGGCCGATCGCCATCTGCAGCAGGAAGCGATCGTTGCGGAAGAGCTTCTGGTGCGCGACGATCTTTTGTGCCACCGTCTCCGGGTCGCCCAGGAAGAGATTGCCGGTCGGGCTGCGCGCCTGGTCGTAATGGGCGCGGTTCGTCAGCCCCCAGCCGCGCTCACGGCCGATCCGGTTCATCACCTCCGCCTGCGGCCCGTAGAACTGATCGGCGGCCGCATCCGTCGTATCGGCGATGAAGCCATGCACATTGATGCTCGTCTTCAGCTTCGATGCATCCTGGCCGGCGCGCCGCGCCGCCTCGCGGTAGAGGTCGAAGAGCGGCGCGAACCGCCGCGGTTCGCCGCCGATGATCGCGAGCGCCATCGGCAAGCCGAGCGCGCCAGCGCGGGCCACCGATTGCGGCGTACCGCCAACCGCGATCCAAAGCGGCAGCGGATCCTGCAGCGGTCGTGGATAGACGCCGCGACCGTCGATCGGCGGCCGCAATTCGCCCGACCAGGTGACCTTCTCGCTGTCGCGGACCGCCAGCAGGAGATCGAGCTTCTCGGCGAAAAGCCGGTCGTACTCGTCCAGCGACTGGCCGAAGAGCGGGAAGGATTCGATGAAGGAGCCGCGCCCGGCCATGATCTCGGCGCGGCCATTGGAAAGAAGATCGAGCGTCGCGAATTGTTGGAAGACGCGCACCGGATCGTCGGAGCTTAACACCGTCACCGCGCTCGTCAGGCGGATGTTCTTCGTCTTGGCCGCAGCCGCCGCCAGGATGACCGCCGGCGCCGAGGCCGCGTAGTCAGGCCGATGATGCTCGCCGAGCCCGAAGACGTCGAGTCCAACCTGATCGGCAAGCTCGATCTCCTCGATGAAATTGGCGAGGCGGCGTTGTCCTTCCCTACCTCTATTTTCGGCGTTCGGATCGACATCCGCGAATGTATAAAGCCCGAGTTCCACGCTGCCCGTCCTGTTTCTGTTTTGACAACAGATAGTTGGCGCACGCATGAGCAGCAAACGCTCATTCGGGAAACACACCGTTTCCCGGACAATTCGATCGATGTCGGCGTACCTTGGTGTTCACCTTCCTTGAACGGCGGACCGACCACTCCGCCATCTCGTGGCATAGGGGAGCGCGAACATATAGAGGCCACTGAACAACAGCAGGAACAGGGGAAGCAGCGGCGAATAGACGATCCAGGCGGGCGGCTCACCCAGCGCCATGGCGACGAAATTGGCGATCACGGTCGCCGTGAAAATGATCGAAAGCCAGCGGTGAATTTGCCGAATCCAAGCACTCATTAAAACCTCCCAGAAAAATCGATGACCTACGGTTCTCGCCGGCTTCAATCGAGCCGTGCCAGAACCTGCTCCAGATTTGCCAGGAACTGCTGCCACCCGGCCTTGGCACCACCAAGGGCCTGGCGCTGCTCCGGCCGGAAACCCGATTGTTCCATGCGTAGCTGGGTACCTGTGGTCGTTGGCGTAAGGATGAACGTCACCACGCTTTTGAGGTCGAAGGCCGCATCCTCGTGCGCGAAATTCCAAGTGTATGTCAGCCTTCTGTTCGGCTCCACGGCGAGGACTTCGCAGTCCAGCACACCACCCCATTCTCCGCGCAGATTGAAACGATGACCGACGACGGCCTGAAAGTCGTTCTTCATCAGCCATTCCTCGACGAGGTGCGGTTGGGTGAGTGCGCGCCAGATCTTCTCCGGCGGATGCGGTATGTCGCGTTCGACCACGACGGTGCGGATCTCATTCATTGGTCCATCCTTTTCAGCAAATCTTCGAGGTCATCGAAACGGCTCTGCCAGAATCCCGCCATCTCGCTTGTCCAGTCGACCAAGGGGGCGAGCGCCCCGAGTTGGGCGCTGTAATAGGTGTGGCGACCTTGATGACGATCACGCACTAGGCCGGCTTGCTTCAGCAGACCGAGATGCTTGGAGACGACCGGCTGCGAGACACCCGCCCGCTCCGTCAGCGCTCCGACCGTTCTTTCCCCTTCGCGGCATAGCCGTTCAAAAAGGGCCCGCCGCGTTGGATCGGCGAGCGTCCTGAAGAGAACGTCCTGAGCCTCTGACATGTCGTATCCATACCTGATTGGCTATGGATCGACATATAGCCAATCAGGTATGGATGAGTCAAGCCTACATCTGGATCGGATGAGGACGTCTAGGAAACGTGCAGACAATGCTGTCGGCCGCGCTGCCTGGAGCGGCGCAGCAAAGGCTTGCGGACCATTTGGGAGCGATGCGTTCAGGCATCGAGCGCATTGCGGGGCTCGGGCGCGAAACGTGCCCAATATATCCCATTGACTATGCATTTCGTGCCTGATGCTGGGGCCGCGCCCATCTTGGGAGAAAGCGCGACCGGCGACGGAAAGGGCAAACCGCCCAGCTACGCCGCCATCAGCGTCCGCTTCACTGCGCTGCGCCAGCCCTTGAGCTTGCCCTTGCGGGTCGCCCCGTCCATCTTCGGCTCGAAGCGCCGGTCGCGGGCCCAGGACTTGGCGAACTCCTCCTGGTTCGGCCAGACGCCGGCGCGGCTGCCGGCGAGCCAGGCGACGCCGAGCGCCGTCGTCTCGAGGATGACCGGCCGGTCGACGGGCGCGTCCAGGAGATCGGAGAGCCTCTGCATCGTCCAGTCCGAGGCGACCATGCCGCCGTCGACCCGCAGCACGGTGTCCTTCCCGTTGCTGCGCCAGTCCCGGTGCATGGCGTCGAGCAGATCGCGCGTCTGGTAGCAGACGGACTCGAGCGCCGCGCGGGCGAATTCGGCCGGGCCGGTATTGCGCGTCATCCCGTAAATCGCGCCACGGGCGTCCGGGTCCCAGTGGGGCGCGCCGAGCCCGGTGAAGGCCGGCACCAGATAGACCTCCTGCGTCGGATCGGCACGTTCGGCCAGCGTGCCGGTGTCGGGGGCCGCCTTGATGACCTTGAGCCCGTCGCGCAGCCATTGGACGGCAGCGCCCGCCACGAAGATCGAGCCTTCGAGCGCGTATGTCGTCTTGCCATCCAGACGATAGGCGATGGTGGTGAGCAGGCGGTTCTTCGAGCGAACGATGTCCTTGCCGGTATTGAGCAAGGCGAAGCAGCCGGTGCCATAGGTGGATTTCAGCATGCCGGGCTTGAAGCAGGCCTGGCCGATCGTCGCCGCCTGCTGGTCGCCGGCCACCCCGAGGATCGGGATCGCCGCACCGAACAGGGAAGGATCCGTCACGCCGAAGTCGGCGGCGCAATCCTTCACCTCTGGCAGCATCGCCCGAGGGATGCGCAGGATGTCGGTGAGTTCGTCGTCCCAGCGATTGTCGACGATGTTGTAGATCAGCGTGCGCGACGCGTTGGTGGCGTCGGTCGCAAAGGATTTGCCGCCGGTGAGCCGCCAGATGAGGAATGTGTCGACGGTGCCGAAGCAAAGCTCGCCCTTGGCGGCACGCGCCTGCGCTCCCTTGACGTTGGTGAGCAGCCAGTTGAGCTTCGTGCCCGAGAAGTACGGATCGAGCAGCAGTCCCGTCTTCTTGGTGAAAGTCTTTTCGAGACCCTGCTTCTTGAGCTTGTCGCAGAAGGAAGCTGTGCGGCGGTCCTGCCAGACGATGGCGTTGTGAATCGGTTTGCCGCTCTCGCGATCCCACACGACCACCGTCTCGCGCTGGTTGGTGATGCCGATCGCGGCGATATCGCTGGCGGCAATGCCGGCCTTCTCGATCGCCTGCGTAATGGTGAAAAGGACGGTATCCCAGATTTCCTCCGGGTCGTGCTCCACCCAGCCCGATTTCGGGAAGTGCTGGTTGAACTCCTTCTGGCTGACGCCCGCGACCTGCTGCTTGCCGTCGAAAACGATCGCCCGCGTAGACGTCGTACCCTGATCGATCGCGAGAATATATCCGCCCATATGCCCCTCCTCGGCACGCAACAGATGCCGCCCTTCCTCGAGAGGCAGCCTTCGAAAGACTTCAATACGACGGTTAAACGAATGTCAAACGAAAACAAACCGCAACTCCGACGTCCTGTTCAGAAGGGCAGCAAACTCTGCGTCGCCGACCGAAAAACGCAATTGTCACCGCTGCGCTTTTGCGCGTAGGCTGCGGCTATTGCATCGCAAAACGTGCGCGCAAGCGGGTAACATGACGGCACCGTATCGCGCGTCGTCCGAATGCCGAAAGATGGCGGTTGAGCGCCGAGGGAGAGATCGAGAATGACGAAGACAGCGGTCATAACGGGTTCGACGAGCGGCATCGGGCTGGCCATCGCCAAGTCCTTCGCGAAGACCGGCGCCAATATCGTGCTGAACGGCTTTGGTACGGCGGACGAGATCAGGATGGTGACGGACGAGGTCGCCAGCCTCGGCGCCGGCGCCGTCCTCCATCACCCGGCCGACATGACGAAACCGGCCGAGATCGCCGACCTGATGGCGACCGCCACCGCGCGCTTCGGCGGCACCGACATCCTCGTCAACAATGCCGGCGTGCAATTCGTCGAAAAGATCGAGGATTTTCCCGTCGAGCAATGGGACCGGATCATCGCCATCAATCTCTCCTCCTCCTTCCACACGATCCAGGCGGCGATCCCCGCCATGAAAGAGAAGGGCTGGGGCCGCATCGTCAACATCGCCTCGGCGCACGGCCTCGTCGCCTCACCCTTCAAGTCCGCCTATGTGGCGGCCAAGCATGGTATCATGGGGCTCACGAAGACGGTGGCGTTGGAGGTTGCGGAAAACGGCATCACCGTCAACTCGATCTGCCCCGGCTACGTGCTGACGCCGCTCGTCGAAAAGCAGATCCCGGACCAGGCAAGAACGCGCGGCATCACCGAGGAGCAGGTGATCAACGAGGTGATGCTCAAGGGCCAGCCGACCAAGAAGTTCATAACCGTCGAGCAAGTGGCCTCACTGGCGCTTTACCTTGCAAGCGACGATGCGGCGCAAATCACCGGCACCCATGTCTCGATGGATGGCGGCTGGACGGCGCAATAGGGCGGGATCGAGAAGGACGTGATGACCCAGGCATCCGACAGCATCCGCTTCATCCTGAACGATACGGAGATCGCACTCTCGGACGTTGCGCCGACAGACACATTGCTCGACTTCCTCAGGCTTCAACGCCGCCTCACCGGCACCAAGGAAGGCTGCGCCGAGGGCGATTGCGGCGCCTGCACCGTGCTCATTGGCCAGCTTGCCGGCGACGCCAAAGACGATGAAAGCCTCGTCTATGAAACCGTCAACGCCTGCATCCGCTTCGTCGGTTCGCTCAACGCCACGCATGTCGTCACCGTCGAGCATCTGGCGGCAGGCGATGGCACGCTGCATCCGGTGCAGCAGGCGATGGTGGATTATCACGGTTCGCAATGCGGTTTCTGCACGCCCGGCATCGTCATGTCGCTCTATGGGCTGTGGCTGACGAACGACAATCCGAGCCGTGCCGCGATTGAAAAGGCGCTGCAGGGCAATCTCTGTCGCTGCACCGGTTACGAGCCGATCGTGCGGGCGGCCGAAGCCGCCGCCAAGGAGCGACCCTCGGCGATTTTCGATCCGATCACGCGGACACGGGAGAAGGTGGCGGCCCGCCTCAAGGCGCTCCAGGCGACGGAAACGATCGTCATCCGCAACGGCGAGGACTGTCTTGTCGTACCGGCGGATGCAGCCGGCCTCGCGTCGGTGTTGGCCGAAAATCCCGATGCCACGATCGTCTCGGGTTCGACCGATGTCGGCCTCTGGGTGACGAAGCAGATGCGCCCGATCAGCCCAGCAGTGTTCATCGGCGGCATCGCCGACTTGCAGCGGATCGAAACCTCCGAAGCCGGTCTGACCATCGGCGCCGGCGTCAGCTACACGGCGGCCTTCGAAGCCCTTTCCTCGGCATATCCCAGCTTCGGCGGGCTTCTCGACCGCATCGGCGGCGAGCAGGTGCGCAACATGGGAACGATCGGCGGCAACATCGCCAACGGCTCGCCGATCGGCGACAGCCCGCCGCCATTGATCGCTCTCGGCGCAACGGTCACCCTGCGCTCGAAGGACGGCACGCGCTCGCTGCCGCTCGAGGATTTCTTCATTGCCTATGGCAAGCAGGACCGCGGGCCCGGCGAATTCGTCGAGAGCATCTTCGCCCCGGCGCTGCCGGCGGGCGACCGGTTTGCTGCCTACAAGGTGACGAAGCGCCGCGACGAGGATATCTCCGCTTTGCTCGGCGCCTTCCTGATCTCGCTCGAGCGCGCCCGGGTGAAGACCGCCCGCATCGCCTTTGGCGGCATGGCGGCAACGCCGAAGCGGGCGAAGGCCATCGAGGCCGCGCTAATCGGCGAGCCCTGGACAGAGGATACGGTACGCGCAGCCCAGGCGGCCTTCGAAACGGATTTCCAACCGATAACCGACTGGCGCGCCAGCAGCGCCTATCGCATGCTGGCGGCAAAGAACCTGCTGATGCGCTTTTTCCTGGAGAGCGTCGGCGAAAAGGCGCAGCTTCAGCGTTTCGAGTATGTGGCATGAGCGTTGGCTTCGAGGTTCATAGCTGGAGATTGCCCCTCACCCTAGCCCTCTCCCCGCGCGCGGGGAGAGGGGACGAGCGCCTCGCTGTCCTCCACTTGGCAAAACGCAGGAAGGACGACGGTGCCACAGCGTCCCTTCTGCCCGCTTTGCGGGGAGAAGGTGCCGGCAGGCGGATGAGGGGCGACTTCTTCGAAAGGGACCACCGGCATGGATAAGTCCACCTTCGAAGACCCCCAAACCATCGCCGGCCCCATGCACGCCGAGCTGCGCCACGACAGCGCCCACAAGCACGTCGCCGGGACCGCCGACTATATCGACGACATGCCGGAACCCGCCGGCACCTTACACGGCGCCCTTGGCCTCACCGACCGTGCCCATGCGGAAATCCTCGAAATGGACCTCTCCGCGGTCGCCGCCCTCCCGGGCGTCGTCTCGGTGCTGACCGCAAAAGACATGCCGCATTCGAACGACATCAGTTCCACGCACCTGCACGACGAGCCGGTGCTCGCCGACGGCCGCGTGCAGTTTCATGGACAGCCGGCCTTCGCGGTAATTGCCGAGACGCGCGACATTGCCCGCCGCGCAGCGCGGCTGGCGAAGATCACCTATCGCGACCTGCCGCACAGGATCGATGTCGCCGATGCAATGGCCGGAGGCGGAGAACTGGTCACCCCGCCATTGACC
This sequence comes from Sinorhizobium americanum, assembly GCF_001651855.1. Lineage (GTDB taxonomy): Bacteria > Pseudomonadota > Alphaproteobacteria > Rhizobiales > Rhizobiaceae > Sinorhizobium > Sinorhizobium americanum. Next base: position 243,169 of record NZ_LNQC01000081.1, on the reverse strand, counting down.
CTGCAGCGCGGCGACGCGGAGGGCGAACTGGAGCGCGCACCACGCCGGCTCAGGGGCAAAATGCGGATCGGCGGCCAGGAGCATTTCTACCTGGAAGGGCACATCGCGCTCGCCATTCCGGGCGAGGATGACGACATGACCGTCTGGGTCTCGACCCAGCATCCGAGCGAAATCCAGCATATGGTCGCGCAGGTGCTCGGCGTCCCGTCGAACGCCGTCACTGTGAACGTCCGCCGTATGGGTGGCGGCTTCGGCGGCAAGGAAACGCAGGGCAACCAGTTCGCCGCCCTCGCCGCCGTCGCCGCGCGCAAGCTCCGCCGGGCCGTCAAGTTCCGGCCTGACCGCGACGACGACATGATGGCCACCGGCAAGCGCCACGACTTTCTCGTCGATTACGACGTTGGCTTCGATGATGCCGGGAACATCCTGGCAGTGCAGGCGACCTATGCCGCGCGCTGCGGTTTCTCCGCCGATCTTTCCGGGCCGGTGACCGACCGAGCCCTCTTCCATGCCGACAACGCCTACTTCTATCCGCATGTGAAGTTGACCTCGCAACCCTTGAAAACCAATACGGTTTCCAACACCGCCTTTCGCGGTTTCGGCGGGCCGCAGGGCATGGTCGGCTGCGAGCGAATCATCGAGGAGGTTGCCTATGCGCTCGGCAAGGACCCGCTCGAAATCCGCAAGCTGAACTTCTATGGCGACAAGGATTCGGGACGCAACGTCACGCCCTACCACCAGAAGATCGATGACAACATCATCCCGCAGATCATCGAGGAGTTGGAGGCGAGCGCCGACTACCAGGCGCGGCGGGCCGCCATCGTCGAGTTCAACAGGACGAGCCGGGTGATCCGCAAGGGCATCGCCCTGACGCCGGTCAAGTTCGGCATCTCCTTCACGCTGACGCACCTCAACCAGGCCGGCGCGCTCGTTCACATCTACACGGACGGCTCGGTCCATCTCAACCACGGCGGCACCGAGATGGGCCAGGGCCTCAACACCAAGGTGGCGCAGGTTCTTGCCGATAGTTTCCAGATCGATATCGACCGGGTGAAGATCACCGCGACGACGACCGGCAAGGTGCCGAATACCTCCGCAACCGCCGCATCTTCGGGCTCCGACCTGAACGGCATGGCCGCCTTCGACGCCGCCCGCCAGATCAAGGAACGCCTCGTCGCCTTCGCCGCCGAGCGCTGGCAGACGACCCCCGACAATGTCAGCTTCGTGCAGAACCACGTCAAGATCGGCGAAGAGCGCGTGCCCTTCGCCGAACTCATCGGCCAGGCCTATATTGCCCGTGTGCAACTATCGGCCGCCGGCTTCTATAAGACGCCGAAGATTCACTGGGACCGCGCCGCCGGACGCGGCACGCCCTTCTACTACTTCGCCTATGGTGCGGCCGTCTCGGAAGTATCGATCGACACATTGACCGGAGAATATTTGGTCGATCGGGTCGACGTGCTGCACGACGTCGGCCGCTCGCTCAATCCAGCGATCGACATCGGCCAAGTCGAAGGCGGCTTCGTGCAGGGCATGGGCTGGCTGACGACGGAGGAGCTCTGGTGGGACGAGAAGGGGCGGTTGAGGACACACGCCCCCTCGACCTACAAGATTCCGCTCGCCTCCGACCGGCCGAAGGTCTTCAATGTGCGCCTGGCCGAATGGTCGGAAAATGCCGAAAAGACCATCGGCCGCTCCAAGGCGGTGGGCGAGCCGCCCTTGATGCTGCCGATTTCGGTGCTGGAAGCACTGTCGATGGCAGTCGCCAGCGTCTCCGACTATCGCGAATGCCCCCGCCTCGATGCGCCGGCAACGCCGGAGCGCGTGTTGATGGCGGTGGAGCGGTTGAAGCAGCTTGCGTGAGGCGGGCACCCACAGCCTTTGCCCATCACATGACGCTCTCCCCGCAAGCGAGCGCATGGGGAGAGCTTTTCTTGGAGCAGCATCGCCGCGAGTCCCCTTCGCCCCGCTTGCGGGGAGAAGCTGGCCGGCAGGCCGGATGGGGGCAGACAACTCGCCTCTACCGGAGCCTTTCATCCTCCAGCCGCGGCACGTCCCAATCCATCAGACCCAAATCTCTCTTCATGTAGTCGGACGTCGTTTCGAGGTCGAGTTTCAAGCTCCGCCCTCTCATCCGACGAAAGGCAGAGGCGACTGTCCGGATTGCTCCACTCACTGAGCGAACCGGCTTTCTTTCAGCATATTCCAATACATCGCAGGACATCTAAGCACCTTCCGAAAGCGGTCAACTTGACTTGCAGCATGCCGTCAAAGATGCTCGAACTCCAATCGAACATCCGTCTGCATGCATCAAGAGAGCTTATCCATGAAGATGTCGAAGCAGTTCCCGCTGAATGCGCTGAGGGTCTTCGAGGCGGCCGCCCGGCTCGGCAGCTTCACCAGGGCCGGGGAGGAGCTCGGCATGACCCAGACGGCTGTCAGCTACCAGATCAAGCTCATCGAGGAGAACGTCGGCGAGCCGCTGTTCCTGAGGAAGCCGCGTCAGGTCACCCTGACGGAGGTGGGCCAGCGGCTGTCGCCGAGGGTGACCGAAGCGTTCGAACTGCTGCAGGACGCGGTCGCCTCGGCGCGCGGCGACACGGAAACGGCCCTGCTCATCAACTCGACGGCGACCTTTGCCTCCCAATGGCTTGCCCGAGAGATCGGCACGTTCCAACTTGCACACCCGAATATCGCCGTACGTCTGGCGGCGAATGACGCAATCATCGATTTCAACAAGGAATCGGTCGACGTGGCGATCCGCTCCGGCACGGGCGATTGGCCGGGCCTTGTCAGCCATCGGCTGATGCGGGTGGAGTTTACCCCGATGCTCAGCCCCGCTCTAGCGGCGACAATCGGCGAAGTGCGCACCCCGCGAGACCTTCTGAAGCTCCGCATCATCGATCCGCGAGATCCCTGGTGGCAGTTATGGTTCCGCGCCGCCGGCGTCGACGACTCGGATCTGGCCGGCCGGCCGGCGAGCCGGCTCGGGGCCCAAGCCTTCGAGGCGCGGGCAGCGGTCGCGGGCCAGGGCGTCGCGATCCTGATGCCGGAATTCTATGGCGACGACGTAGCCCTTGGGCGGCTTTACCAGCCATTCGAGCTGCGCTGCAGCGATGGTCACGACTATTGGCTGGTTTATCCCTATGCCCGCCGCAACACCCCCAGGATCCGCGCCTTCCGCGACTGGATCCTTGGCAAGCTCAATCCAGGCGAGCTTGCGGGCCAGCGATGAATCGGCTTCGGAGAGCGCCGCTCTAACCTTTTGGAAAAGGATCGGTTTCAAGAGCGCCGGCATTGGCGGTGAAATACCATCGAGTGAACACGTCACCCCTTCCCCGCTCCGGCTTTTTCTCGCAAGCTGCGACACCGGAGAGAAAGGGGACCTGAATGTACGAATTCGCCATCGCCTGGGAATGGCTTGCCTTTGCCGTCCGCTGGCTGCATGTGGTGACCGCCATAGCCTGGATCGGCTCGTCCTTCTATTTCATCGCGCTCGACCTCGGCCTAGTTAAGCGCGACCACCTGCCACCCGGCGCCTATGGCGAGGAATGGCAGGTGCATGGCGGCGGCTTCTACCATATCGAGAAGTATCTGGTGGCGCCCGCCACGATGCCGGAGCATCTTACCTGGTTCAAATGGGAGTCCTATTCCACCTGGCTCTCCGGCTTCGCGATGCTCTGCATCGTCTATTACGGAGGCGCTGATCTCTTCCTCGTCGACCGGCATGTGCTGGACATCTCGGCAACGACGGCGATCTTGATCTCGCTTGCGTCGCTCGCTGTCGGCTGGGTCTTTTACGATCTCCTCTGCAAGTCGCCGATCAGCAAAAACACTTGGGGTCTGATGGCCCTTCTCTACGTGGTGCTGGTCGCGATGGCCTGGGGCTACACGCAGGTCTTCACCGGCCGCGCCGCCTTCCTGCATCTCGGCGCCTTCACGGCGACGATCATGTCCGCCAACGTCTTCTTCATCATCATTCCCAACCAGAAGATCGTCGTCGCCGACCTGATCGCCGGGCGCACGCCCGATCCGAGGCTCGGCGCCCAGGCAAAGCAGCGCTCGCTGCACAACAACTATCTGACCTTGCCCGTCATTTTCTTCATGTTGTCAAACCACTATCCGCTCGCCTTCGCGACGGCGTTCAACTGGGTCATCGCCGCACTGGTGTTCCTGATGGGCGTGACGATCCGCCACTGGTTCAACACCACCCATGCGCGCAAGGGCAAGCCGACCTGGACCTGGCTCGCCACTGCCATCCTCTTCATCCTGATCATGTGGCTGTCGACCGTTCCGAAGGTGCTGACCGGAGAAGAGCAGGCCGAGGTCGCACCCGTCTTCGTGCGGTTTGCCGAGAATGCGCATTTCCCGGCCGTCAAGGACACGATCGCGACCCGCTGTACGATGTGCCACGCGGCCGAGCCTGTTTACGAAGGCATTGGCAGGGCCCCGAAGGGGATCACGCTCGAGAGCGACGCCGAGATTGCCGCTTTGGCGCGGGAAATCTATATCCAGGCCGGGCGCAGCCACGCCATGCCGCCCGGCAACATAACCGATATGACGGCGGACGAACGCAGGCTGCTGACGGCCTGGTTCGAGAGCGCCGTCGGGGAGGCACGATGACATCCACCCTGATCCGCGGCCGCACATTGAGCTTCAACCGCGCGCCGGAGAGCATCAACGACAGCGCCGCCTATGCCTATGAAAGCGACGGCGCGCTCCTTGTCGAGAACGGCGTAATCAAGGCTTGCGGCCCCTACGCGACTGTAAATACGGCAGCGCCGGAAGGGGTGGAGGAGATCGATCACCGGCCGCACCTCATCGTGCCGGGCTTCATCGACACGCATCTGCATTTCCCGCAGATGCAGGTCATGGCTTCTTACGCGGCCAACCTGCTCGAATGGCTGAACACCTACACGTTTCCGGAGGAATGCCGCTTCGTCGAAACCGCGCATGCCGAGCGGATCGCCCGGCACTTCTTCGACGAGATGGTCCGCCACGGCACGACGACCGCAACCGCCTATTGTTCGGTGCACAAGGCGTCCGTCGACGCCTTCTTCGCCGAGAGCCTCAGGCGCGGCACCTGCATGGTCGCCGGCAAGGTGATGATGGACCGCAACGCGCCGCAGGGCCTGCTCGACACGCCTGAGATGAGCTATGACGAGACGCGGGCGGTGATCGCCGACTGGCACGGCAGGGGCCGCAACCATGTCGCCATCACCCCGCGCTTCGCCATCACGTCGACGCCGGAGCAGATGGAGGCGGCAAAATCGCTGGTCCGCGAGTTTCCGGACTTGCATGTGCAAACGCATCTCTCCGAAAACCGCGACGAAATCGCCTTCACTTGCGAGCTCTATCCGGAAGCCAAGGATTATACCGACGTCTATGCCCGCTACGGCCTGCTCGGGCGCAAGAGCCTCTTCGGTCACTGCATCCATCTCTCCGAGCGCGAGGCCGATGCGATGAGCGAGACCGGCTCGGTCGCCGTCTTCTGCCCGACATCCAACCTCTTTCTCGGTTCCGGCCTGTTTCCCCTCCACGACCTGACGCGGCGAGCGAAACCGGTCCGCGTCGCGGTCGCCTCGGACATCGGCGGCGGCACCAGCTATTCGATGCTGAAGACGCTCGACGAGGCCTACAAGGTCGTCCAGTTGCAAGGCGAGCGGCTGAACCCCTTCGACAGCTTCTACATGATGACCCGCGGCAATGCCGAGGCGCTTTCGCTTGAGAACCGCATCGGCACGCTGGAACCGGGCAGCGATGCCGACCTCACGGTGCTCGACATGGCGGCGACACCGGCTATGGCGCTCAGGGCCGAAGTGGTCAATTCGCTCGCCGACGAGCTCTTCCTCCTTCAGACGATGGGCGACGACCGCTCGATCGTCGAGACCTATGTGGCAGGCAAGCCGGCCAAGTCGACGCTCGACATCGCCTGAGGCAAGAGGTCAATTTTTTTTACCTCTTGCCTCAGGCTACTATTACAACCCTTCTGAAAAGATGTTAAGGCGTCCGTCATCTCCATTCGATGAGGGCGATCCATGACGCAAATCCTCGACATCAGCGACCTCAAGGCGCTTGCCAGGCGGCGGGTCCCGAAGCTCTTCTTCGACTATGCCGACAGCGGCGCCTGGACGGAGGGCACCTATCGGGCCAACGAAGAGGATTTCACCAAGATCAAGCTGCGTCAGCGGGTGCTGGTCGACATGACCAACCGGTCGCTCGAAACGACGATGATCGGCCAGAAAGTCTCGATGCCGGTGGCACTTGCACCGACGGGTTTGACGGGCATGCAGCATGCCGACGGCGAGATGCTGGCCGCGCAGGCGGCGGAGGCCTACGGCATTCCCTTCACGCTGTCGACGATGAGCATCTGCTCGATCGAGGACGTCGCCTCGGTGACGACGAAACCCTTCTGGTTTCAGCTTTATGTCATGCGCGAGCGCGAATTCGTGCTCAACCTCATCGACCGCGCCAAGGCGGCCAAATGCTCGGCCCTCGTCCTGACGCTCGACCTGCAGATTCTCGGCCAGCGGCACAAGGATCTCCGCAATGGCCTGTCGGCGCCGCCGCGCATGACCCCGAAGCATCTCTGGATGATGGCGACGCGGCCAGGCTGGTGCATGAAGATGCTCGGCACGAACCGGCGCACCTTCCGCAACATCGTCGGCCATGCCAAGAGCGTCACCGACCTCTCGTCGCTTCATGCCTGGACCGCCGAGCAGTTCGACCCGCAGCTTTCCTGGAAGGACGTCGAATGGATCAAGGAGCGCTGGGGCGGCCCGCTCATCCTGAAGGGCATCCTCGATCCGGAAGACGCGAAAATGGCGGCGAAAACCGGCGCCGACGCGATCATCGTCTCGAATCACGGCGGCCGCCAGCTCGACGGGGCGCCGTCCTCGATCAGCATGCTGCCAAAGATCATCGACGCCGTCGGCGATCAGATCGAGGTCCATCTCGATGGCGGCATCCGCTCCGGACAGGACGTGCTGAAGGCAGTCGCCCTTGGAGCCAAGGGCACCTTCATCGGCCGCCCGTTCCTCTATGGCCTCGGGGCAATGGGGAAGGATGGCGTGACCCTGGCGCTCGACATCATCCGCAAGGAGATGGACATCACCATGGCGCTCTGCGGCAAGCGCAACATCGCCGATGTGGGTCGCGACGTCCTCGCCGATTACGCAAGGTGACGCGCCAAGCGTAGTGCCCGCTGATGCGGCTTAGCTGCCGCGATAGGTCGAATAGCCGTAGGGCGAGAGCAGCAGCGGCACGTGGTAGTGGCTGGCGGCGTCGGCGATTCCGAACCGCAACGGGATGAGGTCGAGGAAGGCCGGCTCGACAAGCGCCACACCGGCCGTACGCAGATAGTCGCCGGCGTGAAACACCAGTTCGTATTGTCCCGCTTGGAAGGCCTCGCCCTCCGCAAGCGGCCCATCGACCCGGCCGTCGCTGTTCGTGCGCACCGTGCGGATCAACTGCCGCTCCTCGCCGTCCAGCCGATAGAGGTCGATGCGCAGGTTCTCTGCCGGCTTGCCGAGTGCGGTGTCGAGAACATGGGTCGTCAGACGACCGGTCCTGCTCATCGCGTGCTCTCCTTCGAAAACGGATCGAGGATGACAAAGGGCTCCTCATAGAAGAATTCCTCGAGATTGTTGCCCGGCCCGCCGCGATCGACAACGAGGAAATCGCTGGCCGCATCGACCGTCATCAGCGGATGATGCCAGACGTTGCGGCCATAATTGACCCCCTGCCGGCCGCCTGCCAGGAACACCCGCGGCCTGCCCGGGCGTCCGCCCTCATCCTCGGCGACAACCGCGAGCCAAAGCCGATCGTGAAGCGGCGAAAAACTCTGGCTGCCGAACGGGTGGCGCTCCATCATGGCTATGCTGTAGGGAAAGCTCCGCGGCTGGCCGCGAAAGATGTTGATGATCACCCGGGCGCCCTCCCCGACCACGTCGGCCTCGGCAAGCGCATGAAACCGCTCGGTATTGCCGCCATTGATCAGTCGCGCCGACGCGGGGTCGGCCTCGATGACGCTGCCGAACGGGGCGAACGCCTCCTTCGTCAGGGGCTCGATCGAAAGGAGATGCGACATCAGGCCCGGGTCCCGGCTCTCCGGCCATGGAGACCCGGGCGCGCGGCGGCGCCAGCGGGCAGAACGGTCTTGTCAGGCATTGTCATCTCCCGGAAGCATGGAACTGAGCCGCAGCCGGGCGATCCGCTCCACCTGCGCGCAGGCCGTTTCAAATTCCTCTTCCGCGGAATTGTCAATCCGCTGCTCGAATGCAGCGAGTATTTCCGCCTTCGTCAGCCCCTTCACCGCGATGATGAAGGGGAAGCCGAATTTCCTGGCATAGGCGGCGTTGAACTCCGTGAAGCGCGCGTGCTCTTCCGGCGAGAGCCGGTCGAGGCCCGCCGATGCCTGTTCGGATGTCGAGTCGGCGGTGAGCTTGCCTGCAATGGCGAGCTTGCCGGCGAGATCGGGATGGGCGCGCAGGACCGCCAGACGTTCTGCGGGCGACGCCGCGCGAAAGGCGTTGCAGAGCGCCGAATGGACGTTGCCGGCCGTCAATCCCGACGAGGCGGCATGATCGAACGCGCGCTCCGCCACCCAGGGCGAATGCTCGAAGATACCGCCGAAACGGCGAACGAAATCCTCGCGTTCCGACATCAGCGCAATCCCTCCGGTCCGTGGTGTTCATACCAGTGGCGGGCGATATCGATGCGCCGCGGCACCCACACCTTGTCGTGCGACAGGACGTAGTCGATGAAGCGGGCAAGCGCCGCCGCCCGGCCGGGCCGGCCGACGAGGCGGCAATGCAGGCCGACATTCATCATCTTTGGGCTGCCCTCCTTGCCCTCCTCATAAAGCACGTCGAACGTGTCCTTGAGGTAGGTGAAGAACTGGTCTCCGGAATTGAAGCCCTGATTGGTGGCAAAGCGCATGTCATTGGCGTCGAGCGTGTAGGGGATGATGAGATGCGGCTTATCGGGTGTCAGCCCCGGGACCCAATAGGGAAGTTCGTCCCCATAGGAATCGCAGGAATAGAGGAAGCCGCCCTCCTCCAGCACCAGCTTCAGCGTGTTGACCGAAGGCTTGCCCTGATAGATGCCGAGCGGCCGCTCGCCCGTCAGTTCCGTATGGAGCCGCACCACCTCCCGAATGTGCTCGCGCTCGACCTCCTCCGGAAAATCCCTGTATTCGAGCCAGCGCAGCCCGTGGCTGGCGATCTCCCAGCCGGCCTCCTTCATCGCCGCGACCGCCTCGGGGTTGCGGGCCATGGCGAGCGTCACGCCATAGACCGTCAGCGTCACGCCACGGCTCGTGAACATCCGCCACAGGCGCCAGAAACCGGCCCGCGCGCCGTATTCGTAGAGGGATTCCATATTGAGGTTTCGCTGACCCGCCCAGGGCTGCGCGCCGACGATCTCCGACAGCAGGCACTCGGATGCCGGGTCGCCATCGAGAATGCAGCTTTCGCCGCCCTCCTCATAATTGAGGACGAACTGTACGGCGATGCGCGCATCGCCCGGCCAATGCGGGTGGGGCGGCCTGCGCCCATAGCCAACGAGGTCGCGCGGATAGGAAGTCTCGGCCATGAAATCACCTTCGATTTTCCGAGACGGTAGCACCGCGCAACGGATTGTCGAGATGAAAATGGCGGGCTAAAGGAGGTTAGCGGATTGCCGAAACGGAATTGGCGAGGAGTGACAACGGGCCTCCAATGTCACCCGATGACTGGTGCTGCGCCGCGGACCGAACCGTCCTTTCGCTCCGTGGACGGACGGAAATCTTGCCGAGGGGATGCTGGGAATGGACGCGCATCGGCGCGCCCTTCTCCGCTTCGACGAACAAAGCGAGGCTTTCGACTGCGAGCGGCCTCGTCAGATGCGGTTCAAAGACTTCGCGCAACGGCGCCTCGAGGCCCCGTCCGGCTTCGGCACTCAGGGGACCGGTGAGCTTCATATGGAAGCGGTACTCCTCCATCACGAAGGGATCCCCCCAGCGATGCAGATTGGAAAATTGCGGGGCAGTCAACCGGTCGGGATCGGAACGTTCGATTTCATCCTCACTGAGCGGCGCCCGGAATCGGCCGAACGCCTGCAGAACCCGCGCGGCGAGCATATGCATCGCATGGCTCGGCACCGTCGGCGTCAAGCCTAGGCATTGGCCGAGGCGCGCCACCTCCAGCCGCTCGATCGCGAACGGCGTCTCGGCGCTGGTGAAGTGCATCAGGCTCCTCAGCAGCTGCGCCTCATCGGCGTCTTCGGCGAGGCGGAACGGCGCCATGATCATCGCGTGGAAGCCGAAGCGGCGCGGAACTGCCGTGTGGAAGGCGATCTCCGAAACGCGAAGGCCGGCGATCGGCGGCGGCTCGACCGGCTCGCCCGAATAGACGCTGCGGCCGAGCCAACTCGCCGCCGCCGCGGACAGCGGGTCTCCCATCGCCGGCGTAAAACAAATGGCGTACCGCATTGCAAGGCTCCGAAATTCTCGATACCCGCCTCTTAGGTGATTTGCGTGACAGATTGACGAAGCGGAATGGGGGCTATTGCAGTGCCGCGATATGGGTTTCGCACCGGAAGGATTGCGGCAGTTCGACGCTCCTGCGCCCGGCAAACTCGTCGATGACGCAGCCCGCCAGGATATGCGCCATTCCAAAACTGACCTTGAAACCGCCCGTCAGCACCGACAGCCTCTCACATCCCGGATGGCGGCCGACCATCGGCTCCCGGCCGGCCGCCTTGGGGCGCAGGCCGGCCCAGCGCTCGATCACCGGCGCATTTCGCAGCAGCGGGGCGAGTGCGGCAGCGCGTTCGATCAGCGCATCCAGTTGCGCGTCCGTCGAGAAGGGCTCGACGAATTGGTTCTCGCTGGTGCTGCCGACGGCCACATGGCCGGTTTCATGCGGAACGATGTAGAGGCCGTCGGTGAAAATGATCGGCGCGGCGGGATCGACATCGGCTCGGAGCAGCGCCGCCTGCCCCTTGACGGCGCAGCCGCTCGTCGCCTGCGGCCGCTCCGCCAACCGGTCGATCAACGGAAAACTCGCGGCTCCGGCGGCGAGGACGCAATGCCCGAAAGTCACCTCGCGGCCATCGAGGAGTGAAAGCCTGCCGCGGCGCGGGTCGATCGACGAAACGTCGACACCCTCTTCGATCTGGACATGAGGAAATGCGCTGAGCGCGGCCCTAAGCGTTGCCAGCAGCTTGCGCGGCGCCACGCGTGCGGCAAGCGTGTCGTGGACGAGGCCGAAGGGTGCTGCATCCGCCGCCGGCCAACCGTCGGTACCGGCGTCACTGACGTGCCAATGAAACCGCCGGTTACCCGCAAACCAGTGCTGCTCGGCGTCCTGCTCGTGGCCACGCGCGATATTGCGCAGATGCTCCCTGCCGAGCGGCATGATCCGGCCCGAGCGGCGATAGCCCGCCGAAAAACCAGTCTCGGCTTCGAGCCGGGCAATCTCGCCCTCCAGCGAAACAAGCGCATCGAACTGGAACTGTTTCTTGGCGTTCCAGCGGTCCGGCATGTGCGGCATCAGCGCGCCGAGCAGGCCGCCGCTTGCGCCTGCACCGATTGCCTTCCGCTCCAGGAGGCGCGTCTCGATGCCGGCACGGCCGGCCATGAGCGCCGCCCAGAGCCCCATGATTCCGCCGCCAACGATCAAAACTTCGCTCATCGATTGACCTTATCCGGCCGCAAGTCTATCGCCATCGCCATGACAGAGACCGATCTCCGCCAGCACCAGCCGCCCGCAAAGCAAAGCCTTGAATGGCATGCCGGCGATATGCCCTATTCGGTGGAATTTGGCGATCACTTTTACTGCCGCACCGACGGCCGGCTGGAATGCGGCCATGTCTTTCTTTCGGGCAACAGGCTGCCGGCGCGCTGGAGCGCAGGTGCGGCCTTTACGATCGGCGAGCTTGGCTTCGGCACCGGCCTGAATTTCTGTGAGACCTGGCGGCAATGGAATGAGGCGCAGGTCACCGATGGCCGCCTACACTTCATCTCCTTCGAGCGCTTCCCGATGCGGGCCGAAGAGATCGACCGGGCACTTTCCCATTGGCCGGAGATCGACGCCGAGCGCCGGGCGCTTGTCGGCCATTGGCCCGAAACGCGTGCCCGCCGGATCGACATCGACTTCAACGACGTGCGTCTCACCGTGGTCTGCGGCACGGCGCTCGAGGGCGTCGCCCAGTTGCCGGAAAGTTTCGACGCCTGGTTTCTCGACGGTTTCGCGCCGTCCCGCAATCCCGACATGTGGTCGCAGGAACTCATGCAGGCGGTCTTCGACAAGACCGTCCGGGGCGGCACCTTCGCCACCTATGCGGCGGCAGGCTTCGTCCGTCGCAATCTCGCTGCGGCCGGGTTCGCGGTCGATCGCCTTCCGGGCTTTGCCGGCAAACGCGAAATGTTGCGCGGCGATAGGCCCTGAAGAAATCTAGCCGGGAAAGACCACCGACTTGACCGTGGCGATCAGTTGCTCGGTCGGCACCGCCACGCAATTGCGGTCGATCTCGGCGACGGTCTTTTCCTTGACCTGGTGGGAAAGCAGCTTCCTGAGGTCGCCCAAAGTTTTCGGCGCGGCGCAGATCACCAGGTTCTCGAAGGCGTTTTCCAGCGCATAGTGGTCGAGCTTCCCGGCAATCTCGACGGCGAAGCGGTGCTGTTCCTCGCGAACCGGATCGCTGCTGTATTCCATGGCCGAGCGGCCATGTCCGACCGACGAATGGCTGCGGCCCGGTTTGTCGGCCATGATGTCCTGAGCGCGCCTCGCCTCGATCTCGTAGGATTCCACCTCCGGCTGCTGATGCCCGTCCTTCAGCAAGTTGACGTCCTTGACGATGCGCGCGGCATTGCCATCGGCTGCCAGTATCCAAATCCGGTTCCGCACTGGTTCCTCTCCTGTGTCTCGATTGGCAGATAGGTCGGCGAAGACTAAAGGGAAGGAACGGCTGAAGCCGCGTCAGGTTCCCAATTCGCCGAGCATCCATTTTCGTCCAGCGTCACACGGCTTGGTTGCGAACGCACAGCTGAGCATCGAAACCGGGTTTCGGCGCCGGCCCGTATCGCTCCCGCTCCTGCCGACCTGGACCACGCAATTCCTGCAATATGCGCACCCGGCCTAGCCGAGATGCCGGGGGCCGAGCCGCAGAATTGTACGCTCCGGCGCCTGTTCTGCAAGCTTTCATCCATGATGCTTGGCCGATCCTGGCCATGACGAACTTTCCTGAACGCCGCCCTTCGTGAAGGCTGCTGCGGCGGGCCAATCTCGCACATGCAAAAGATGCCGCTTGACTTTTCGGGCCAAAACAACGACATGGACAGCGCGTCACCTTCCGGCCGCCGCGTGAGCGCGCCCTCGGCAAACACTTCGAGCCGTGAAGAAGGAATAGCGCGAGACATCGCCGCAACCGGCGGCAGCACAGGCGCTTGACGATTCTCTCTAAACCACAAGTTCCCAATTCACGCGGGGTTCTTGACGCCAGACGACACCGGAATTGCAAAGAGGCGATTCCGGCGCATGCGTTTGGCGCCCCCGAAAGGTATATCCATTGTCCACTTTCAAAGACCTCGGCCTCTCGCAGCAGATCCTGGCGACCCTCTCCGCCAATGGCTTCGAGAAGCCGACGCCCATCCAGATGCAGGCCATCCCACTTGTCCTCAAGGGTCATGACCTTATTGGTCTTGCCCAGACGGGCACCGGCAAGACGGCCGCCTTCGGCCTGCCGATGATCGAGAAGCTTCTCGCCGATGATCGGCGCGCCGATCCGCGCAACATCCGCGCCCTCGTGCTTGCGCCGACCCGCGAACTGGTCAACCAGATCGCCACCAATCTCAAGCTCTTCGTCAAGAAGAGCCCGCTGAAGATCGGCGTCGTTGTCGGCGGCGTCTCGATCAATAAGCAGACCGAACAACTCGCCCGCGGCGTCGACATTCTCGTCGCCACACCCGGCCGCCTGCTCGACCTCGTCGCCCGCAAGGCCGTGACGCTGACGCAAGGGCGCTATCTCGTCCTCGACGAGGCCGATCAGATGCTCGACCTCGGCTTCATCCACGATCTGCGCAAGATCTCGAAGCTGGTGCCGAAGAACCGCCAGACGCTGCTCTTCTCCGCGACCATGCCGAAGCAGATTGCCGAGCTTGCCGGCGAGTATCTGACCGATCCGCTCAAGGTCGAGGTGACGCCGCCCGGCAAGGCCGCCGACAAGGTTGAGCAATATGTCCATTTTGTCCCCGGCAAAGACCTGAAGACGACGATCCTCAAGAAATCGCTGACCGACAATCCCGATGGGCTGTCACTGGTCTTCAGCCGTACGAAGCACGGCGCCGAGAAGCTGATGAAGCATCTGGACCATGTCGGCTTCAAGGCCGCCTCAATCCACGGCAACAAGAGCCAGGGCCAGCGCGAGCGCGCGCTGAAGGCGTTCCGCGACGGCGAAATCCGCGTGCTCGTCGCGACCGACGTCGCCGCCCGCGGCATCGACATTCCGGGCGTGACCCATGTCTACAACTACGATCTTCCGGAAGTGCCGGATGCCTATGTCCACCGCATTGGCCGCACCGCTCGGAACGGCCGAGACGGTATTGCGATCGCTTTCTGCGCACCGGACGAAATCCGCCTGCTGCGCGACATCGAGAAGCTGATGGGCATTGAAATCGCTGTCGCTAGCGGCCAAGCACCGGCCGATCAGGCCCGCCCATCAAAGGGCCGCGGCGGTCGCGGCAACGGCCAGCAGCGCGGCAACGGCGGTGGCCAACATCGCGGCAACGGCGGCGGCCAGCGCCGCGACGGAGCTCAGCGGCCGCAGCGCCCTGCACGGGAACCGGCGCCGAGCGGATTTGCCGGCGACGAACTGCTGCGCGACGATCGCCCGCAGAAGAGCGAGCGCCGCGATCACCGGGCCGCCGGCCATGGCCACCACGACGGCCGGCCGGAGGGCAACCGCAATCACGAAAACCGCAAGCACCATGGCCGCCCGGGCCCGAAGCATGACGGCCGGCGCCAGGGCGACGGGCAGCCCGGCAATCGCCGCGGGCGTGGTCAAGGCATGCGCCGCGCAGACAATGGCGGCGGCAGCCAGGGCTGAGCCGCTGCGATGACAGTGACCCTTGTGCCTCTCAAAGGACGCAAGGGTCGCTGTGGCTATTTGTCACAAGGCAATCTCGGCCTCGGCTACGCGGCGCTGCTTTCCTTCGCTGAACCTGCCGCTACATTGATCGGCCGCTCTCCTGCCGGCGCCTCGCCATTTGCCTTGCGATTGGTGAGATAGACGCCCGTCACCGCAACGACGGTTCCGACGACCATCGGCCAGGTCAGGGCTTCGCCGAAGAAAAGCGCCGCCTGGACCGCGGCGAGCGGCGGCACCAGATAGATGAGCGATGCGGCGCGCGAGACCTGGCCCCGGCGGATGAGATAGAGCAGGAGCGCGATCGCCCCCATTGACAGTCCGAGGACCGACCAGGCGAGTGCGGCGGCGAGCTGGAGATTCCAGGTGACACGCAGATCCTCGAGCATCAAGGCCAGCGGCACGGTCACGATCAGAGCGCCTACATATTGCAGGGCGGCGATCGACCTTATGTCGCCGTTCTGCAGGTACCTTTTCTGGTAGAGCGTGCCGTAGGTCACGGCCGCCATGCCAAGCACGTTGACGAACACCGGCAGGAAATGGATGGGCGTCGAGGCGGTGTCGAGCGCCAGCGTCTTCGGCAGGACGGCAAGCGCGATGCCGCAGAAGCCGAGCACCAAGCCGAGCCGCTGCTGCCGGCTGAGATTTTCGCCGATGAGGAACGGTGCCACCGCCGCCGTCATCAACGGCTGCAGTCCGGCAATGATACCGGATATGGCCGCAGGCACCCCCTGCCCGATTGCCCACCACACCGCGCCAAGATAGAGACCGTGCAGGAAGATCCCGGACACGATCGCATGGCCGGCCAAGCTCCAGGAGCGGGGCCAGCGCGCACCGGTCGCGACGCAGAAGCCGATGAAGAGCAGGATCGCAACGCTGTAGCGCAGCGCCAGGAAGGTTAGCGGATCGGCAAATAAAGCAGCATATTTGGCGACCACCCAGCCCGTCGACCAGAGCAGCACGAAAATGGCCGGGGCAAGGCGGGCGAGCATCATGGGTGTTTCCCGATCGAGGTGGACCTCGACCGACGAGACCCTCGCGGCGGCGATAGACCGCGTGCCTCCTCTGGTCAAAGCAATTTTTCTGATGGTTGCGATCAGCGAATTGGAACCATCAGCCGCAGAGAGGAAGCCGACGGGGAGACGAAGCCAGGCGCGTATTCTTCGCGACAGTGAAGATGGGACTGATCGATGACGTGGCCCGCCGCTGCGATCCACTCGAACATCTTGCGGTATTGAACGAAAACATCTCCTCCTTCGGGGTGGTGCATCGTCGTGGCAAAGCGCATGGGCGGGAGATCAATATGTTCGGGCGCAGCAAAGGTCTCGTGATCTTCTCCGGCATAGCCGATCAGATAGGTGAAGGCCTCCGGCCGGACATTCCAGGAGAGGCCTATGAGGGCGGCATGATCCCGCGGATGGGTGCGCCGGCGGTGTTCCTGCGTCTCGGCGATCAGCCGGTGGATGGCGCCGTCGGCCGCCTCGATAAATGTGCCGTCCCAGAGGCGGCCGGTGACCCGTTGCGCCGGCCGTTCGGCGATCTCGTATATTGCGTCCATGCCGTCAATGCCTTGCCGTCACCATCTGACAGGCGCCGATATTTTACCCCTGCCGCATCGGTGAACAAGACCGGCGAAGCAAGACCGTCGGCGAGACCGCAACCTGCGGTCGGGCGCCAAATAATCAGGCATCTGCCCATTTGCAACTCATCATGGGAAATCCGGCACGCAAAAAGTGCAAGCGAGAGGCGCGAAAGCGCTTTCAATTTGCGGACCGGCGCAAGTCGAAAATTCTTCGCGCCCGACTGTGCACGCTTCTTGCATTGCGGCAACCGTTGTACTCAAATGGGCAAAAATAAGGGGACCTACGCCTTTGGCATTTGACGAAATGATCAATGCGGACAGCAGCCCGCGCCAGCCATATTCCACCTATCATCAATGGTATGCCAGCCAGGACAGAAACCGGCTCATAGCGAAATCGAAAGAAGCGGAGAACATCTTCCGCAAAACGGGCATTACTTTCGCAGTCTACGGACACGCCGATTCCTCCGAAAAGCTGATCCCCTTCGATCTCATTCCCCGCATCATTTCCGGCCGTGAATGGCGCCGCCTCGCCCAGGGCATCGAACAGCGCGTCATCGCCCTCAACGCTTTCCTGGACGACATCTACCACAAGCAGGAGATCATCCGCGCCGGCCGGATTCCGCGCGAACTGATCGAGAAGAACGATGCCTTCCTGCCGCAGATGATCGGCTTCCGGCCGCCGGGCGGCGTCTATACCCACATCGTTGGCACCGACATCGTGCGCACCGGCGAAGACCAGTTCTATGTGCTCGAAGACAATGCCCGCACGCCTTCCGGTGTCAGCTATATGCTGGAAAACCGGGAAACCATGATGCAGATGTTTCCGGAGCTCTTCCATCAGAACCGCGTGCGGCCGGTGGAGAACTACCCCTATCTGCTGCGCCAGAGCCTGTCGTCGCTGGCGCCGCCCGGTTGCGCCGGCAAACCGCGCGTCGCCGTGCTCACGCCCGGCATCTACAATTCCGCCTTCTACGAGCACGCTTTCCTCGCCGACATGATGGGTGTCGAACTGGTGGAAGGGTCGGACCTTCGGGTCATCGACGGCAAGGTGAAGATGCGCACGACGCGCGGCTACGAGGCGATCGACGTGCTCTACCGCCGCGTCGACGACGATTTCCTCGACCCCTTGACCTTCCGTCCGGATTCCGCGCTCGGCATTCCCGGCATCATGGACGTCTACCGGGCAGGCAACATCACCATTGCCAATGCGCCCGGCACCGGCATTTCCGACGACAAGGCGATCTATTCCTATATGCCGGAAATCGTCGAGTTCTATACCGGCCGGAAGCCGCTGCTCGAAAACGTCCCCACTTGGCGCTGCTCCGAGCCGCAGAGCCTCAAATACGTGCTCGAACATCTGGAAGAGCTCGTCGTCAAGGAGGTGCATGGCTCCGGCGGCTATGGCATGCTCGTCGGTCCGACCGCGACCAAGAAGGAGCGCGCCGCCTTCGCCGAGAAGCTCAGGGAGCGCCCCGGCAACTATATCGCCCAGCCCACATTGTCGCTCTCGACCGTGCCGATCCTCGTCAACAAGGGCATCGCGCCGCGGCACGTCGATTTGCGTCCTTACGTGCTCGTCTCCGACAAGGTGCAGATCATTCCCGGCGGGCTGACGCGTGTCGCCCTGAAGGAGGGCTCTCTGGTGGTGAATTCCAGCCAGGGCGGCGGCACCAAGGATACGTGGGTACTGGAGGACTGAGGCCATGTTGGGAAGAACTGCGAACGGCCTCTACTGGATGTTCCGCTATATCGAGCGCGCCGAGAACAGCGCCCGGCTGATCGACGCGGGCCTGCGCATGTCGCTGACCCGCAGCGAGTCGAGCGAGGGCGATTGGGACGGCGTGCTGCAGAGCGCCGGCGTGCGCGAGCTCTATGACGAGGTGCACGACACGCTGACCAGCAGCGACGCCATCGATTTCCTGTTGCGCGACCGGGCCAATCCGTCGAGTGTGATGTCCTGCATCGAGGCGGGCCGCCACAATGCCCGGATGGTTCGCACGGCGCTCACCCGCGAGACCTGGGAAGCCACCAACGAATGCTGGATCGAGCTGAAGGCGATGCTCGCCAATAAGGCGCGGCCGGCCGACATGCCCGAGATCATCGACGCCATCAAGCGCCGCGCCGGCCTCATCCGCGGCGCCTTCCACGGCACGATGCTCCGCAACGAAATCTTCAACTTCTCGCGCATCGGCACCTTCATCGAGCGGGCCGACAACACCGCCCGCATCCTCGACGTAAAGTATTACGTTCTGCTGCCCGCGGTCTCCGCCGTCGGCTCATCGATGGACAATGTCCAGTGGGAATCGATCCTGCGCTCCGTCTCGGCGCACCGCGCCTATGGCTGGGTCTATGATGCGGAACTGAAGCCGGCCAATATCGCCGACTTCCTGATCTCGAACGGCCGCATGCCGCGCTCGCTCGCCTATTGCTACGAAAAGATCGCCAGCAACCTCGGTTACCTGGCACGCGAGTATGGCGAGAGGCATGCCGCCCACGAAACCGCCGAAGAAACGCTCGCTTCGCTCCGCAGCCAGTCGATCAGCGACATCATGGACCGGGGCCTGCACGAGTATCTGGAAGAGTTCATCAGCCACAACAACCGTCTCGGCCAGGAAATAACCGACGGCTACCGGTTTTACCAATGAGGTCCGGGAGAGTGGAATGCACCTGAAAATCAGCCACACGACCGAATACCATTACGACGAACCGGTGCCCTATGCGCTGCAGCGGCTGCGGCTGACGCCGACGACGCAGCCCGGCCAGAGGGTGTTGAACTGGCGCACACTGGTCGAAGGCGCGGTGGTCGAGGTCAGCTACGATGACCACTTCGGCAACCGCACGCATCTCGTCAGCGTCGACGCGGATCGGACGACCTTGCGGATCGAGGCGAGCGGCGAAGTGGATACGGAAGACCGGGCCGGCGTCTTCGGAGCGCACCAGTCCTATGTGCCGCTCTGGCTCTATGCCCGTGAAACGCCGCTCAGCAAGGCGGGCAAGCTGGTCCGCGAGCTCGCGAAATCGGCCGAGGGCGCAACGGATCTCGAGCGCATGCACGCGCTGATGGGGACGATTCACGAGACGGTTGCCTACGAGCCGGGCGAGACCCATGCCGGTACCACCGCGGAGGAGGCGCTCGAGCGCGGCAAGGGCGTCTGCCAGGACCACGCCCACATCCTCGTCTCGGCCGCCCGAACGCTCGGTCTGCCGGCCCGCTACGTCTCGGGCTATCTGCTGACCGAAGGCCATCCCGAGCAGACCGCGAGCCATGCCTGGGCCGATGTGCACCTGCCGGGTCTCGGCTGGGTCGGCTTCGATCCGGCCAACAAGATCTGCCCCGACGACCGCTATGTCCGCGTCGCCACCGGCCTCTGTTACCGCGATGCCGCGCCGATATCCGGGCTGGTCCATGGCATCGCCAGCGAGACGTTGAAAGTCACCGTAACGGTGGAACGGCAAGGGCAGACGCAGAGCCAAAGTCAGAGCCAGTAGACGTCTCTGCCGAATCTGCCCCACATCCGGCCTGCCGGCCACCTTCGGCTGCGACGGAGACTCGGGCACGCCGCTCGATCTCCCCGCCGTTGACGGGAAAGCCTACGACAAGGGAAGTTTGGAGCGGGCAGCAGTTCGGAATTGCCACTCAACGCGAGGCGGTCGACTGCAGCAGCCGGCAGAGAGAGACAAGCCCGCTGTCATAGCCGCCGCTCACCACGTCGCGACAGCGTTTCAGCAGCTTCGTCCGTTCGTCGGCGGACATGGCGGTGAATGCGGTGACCGCAGCAGCGCCGGGCTGCCCGACGGCCCCGCCGCTTGCCGGCCCGCCGGCACCGGTACCGGTTCCGGGCAGGACGCCAAGTCCGAGACCGCCCGCACCGCCCGCCGCGGCGCCAACGGCAGCGCTCAATCCGCTGTTGCCTGAGCCGGCGCTCACTGCGGCGCTGACACCGTTGCCTCCACCACGCTTGACGACTGCATTGGCGTTGGTGCCATTGCCGACGCCCACCGTCGCATCGACATCGGCATTCACGCCCTGCCCCCGGCCGAGCGAGGCCGCGGCCGAGGCATTCGCACCGCGCGCGCCGCCGACGGATGCGTCGGCATCGGCACGGGCGCCGCCACGGCCTAACGCTGCGCTCACGCCCGCGTTAACCCCTCTCGTGCCCCCAAGCGATACATCGACATTCAGGCCGGTGCTTCCGCTGGAACTTTGAGCGAAGGATGGCGTCACCAAGAAAGTGGCCGACAAAAACAAAACAACAGCTGTCTTCCGCATGTTCGTCCTCCTAAGCGATCAGCGGCCCCAAACGGGCCGCTTGCAGAAATAAGACGGAACACGCCAATAAGTTTCAGAGGATGCTGCATCGAGGAATGCGACCCTGCCGCCTGAGCGACTGATGAGACGTGCAGGGGGGCGCGCTCCAGCGAGAGCGGCGGCACGCGCCTGGGGGTCGCGCCGCCGCTCTATCTGCCTGTTTTTTGCCGCGGGGCCAGGTGATTCCACCCGGCTGCAAGATGCCCTAATGGCTGTCGCGGTCCATCGGGATGCGATCGCCGCGCGGCCCGACCAGGAAGTCGAGATCGGCGCCGCTATCGGCCTGCATGACGGTCTTGATATAGAGGCCGCCATAGCCGCCGGTGAGCGGTTTGACCGGCGACACCCAGGCGGCACGGCGGCGGGCGAGCTCCTCGTCGGAGACGTGGAGGTGCATGGTCCGGTCCGGGATATCGACCTCGATCAGGTCGCCGTTCTGAACGAGCGCCAGAGGCCCGCCCTCGGCCGCTTCGGGTGCAGTGTGGAGGATGACGGTGCCGTAGGCAGTGCCCGACATGCGCGCATCCGAAATACGGATCATGTCGGTGATGCCCTTCTTCAACACCTTCGGCGGGAGGCCCATATTGCCGACCTCGGCCATGCCCGGATAGCCCTTCGGGCCGCAATATTTCAGCACCATGATGCAGGTCTCATCGATGTCGAGATCCTCGCGGTTGATGCGGGCGTGGTAGTCCTCGATGCTTTCGAAGACGACCGCCCGGCCCTTATGCTGCATCAGATGCGGCGAGGCGGCGGACGGTTTCAACACAGCGCCCTTCGGCGCCAGGTTGCCGCGCAGCACGGCGATGCCGCCCGATTTCGTCAGCGCCTTTTCCCTGGGTAGGATCACGTCCTCGTTGTAGTTCGTAACGCCCTTGACGTCGTTCCAGATCGTGTCGCCGCTGACGGTGATGGAGTCGTTGTGCAGCAGCCCCATCTCGGCAACCGCCTTGATGACCACCGGCAGGCCGCCGGCATAATAGAACTCCTCCATCAGGTACTTGCCGGAGGGCTGGAGGTTGACGATGGTCGGCACGTCGCGGCCGAGCCTGTCCCAATCGTCGAGCGAGAGATCGACGCCGATGCGACCGGCAAGCGCCAGGAGGTGCAGCACCGCATTGGTCGAGCCGCCGACTGCGCCGTTGACGCGAATGGCGTTCTCGAAGGCCTGCTTTGTCAGGATGTCCGAGGGCTTCAGGTCTTCCTTGACCATCTCCACGATGCGGCGGCCGGTGAGCTGCGAAATCACCCGGCGGCGGGCGTCGACGGCCGGGATGGCCGCATTGCCGGAGAGCGTCATGCCGAGCGCTTCGGCCATCGACGCCATCGTCGAGGCCGTGCCCATGGTCATACAGCTTCCTGCGGAACGGGCCATGCCCTGCTCGGCATCCATGAACTCTTGGAGACTCATCTCGCCGGATTTGACCATTTCCGAGAACTGCCAGATCGCCGTGCCGGAACCGACGTCCTTGCCGCGCCACTTGCCGTTCAGCATCGGGCCGCCGGAGACGACGATCGCCGGAATGTCGACGCTGGCCGCACCCATCAGCAGGCTGGGCGTGGTCTTGTCGCAGCCGCCGAGCAGTACGACGCCGTCGACCGGATTGCCGCGGATCGCCTCTTCGACATCCATCGCCGCCAGGTTGCGGAACATCATCGCCGTCGGGCGCAGCGTGCTCTCGCCCACGGAGAAAACCGGGAATTCGACGGGGAAGCCGCCGGCCTCGTAGACACCGCGCTTCACCCGCTCCGCGAGGTCGCGCAGATGCGCGTTGCAGGGCGTGAGCTCCGACCAGGTGTTGCAGATGCCGATGATCGGCCGGCCGTCGAAGGTGTCGGCGGGCAGCCCCTGGTTCTTCATCCAGGAGCGGTGCATGATGGCATTCTTGCCCGTACCGCCGAACCAGTCCTGCGAACGCAGCTTGCGCGGCCACTCAGCTTTCTTTTTCATTTCTTCCTTCCTTCAGGCCCCGTGGGTGCGGGCTGGAACACGACGGCTTTGGAGCGGGATGGGGAAGGCAAGTGCCGTCCGATCCCGCTCTTGGGCTTAAGCCAGCGTGTAGGCTGTCTTGACGGTTGTGTAGAATTCGGCGGCATATTTGCCCTGCTCGCGCGGGCCATAGGAGGAGCCCTTGCGGCCGCCGAACGGCACGTGGAAATCGACGCCGGCGGTCGGCAGGTTGACCATCACCATGCCGGCCTCGGCATTGCGCTTGAAATGCGTCGCATGCTTGAGGCTCGTCGTGGCGATGCCGGAGGAGAGCCCGAACGGCGTGTCGTTGGCAACGGCGAGCGCCTCGTCGTAATCCTTGACCCGGATGACCGCGGCGACCGGGCCGAAGATTTCCTCACGGGAAATCCGCATCGCATTCGTCGCCTCGGTGAAGAGCGCCGGCTGCAGGTAGAAGCCGGGCGTGTCGCGCGCAATGAGCTCGCCGCCGAAGGCGAGCCTGGCGCCCTCGTTCTTGCCGATGGCGATATAGTCGGTGTCCCGGTTGAGCTGGCTCTGGTCGACCACCGGGCCGATATGGGTGCCGGCCTTCAGCGCGTCGTCGACGACGAGGCCCTGCATGCGCTCACCCATTGCCGCGACGAACTTGTCGTGGATGCCCTCGGTGACGATGATCCGCGACGAGGCGGTGCAGCGCTGGCCGGTCGAGAAGAAGGCGGAGTTGACCGCCGCCTCGACGGCCACGGAAAGGTCGGCATCGTCGAGCACGACGAACGGGTTCTTGCCGCCCATTTCCAGCTGGAACTTGCGATTGTGCTCGACCGAGGCCATGGCAACGCGCTTGCCGGTCCCCACGGAGCCGGTGAAGGTGATCGCCTGCACGTCCGGGCTTTCGAGCAACGCCTGGCCGACGACCGAGCCCTTGCCCATGACGAGGTTCAGGACGCCCTTCGGCAGGCCGGCGCGATGCAGGATGTCGACGATCGCCCAGGAGCAGCCCGGGACGAGTTCGGCCGGCTTGAAGACGATGGTGTTGCCGTAGCAAAGCGCCGGGGCAATCTTCCACGCCGGAATGGCGATCGGGAAGTTCCACGGCGTGATGATGCCGACGACGCCGACCGCCTCGCGGGTAACCTCGACGCCGATGTTCGGGCGGACCGATGGCAGCGTCTCGCCGGCGAGGCGCAGGCATTCGCCGGCGAAGAAGTCGAAGATCTGGCCGGCACGCACCGTTTCGCCGATGCCCTCGGCGAGCGTCTTGCCTTCCTCGCGCGACAGCAGCCGGCCGAGCTCGTCCTTGCGGGCGAGGATTTCGTCGGCGGTCTTTCTCAAGATTGCGTGGCGTTCGAGAATGCCGGAGCGCGACCAGACCGGAAACGCCGCCTTGGCCGCGGCAATCGCGGCTGAAGCATCGTCGGCGGTGGCACGGGCATATTCGCCGATGACGTCGTTGGTGTTCGACGGATTGACGTTGGCGACGCCGTCGCTGCCGACCCATTCGCCGGCAATGAGATTCTGATGAAGTGTCATGGGCTTCAGCCTCCTTGTCTTCTTGTCGCAAGGGGCCGCCCGTCGCGGCCCGACGCTGCTTTAGCAGATATATCAGAGCTGATGTATGGCGATCTCTTCTTCCGCGGCGATCGCCAGCGGATTACGCAGCGCAAGGCCAAAATCCCTGGCCTCGATCTCGAAGACGTCTCCCGCTTCGGTGCGGATGCCGTCGCCGAAGGAAAGCGTCGCGGTCCCGAACATGTGCACATGCACGTCGCCCGGCTCGCGGAAGAGACCGTATTTGAAGTGGTGATATTCCAAGTTGGCGAAGCTGTGCGACATGTTGGCTTCGCCCGAGAGGAACGGCTTTTCCCACAGGACCTTGCCGCCGCGCAGAATTCGCGACGTGCCGCGAATGTCGTCCGGCGCCGCGCCGATGCGGATTTCCGGGCCGAAGCTTGCCTGCCTGAGCTTCGAATGCGCCAGCCACAGGTAATTGACCCGTTCGGTCTTGTGGTCGGAGAACTCGTTGGCGACCGCGAAGCCGAGACGATAGGGTACGCCCTTGTCGGAGATGATGTAGATGCCGGCCATTTCCGGCTCCTCGCCGCCGTCCTCGGCAAAGGAGGGCGAGGTGAGCGGCTGACCGGGGGCGACCGCGGCCGTGCCGTTGCCCTTGTAGAACCACTCCGGCTGAACGCCCTTTTCGCCGGCCTTCGGCTTGCCGCCTTCGAGCCCCATGCGGAACATCCTCATCGAGTCGGTGAGTGTCTCCTCGGCCGCCTCGGTGGTTTTCTTGTGCATCGCATCGCGCGTCGCGGCGGAGCCGAGATGCGTCAGCCCGGTGCCGGTCAGGTGCAGGTGCGCCGGATCGGGATGGGTGATCGGCGGCAGCATCTGCCCTTCGGCATAGGCCGCCTCGAGGTCGATCGTCTCTCCGAGGCCCTTGGCGTCGATGACCGCCTGGAGGTTCTTGCCGCCATTCGCCGCTTTCAGCGCCAATGCGTAGACGCTTTCCGCGTCCTTGACGACGCGCGCCGTTTCGCCCGGCACGCGCACTGCGACTGCAATCGATCCGTCTTGCTTCCTGACTTGGGAAATCAGCACGTCTCTATCCTTCCTGATCGAGTTGGATTCGGGCATCGGGTTTCCATGAGGAAAGGCAATGCTCCGCCTCGAGAGTGGCTCGCGCCACCCAGCTATGACGGCCTTGATCGGCCGCCGATTCATCATGTGGTCAGTGAGAGCTGACCGGATTCCCGATCAGCCCTTGCCCTTGTTCTTGTTGTAGACGTCGAAGAACACGGCTGCGAGCAGCACGAGGCCCTTGATGAGCTGCTGGTAGTCGATGCCGATGCCCATGATCGACATGCCGTTGTTCATCACGCCCATGATGAAGGCGCCGATCACCGCACCGGTGATCTTGCCGACGCCGCCCGAGGCCGAGGCGCCGCCGATGAAGCAGGCCGCGATGACGTCGAGCTCGAAGCCGACGCCGGCCTTCGGCGTCGCCGAATTCAGGCGCGCCGTGATGATCATGCCGGCAAGCGCCGCGAGCACGCCCATGTTGACGAAGGCATAGAAGGTCAGCCGCTCGGTGTTGATCCCGGAGAGCTTGGTGGCCTTCTCGTTGCCGCCCATGGCATAGACCCGGCGGCCGATCGTCGAGCGTGTCGTGACGAAGGTATAGGCGGCGATCAGCACGCCCATGACGATGAGCACGTTCGGCAGGCCGCGATAAGTCGAAAGCTGGAAGCCGATGAACAGGGCGACGACGCCGATGACCGCCATCTGGACCGCGAAGAACACGAAGGGCTCGTTTTCGGTGCCGTGCTGCTCGTTGATCCGGCGATTGCGGATACCGGCATAGATCGCATAGCCGACGAGGGCCAGCACCGCCACCAGCGCCACCATGTTCTTGATGATCTCCGGGCTCGGGTTGAGGAAGTAGAGAAAATCAGGAACGAAGCCGGTCGAAAGGATCTGGAAGTCCTTCGGGAACGGACCGATCGGGCGCCCGCCGAGGACCACATAGGTCATGCCGCGGAACACGAGCATGCCGGCGAGCGTGACGATGAAGGACGGTATCTTCTGATAGGCGACCCAATATCCCTGTGCCGCCCCCATGATGCCGCCGACGACAAGACAGGCGGGAACCACGACAATGGCCGGCAGACCCCATTTGACCAGCATGATCGCCGAAATCGCCCCGACAAAGGCGACGATCGAGCCGACCGACAGGTCGATGTGACCCGCCACGATGATCAGCAGCATGCCCAGCGCCATGATGACGATGAAGGAATTCTGCAGCACCAGGTTCGTGATGTTGACAGGCCTGAAGAGAACGCCGCTGGTGACGAACTGGAAGAACAGCATGATGATCACGAGGGCGACCAGAAGGCCGTATTCGCGGATGTTGTTCCTGAGGTAGTCCCCGATCGACGGTTTGGTGGTGTGGGTGCTCGTATCGGCGACCATTAGTGTTTCTCCCCTGAACGCATGATGGCCCGCATGATGGATTCCTGACTTGCTTCCTCCTTGGAAAGCTCCGCCACGATGCGGCCCTCGTTCATGACATAGATGCGATCGCAGGTTCCGAGCAGTTCCGGCATTTCCGACGAGATCATCAGGATGCCTTTGCCCTCGGCTGCGAGCTGGTTGATGATGGTGTAGATCTCATACTTCGCGCCGATATCGATACCGCGTGTCGGCTCGTCGAGTATGAGGACTTCGGGATTGGTGAACAGCCACTTGGACAGTACGACCTTCTGCTGGTTGCCACCCGAAAGGTTTACCGCCTCCTGATAGATCGAATGCGAACGGATCCGGAGCTTGGTGCGGTAGTCGCCCGCAACCTTCCTCTCCTGGCGCTCGTCGATCACGCCGTTCGCGGCCACCGCGCTCAGATTGGCGAGCGTGGTGTTCTCCTTGATATTGTTGATCAGCACGAGACCAAGCTGCTTGCGGTCTTCGGTCACATAGGCGAGACCCGCCTTGATCGCTCGCGGAATGGTGCTGACGTCCACAGGCTGACCGCGCATCGTCACCTCACCAGTGATCTTGTGGCCCCAGGACTTGCCGAAGATGCTCATTGCCGTCTCGGTGCGGCCGGCGCCCATCAGCCCGGCAATGCCGACGACCTCGCCGGCGCGGACCTTGAAGCTGACATCGTGGAGGAACTGGCGGTCGCGATGATGCTGGTGAAAGACGTTCCAGTTCTTCACCTCGAGCAGCGTATCGCCGATTTTCGGCTCGCGCGGCGGGTAGCGGTCTTCCATGGCGCGGCCGACCATCCCCTTGATGATCCGGTCCTCGCTGATGTCTTCCTTGTGGCAATCGAGCGTCTCCACCGTGCCGCCGTCGCGCAGGATGGTGATCTGATCGGCGACCTTTTTGATCTCGTTCAGCTTGTGCGAGATGATGATCGACGTCATGCCCTGGTTGCGGAACTCCATGAGCAGCTTCAGAAGCGCGTCGGAGTCCGTCTCGTTGAGCGAGGCGGTCGGCTCGTCGAGGATCAGCAGCCGCACCTTCTTGGAAAGCGCCTTGGCGATCTCCACCAGTTGCTGCTTGCCGACGCCGATATCCGTGATCAGCGTCGCCGGGGATTCGGTGAGGCCCACCTTCTTAAGCAGCTCCTGCGTCCGGGAGAAGGTCTGCGGCCAATGGATGACGCCCTTATCGGCGATCTCGTTGCCGAGGAAAATATTCTCGGCGATCGACAGCAGCGGAACGAGCGCCAGTTCCTGGTGGATGATGATGATGCCGAGTTCTTCGCTGTCGGCGATCGTGCTGAAGCGCCGCTCCTCGCCGTCATAGTGGATCTCGCCTTCGTAGGTGCCGGCGGGATAGACGCCACTCAGCACCTTCATCAGGGTCGACTTGCCGGCGCCATTTTCACCGACCAGGGCATGGATCTCGCCTTCGCGGACCTTGAACGAGACATTGTCCAGCGCCTTGACGCCCGGGAACGTCTTCGTGATGCCCCGCATTTCAAGAATGATATTGTCCATATTCAGCCATTCCAGCGGCAATCTGCGACAGACTGCTGGCTTCCACCCGCTGCATGGCCCCCGCATCGACGGAGATCCGGGGCACCCATGAGCAGTTCAAATTATCACAGCGACCATGGTGCGTCTGCAAAGATGCAGGTCGCGTCAGGCGAAAGGGTCCGCGGTCAGCCGCGGACCCTTGAGCCAGATCAGTTGTTGATCTGATCTTCCGTGTAGTAGCCGGAGCCGACGAGAACGTCCTTGGCATTGGTCTTGTCGACCGAGACCGGCTTCAGCAGGTAGGACGGAACGACCTTGACGCCGTTTTCATAGGTCTTGGTGTCGTTCACTTCCGGCTCCTTGCCACCCATGATCGCATTGACCATGCCGACAGTGACCTTGGCGAGCTCACGAGTGTCCTTGAAGACGGTGGAGTACTGTTCGCCGGCGAGGATCGACTTGACCGACGGCAGCTCCGCATCCTGGCCGGTGACGATCGGCATCGGCATGTCGCCGGAGCCGTAGCCAACACCCTTCAGGGCCGAGATGATGCCGATCGACAGGCCGTCATAGGGCGACAGAACGCCATCGACCTTGGCATCGGTGTAGGTGGACGACAGCAGGTTTTCCATGCGGGCCTGGGCAACTGCACCGTCCCAGCGCAGCGTACCGACCTGGTCCATGCCCATCTGGCCGGACTTCACGACGATCTTGCCGCTGTCGATCAGCGGCTGCAGAACCGACATCGCGCCGTCATAGAAGAAGAAGGCGTTGTTGTCGTCCGGCGAACCGCCGAACAGTTCGACGTTCTTCGGCTCCTTGGCTTCCTCGAGCTTCAGGCCCTGGACGAGCGAGGTGGCCTGCAGAACGCCGACCTGGAAGTTGTCGAAGGTGGCGTAGTAGTCGACATTGCCGGAATCGCGAATCAGGCGGTCATAGGCGATGACCTTGACGCCGGCGTCGGCGGCCTTCTGCAGGATGTCGGAGAGCGTCGTGCCGTCGATGGCGGCGATGACGAGAACTTTCGCGCCCTTCGTCACCATGTTCTCGATCTGCGCGAGCTGGTTCGGAATGTCGTCGTCGGCGAACTGCAGGTCCGGCGTGTAGCCGGCTTCCTTGAACAGCTTCTCCATGGTTTCGCCGTCGGAAATCCAGCGGGTCGACGTCTTCGTCGGCATGGAAATGCCGACCGTGCCCTTGTCCTGGGCAAATACCGGCGCAGCGAAGGCTGCGACGGACATCGCCGCGGCTGCGAGAAGCGAAGTAATCAATTTCATCAGATCTCTCCCTGAGTGTTGAAGCCGGCGGCCGGAGCCCCCGTCATATGCGCAGCGATTCACCGGTCCGGAGAGATCGTCCCCGGCGGCGTTTCAAGATAAAGGAAGGTCCTCCCTGTCTTAGCATACTCCCGCATGCGCTGGCGCACATCGGTGGAAACTGGAATCAATTGCCATAACTGTCAAATACAATATCGCTTTGCATGCATACCAAAATTGATATACGACTCTTAAAGAGTGTGATTTATGAGTCTCTTGAATAGCGGGGCCGGTCAATGACCCTCGACAGCAAGCCGAGCGTCGCGATCCAGGCGGGCGACTCCTTCGACACCGGCCTCTTCCGGTCGGGACTGAAGATCAACCACCTGCGACTCATCCTGGCGATCGACGACCATCGCCGCATCAGCGCCGCGGCCGAATCGCTCGGCGTCTCCCAGCCGGCCGCCTCGCGCATGCTCGCCGAAATCGAGGCGATCGTGAAGGCCCCGATCTGCGCGCGGGTAGCCCGCGGCGTCGAATTGACCCGCTACGGCGAAGCGCTCGCCCGGCGGGCGCGGACGATCTTTCTCGAGTTGCGGGAGGCCGCGCGCGAAATCACCGAATTGAAGACGGGGAGCGGCGGTTCGGTGTCGCTCGGCTCCGTCACCGGCCCGGCCCTCAACCTTGCCGTGCCCGCGATCCGCCAGGTTTCGACGGCCTATCCCGGCATCGAGATCAATGTGCAGATCGACAACAGCAATGTCTTGACGCGCGAGCTGCTCGCTGCACGCCACGACTTCGTCGTCGGCCGTATCCCCGACGACCTCAACCCCCGGCTCTTCAACCTCGTCGAAATCGGCTTCGAGGAGGTTTGCCTGATCGTTCGCCAGGGCCACCCGCTGCTCGACCATGCTTCCGCCAGCGCCGACGACTTGCCCGGCTATGATTGGGTGTTTCAGCCGCCGGGCACGCTGCTGCGCCGTGCCGTCGAGGACAGCTTCATCTCGGCCGGCGTCCGGCTGCCGTCGACCGTCATCAACACATCCTCGATCATCCTGACCCTGTCGATCGTCCGCAACACCAACGCCATCGCCCCTGTGGCGCTGGACGTGGCGAAGCTCGTCGCCGGCAACGGCACCCAGGCCGGAGAAATCCGCATCCTGCCGACCGAGTTCCCGATCCGCATCAAGCCCTACGGCCTGATCACCGCCGAGGGCCGGGCGCTCCCCCCGAGCGCGAAACTGCTCTACGACCTGATCCTCAAGCAAAGCCGCACGTGATCAGCCCCGCATAATCCTGGGCCAGCAAGATCATTCGGCTTGCACGCGCTCTTCGCGCGCGGCAGACCACGGGAGACGCCATGTTCGGCATGTCGGTGTTTCAATCGGTACTCGAGCGCCTGAAGACCGAGCAAAGCCTGCTGGGCGACGTGGAGGCTGGCGGGGATGAGACGGCGTGCGAAGGCCCGGGATCGCCGATCGGCCGTTCGAAGGCATTTGTCGTCGAGACGCCGGCACGAACGACCGCTCCGTTCGCCGCGGTCGAGAGAGCCTACCTGGACCTCGCATCGGCCGAACGGAGCGAGGAACCGTTCGTGATGCCCGACCACTTGCAGCGCACGAGCCTCACCGATGTCGCCGCCGAACTTGATCTCGGCGAAGGGGAAACCGGGCTGACGCTCGCTGCCAAGCGGCGCCGCTTTGCGGCCGCGAACCACCCCGACCGGCTGCCGCCGGAGTTCCGGTTAAACGCGACCATCCGCATGAAACTTGCCAACATGCTGATCGACGAAGCCTTGCGACGGCTCGGCCAAGCGGCGAACTAAGTTGCGCTACTTCGGCTCCTCACCCCCGCCGGTTCCTTTTTCCTCAGCCTGCTTCGGCCTGTAGAAGATCAGCAGTGCGGCTCCGGCATAGGCGGTCACGACGAGGAAGATCGTCGCCCACATCATCTGGCCGCCATAGAACTCGACAGCCGTCCACACCGCACAGAAGGCAACGATAAGGAGTCGGATCCACAGGGGTCGATAGAACGGATGATCCGGATCGATGAATTTGATCATGACATTGCCTCTGACGACACTCAGCGCCTTGCCCCTCCGTCTATCGCAAAATTCGCGGGATCGATACCGATTAATGGACAAATTGTTCGGCAATCGTCGGCGTCGGGAAAGGGCGCCGAAAAGACGAACGGCGGGGATCGACGAGCGTTGTCTCCGGCTTGACGCCCGAACTATAAATGGAATAAACATTCTGAAAATGCAAACGGCGGCCGTTTCGTTCCGATTTGATCCGCGTCCCATGAGGCAGAATGCAGGTCGGACGTGACGGCGTGGGAGAGAGGCGCAAGGTGCGGGAACCGCCGCTCGCCCCTCTCATCGGTTGGAATTCCGCGGACGCCACTGCGCCCGCAACGCCTCTGCGCGATGAGCGTCAATATCATCGCGCACCCACCCGGTCTGCGACCGGAATTCGAGAGAGACGAAGATGACAGTGAGATTTGGTCTTCTGGGCGCCGGACGTATCGGCAAGGTTCACGCGAAAGCCGTCAGCGGCAATCCGGATGCCGTCCTTGTCGCGGTTGCCGATGCGTTTCCGGCGGCGGCGGAGGCAATCGCCAAGGCCTATGGCTGCGACGTTCGCACCATCGAGGCGATCGAGGCGGCATCCGACATCGACGCCGTCGTCATCTGCACGCCGACCGACACCCATGCCGACCTGATCGAGCGCTTCGCCCGGGCCGGCAAGGCGATCTTCTGCGAGAAGCCGATCGACCTCGACGTCGATCGCGTCAAGTCATGCATGAAAGTGGTCTCCGAAACCGGGGCGAAGCTGATGGTCGGCTTCAACCGCCGCTTCGATCCGCATTTCATGGCCGTGCGCAAGGCGATCGACGCCGGCACGATCGGCGACGTCGAAATGGTGACGATCACCTCGCGCGATCCCGGCGCCCCGCCGGTCGATTACATCAAGCGTTCGGGCGGCATCTTCCGCGACATGACGATCCATGACTTCGACATGGCGCGCTTCCTGCTCGGCGAGGAGCCGGTTTCGGTGACGGCCACGGCCGCCGTGCTCGTCGACAAGGCGATCGGCGACGCCGGCGACTATGACAGCGTCTCCGTCATCCTGCAGACGGCATCCGGCAAGCAGGCGGTCATCTCCAACTCGCGCCGCGCCACCTACGGCTACGACCAGCGCATCGAGGTGCACGGCTCGAAGGGCGCCGTTTCGGCCGAGAACCAGCGCCCGGTCTCGATCGAGATCGCCACCGGCGACGGTTATACGCGCCCGCCGCTGCACGACTTCTTCATGACGCGCTACACCGAGGCCTATGCAAACGAGATCGAGAGCTTCATCGCTGCGATCGAGAAAGGCGCTGCGATTACCCCGTCTGGCAAGGACGGGCTCGCCGCACTCGCCCTTGCCGATGCGGCTGTCCGCTCGGTCACCGAAAAGCGCCAGATCAGCGTCGCCTGAGGCAGGCACTCTGAAAGGACAAAGGCCGGGCGTTCCCGGCCTTTGTTGCTTGAGGCAGATTACGCCTCGACCGACCGAAGAACCGGGGCGTCCGATGACACGTTCGCTGCGGCACTCGGCGCACGTCCCGGACGGCCGGTGAGGAAGCCCTGAACCTGCCGGCAGCCCTCCTCGACGATGATCTGCTTCTGCCGCTCGGTCTCGACACCCTCGGTCACGACCGGCAGGTCGAGGCTATGGCCAAGCGCGATGATCGCCCGGATGATCGCATGGGCGGCGGGGTCTTTGTCGAGCGCCGCGGTGAAGCTGCAATCGATCTTCAGCTTGTCGAAGGGGAAGGTCTGCAGGTTGGCGAGCGAGGAATGTCCCGTGCCGAAATCGTCCATGACGATCCGAACGCCGAGCAGCCGCAGCCGGACGAGCGCCGCCAGCACGTCTTCCCTATTGTGCAGCAGCGCCGCCTCGGTGACCTCCAGTTCCAGCCGCCGCGGTTCCAAGCCGGTGCGTCGCAGGATGCCGGCAATCTGGTCGAAGAGGCTCGGCACGAGAAACTGAACCGGCGAGATGTTGACGGAAACCGGCAGCGGCTCCGTCCAGCGGACCGCTTCGGCGCAGGCCTGTTCCAGCACCCATTCGCCGATCTGGATGATCGAACCGCTTTCCTCGGCGATCGGAATGAAGACATTCGGCCCGATGAGCCCGCGCTCCGGATGCCTCCAGCGCAGCAGCGCCTCGTATCCGACCACGCGATCGTCACGAACGTCGACGAGCGGCTGGTATTCGAGGAATAGTTGATGCCTGAGGATCGCGTGCCGGAGGTCGGTCTCCATCTGGCGGCGCGAGCGCACCGCCTCGTCCATTTCCGCATCGAAGAAGCAGGCGATACCCTTGCCCGTCTGCTTGGCCCGGTAGAGTGCCGTATCGGCATTGTTGCAGAGCCGCTCGGCCGTCGCTCCGTCAGCGGGATAGATCGCGACGCCCATGCTGACGCCGACGGCCATCGGATCGCGGTGTGTATCCATCTCCTCGGCAAAGAGCCGCAGGAAGCGGTCCGACAATTGCCGCGCCGCCTCCGGCTGGGCGGCGCCGGTCTGCAGGATGGCGAATTCGTCGCCGCCGAGCCGCGCGATCGTATCGGCCTCGCCCGCGGCGGCGCGCAGGATATCGGCAACCTTGCGCAGGATCCGATCGCCTTCGCCATGGCCGAATATATCGTTGACCGCCTTGAACCGGTCGAGGTCGAGACAGAAGATCGCGAGTTGTTCATTCCTCGCAGCGGCGACCGTCAGCGCCTGGCGCATCCGCCTTTCGAAGGAACTGCGGTTGGAAAGATCCGTCAGCGCGTCATGATGGGCGAGATGCTCGATCGTCCTTTCGGCCTCCTTGCGGGCGCTGAGGTCGCGCACGAAGATCACGTCGGATTGCCGGCCGCGATATTCGATCGTCCGGCAGAGGTGTTCGACCGGGACAAGCCGCCCGTCGGCCCGGACCAGTTCGACCTCCGCGGAACCGCTCTCGATCTGGCGCTCGCGGCCGTGCGATGAGGCGAAGAGTTCTTCCGGCTTTCTGCCGATGAGATCGGCCACCTTCATGCCGCAGAGGCCGACGAACCGCTCGTTCGCATCGATGATCCTGCCGTTGCAGACGATCATCATCCCTTCGAGCGACGCGTTGGCGAGGCCACGCAGGTCGGTCAAATGCCGATCTATGAAGAGCGCGCCCAGCGCCGTGAGGATCAGCGTCGTCGAAGCCACGACGACACCGCCGGCGAGCCAGACAGGATCAAAGGCATCCGCTGCCGTCGCGCTCGGATCGGGCACCAGGGTGACGCCGCTCATCGAGGTGAAGTGCAGGACGCATATCGCCAGCACGAGCAGCAGCGTCGGAACGACCAGCTTGCGCACGCCGCCGAGAGCCTGAAAGGTATGGAGCGCAAAGGCGGCGATCAGCGGCCCGACGACGACGGCGGCGAAACTCATCTGCGGATCGAAATCGATGCGCGCCTGCGTCTCGACGGCGCGCATGCCCGTCACATGCATGGCGGCGATGCCGAGGCCGAGGAAAATGCCGGCGCCGGGGAAGGCGTAGCGGGAGGTGCCGAGAAGGGCGCCCGCAAAGGCGAGCCCGGAGGCGACCACCGCGACCAGCGCCGAAAACAACGTACCCCAGGCATCGTAGGCAATCGGCACGCCGCCATCATAGGCGAGCATCGCGATGAAATGCGTCGACCAGACCCCGACGCCGCAGGCACAGGCGCAGGCTACGGTCCAGAGGTGCCGCTGGAGGCCCTCGCTGCGCTCGGCGCGCTGCAAGAGCAGCATCGTCGCCGCGCTACCAGCCAGACAGACGATCGCCGCCACCGCAACCAGGCGCCAGTCGTGACGATCGCTTATGCATGCAATTACTGAGAACATGGCCGTCTCCCGTCCCGGAAACAGCTTGGCAAGCAGACGCTAAATAACTGTAAATTGCACCAGTATGATAATTCGCCTCTGGAATGTCTGACGCCTGAATTACCTAGGAATGCCCGGCGGCCGTGATGTCGCTGTCGACCGCGCTCAAGGCGCGGTCGAGATGGCCGTCGAAGACAAGCCGCTGCTCGTCGCCGACGACGGTGATCTCCGGCAGGCCTTCGAGGCGCACCTGCAAGGATTGCGCGAGCCCCTCCTCCACCCCCTTCTGCAGCAGGTCGAAATAGCGCGTCCCCTGCCCTGTGATGTAGATCGGCATCGGTTCGTAGAGGCTCAGCATGCGCGAAATGCCGTTTCCGAGCGCGATGCCCGCCTGGCGGAAGGCATAGCCGGGCATGCGCTGGCCCTGCCGCGCGCCGGCGGCGATCTTGTCCATTTCGGCAAGCGGCACGAATTTCGCCGGGATCGTGTCGGACGGCACCTCGAAGGCGGCGCGCAAGATGCCGTAGAAACCCGCCGCCGCCTCGATGCAGCCATAGGCGCCGCAGCGACAGAGACCCGCTGACGAGGCGTGCAGCATATGCCCGAAATTCGGCGCGGAAACGTCGAGCTCGCCCGACCGCCCCCTTCGGGCAAGACCGAGACCGATGCTGTGGCCGAGCGAGATGGCCGCCAGCCCCTTGAAGGCGTCGCCCTTCTCTTCTGCCTTGGCCGCCAGCGCCTGGGCGACGAGCAGTGTCTCGTTGCTGAGCATGATCCGGGCCCGCCAATCGGGCCGGAGCAGTTTCGAAAAATCGAGTTCTTGGCGGCCGAAGACCGGCGACCAGAGGAGCCGCGCCCCGTCGCCCGCCACCAGCCCCTTGCTGCTGATCGAAACGGCAAGCACCCCCTCTTTCTCAATGCGCGAGCGCTGCAGCAGACGCTCGAGCGCCGCCAGGAAAACCTGGCCGAAAGCCGCCGCGTCGCCGGCGTCATGGCTTCGCGCCTCCTCGAAGCGATCGAGGAGCACGCCGCCATAGTCGGCCAGCGAATATTGAACGATGTCGGAGGAGATCCGCACGACGATCACGTAGCCGCAGTCCCGCCGCTGCGCAAAGAGAACGCGCGGCCGCCCCCTGCCCCCTTGAACATGCTGCTCGGTCTTGGCGATCGTACCCGACCGTTCCAGTTCGGCGGTGATGACGGAGATCGTCGCCGAGGCAAGGCCGGTCTGCTCGGCAATCTCCGTATGGGACAGCGCGCCCTTTCGCCGAAGCGCAGAAAGCACGAGCGCAGTGTTTTGCTGACGCACGACTTCGGTGCTCGTTTTGGTCAGCATTGCACGTCCCTGGGCTTGGCGGATTGCGCGATCACGTGCCCTCTCAAAGCATCTGTTGACTGGCGAAACAAGACGTTACGGGCCTTGTTGACAGCCTTCTAAAACTCTGACATTTATTTTCTCGACTGTCGAGAAAAAAGCCTTGCACCTGTGGCGACGCTATTTGCGACAGCAGTTCACGGCTCGTCGGGGATGCGTGCGGGAGGTTCGTGCGCGCGGCGCTGCCACTTGGGAGGATAGAATGAAATCCATTTTGAAGCTGATGGCAGGGGCTGCCATCATCGCGTCCATGCATTCCGCAGCGGTCGCGAAGGACCTAGTCGTCGGCGTCTCCTGGTCGAACTTCCAGGAAGAGCGCTGGAAAACCGACGAAGCGGCCATCAAGGCAGCGCTCGAAGCCTCCGGCGACAAGTATATTTCCGCTGACGCGCAGTCCTCTGCCGCCAAGCAGCTCACCGACATCGAATCGCTGATCGCCCAGGGCGCCAACGCGCTGATCGTTCTGGCGCAGGACTCCGACGCGATCGCCCCGGCGATCGAGAAGGCCACCGCGGAAGGCATTCCGGTCGTCGGCTACGACCGCCTGATCGAGAACCCGGCGGCCTTCTACATCACCTTCGACAACAAGGAAGTCGGCCGCATGCAGGCCCGCGAAGTGTTCAAGGCGAAGCCGGAAGGCAATTTCGTCTTCATCAAGGGCTCCTCCTCCGATCCGAACGCCGACTTCCTCTTCGCCGGCCAGATGGAAGTGCTGAAGGAAGCCGTCGACGCCGGCAAGGTCAAGAATGTCGGCGAGGCCTACACGGACGGCTGGAAGCCGGAAAACGCGCAGAAGAACATGGAGCAGTTCCTGACCGCCAACGACAACAAGGTCGACGCGGTCGTCGCCTCGAACGACGGCACCGCCGGCGGCGCGATCGCCGCACTTTCGGCCCAGGGCCTTGCCGGATCCGTTCCGGTCTCGGGCCAGGACGGCGACCATGCGGCGCTCAACCGCGTCGCGCTCGGCACGCAGACGGTTTCCGTCTGGAAGGATGCCCGTGAGCTCGGCAAGAAGGCGGCTGAAATCGCCGCGACGCTTGCCGGCGGCAAGACGATGGACGAGATCGAAGGCGTCCAGACCTTCAACGGCGGTCCGAAGGGCGTCGCCATGAAGTCCGTCTTCCTGGCACCGATGGCGATCACCAAGGACAATCTGAACGTCGTCATCGACGCCGGCTGGATCTCCAAGGATGCCGCCTGCCAGGGCGTGGCTGCCGACTCCGTTGCCGCCTGCAAGTGACGGACGTTTGAAGTGACCTCAAGACGCCGCAACGGGTTCCGTTGCGGCGTTTGCATGAGGTCGGAACGGTTCTGCCAGCGCGATGCTATGATTGCGGCAACGCCGCGTGAGCGACCGGTAAACACGTAAAGTAGTGGGGGACGGCGGCCATGGCCGACACGACACATACCGCACCTTTCAATCGCGCCCGCAGCGCGGACGAAAGCCCGGTGAAGCGCTTCTTCCGCGCCACCGAAATCGATACGCGCCTGCTCGGCATGGTCGGCGCGATGCTGATCATCTGGATCGGCTTCCATTTTCTGTCCGGCGGCCTGTTCCTGACGTCGCGCAACCTCTGGAACCTGTCGGTGCAGACCGCCTCGATCGCCGTCATGGCGACCGGCATGGTGCTGGTCATCGTCACGCGCAACATCGATCTCTCGGTCGGCTCGATCCTCGGCTTCGTCGGCATGATCATGGGCGTGCTGCAGGCGGAGCTCTTGCCGCAGCTCCTCGGCTTCAACCATCCGGCCACGTGGATCATCACCCTCTTCGCCGGCCTGTTGCTCGGCGCCGGGATCGGCGCGCTGCACGGGATGATCATCGCCTTCCTGAACGTGCCGTCCTTCATCGTCACGCTCGGCGGGCTGCTCGTCTGGCGCGGCGCCACCTGGTTCGTGACGAGCGGCCGCACCGTCGCGCCGATGGATACGACCTTCCGCCTGATGGGCGGCGGCACCGAGGGCTCGATCGGCGCGGCCGCGAGCTGGATCGTCGGCCTCATCGCCTGCGTCGCGATCGTCGCCAGCATCATCCACTCGCGCAGGCAGCGCAAACGCTTTGGCTTTCCGCGCCGGCCTATCTGGGCCGAGTATTTCCTGTCGGCGGTCGGCTGCGCCCTGGTGCTCGGCGCCGTGGCGATCGCCAATAACTACGGCTGGCCCGTCAACATCGCCCGCAAATACGCCGACGCCAACGGCATCGCCTGGCCGGAAGGCGGCCTGTTCATCGCCCATGGCATCGCCATTCCGGTGCTGATCGCCATCCTGATCGGCATCATCATGACCTTCATCTCGACCCGGCTGCGCTTCGGCCGCTACGTCTTCGCGATCGGCGGCAACCCGGAAGCGGCTGAGCTTGCCGGCATCAAGACCCGCTGGGTCACCGTCCGGATCTTTGCGCTGATGGGCATGCTCTGTGCCGTTGCCGCGGCGATCTCGACCGCCCGCCTCAACGCCGCCACCAATGCGCAGGGCGAGCTTGACGAGCTTTACACGATCGCCGCGGCCGTTATCGGCGGCACCTCGCTTGCCGGCGGCATGGGCACCATCGCCGGCGCCATGCTCGGCGCGCTCGTCATGCAATCGCTGCAGTCGGGCATGGTGCTGCTCGGCATCGACAGCCCGCTGCAGCGGATCGTCGTCGGCATGGTGCTCGTCACCGCCGTCTGGCTCGACACCGTCTACCGCGCCCGCGCCAAGTAATCAGGAGTTCGAACAATGACTGAACAACGCACTCCGCTCGTGGAAATGAGGAACATTTCCATCTCCTTCGGCGGCATCCACGCGGTCGACAACGCCTCCGTCGACCTCTATCCCGGCGAGGTCGTCGCCCTTCTCGGCCACAACGGCGCCGGCAAGTCGACGCTGATCAAGATCCTCTCCGGCGCTTATAGACGCGACGAAGGCGAGATCCTGATCAACGGCGAGCCGGCCGACATCAGCAACCCCCGCGACGCCAAGAAATACGGCATCGAGACGATTTATCAGACGCTCGCCGTCGCCGACAATGTCGACGCTGCCGCCAATCTCTATCTCGGCCGGGAGCTGCGCACCCCCTGGGGCACGCTCGACGACGTGGCGATGGAGGCGAAGGCGCGTGAGGTGATGGGCCGCCTCAACCCCAACTTCCAGCGCTTCAAGGAGCCGGTGAAGGCGCTCTCCGGCGGCCAGCGGCAATCGGTGGCGATCGCCCGCGCCATCCTCTTCAACGCCCGCATCCTGATCATGGACGAGCCGACCGCGGCCCTTGGGCCGCAGGAGACGGCGCAGGTCGGCGAGCTCATCAAGCAGCTGAAGCGCGAGGGCATCGGCATCTTCCTGATCAGCCACGACATCCACGACGTCTTCGACCTCGCCGACCGCGTCTCGGTGATGAAGAACGGCCAGGTCGTCGGCCACGCCCGCACCGAGGACGTCACCAAGGACGAGGTGCTCGGCATGATCATCATGGGCAAGGTGCCGGCGAAAGCCACCCCCGGCCCCGGCGCCATGCAGATGGCTTGAGGCCCGAATGGTTTGGGGCCTGTATGGCTTGGGGCCCGTATAGCTTGAGGATTGAGCGGCCGACAGGCCGAACCGCGGCCCCGAACTCCGCTCCGGCCAGAGAAATCCGCTCACGCCTCGATGCCGCATCCCCCGGATGCGGCATTTTTTCTTGGGCGGCCAGCGCACGCCGATCGATGCACCGCGACCACAGCTTCCGCGCGGAAATCGAATTTCCCCCGCACTCTCTTGCAATTGGCCATTGAAGCGGCACGCAAGCTAGGCTAAGAACCGCTCACAGCCTGCTTCGGCGGCCCTGGCCGCCAACGGATGCACCCGTAGCTCAGCTGGATAGAGTGTTGGATTCCGATTCCAAAGGTCACAGGTTCGAATCCTGTCGGGTGCGCCATAATCCTAAAGATTTCATTAACTTAAGCATGTTTTTTCTTTCCTCCGGATCGCTACGATTTGGCGCTACATTCTTGCGTGGATCGATAGCTAGACGGCGACATGGGGGATGCCGATCTTGCTTAGCAGGTCAAGCAACGTAAAGGTTACACCTCGACCGGCAATGCAAACCGCTATTGCTTGATTATAATGTCTGTCGCTCGCTCAGACTGAGTGGTCAGCGGACGCTCGGACAAGCGATCACCACGCCATCCTCGATCTCATCTTTGCGGTCATCGCTCTTGACCGTGGCTGGCATAGGTAAACTAACCCCAGTGAGATCAACGGGTTTTCCCGAAGTTTCCTCTGAAGAACTCAACAACGAATCAGGTCGTTACTTGCTCAAAGTGCAGGTCGCGAATAACTTGTGTGCGAGGATGATAAGGACCGAGGCCTAATGCCGGAAGATTTTTCGTGGGAAGTTGAAAGACCTTCGACCCCCCTGTTCATCCACTTCGATGTTGAAGACCATCATATAAAACTCGATACCTTCATCCAGACGGCAGATAGCGCGCGGCGGATTATCGATTCTCTAGACCAAGCCTTGTTTGGAGGTGGTCTCGACTACGAACTCGTAGTCTTGCCGCCGGAGAGCGGCAGTTTTTTACAGAGGCTGGCGGTGCTACTGACCACTGCTGCTGCTGTTGTTGTTTTTCTGGATAGTGACACTCCTGCTGGTTTCATTGAGGGGCTGACTGGAAAGCCGACGTCAGCGTGGATGAAGGAGTTGGGCAGCCTTAGTCGAGAGACCATCGAACATGGTCTTGCAACGGAAGAACCGACCGAAGATGAAGTTAACAACGTGCGTCTGGCTCCCCCCGATCCCACACGCGAAGAACTCGCGTGCAGGTCCGCTGAAAAGTTTCTGACAACGGTAACGCGTGCCATCCTCGAAAAAGAAACCCACGAACTAGTTCGGCTTGGCATGGACGATGGAGAGCTTGTGGGCGCGCTGGACGCTCGTGCCGACTTCTATGCTGCCTGTTTCAACGATGGAGACGTCAAACGCGTCGGCTTTACACCGGATGACACATTTCCTATTCCTCGCAATTCCTTCCCCGGCCGATCGCAGAAGCCCATTCGAAAGGAGGGCGAGGAAGACCCGCCAGAATGGATAGTTGCCATCGAAAGTATCAATGTTACGTCGCCGAATTGGGTTCAGGAGGATCAACGAACTCGCCAGTGGAAGGGCAAAGATGCCAGCCGACGCGACTGCTACTTTGTCATTGAGGATGCTGAGTTTTGGCGACTCGTTAAGATGAAAAACCTTCAGGTAGAAGTTTGGGATAGCCTCAAAGTCCAATGGGCCTATCGCGTCGTTGATGGCAAGGCAAAGCAGCGACGCGTCTTACGCGTGCTTGAGTTCAATGGGACAAACCTCGCGACGCCTCTGCCCCCTGATGCGATAAATGCTATTTTGGGAGACCACTCGTCTGCGACTGGATCACGGGCAGAACCATCACTCTTCGAAGGCTGGTAAACCTGAGCGAGTGCTCGCCGAGGTCGGCCGCCTCGATTTCCATCTTCTCTTGCTCCTCGGGCAGGCTATTCTGGCGGAGGCACCGGCGCCGATCCGTGGATGCTGCTTCATCGCCCTTCTTTTGCCGCACACGCCGGCCCCATCGCAATCATTATCATCCACTCACCTGAGGCAATCATGACCGCATTCAACGTCGTTCGTTTCAAGGTTAAGCCCGGCATGGAGGACACCTTCCTCGATGCGCACCGAAACATCGCCGCGAGCTGGGAAGGCATGCGGCACGCCAACATCGTGAAGACCGGCGAGGGGCGCTTCTGCATCATCGTCGAATGGGAGAGCATGGAGGCGCTGGCCGCCAGTCGGCCACAGATGATCGCCACGCTCGACAGCTTCCGCGAGTCGCTCGAGGACCTGGGCGGCGGGTTGGGCGTGACCGACCCGGTCGCGGGACCGGTGGTCCTTTCGTT
Organism: Sinorhizobium americanum; assembly: GCF_001651855.1. Taxonomy (GTDB): domain Bacteria; phylum Pseudomonadota; class Alphaproteobacteria; order Rhizobiales; family Rhizobiaceae; genus Sinorhizobium; species Sinorhizobium americanum. The sequence goes on along the minus strand of NZ_LNQC01000081.1, from coordinate 200,335 downwards.
GAAATAGGTGTTCGCGGGTCAGAACCGATCGGCGCGCGTCGGCTCGGAGGCGCCAAGCCCCTCACTGGTTCTCCTCCAGCCACGCCTTCAGCGCCACCGCATTGTTGTGGTTCTCGTCGCGCGCCGCATAGAGCAGCGTCACCGGCCCTTGCTTGAGCAGATCGCGCAGCTCTTTCACCGCCGCCTGCGCCGCCTCCTCTTCGAGTTCCTGGGCATAGGCTTCGCAAAACGCCTCCCAGTCCTCCGGCTTGCCATGGAAGCGCTCGCGTAGCGCGTCGCTGGGCGCGATGTCCTTCAGCCAGAGGTCGATCCGCGCCTTGTCCTTGGCGATGCCGCGCGGCCAGAGGCGGTCGACGAGGATGCGCGTGCCATCCGACGCTTCCGGCGCCGCGTAGACGCGCTTCAACCTGAATGACGTCATCCGCCCTCGCAACATCTTGGGGCCGGTGAGGGCCGGCCCTGCAACAAGAGAGAGCGTAGCGGACGGTCGCTAGTTGTGGAAGTAGGTCTGGATTTCCTCGGGCGTCGCCTTGCCGTCGCGGTTGACGTCCACCTTGTCGAAGATGCGTTTGTGGATGGTGCTGATCTCCTCGAAGGAAAGCGCGCCGTCATTGTCCGCATCGGTGATGGCGAACATGATTTTCATCATCTGCCGGTGCATCATTCCGGCCCGCATCCGGTTGCCGTGCCGCATCCGGTCGCGCATGCGCTCGCCGCGCCTGCCGTCGCGCCAACCGTCGTCGCGCTGCATGTCCGGGCGATCCGCCTGGGCGTCCTGATCCTGGGTGCCCTGATCCTGGTTGGGTGTTTCCTGGTCGGGCGTTTGCGCGGCCGGCGGAGGCGGTGCGGGCGTCTGCGCGGCGGCGAAGCCCGAAGGGCTGACGATCATCAGCGCGGCAAGGGCGGCCGCGATTGGCAGTCTCATCGTTGACATGGGAATTCCTCCTCCCGTTCGATCAAGTCAAACTGGCCGGGTGAAGCAGCTTGGCCGGCCTCGGCACGGCCGCGCGCCGCGGTCGTCCTGCACCCGCTCCAGAAGCTGATAACCACAGGCGCGGCTGTGAGGTTCCCGCTACCGTCACGATGCGTTCGACGCCGCGGGCCGGTGGAATGCGGATTCGTATACCCCCTGGTCACGAACCCGCCGGTTCGCTGACAGCCCGCCAGGCAGCGATGATGGCATCGGCGGCCGTGTCTGCGGCGCTGTCGTCAGTCAGCCACGAGATGACCGAGACACGCATCACCTTTCGTCCGCGCCAGCTGGCGCCGCCGGCGAAGCAGACGCCGTCGGCCTGCAGCCTCTCGACCGTCTTCTGCGTGAGCCGGTCGGCCTCCTCGTCCGGTCGTCCCGCGCCGAAGCGGACCATGAACTGGTTGAGCACGATCTCGTTCAGGACGGCGATGCCGTCTTCGAGGCTCAACCGCGCCGCCATCCGGCCGGCAACCCGGCAATGGCGCTCGACCATGGCGGCAATGCCCTTTCGGCCGAGATGCCTGATCATCGCCCAGGTGGCAAAGCCGCGTGCGCGGCGCGACAGTTCCGGCACGAAATGGCTCGGGTCGCGCTCGCCTTCATGGCTCGGCGGCAGATAGCTCGCCGCGATCGTCATGGCCCGGCGATGCGCCTCCTCGTCCCGGATGATGGCGTAGCCGCAATCATAGGGCGTCTGCAGCCATTTGTGACCGTCCGTCGCCCAGGAGTCGGCTTCATCGGCTGCTGCGGCGAGCACCCGTTTCGGCGGACAGGCGCGGGCCCAGAGCCCGAAGGCGCCGTCGACATGGACCCAGGCGCCGATGCGACGGGCGACGGGAATGAGAGCGGCGAAATCGTCGAAGGCGCCGGTGTTGATCTGCCCGGCCTGCAGGATGACGATCGAGGGGCCGGAGATCTTGGCCGTCTGTTCTTCGAATTCCGATACGCCGATGCGGCCCAATGCGTCGGTCTTCAGGCGAATGACGCGGTCGTTTCCAAGGCCGAGAAACTGGAGTGCGGAGAAGACAGTCGCATGGGCGTCGTCGCCGATCAGCACCGTGGGCGGCGGTGCCCCGAAAAGGCCTCGCGCCTCGGCGTCCCAGCCGACGCGCCGCAAGACCTCGCCGCGCGCCGCTGCAAGGCAGACGAAATTCGCCACCGTCGCCCCGGTGACGAAGCCGACGGAACATGTCCGCGGCAGCTCCAGGAGTTCGAGCAGCCAGCCCGCGGCGACCGTTTCCGCCGCAGCGGCTGCCGGAGACGCATAATGATTGGCGGCATTCTGGCCCCAGGCGCTGGTCAACCAGTCTGCCGCCACCCCGACCGGATGCGAGCCGCCGATCACCCAGCCGAAGAAGCGCGGGCCGGTCATGACGTGAAGCCCGGGCTCCGCCTTGGCGGCAAGCGTATCGATCACATCGGCGCCGGCTGTCCCCTCCTCCGGAACCGCCTCGCGGAAGGCGTCCAGCGAGCCGTGATAGGAGACCTCAGGTCCTTGCCGGCGATCGGAGATCGTCTCGCGAAACCGCGCGGCGTGATCTGCCGCGCGGCGGAAAAGGTCACGGACAGATCCGTCCTCCATGCGGTTTCTCCATCAGCTTGCGTGACCCTTGGTCATGCTGCGCCGGCCAGTTCGCTCGGCCGCACGTTCTGGTTCATCCGGAACAGGTTCTGCGGGTCGTAGCGGCGCTTGACCTCGACGAGCCGCCGGTAGTTGCCGCCATAGGCCGCCTCGACCCGGTCGCCCTCATCCTCCGGCATGAAGTTGATATAGGCCGTGCCGGCCGCATGAGGCTTGGCGGCTTCGAAGAGCCGGCGTGCCCACGCGATGCAGGCTTGATCCATTGAGGGTTCGCGCCAGCGGGCATGGACATTCATGATGAAATGCGAATTGCGCTGTGGAAAGGCCGTCTCCTCCACCGCAACCCGGCCGGCGGCGCCGCCAATATGAGCGATGAAGACCTCGCATTCCGGTCCCGGCAATTGGCGGATCGCATCCGTGAGGATGCCGATCGTTTGATCCGAAAGCTCCATGAAATCATGGCTCTTCCAGTAGTTGCGGGCGCCGGGCGCCAGCAGCGGATCGAAGGCCTGCTGCCAGGCGACGAAGGAAACGGGACCGACGACATCGGCGATCGGCTCGCCGATGGAACGCAACTCCGCGGTCGGCTTCTCGCCTGCTTCGGGATCGCCGCAATAGCACATCGCCAGCGCGAGGATCTCCTTCCCATGCCATTCCTCGGGCAGGAAGGGCAGCGGCGGCGCCTGCCGCATCACCACCCAGCAGGTGAGCTCTTCCGGAGCGTTTTCCAGGGCCTGCCGATACTGCCTGAGGACGTTTTCGGCATCGGCGAAGGGATGCACGACCAGCCCCGCGACAACGTCCGGGCCAAGTTCGTTGAGCGCGAATTCAAAAGCTGTGACGACGCCGAAATTGCCGCCGCCTCCCCGCAATGCCCAGAAGAGATCGCGGTGTTCCGTCTGGCTGGCGCGCAGCAGCTCGCCATTTGCGGTCACCACATCGACCGAAACGAGATTGTCGATCGTCAATCCGAATTTGCGCGTGGTCCAGCCGAAGCCCCCCCCGAGCGTCAGGCCGGCGATGCCGGTGGTCGAGTTGATGCCGGTCGGCAGCACCAGGCGGAAGGCCTGGGTTTCCTTGTCGACGTCGGCAAGCGTCGCGCCGGGCTCGACCCAGGCCCGCTTCGTCGTCTGGTCGACGCGCACCGATTTCATAGGCGAGACGTCGATCATCAGGCCGCCGTCGCAGACCGCATTGCCGGCGATATTGTGTCCGCCGCCGCGCACCGCGACGAGCAACTGGTTCTCCGCCGCGAAACGAACCGCATTGATGACGTCGGAGGCGCCGGCCGCCTGCACGATGAGGCCCGGCCTGCGGTCGATCATCGCGTTCCAGACGGTGCGCGCCTCGTCATAGGCCGGATCGCGCGCATCCAGCACCCGGCCGCGCAGCCGCCCGGCAAGCGCCTCGACGGCCGCGGCGCCGATCGTTGTCTTGCCTGCTTCGAGATTGGTGAGGCTCATATCGTTCATGATTCGATCCTCCCTCGATGAACCATGCCCCAGCGCGCGGCATTCTGCGCCTTTGCCGGGCACCCGGCAAGCGACGCCTCCCGCCAGGCGGTATACTCATTTCGGATTAGCGGCAGCGCCGGCGAACCCGGGACAAGCACCGCAATTGTTGCAATCGGGCTGAAAATGCTCCAATGAACCGCCGGAACGCCGGCCATAAGGGCGGCAGATTGGGTAGAGGCAGGTTAGGGCATGAAGGTCGTCATTCTCGCCGGCGGATACGGCACCCGCATCTCCGAGGAAAGCCACCTGAGGCCGAAGCCGATGATCGAGATCGGCGGTCGGCCGATCCTCTGGCACATCATGAAGATCTACAGCCATTACGGCTTTACCGATTTCGTGATCTGCCTCGGCTACCGCGGCTACATGATCAAGGAGTATTTCTCCAATTACATCCTGCACTTGTCCGACGTCACCTTCGACATGGCGACGGGCGAGACGATCTACCATTCGAGCAAGGCCGAGCCCTGGCGGGTGACGCTCGTGGACACCGGGGCGGAATCGATGACCGGCGGGCGCCTGAAGCGCGTCGGCGAATATCTCGGCGACACGTTCTGCCTCACCTATGGCGACGGGGTCGCCGACATCGACATCCGGGCGCTCACCGATTTCCACCTTCGGCATGGCCGCGAGGCAACCGTCACCAGCGTCGTGCCACCGGGGCGTTACGGCGCGCTGGCGATCGACTCCGGCAAGGTGCAGAGCTTCATTGAAAAGCCGGCCGGCGACAATGGCCGCATCAATGGCGGCTTTTTCGTGCTCAATCGCTCCGTGCTCGACCGCATCGACGGCGATCACGTGGCGTTCGAGAGCGCGCCGCTCGAGGGATTGGCACGCGACGGGCAGCTGATGGCCTTCCCGCATGACGGCTTCTGGCGCCCCATGGACACGCTGCGCGACAAGAACCAGCTCGAGGAGCTCTGGCAGCAGAACCGCGCCCCCTGGAAGCTCTGGTCATGAGCCGCCTGCCCGATCCGGATTTCTGGAAAGGAAAGCGCGTCCTGCTGACCGGCCACACCGGCTTCAAGGGCAGCTGGGCGAGCCTGTGGCTGAGGAAGTTGGGTGCCGAGGTCACCGGCTACGCCCTGCCGCCCGCTTCCGAGCCGTCGCTGCATGCGCTTCTCCATGCGGACGGGCTACCGCACGGGCAGTTCGGCGACGTCCGCGACGGCGAGGCGCTTGCCACCGTCACGCGCAAGAGCGAGCCGGAGATCATCCTGCACATGGCGGCGCAGCCGCTGGTGCGCGAGAGCTATGCGACGCCCGCCGAGACCTTCGACGTCAATGTCATGGGCACCATCCGGCTGCTCCAGGCGGCGCGTGCGGTTCCCTCGGTGAAGGCGGTCCTCGTCGTCACCACCGACAAGGTCTATCGCAATGACGAGAGCGGCAGGCACTTTCGGGAAACCGACACCCTTGGCGGCCACGATCCCTATTCCGGCTCCAAGGCGGCCTGCGAGGTCGCGGTGGCGACCTGGCGCAGCGCCTTTCTCCAAGAGCGTGGCATCCGCATCGCGACGGCCCGTGGCGGCAACGTGATCGGCGGCGGCGATTTTTCCGCCGACCGGCTGGTGCCTGACATCGTCCGAGCCGCCCTTTCCGGCACCAGGCTCAATATCCGCAGCCCGCTCGCGACGCGCCCCTGGCAGCACGTACTTGATTGCCTGAACGGTTACTTCCTCTTCGCCGAAGCGATCTATAATGGCGCGAGCGCGGTCGATGCCCTGAACTTCGGCCCCTCGCCCGCCGAACTGCAGATCCCCGTGCGCGATGTGGCGAACGCCATCCAGGCGGCCATGGGGCTCAAACCCGAATGGGACGACGTCTCGTCGCAAAAGCAACCCCGCGAGATGCAGACGCTCGGCCTCGACCCGGCGCTTGCCGGCGAAAGCCTCGGCTGGCGCGCCCGGTTTACCCAGCGGCAGGCGATCGAATGGACCGCCCGCTGGTACGACGGCTGGCGCCAGGGCAAAGCCGCACTGCCGCTGACGCTTGATCAGATCGACGCATTCACGAAAGGCCGCTGATGTCTCACTCCTGCCGCTTCTGCTCGAGCCCGCTTGAAACCGTTGTCGCCGACCTCGGCGTCACACCCTGGTCGAACTCGTTTCTGGAGCCGAGCGAGGAAGCGATCGCGCGGGAAAAAGCCTTCCCCTTGAAGGTGATGGTCTGTTCGGAATGTCTGCTCGTCCAGACCACCGAAACGGTGCCGGCGGACGAAATCTTCAATGCCGACTATCACTATCTCTCGTCTTTTTCGACGAGCTGGCTCGACCACGCCAGGCGCTATGCCGAAAAGATGACCGAACGCTTCGGTCTTGACGGCACGTCGCGAGCCGTCGAGGTCGCCTCGAATGACGGTTATCTGCTGCAATATTTCGCCGCCAACGGGATCCCCGTGCTCGGCGTCGAGCCGGCCGGCAATGCAGCCAAGATCGCCGAAAGCCGCAACGTGCCGACCCATGTCGCCTTTTTCGGCCGCGACACCGCCAACGAACTCGTCGGCCGCGGCATCCGCGCCGACCTGACGGCCGCCAACAATGTTCTTGCCCATGTGCCGGATATCGCCGATTTCGTCGGCGGCTTCGCGATCCTCCTGAAGCCGGATGGTGTCGCAACCTTCGAGTTCCCGCATCTCTTGCGCCTGATCGAGGGCATCCAGTTCGACACGATCTATCACGAGCACTATTCCTATCTCTCGCTCGTGGCCGTCGAACGCATATTCGAGGCCAACGACCTCAAGGTTTTCGACGTCGAGGAATTGCCGACCCACGGAGGCTCGCTGCGCGTCTTCGCCCAGCCGGCAACCGGCACACGGGCTGCGACCGAGGGGCTTGCGAAGGTGCGGGCGGACGAGGCCAAGGCCGGCCTTGCGGATATGGAGGCCTACGTGGCTTTCGGCAAACGGATCGCCGCCGTCTGCGAGGGCTTTCGGGCATTTCTGGAAAAGGCGAAGAGCGAGGGCAAGCGCGTGGCAGCCTATGGCGCGGCCGCCAAGGGCAATACCTTCCTCAATGTCTGCGGCGTGACCTCGGCCGATATCGACTTCATCGTCGACCGCAACGACCTGAAACAGGGCAAGCTCTCGCCGGGCAGCCATATTCCGATCTACGAACCGGCCAGGCTCGAGGCGGCGAAACCCGACTACGTGGTCATCCTGCCTTGGAACCTGACCGACGAGATCGTCGATGCCCATGCCTATATTCGCAGCTGGGGCGGCCGCTTCGTCGTCGCCATTCCGGAAGTGCGGGTGATTTGACCCGGCGGCTCGGGGCAGCGGGGCCGAAAGCAAAAGGGGCCGTCGCTGTCGCGAACGGCCCCCTCTTCAATTGCTGTGGTGATCCCGTCGCTGCACGGTTATAGCCGCTTCAGGAACCCGTCCGGGGCAACCGTGACCATCAGCTTGTTCTGAACGGACCTGTCGATCTCGAACTCCGGATGGGTTTGCAGATACTCATGCACCGCGGTCTTCGGGTTGTCGCCGACATCCCAGGGACGGTCGCTGAAGAAGCCGGCCGGCAGGTCCTCGACCAGCGTGTCGAACACGACGCAGTAGCAGCCGGGCGTCACCAGGGGCGCATAGGCCTCGAGCTCAGCAAGCACATGCGCGTGGGTATGCATGGAATCGAGGCAGACCATGACGCGCTTGTAGCCAGCCGACGCCTCGCGCACCTGTGCGACGATCTCGGGGTCGATGGCCGAACCTTCGAACATCTGAATGCGGCTCGCCATCGGGTGGCTTTCGATCGCCTCGCGATTGTGGGCGCGAATGTCGATGTCGATGCCGATCACCTTGCGCTTGGATTGGCTGGGGTCGAACGAAACGCCCGTTTCGATCGCATCGCACATGTCGAGCATGGCAAGCAGCGAGGCGCTGAGGATCAACGAGCCGCCATGGGCGATCCCGGTTTCGATGACCAGATCGGGACGCGTCGCCCAGATCAGTTCCTGCATCGCCATGATATCCTGCGGATACTGGATGATCGGACGGCCGAGCCAGTCGAAATTATAGACATAGCGCTTGGCCATGGTGGCTTCGCGCCACTGATCGGAGAGCGCCTGGAAATCGCCGTCGCGGCCATAGCTTTCGATCGTCGCCACCCGTTCGGAGCGAAATTGTTCGATAGGGTCCATGTCAGGTCCTGTCTTCATGTGGAAGGCCGCGGATCGGTATCGGGGCCCGATCCGCTCATGCCCAGGATTTCAGAGATGCGCTCTAGCACAGGTGTGGCGGCAAAAGCGAATTCCTCTTTCACCCGTTCATTGGAGATCGGCGCAAGAGAAACGGCCGGCGCCTCGTCGTTGACGGCAACGTTGCACCCCGTGCGGGACTGAATTGCCACGCACCAGTCCGCGTGGCTGGTCTGCCCGCCGCTCGCCACGTTGTAGACCGTGTGACGCCCCTGCTCAGCGATGCGGAGCAACAGATCGACGGCATCGTCGATCCAGATATAGTCCTTGCCGGAATCGAGCGCCGTCTGGAGCTGGATATGGCCCGCCTTCGCCTCTCGGCAGAGCGCGCCCAGGAACGTATCCGCCTGTGCCTCATCGGGGCCGACGACATTCGACAGCCGGGCCACCCGCACGTTCTCGCGCCCGGAGGCAAGGCAGATCGCCTCCCCCGTCAGTTTCGACAGATTGTAGAGGTCCGAGGGATTGAGCGGGGACGCCGAAAGATGGGCAGTCTCGCGCGTATCCTGGCCGTTTGCATAAACCCGCGTCGAGGAAAGATAGAGAAAGGAGGAAAACGCGTTGTGGCGCAAGACGTCGGCCGCGAGCGACACATGCGCCTCGATCGTGTCGAACGGCCGGGTACGAAAGTCGGCGGTCAGGCCGATGGCATAGATGACATGGCCGAGATTCCGGTTGGCGAGAGGCAAATCGGCACGGGCGGGGACATCGACGACGTGTCCGAGCGCGTGCAGCCGGCGGACCAGGTTGCGCCCGATGAAGCCGGAACCGCCGAGAACCGTGAACATCACGACCTCTCGCCGAGCCGGCGCAGCGGATTGCCGCCGCAGATCGTGTAGGCGCCGACCTCGCCGCGCACGATCGAGCCGGCGGCGATGACGCAGCCTTTCCTGAGGATGGCGCCGTCGAGGATCACCGAATTCGCGCCGATCCAGACATCCTCCTCGACGGTGATGCCGCCCCGGCTCGGCTGGAATCCCTGTTCGCGGATCAGGCGATCCCTGTCCTTGAAGGCGTGATTGACCGGGGCAAAGGTGCAATTGGCGGCGATCAGCACGTTGTCGGCGACCCGGATGCCGTTGCCCGTGTAGAAGACGCAGCCGCTATTGACGTAACAGAAGCGGCCGATCGTCAGGTCGCCCGAGCCGCCGGCCGGCTTGATCTTGACGAAGCTGTCGATGACCGACTCCTCGCCGACGACGATCCGCGTCGCGCGGATGGAATCCTCGATGTCGCTCAGCGGACTGATCCTGGCCGTCGGGTGCACGTCGATCATGGTGGCTCCAATGTCGTTCGGCACTCTTTTCCAGTTACCGCTTGCCGCGTCAACGCTAGATCGTGCAAGAAGCGGTTCGGAAAAGCACCACCTCCCGAGGAACATCATGTCGCGCTTCAACCGCATCCAGACCCCTTTGCCGGACCTGATGGTCATCGAGCGCAAGCAGGCAGGTGACGAACGCGGCTTCTTCTCGCGCTTCTTTTGCCGAGACGAGCTGCGCGATTTCGGTGCGGACGGTTCCGTCGCGCAGATCAACCACACTTTGACGCGCATCAAGGGGGCGATCCGTGGCATGCATTTTCAGCGGGCGCCGCACGACGAGACGAAATTCGTCTCCTGCCTTTCCGGCGCCGTCTTCGACGTGGCTGTCGACATCAGGCCGGATTCGCCGACCTATCTCAAATGGCATGGCGAAATCCTGAGTGCCGAAAACGCCCGCTCGATGATGATCCCAAGCGGCTTCGCGCATGGCTTCCAGACGCTGACCGAAGACTGCGAACTTCTCTATCTGCACGATAAGCCCTACGCCCCCGGCGCCGAAGGCGGGCTCAACCCGCTCGATCCACGGCTCACCATCGCCTGGCCGCTCGAGGTGACGCAAATGTCGGAGCGCGATCGAGGTTTCGCTTTGCTCTAATCGGGAAGGCGGGTGTGGATACCTCCCTCTGCCCTGCCGGGCATCTCCCCCACAAGGGTGCTGGCCTCCGCAACTCGGAGACGTCGCTTCACGAGACCTGTGTCCTCCACCTAGAAGCCTTACGCGCTCTTCCGCCGAAATCCCTTGCTCGCCACCATCAGATTGCGTGTGTAGTCCTCGGCAATGCGGCCCGCGACGAGGTCCGTGGACGTCAGCCGCTCGACCACGCGGCCGCCCTGCATCACCGCTAGCCGCTCGCACATATGGGTGACGACGCCGAGATCGTGGCTGACCATGAGGAAGGTCAGCTTGCGGTCGCGGCGCACCTGTTCGAGCAGGTTCAACACCTCGGCCTGGACCGACGCATCAAGCGCCGAGGTCGGCTCGTCGAGCAGCAGGATCGAAGGCTCGAGGATCAGAGCCCGGGCGATGGCCACGCGCTGGCGCTGGCCGCCGGAAAGCTGATGCGGATAGCGGAAGCGGAAGCCGGAGCCGAGGCCCACTTCGTCGAGCGCCTTCAGGATGCGGCGTTCGCCGTCACCGATGCCGTGGATCGCCAACGGCTCCACCAGCTGCCGGTCGATGGTCTGGCGCGGATGCAGCGAACCGTAGGGGTCCTGAAAGACCATCTGGACGGCGCGGTAGAACGCCTTGTCGCGGCGCGCGCCGCGAAGCTCGCGCCCCTCGACCCGGATGGTGCCTGCGCTGACCGGCGCGAGCCCGGCGATTGCCCTCAGCAGCGTCGACTTTCCCGAGCCGGACTCGCCGACAAGCCCGAAGGATTCGCCGGCCTCCACGTCGACGCTGGCGGTGTCGAGCGCGCGGAAATCGTCATAGACGACGCTGAGGCCTTCGAGGGAGACGGCCGCGGTCATAGCGCCCACTCCGGCTTGCGGTCGAGAACCGGCAAGGGATGGCGGCCGGCACCGATAACCGGCATGCAGTTCAAAAGTCCCTGGGTATAGGGATGCTTGGCGTTGCCGAGCTCCGATGCGGCGATCTCCTCGACGATCTTGCCGGCATACATGACGAGCACCCGGTCGCAGAACGACGAGACCAGCCTCAGATCGTGCGAGACGAAGATCAGTCCCATGCCGCGCTCGGCTACCAGCCTGTCGAGAATCGACAGCACTTCGAGCTGCACGGTCACGTCAAGCGCCGAGGTCGGCTCGTCGGCAATCAGCAGTTCCGGCCCGGCGACGAGCATCATGGCGATCATCGCCCGCTGGCCCATGCCGCCCGAGACCTCGTGCGGATAAAGGTCGAAAACGCGGGCGGGATCGCGGATCTGCACCGCCGCCAACATGTCGAGTGCCCGCTTGCGCGCTTCGGCGCGGCCAATCTTCTCATGGCGTTGCAGCGTCTCGACGATCTGCCGGCCGATGCTCATCACCGGGTTCAGCGAGTATTTCGGATCCTGCAGGATCATGGCGATGCGCTTGCCGCGAAGATCGCGCCTGAGCTTCGGCGGCGCCGAGAGGAGGTCGATACCGTCGAAGGCGAGCCGCTTCGCCGTGACTTCCGCATGCGGCGGCGTAAGGCCCATGATCGCCCTGCCCGTCTGCGATTTGCCGGAGCCGCTCTCGCCGACGATGCCGAGGCGTTCGCGTCCGAGCGTGAAGGAGACGCCGCGCACCGCCTCGACGACACCGGTGCGGGTCGGGAACCGAACGCGAAGGTCTTCGACTGTCAGCAAGGCGCTCATTGGCCGCTCTCCCGCGGATCGAGCGCGTCGCGCAGGCCGTCGCCGAGAAGGTTGAAGCCGAGGCTGACGACGAGGATGGCGATGCCCGGCATGGTGGCGACCCACCACTGGTCGAGGATGAAGCGGCGGCCGGAAGCGATCATCGCACCCCATTCGGGAAGCGGCGGCTGGGCGCCGAGGCCAAGGAAGCCGAGGCCCGCCGCCGTCAGGATGATGCCGGCCATGTCGAGGGTTACGCGGACGATCAGCGACGACATGCACATAGGCATCACGTGACGCAAGACGATGCGCGTCGGCGAGGCGCCCATCAGCCGGACGGCGGCGATATAGTCGGAATTGCGCAGCGTCAGCGTCTCGGCACGGGCAATTCGCGCATAGGGGGGCCAGGAGGTGATCGCGATGGCGATGACGGCGTTTTCGATGCCGGGCCCAAGCGCTGCGACGAAGGCGAGCGCCAGGACGAGCTTCGGAAAGGCGAGGAAGATGTCGGTGATGCGCATCAGCACCGCATCGATCCAGCCGCCGGCATAGCCGGCCGCGGCGCCGACGACCAGGCCGACCGGTGCGGCGATGATCGCGACGAGCACGACGACGGCGAGCGTCAGCCGCGAACCGTAGATCAGCCGCGACAGGATGTCCCTGCCCTGGTCGTCGGTGCCGAGCAGATAGCCCTCGCTGCCGGGCGGCAGCAGCCGCGCGCCGGCGAGATTGCCGATGACCGGCGAATGCGGCGCGAGAAGATCGGCGAAGGCGGCGACGATGCAGAGGCCCAGGAGAATGAGCAGGCCGACCACCGCGAGACGGTTCGCCGAAAACCGGCGCCAGGTCATGTAGGCACGGCCGAGGCGCGCCTGCAGCCGCGACTGCGGCCGATCGGAAAGCAGCCATTCGCGGCGCGTCAACGGGCGAGTTTGCGTGGCAAGGCTCATCGGGCGCGCGTCCTCGGGTCAAGCGTCCGGTAAAGCAGATCGGACAGGAGATTGATGCCGATGAAGACCGAACCGATGATGATCGTTCCGCCGAGAACGGCGTTCATGTCGGCATTCTGCAGCGAATTGGTGATGTAGAGGCCGAGCCCCGGCCAGGCGAAGACGGTCTCGGTCAGCACCGACCCCTCGAGCAGGCTGGCATAGGAAAGCGCGATCACCGTGACGAGGGGCACGGCGGCATTGCGCAGCGCATGGCCCCAGATGATCCGTGCCTCGGAAAGCCCCTTGGCCCGAGCCGCGACAATGTACTCCTGCTGCAGCTCGTTCAGCATAAAGCTGCGGGTCATCCGGCTGATATAAGCGAGCGAGAAATAGCCGAGCAGCGAGGCCGGCAGGATGATGTGCCGGAAGACGTCGCGCAGCACATCCCATTGCCGCTGCCAGAGCGCATCGACGAGATAGAGGCCGGTGATCGGCGAGAACGTATATTCGTAGACGACGTCGATACGGCCGGGATAGGCGACCCATTTCAGCCGCGCGTAAAAGACGAGGAGTGCGAGCAGCGCCAGCCAGAAGATTGGCACGGAATAGCCAACAAGGCCGATGACGCGGACGATCTGGTCGGCAATGCTGCCGCGCTTGACCGCGGCAAGGACACCAAGAGGAACACCGATTAGAGCGCCGATCAGCGTCCCAAGCGTCGCAAGCTCGATCGTCGCCGGGAAGACGCGGCGGATGTCAGTCATCACCGGGTTGGTCGTCAGCACCGACACGCCGAAATCGCCCGAAAGCGCCTGTCGGCAGTAAAGAAGGAACTGCTGGTAGAGGGGCAGGTTGAGCCCCATCGCCTCGCGGGTCCGTTCGACCAGGTGCTGCGGCGCCCGGTCGCCGAGAACAGCCAGAGCCGGGTCGATCGGGATGACGCGGCCGATGAAGAAGGTGACGGCAAGAAGACCGAGATAGGTGGTCGCCACGACGACGAGAAACTGCAGCACCGTGGCAACGGCCTTGCGGGAACGGGCGCGCCGGCGCCCGCTCATTCGCACTGTATCGCTCATGCTCAAGGGAATGGTCCTCTCGACTATTCCTTGGAGACGTTCCAGACGTAGTTGGTGTCGAAGCTCGGACCGAGCTTGAAGCCCTTCAAGTTACCCCGAAGACCGGCGACCTCCGTCTGCTGGAAGATGATTACGAAGGGGCTGTCGTCGAGAACGCTCTTCTGCAGTTCCTTGTAGATCTCCGCACGCTTGGCGCTGTCGCGCTCGAGGAGTGCTTCCTTGGTCTTCTTGCTCAGTTCCGGAACGTCCCAGGCATTGCGCCAAGCGAGCGTCTTGTTCGTACCCGCGTCGGAATTGTCCGGATTGTTGGTGAACGTATCGGCATTCGAATGCGGGTCGAAATAATCCATGCCCCACTGGCCGATATACATGTCGTGATTGCGGGCGCGGTATTTCGTCAACGTCTGCTTACCGTCGCCCGGGATGATTTCGAGCTTCACGCCGGCCTGCCCCAGCGTCTGCTGGAAGGATTCGGCAATGCCGGTCGCCGGCTGAGTGTTGCGCACGTCCATAGTGACGGTGAAGCCGTCCGTATAGCCGGCTTTGGCCAGCAGTTCCTTCGCTTTGGCGACGTCGAACGTGTAGGGATTCTCGTTCAGCGCACCGAGCACGTCCTTCGGCAGGAAGCTCTGGTGGATCTCGCCGATCCCCTTGATCAGCGTGGCGCCGATCGCATCGTAGTCGACCAGATATTTGAAAGCCTCCCGGACCTCGGGCTTTGCGAGATTCTCGTTCTTCTGGTTGAGGCTGATGTACCAGACCGTGCCCTTTGGCGCGCTGGTCGTCGCCAAATCGGCATTCTTCCCGACCGCCTCGTAGTCGCCCGGCTCCAGGTTGCGGGCAACGTCGATATCGCCGGCCTCGAGCGCCAGCCGCTGGCCGGAGCTTTCCTTCATGTGCCGGTAGATGACCCGGGCGAGCTTGGCCGGCTCGCCGTAGTAATTGTCGTTACGCTCCAGCACGACCACTTCGTTGGCCCGCCATTCGCGCAGTTTGAAGGGGCCCGAGCCCCCGTAGCCGGTTTTCAGCCATTCATTGCCGAAATCGTTGTCGTATTTGTAGTCCTTGGTCGGTTCGACGGACTTGACGTGTTCGAGCACCAGCTTCTTGTCGACGACCGAGGCGACGGTCGCAGTCAGGCAGTTCAAGACGAAGCTCGGTGCGTAGGGCTGGTCGACGGTGAAGACGAAGGTATGCTCATCCGCCGCCTTGGCCTTTTCCGTGACGTTGTCTCCGCTGAGGCCGAACTGGGTGAGGATGAAGGCCGGGCTCTTGTCGAGCTTGACGGCCCGCTCGAAGGAATAGGCGACATCCTCGGCGGTGATCGGATTCCCCGAAGCAAACTTCATGCCCTGCTTCAGCTTGAACGTGTAAGTGAGGCCGTCATCGGAAACGGTCCAGCTTTCTGCGAGGTCGCCGACGACCTTGGACGTATCGTTGAGGTCGAGACGGACGAGCAGGCTGTAGGTGTTGCTGGTCACTTCCGCGGTCGAAAGCTCGAAGGCTTCGCCCGGATCCATGGTGATAATGTCATCGAAGGCGAAGCCCTCGACCAGCGTGTCCTTCGGCGTTTCGGCAAATGCCGGCAGGGCGGCACCCAGCGCGAGCGCGAGCGCCGCGGAAGCAGTCAGAAGTCGAAGACGTCCATTGAGCTTATGCATCATTTTGCGCTTCCCTCTATCTAGCCCTTTGCGGGCTCTTCTTCATGGGTTCAGGCAGCCTCGTGCCACGCCTGCCCCAGAACTCTCAGCCAGTTCTCGCGGCATATTTTTTCGAGCTCGCGGTCACCATATCCGGCGCTCTTGAGCGCGGCAACGAGCTTCTGATTGCCTGCAGCATCGGCGATTTCCTCGGGTATCGTCGCGCCGTCGAAGTCCGATCCGAGCGCGACGCAATCGATACCGACACGCTCCACCATATAGTCGATGTGGCGCACCATGTCGGAAAGCGGCGTGGCCGCATTTTCCTGCCCGTCGGCGCGCAGCATGGTCGTCGCATAGTTGAGGCCGACCAGGCCGCGGCTCTCGCGGATGGCATCCAACTGCCTATCGGTCAGGTTGCGGGCGACCGGCGTCAGCGCGTGGGCATTGGAATGGCTGGCGACGAGCGGCTGATCGGTGGTCTCCGCCACGTCCCAGAAACCTTTCTCGGTGATATGGGCGAGATCGACCAGGATGCCGAGCCGGTTGCAGGACCGTATGAGCTCAAACCCAGCCTCCGTGAGACCCGGCCCCGTGTCCGGCGACGAGGGATAGGCGAAGGGCACGCCATGGCCGAAGACATTGTGGCGGCTCCAGACCGGTCCGAGCGACCGCAAGCCGGCCGCATGGAAGGTCTCGAGTGCGGCGAGATCCGGCCCGATCGCCTCGCAGCCTTCCATATGCAGGACGGCCGCAAAGATGCCGTCTGCCATTGCCTTGCGGATCTCGGCGGTCGAGCGGCAGAGCCGCCAGGCGCCCGCGCGGTCGAGTCTCATGGCGACGTCGGCAAGCTCGATCGCCGTTGCGAGCGACGGCATTCGGTCGAGCGGCACGGACATCGGCGTCACATAGTGGCCGTTCCTGTCGGGGGTTCTGAGCACCAGATCGCCCGATGGAATGTAGATGGCGCATAGGCCGCCGGCGAGGCCCCCGGCCCGGGCACGCGGCACGTCGATGTGGCCCTTGTCGGTTCCTTCGATGAATTCGGCTACCGGGTCGCTCCCGCCGCGCGCGTGCTGCCAGAGGCGCAAAAGCACATCGTTATGGCCGTCGAAAACCGCCTGCATTCCCTCTATTCCTTTGGTATTTCAGGGAGATCGGATGGATCATCCGCTATCGCCGCACCCGGTCAGGATAGGCTCGATGCTATTGAAAGACATCCGCCATTTCAATGAATATCCGGGGGATTTCCTGCCCGCGCTTTGTAGCGAAAACTTGCATGAACGCCGCAATGGAACCGAGCGGTGGCAAGTCGGGGCGATCAGAAAAATGTCGGGCGGGGTGTCGCGACAAACAAAAATCTGCCATTGGTTCGATGAAGAAGGGGACGCTGTCCGATAGTCGCCGGTCATGACGGCCGGTGCGAGTTGTGCTCATGAGGGGGCTCAGGGTGCCGTCGATCGCTGATGCAAACCTGGCTGCGCGGATGAACCGCGTCCTGCTCTTCCTGGGGCTGATGCTCTGCCTTGCCGGCTGTGGCGGGCGCCCGGTCGGCGTTCTTGCTCCCTCCGGCACCGCAGCCGGGGCCTCGCAAGTGGACCTGCTCGTGGCAACCACCCGCGCCCAGTCGGATGATCCGGGCATCCTCTTCACCGGCGAACGCGCCCCGGAGCTTTCGCTGACCGAAATCGTCGTCTCGGTTCCCCCGGAGAAGAACCGCAAGGTTGGCCAGGTCCAATGGCCGAAGAGATTGCCGGCCGATCCGACCCGCGATTTCTCCACCGTCAGCGTCAAACCGCTGGAGGCCGGGCAGGAGACGCAGGCCTGGCTCCACGGGCATCTACCAAAAAACCGACGTGTGCTGATCTTCGTCCACGGCTTCAACAACCGCTTCGAGGACGCCGTCTACCGCTACGCCCAGATCGTCCACGATTCCGGCGCCGATGTCGCGCCGGTCATCTTCACCTGGCCGTCGCGCGCCAGCATCTTCGACTACAATTACGACAAGGAAAGCACCAACTATTCGCGCGATGCGCTCGAAGAGCTGCTGCATCGCGCCGTGCAGAATCCGTCCGTTGGCGAGATCACGGTGATGGCCCATTCCATGGGATCGTGGCTCACTGTCGAGGCACTCCGGCAGATGGCAATCCGCGACGGCCGCGTGCCCTCGAAGATCACCGACGTCATCCTCGCCTCGCCCGATCTCGACGTCGATGTCTTCAAAAAGCAGATGCAGGCCATGGGCAAGTCGCGGCCGAAATTCACGCTCTTCGTCTCCCGTGACGACCGGGCACTGACCATCTCGCGGCGGATTTCCGGCAATATCGACCGGCTCGGGCAGATCGATCCTGCGGCGGAACCCTATCGCAGCCAACTCGAGCGGGCGGGGATCACGGTGATCGACCTGACGGCGCTCAAAGGCGGCGACAAGCTCAACCACGGCAAGTTCGCCGAGAGCCCCGAGGTCGTGCAGCTGCTCGGCAACCGCTTGATCGCCGGGCAGACCGTGACGGATTCGGATGTCGGTCTCGGCGAACGGATGGGCGCAGTTGCCCTCGGCACTGCCCAGACCGTCGGCAGCGCGGCAAGCGTCGCCGTCTCGACGCCGATCATGATCTTCGATCCGCGCACTCGTCGAAATTATGACGCGCAGCTCCGCCGTTTCGGTCAATCGGTGGGGAACACCGTTGGTTCGACTGTCACGCCGTAAGACGCGAAGCGCTACCCCGAAGCGACGGCAACGGCCTCAGTGAAAGGTCGACTTCGAGAAGAGATTGAGCACCAGCACGCCGGCGATAATCAGCGCCAGGCCGAGAATCGCCGCCGGATCGAGCTTCTGGCCAAAGGTGACGTAGCCGACCGCCGAAATCAGCACGATGCCGAGGCCGCTCCACAGCGCATAGGCGATCCCGACGGGAATATAGCGCAGCGTATAGGACAGGAAGAAGAAGGCGACGGCATAGCAGACCACCATCAGCACGGTCGGCGCCAGCCGCGTGAAATGCTGCGCCGCCTGCATGGCTGAAGTGCCGAGCACTTCGAAGATAATGGCGATCACCAGGACGGTGTAGAGCATTGCGGGGTTCACGGCACGTCTCCGATCGATTGGCGCAAAATATGGTTGGCCCGTTGCGGGCGGCCTCACTGCAACGAAAGCGCCTTGAGCTTCTGGAGCAGCACGGCGCGCGTGGATGCATCGATGGCATGGTTCTCCAGGAGGTCCGCCAGCCAGACGCCGTCAGCGGCGAAGCGGGCAAGAAGACAATCCGGCGAGCCGTCCGTCGCGTCGAACTCGGCCGACCGTCTCTCCACCCATTCCCGCCAGCGCGCCTTGAGATGCGGCTCCGCCAGCAGCGCGATCGTCAGCACCTGCCAGCCCTTGCCTTCCTCCTCCGCATCCAACGCAAAACAGACGGTGAGGTAGGCGCGGGTAAAGCGGCCCCGTTCCACCGGATCATCGGCCATGGCCGCCGCGATCGCCCGGTCGAAACGCGCCACCAGCTCGTCGAACAGGCCGTCCAGCAAGGCGAGTTTGTTGGGGAAGTGGTGCAGCAGCCCGCCCTTGCTGACGCCTGCCGCCTGAGACACTTTATCGAGCGTCACGGCGGCGATCCCCTGCTCAAACGACAGCCGCGCGGCGACATCCAACAATTGCTGGCGAACCCGCTCCGGCTGCTTTTTTCTCTGATAGGCGTTCGTCATGCTTCAAAAAGATACCGTCTGGACGGTTTTGTCAAGTCCAAGGAGCGGAGGCGACGCGCGATGAAACGCCGCAACACACGGGTGGACGTTGTCCCCGGCGCGACGCCGCGATACGAAGTCGATCAAGGACAAGCACATGACGGAAACAAAAACCACAACGCTCTATGAGGCGATCGGCGGCGATGCCGCGGTTCGCGCCCTGACGCGTCGGTTCTACGCGCTGATGGATAGCCTGCCGGAGGCGGCTCGCTGCCGCGCTGTGCATCCGCCGGACCTCTCCGGCAGCGAGGAAAAGTTTTACGAGTATCTGACCGGCTGGCTCGGCGGGCCGCCGATCTATGTCGAGAAGCGCGGCCATCCGATGCTGCGCCGGCGGCATTTCGTCGCCGAAATCGGTCCGGCCGAACGCGACGAGTGGCTGCTCTGCTTCACCCGCGCCCTCGAGGAAACGGTGCCGCACCCGCAGCTCCGGGACATCATCCTCGAACCGATCACCCGGCTCGCCCATCACATGCAGAACAAGGAATGAGCGTCAAATGCCGAACCGCGGAATGCGTGGGAGCGTGCTTTTCATCGCCGGCTTGATGGGCGTCTTCGGGGTCGCCGCCGCTGCAGCCGCCTCGCACGGAACGGATCCGCGGCTCCTCGGCGGCGCCTCTGCCATGTGCCTCGCCCATGCGCCGGCGCTCGTCGCGCTCCATGCCGGATGGTCACACTTCCGAACAGCAACAATCGCCGCGCTGTTGCTCGCGCTCGGCACAGCCCTCTTTGCCGCCGATCTCACCATGCGCCATTTCACCGGCCACGGCCTCTTCCCGATGTCGGCGCCGCTCGGCGGCGTGACGATGATCGCCGGATGGCTCGCGGTGGCGCTCGGGGCGCTGTTGCCTCGCAAAGCCGACTAGAGACGCTCAGGCGCCCTCGACAATCGTATAGCCTTCGAACTTCGGCGGCCCTAGATACATGGCCCGATTGTCGGCGGCGTTGCGGTGCGCGGCCCGGAAGTTTTCGGATTTCGTCCAGGCGACGAAGGCGTCCCTGCTTTCCCAATTCGATTTCGAAATGAACGGCGTGTAGCCCTCTTCCGGCACGCTCTCGCCGCGCAGCAGATGGAAGTCGATGAAGCCAGGCATGTCCGAAAGGCTTGAATCCCTTGCCTTCCAGACGCCCTCGAACGCCTCTTCCTGACCGATAGCGACGTGGAAACGGTTCATGGCGACAAACATGGGGTTACCTTTCACGTGCCTTCTTTTCCGGAACTCCGCCTTCGCTCCCGCGGGAACGGCAGGATAACGGCGCTCGACGATGGTTCAAGCCCGAACGGTTCGCGGACCGGAGGGCGGGCCTGCCGGGCCGGAAATTCCGCCACATTGGGGTTGTCCTCCAGCATGCGTGAGCGGCGCTTCAGGACTTCATAGAGCTCCGGCACCAGACCATCGCCGAGCTGTGAGGCAAGCTTGTGAAGACCGATCATCATCATTTGATCGGGACGATCTTCGTTCATCATCGATACTCCGGGCGACGACATCAGACTGTCAAATGCGCCGTCGCTTCATCAAAGGTTTAGTTGTCGCCGCTCGCGGACAGGTCCTGAAGGGCCCGCTCCAGGCTCGATTTCGAGCCGTTGCGCAGCGGCACGAAGGCCTTGCCCCACTTCTTGCAGCCGGTCTTCACCCGCAGACACGCATCGTGGCTGATGCAGTCGATGGGGCAGAAGACGCAGTCGACCGAGGGAAGGACCCGGTCGATGCGCGATACCGCCTCTCGTAAACCGCCATCGTGATGGATGAGTTCCGCGCCATAGGAGCTGGCGATCTCGCGCAAATGGGCGACCTGGCAATCGCGGCCGCCGACATAGAGGAAGCTCCGCCCCTCCAGCGTTGCCTTGCCGCCGTTCGGCTGCACCGCAGGCGTTTCCTCCCTCGCCTTTCCCTTGCCGCCCTTGCCTGCATTCTGGTGCCGCTTGCCGCGCATCGGTTTTCTCCGTTCTGTGGGCGACGTGCGGACCTTCCGCTGACCGCCATCAATATTCGTTCGGCACACCGCTCGGTTGTGCGACGGCGGCAACTTATAAAACTTGATTGTCCGAGTAAAGTATAAACATGAGTATTGCAGTCATATTAAATATCGGCTCGCCGAAGGCCTCTGCGGCGTGGTGCCCAGGGGAAATTAACGTTTGAATTCAACGGGGACGGTGAACTGCCAGCTGTCACGTCGGGCCGCGGCAGGAATAGCCGGAAAGGGTGCGGCGCGTCGCACGGTGTCAAGTGCAGCTTGGTCGAGAATCGGCGACCCCGTGCTTCTTGCCAGACTGACGCCGGCGAGCCCGCCACTGGACGTGACGGTAAAGCGCACCTGCGCGACGCCGCGCAGCCCTTGGCGCTTGGCTTCGGCCGGATAGCGCATGGCCCTGTTCAGCTTGCGCTGGACCTTCCCCTTGTAGTTGTCGACTGCGGC
Organism: Sinorhizobium americanum; assembly: GCF_001651855.1. Taxonomy (GTDB): domain Bacteria; phylum Pseudomonadota; class Alphaproteobacteria; order Rhizobiales; family Rhizobiaceae; genus Sinorhizobium; species Sinorhizobium americanum. The sequence continues at coordinate 178,671 of NZ_LNQC01000081.1, read as the reverse complement.
ATTGCCCGCTTCCCGGGCCACTGAACTCTGTCTCGCGCCGGTGGCCGCGGTCGCATTTGCATTCTCCACGCCGTCCGCCTGGCCCTTGCTCTGCGAATTCGCCTGCTCCCCGCGCTCGCCGGCCTTCTTGCGCACGATTTTTTTCTTCTTCACCGGCTCCTTCTTCGGTTCCGGCTTCTCGACCTTCTCTTCGATTTTTTCCGGCTCCGGCTTCTGTTCCGGAACCACGGTTTCCACAGGCGCGACAGTGGCCGTGACCGGCGCCTCGGCGACCTCGGTCACCGGCATTTGATCTGCCGGTAGGATGACGTCCGCCTCCGTCGGCGCAATGTCGGTCGGCTGCTCGGAGACGCTCTCTGGCATTGCCGCCGGGATCTCTTCCGCCATCTCCTCCGTCGGCTGGACTTCGCTCGGCTGCACCTCCTCGGGCGTGTCTTCGGTGGGTTCTACGACGTCCGAGAGGTCGCCGGCTTGCAGCGTCTCCTCGAAGGCGTTGCCGAGCAGCGTAACTTCGGTCGCCGCCCCGCCGGCCATCTGGAAGTCGTCTTTGCTAGGCTCCAGCAGCATCGCTCCGCCGGCATGCGCCAACAGAGAGAGGCCGACCGCGCCCGTCCATTTCACGATGTGCTTCATCCAAGTCTGCCTTCCAACGGCACCTCAGTGATCGGGCAATCAGCCCTTGAGTTCGACTGCCGACTTCGAGCCGGTCTGGAGCCCCGTCATGCAGGCGCCCTTGTCGATGCCCTCACCGACACAGGCCGGTGCATCGTTGATCAGCAGGCTCTTCACCGCCTCGCATTTCGTCCCCGGCAGGTCGAACTGACGGACCTTCGTCTTGCCGGCAGGCAGGTCGCGAAAATCGAGAATGGCCATGCGTTCGACCAGGCCTTTCTGATCGAAGAGGACGAACTCGAACGAGACCTTGGAAAGCGATTGCTGCAGGCCGTTGCCGGCGACGAAGGTCAGCTTGCACCCCTTCTCGGAAGGCGCGACCTCGTTGAGCTCGACCGTCAGCCCGCCGACGGCCGTTGGCTCCTGTGCCACGGCCGTCCCGGCGATCGACAGGATCATCGCTGCGGTCGAGGAAGCGAAACGGGAAAGACAGACCATCATTAACACCACCCATGCTCCGCATCCGAGCCGCCCGCCTTGAGCCAGCGACGGAGGCGATAAACTAAACTTGACTGCAAGTCTCCGGTATTGCGTCCTTAATGAAATATGAGTAATGCAGTCAAGATACTAATTGGAAATGCACGAGCGAACAGGGGACATCGACCCGCTTCCACCCTCGTGAACTGGCGAAACTGTGACACCGAACGACACCGATACCCCCCTCTCCTCGCCGGCGCCGAGCGCGACCACCCGCTCGCAGCCGATTGTGGAAAGCCACGAGCTCTTCCGCGGCACCAGCGAGATCCTGATTTCCCATGACGGCGCGATCTACCGAATGCGGATCACCCGGCAGGGCAAGCTGATTCTGAATAAATAGCGAGACAACGATGATCGACAGCACGCGCCCCACTCCCTCCGAGATTCGCGCCTACCGCGCGGCGAACCCGACGATGCGCGAGCGCGACATAGCCGCCCAGCTCGGCATTTCCGAAGCCGCCCTCGTCGCCGCGGAATGCGGCCTGACGGCAAGCCGCATCGATGCCGACGCCAATCGTTTCCTGGGCCGCGCCGGGGAGCTGGGCGAGGTCATGGCGCTCACCCGCAACGAATCCGCTGTCCACGAGAAAATCGGCATCTACGAGAACGTCAAGACAGGTCCGTCTGCGAGCCTGGTTCTCGGATCGGAAATCGATCTGCGGGTCTTCCCGTCCGCCTGGGCGCACGGCTTCGCCGTCACGAAGACCGATGCCAAGGGCGAGATCCGCCGCAGCCTGCAGTTCTTCGACAAAAGGGGGAATGCGGTTCACAAGGTTCACCTGCGCCCGACGTCTGATCTTGAAGCCTATGACAGGATCGTCGCGGACTTCCGCCTCGAAGATCAGTCGCAGCAATTTGTTGCCGAATCCGGCGCCGCGGCGGGCGACGACGCGTCCGCCACCGTCGACACCCAGGCGCTGCGTGAGCACTGGACGAAGCTGACCGACACCCATCAGTTCCACGGCATATTGCGCAATCTGAAAATCGGCCGGCGCCAAGCCTTGCATGCGGTCGGCGACGATCTGGCCTGGCAGCTCGACGCGCGGGGCATCGAGACGATGATGCGGGGCAGTGCCGAGACCGAGCTGCCCATCATGTGCTTCGTCGGCAATCGCGGCGTCATCCAGATCCACTCCGGCCCGGTCAAGAATATCGCCTCCATGGGTCCGTGGCTCAACGTCATGGATCCGACCTTCCACCTGCATCTGCGCGCGGATCACATCGCCGAGCTTTGGGCGGTGCGCAAGCCGACGTCGGACGGCCATGTAACCTCGCTCGAAGCCCTCGATGCCAAGGGCGAAATGGTCATTCAGTTCTTCGGCAAGCGGAAGGAAGGCTTTGGCGAAAGACCGGAATGGCGCAGCCTGGTCGAGAACCTGCCGCGCCTCGACAGCATCGTCGCAGCCTGAGGAGACAAGGCATGCACCGCTTCGACTTCCGCCGCCTTCGCCGCTGGGAATTGGCGCTCGCCGCCTTTGCGCTCTCGACACCCTTCCTGCTGCCGGCGCTCGCCCCCGTCTCCTCGTCCCTTGTGAGCCCCGCAATGGCCGAGACGGTCGAGAAGCCGGACACGTCCCGGATCGTTTCGATCGGCGGAGCGGTCACCGAGATCATCTATGCGCTGGGCGAGGAAAACCGGCTCGTCGGCCGCGACTCGACCAGCACCTATCCAGAGGCGGCGGCGAAGCTCCCCAATGTCGGCTACATGCGGCAGCTGGCGCCGGAAGGCATAATCGCCGTCAACCCGGCGGCGATCGTCGCCATCGAAGGCAGTGGCCCGCCCGAGGCGCTTTCCGTGCTGAAGCAGGCGAACATTCCCTTCACGACGATTGGCGAGACCTATGACGAGGCGGGCATTCTTGCCAAGATACGCGCCGTCGGCGCCTTTCTCGGGGTGCCTGACAAGGCCGAAGCGCTCGTGAAATCCGTCGAGCAGGATCTGGACACGGCGCTCGCCGACAGCGCCGCACGCCGGGAAAGCGAGCGCAAGCGGGTTCTCTTCATCCTCAGCACCCAGGACGGCAAGATCATGGCATCGGGCACCGGCACGGCCGCAAGCGGCATCATCGAGCTTGCCGGCGCCGTCAATGCCGCCGGGAAGTTCCCCGGCTACAAGCCACTGACCGACGAGGCGATCGTCGAGGCGAAGCCCGACGTCATTCTGATGATGGATCGGGGCGGCGCCCATGGGATGAGTGCCGACCAACTCTTCGCCCTTCCCGCCCTCAGCCTGACGCCAGCGGCGAAAAGCAAGGCACTCGTCCGCATGGATGGATTGCATCTGCTCGGTTTCGGCCCGCGCACCGCAAGCGCGATCCGGGAACTGAACACGGCAATCTATGGAAAGAAGACCAATGCCTCGCAGTGAGGCGATGGATGGCGCGCGGGGGCCTGCCTTGGCTGCAAGGATCGTGCATGCGTGGTGGAAGGGCGACCGCTCCGGTCTGGCGCGCACGCTTATTGCCATCCTCGCAGTGCTTGCTGCCGCGACCTTCGCGACGTCGATCATGACGGGAGCCGCCGACGCTTCGGTGGGCAATGTCCTGCGATGGCTCGCCGGTGACGCGTCCGGCGACCAGGCCCTGAGCATGCGCGATCGCATCATCATCCTCGATATCCGCCTGCCGCGCGCCGTACTCGGCATGCTGGTCGGCGCCGCGCTCGCCGTTTCCGGCGTCGTCATGCAGGGACTGTTCCGCAATCCATTGGCCGACCCCGGTCTGGTCGGTGTGTCTTCCGGGGCGAGCCTCGGCGCCGTCCTGCTGATCGTCCTCGGCAGCACCACCTTCGGGCCAGTCTTTGCGCTCTTCGGCTTTTATGCGCTGCCGCTTGGCGCCTTCTGCGGCGGCCTTGCGACGACCATGCTCCTCTATCGCATCGCCACCCGCAGCGGTGAGACCTCCGTGGCGACGATGCTGCTTGCCGGGATTGCGCTCGGCGCACTCGCCAGCGCGGTAACGGGCGTGCTCGTCTTCGTCGCCGACGACAAGCAACTTCGCGATCTCACCTTCTGGGGGCTCGGTTCGCTGGCCGGCGCCAATTGGACGAAAATCCTCACCGCCGGGCCAATCATCCTCCTGTCGCTCTGCGTCGTCCCTTTCCTGGCGAGGGGCCTCAACGCAATCACCCTCGGCGAGGCGGCCGCCTTCCACATGGGCGTGCCGGTGCAGCGCCTGAAGAACATCGCCGTGTTCAGCGTCGCCGCGGCAACCGGCGCATCCGTCGCCGTCAGCGGCGGCATCGGCTTTGTCGGCATCGTCGTGCCGCATCTCCTGCGGCTCGTCATCGGCCCGGATCACCGCTACCTTCTGCCAGCTTCGGCGCTGCTCGGCGGCACCATGCTGATCTTTGCCGACATGCTGGCCCGCACGATCGTTTCCCCCGCCGAGCTGCCGATCGGCATCATCACCGCCTTCGTCGGGGCGCCGTTCTTCCTGTGGGTTCTGCTCCGCGGGCGCTCGAACATGGGACTTTGACCTAAGATGATCCGCGCCTCCGACATCTCCGTCCGCCTCGCCGGCCGGCCTGTGCTCCACGGCGTCTCGTTCGAAGCGGCTCCGGGCACAATGACGGCGATCGTCGGTCCGAACGGCTCCGGCAAGACGACGACCTTGAAGGCGATCTCCGGCGAGCTTCAGCTGTCCAAGGGCAAGGTGACCATCAACGGTGATGACATCGCCCGGCTGAAGCCCTTTGAACTCGCCCTGAAAAGAGGCGTCCTGCCGCAGTCGACGATCATCTCCTTTCCGTTCACGGTCCGGGAGATTGTCGGTCTTGGGCTTTCAACAGGCGGTGCCGATGGCGGCGGAAATGGCCGCACCGTCGATGAGGCGCTCGAAGCCGTCGATCTCGCCGGCTTTTCCGGCCGCTTTTACCAGGAACTGTCGGGCGGCGAGCAGCAGCGCGTCCAGCTTGCCCGCGTGCTTTGCCAGATCGCCGCGCCGGTCGGCGACGGCGAGCCTCGTTACCTCCTGCTCGACGAGCCGGTCTCGAGCCTCGACATCCGCCACCAGCTGACCATCATGCAGCTGGCGCGCCAATTCTGCGAAGGCGGCGGCGGCGTCATCGCGGTGATGCACGACCTCAACCTGACCGCAATGTTTGCCGACCAGATGGTGATGATGAAGGTCGGCCGCATCCGCGCCCTCGGCGCCCCGAAGGAGGTCCTCACCGACGAGACGATGGAAGCGGTCTTCGGATGCCGGATGCGGGTCGGCATCGCGCCGGCACGCGATGTCCCCTTCGTTCTGCCGCAAACCGCGTCGCTTTGACCTCGGCGCTGAGAGCAACGTCAAGATTTATCGAAACAAAATTCCTCCCTCATGCGTTGATCCCCGGCGTGCCACGTCCGGTGCGCCGCCGAGAATGCGCCGGCCTTCAGCCGGCATCGCAGCGAAGCGAAGGGAGCGACAGGATGGCGACGGGTCTCTTTTCAGGTTCAGGCAGCAGGAAGCGCAACGGCGGTGCGGTCGACGCATCGATCGAGGACCAGCTTCATGATCTTCGGGAAGACGTTGCGCAACTGATGGCGCTGATCGCGGATCGGGGTGTGGCGGCCTCGCGAGAAGCCAAAGCTAAAGCGCGCAGCACCCGCAAGCAAGCCGAATCGGAGTTGCAGGACCTGCTGGAGAGCGGTGAGGAGCTGCTGTCGGATCTGCGCGGCCGCTATGCGGACACGGAAAAACAGGTCCGCCGCGCGATGCGCGAACATCCGCTCGCCACGCTCGGCGCCGCAGCGGCAATCGGTCTGATCGCTGCAGCCCTTCTGCGCCGCTAGCGGGCCTCGGCGCTTTCGGCCTGTTGTGAAGGGGAGACAATGGCATGCAGTCCCTAGGCGCCGTTCTCACCGCCTTGCTTGCAGTCGATTTCGGTGCCGCGGCCTCGCGCCTCAAACGCAATGCGGCTCTATGGGGGATCGTCGCGGTGCTTCTCATCACCGCTTATGTTTTCGCCCTCGTGGCGATCGCACTCGTTCTCGCCGAGTATTATTCGCCAATCATCGCCTCTGTGGCGATCGCCGTGGCGCTTCTGGCAGTCGCCCTGATGATTGTCGCGCTCATGGCTGTACGAAACGCACGCGACCGGCGTCTCGTCGACGAACGGCGTCGCCGCTCCTTGCTTCAGACGAACCTGGCACTTGCCGCGGCGACCAGCATCCTGCGCAAGCAGCCGCTGATCGGCGTCGGGACGGCGATCGCCGTAGGACTCCTGCTGGGGCTCGGCAAACGGCGGCGCCGCAGCGACCGCCGTTGATTTCCGGCGCGCTCAACGGTTATCTCAGAGCGGCAGGCGGATCAGCGCGGTAACGCCGGCGGGCAGATACTCGACCTTTACGGAACTGCCGATGATCTTGTCGAGGCTCCGCTCGATCAGCAGCGAGCCGAAGCCGCGCCGGCGCGGTTCCCGGACCGGCGGTCCGCCGACTTCCGTCCAGGTCAAATGCAGCACGGCACTGCCTTCCTCGACGACGCTGCGCGCCGTCAGCACGATCTTGCCTTTCGGTACGGAGAGCGACCCGTATTTCACGGCATTGGTCGCCAACTCGTGCAGCACCAGGCCGAGACCAACCGCCTGGTCCGGTCCGAGCAGGACTTCGTCCTTGTGGATTTCCACCTGCTCGGCATAGTCGCTGACATAGGGTTTCAGCTGCTTGGAAATCAGCTCCGCAAGGCGGATCGTCCCCCATTCATAGTCCGAAAGCAGCCCATGCGCCTCGGAGATCGCCTGTAGCCGACCCGCGAAGGCGGTCATGAACTCGGCCGGGTCGCTCGTCTGGCGAAGGGTCTGGCGCGCCAGCGATTGCAGCATTGCCAAAGTGTTCTTGACCCGGTGGTTCAATTCCTTCAGCAGCAGCCTCGTCCGCTGCACGGACGCCTGCTGTTCGGAGACGTCGATGGTCATGCCGAGAAAGGTCAGCGCCAGACCTCTACTGTCGCGATCGTGCACCCGGCCGCGGCCGAGCAGCCAGCGCCCGTTCGCCCGAATCCGGAACATGCCGTCATATTCCTCGTTGGCGGCCATCGCCTGCCTGAGCTTCGCGAAGGTTGCACCTCGGTCGTCCGGATGGATCGCGCCGAAGACGGCCTTGGCGCTCAGGGTCCGTTCCGGCGGCAGCCCGAACATGCGCATCATCGCGCCGTTGCCCGCAACGGTACCGGAGCGAATATCCCAGAGCCAGCTACCGACATTGGCGGCGTCGAGCGCCATGCCGAGCCGTTGTTCCTCGCGCGACAGCGCCGCCTCCTTCAGCGCACGCCGACGCGCCTCGTCCTTCAGCTTGAGGAGCGAGGCGGCGGCATCCGCGATCTCCTGCAAGGCATCGAGCTGTTTCGCCGCAATTTCGGCGCGGGGTGTTCCATCCAGCACGCAGACGGTGCCCACCGCCTGCCCTCCGAGAACGATCGGTGCCCCCGCATAGAAACGCAGGAATGGCGCTTGCGCGACCTTTCGGTTGTGCCGCAAGACCGGGTGCGCCGACGCATCGAGCACGAGAAACGGGCCGCGATCGCCGATCGCGTGGGCGCAGAAGGACTCCTCGGTTCGTGTCCGCGTCTCCGTCGTCCCGACAGCCGCCTTGAACCATTCCCATTCGTGATCGACGAGGGTGACGAGGGCGATCGGCGCGTCGAACAGGCTGGCGGCGAGCCTGGCCAGCGGTTCGAAGTCGCTGTCGGCGACCGTCATGTCCGGTGCGGCCGCATGCAGGACACTGAGGCGCTCACGCGAACCAAGTGTCTCAGCCACTGCGGGAAGCATTGCTTCTGCCCTCTCGTGCATTCGGCCCGAACTCCAATCCCGCTCCCGCCGGCAAGACCGATTGGGAATTATGCGGCAATTCAAGAGACTGCCGCAATCCTTGCTCCGAGTAAACGCGCATAGCAAAGCAGAAATAAGGAAGGAAGGGTCGAAGGCGATGAGGATTTGTCAGGACACGAAAGCGCGCGAGGTGATGGGCGCCGAGGTTTCATCCGGCCCATAGTCGTTCTCGCCCTTGATCTGGAGAATCTCCTGGAGGCGCTGGCGTGCGCGGTTGACGCGGCTCTTGATCGTGCCGAGCGCGCAACCGCAGATCGTCGCAGCCTCTTCGTAAGAGAAGCCCGAAGCGCCGACGAGAATAATCGCTTCGCGCTGATCCGGCGGCAACTGATCGAGGGCACGGCGGAAGTCCTGCAGGTCGAGCGATCCGTATTGCTCCGGATGGTGCGCCAGCGTTTCCGTGAAATGACCGTCGCTGTCCTGGATCTCGCGGCCGCGCTTGCGCATTTGGCTATAGAGTTCGTTGCGCAGGATCGTGAAGAGCCAGGCTTTCATATTGGTGCCCATCTCGAAGTGGTCCTGCTTGGCCCAAGCCTTCATGATGGTGTCCTGCACCAGATCGTCGGCCCGGTCGTGGCGGCCGATCAGCGACATTGCAAAAGCGCGGAGGCTCGGCAACGCCGCAAGCATCTCACGCTTGAACTCTTGATTTTCGGACATTCCGGCGTTCACTCCTTGCCATCCAGCACGGATCGTTGTTCCACGGCCTCGAGTTTTTCCAGAAGATCAAGGAAGCGAGCCGGAATTCCCTCCTCCTGCACCGAAAGATAAAGCGCTTTGAGCTTCGCCGCGATCTGCGCATTCGGATCGTCAGACTTCGGACGCATGCTGACCGTCCGCCCTGCCCCTGAATTATATCTCATCGTATGACTGCCGCCCTAGAAACTTCGCCTGCCACATAACGCGACAAAAAAATGAAATGTTCCATTCCGGAACCTTTTTTTCCACGGCACGTTTCCGCAGCGGAACAAGATCAAAAGACACGATTGAGGGAGTCCTGCATGACATTGTCCACCCGCATCGCGCCATTTCTTCCCTATCTACGCCGCTATTCGCGCGCTTTGACTGGATCTCAGACCTCCGGTGACGCCTATGTCGCGGCGGTGCTTGAAGCGCTGATCGCCGATACTTCCATTTTCCCCGAGGCCAGCAGCGACAGGGTCGCCCTATTTCGTCTCTTCACCTCGCTGTTCGGTTCCTCGTCTGTCCTCGTCCCCGAACCGGTCTCGCCATTTGCCTGGGAGCAGCGCGCTTCCGTCAATCTGGCGGCCGTGTCCCCGGTCGCACGCCAGGCTTTCCTGCTCGTCTCCGTGGAGGGCTTTACGCCCCAGGAGGCCGCCGAAGTTCTCGACGTCGACACCGCCAAGCTCACCTCGTTGCTCGACCGCGCTTCGCAGGAGATTTCCCGTCAAGTGGCGACCGACATCATGATCATTGAGGACGAGCCGCTGATTGCCATCGACATCGAGCAGATGGTGGAAAGTCTCGGCCACCGGGTGACGGGAATCGCGCGCACCAAGGACGAGGCGATCGCGCTCTACAAGACGGCCGAGCCGGGGATGGTGCTTGCCGATATTCAGCTCGCCGATGGCAGTTCGGGCATCGACGCGGTCAACGAAATCCTCAAGACCAGCACCGTACCGGTCATATTCATCACGGCTTTCCCCGAGCGGCTGCTGACCGGCGAGAGGCCCGAGCCGACATTTCTGGTGACGAAACCCTTCAACCCCGAGATGGTCAAGGCGCTGATCAGCCAGGCATTGTTCTTCAATGAATCGACGAAGGCCGCGGCCTGACGAGAAAAGATCAGAGAATCGCTCCGCCGAAGCAAAGTTTGGCGGGGCGTTTCTCGTGCGCGGGCGAAGAACCGAGGCAATCCATTCAATCCTGGCAGTCGCGAACCTGGCGCTGCAAATAAAACAGCCAGTGCCGAGGGACGGGCACTGGCTGAGGTTATGCAACTCACTGAGGGGGATGTGAGTTGGCAACCGGCGGTATGCCTCCGACGTCACATTGGGGGCGATGTGCGTCACCGCTCGGCTATCCGCAATAATGCGCAAGCGAGAAAAAGGTTCCGCGAAATAGCGAAGTTTCAGCTATTCGATCGATTCCAGTTCGGCGCGGTGGCGATAGAGCGCCAGCAAGCGCCGATAGTCGCGGTCGTAGAGATCGCGCCTTGCCGGGTTCGGTCGCCTCTCCTGCCCGGCCGAGGCCATGGCGCCGCCCGCATGCGCAAGGTCCGGATAGAGGTTTCCAGCCACGGCGGCGGCCATGGCCGTTCCAAGCAGAACGGCATCCGGCGCCTCGGGCACGACCACCCGGCAGCCGGTCGCGTCGGAGTAAAGCTCCATCAATAGGGGATTGCGCACGTGGCCGCCGGTCACATGCAGCGTATCGAGGTCGTAGCCCGCCTCCTTCATCATCTCGAGGATGTGGCGGATGCCGAGCGCGATGGCGACGCAGGTCCGCCAATAGAGGCGGCAAAGCGCGTCGAAAGAGGAATCGAGCGCCAGTCCGCTGATCACGCCGAGCGCATGCGGATCGGCAAGCGGCGAGCGATTGCCGTGGAAATCAGGAAGGACGTGCAGCCGGTCGGCGAAGCCGTCGCCATGCTCGGCGCGCAATTCCTGGACGCGCTCGATGATCTTCCTGTGGGTCTCGGCCGTCGGCTCCAGCCCGCCGCCATGCAGCCGCACGACATGATCGAGCAGCGCGCCCGTCGCCGATTGGCCGCCCTCGATCAGCCAGAGGCCGGGCAGCACCGCCTCGAAATAGGGTCCCCACATGCCGTAACCCGGCTTCATCTCCTTCGAAAAAGCGACGATGCAGCTCGACGTGCCGGCGATCAGCGCCAGTTGACGTTCGAGCTTCGCCGTATCGCCGGCGAATCCCCCGAGCACACCGAGCGCGCCGGCATAGGCGTCGATCAAGCCCGGCGCGACCCGGCATTCGGTATCGAGTCCGAGGTCGGCTGCCGCGGTCGCCGTCAGCTTCCCGACAGCGCGCTCAACCGGCAGCGTCTCCTCGGGCAAGCCGCCGCGCGTCAGAAGGTCTTCGAGACCGATCCGCTCGAGATAGTCCTGTTGCCAGCCGCGGTCCTTGTGCGCGAGATAGTTCCATTTCGCCGTCAGCGTGCAACGCGACCGCGCCGCGCTCCCCGTCGCCCGCCAGGACATGTAGTCCGCGAGATCGAAGAAATAGCCTGCCCTCTCCCACTGATGCGGCAGGTTTTTCTTCAGCCACATCAGCTTCGGCATCTCCATCTCCGGCGACATCACCCGACCCGAATGATCGAGGACCGGATGGGCCGTCGCCGTACAGAAATCCGCCTCCGCGAGCGCCCGGTGGTCGAGCCAGACGATCGTGTCCCAGCGCGGCTCGCCGCGGCGGTTGACCGAAAGCGGCGCGCCGTCATGGTCGCGCACGACCAGCGAACAGGTGGCGTCGAAGCCGATTGCCGCAACGCCATCGGCGCCTATTGCTGCCCTCTCGCGCGCCACCCGCACGACTTCGCAGACGGCAGCCCAGATATCTTCGGAATCGTGCTCGGCATGGTTCTCCTCGGGGCGGTTCATGGCAATGGCCCGGTCGGCACGCGCAAGAAGCGCACCCTTCCGGTCGAAGATGCCAGCGCGCGCACTGCCGGTTCCTATATCGACCGCCACGACATATTCGCGCATCAATGGATGACCCCGTCCCGAGATAATGATGGATTTTCAGTGTGCCCGAGGAGAGCGCCGGGCCGCTCCACCCTGCCCTGCCTATTGACGGACAAACTGTACCAATTCGCCCATGTCGTCAAACAGGAGGTCGGGCCCGAGACCGGCGAGCGTCTGCCGATGCCGCTCGCTGCGGGCGTGGCTGGCGCCCGCAAAGGCAAAGACCCGCATGCCCGCCGCCTTGGCCGCCTCGATGCCGGCCGGACTGTCCTCGACGACGATGCAGTCGGCTGGCGCGTAGCCCATTTCAGCACTCGCATGCAGGAACAGGTCCGGTGCTGGCTTGCCATGCGACACCATGGTGGCGCTGAAGATATGCGGCTCGAAAAGATCGATGAGGCCGGTGACGCTCAGCGACAGACGAATGCGCTCCGGCTGGCTCGAGGACGCGACGCAGCAGACAGCGTCAAGCTGCTCCACGGCCTCACGTATGCCAGGAACCGGCTTCAACTCTTGGCGGAAGCGCGCATAGAGCCGCGTCCGCATCGCTTCGAGAAATGCATGGTCCGTCGCAAGTCCGTATTCGTCATGCAGGATTGCCGACATGCTCTGAAGGCTGCGGCCGAGGAAGCGCTCGCTCGCCTCCTCCGTCGACATCGAAACGCCGGCCGCCTGCAATGATTCCACCAGCACGCTGAGCGAGATCGGTTCGCTGTCCACAAGCACGCCGTCGCAGTCGAAGATGACCAGTCTGGAGGCGTGCCCCGCCATCGCGCTATTCTCCGAGTTTATCGTCCAGATAAAGTTGCAGCGTGGCGCGCGTACCCTTTTTCCAAAGTGTTTTCAAGGCATGGGCAAAGCGGCGGCGGAAAAGATCGGACTGAGCGACCTCGCCGAAAATATCGGAAAGCGCGAGGAAGGCCATCGGATCGTCTTTCGCCGCAAGGGCTGCTGCCTGCAATCGATCGGCGTTGGCGTCGTTGAAGACGATCTCCTTGCCGCTGTCGGATGTGCCGGCGAAATAACGGCACCAGAGTGCGGAGACGAGAGACAGGCCGACCACGTCCTCGCCGCGCCGCAGGCGATCGGCCGTCGACGGCAGGATGAATTTCGGCTGCCGGTTCGAGCCGTCCTGCGCCAGTCGGGCGACCGTGTCGCCGATCTTCGGATTGGCGAACCGTGTTTCGATCAGCGTGTAATAGTCTCTCAAGTCCGTATCCGGTACAGGCGGAATGACCGGGATGATCTCCTCGTGTTCCAGCTTCGCCAGGAAAGCACGGATCAGCGGCTCCTCCATCGCCTCATGGACGAAATGAACGTCGAGCAGTGCCGCCGGATAGGCGATCGCCGCATGGCCGCCGTTGAGGATGCGGATCTTCATGTGCTCATAGGGTGAAACGTCCGGGACGAACTGCACCCCGACCTCTTCGAGCGCCGGGCGGCCTTGCGGGAAATTGTCCTCCAGCACCCATTGCTTGAACTCTTCGCAAAAGACCGGCCAGGCGTCGTCGATGCCGTAGTCCGAAGCGACGATGCCGATCTCGCGCGGCCCCGTCGCCGGCGTGATCCGGTCGACCATGCCGTTCGGGAAGGCGACATTGGCATCGATCCAGTCGGCGAAGGCCGGATCCGACAGGCGTGCGAGGCCCGACACCGCCGCATGGGTAACTTCGCCATTGCCGGGAATATTGTCGCAGGACATGACGGTGAACGGTGGAACGCCGCGCGCCCTGCGCTCGGCAAGGCCAGCCAGGATGAGCCCGAACACCGTCTTCGGCGATGCCGGGTTGCGAGCGTCCTCGGCGATCGCCGGGTGAGCAGGGTTGAACTCGCCCGAGGCCGGGTCGATGAAGTAGCCGCCCTCGGTGATCGTCAGCGAAACGATGCGAATGTGCGGACTCGCCAGTTGCGCGACGATCGCCGGAATATCGCCCGGCTTCAAATAGGCGATCATCGCGCCGGTGACATGCGCGCCGGTGCGGTTGTTGTCCTGCTCGACCACCGTCGTCAGAAAATCCTGCGCCTCGAGTTTGGCGCGCATGACCTCGTCCGATGCCAGGACGCCGGCACCAATGATCGCCCAGTCGTGGTCGCGCCCCAGATTGAAGAGGTCATCGAGATAGACGGCCTGATGGGCGCGATGAAAGTTGCCGACGCCGAAATGGACGATCCCGGCGCGCAGGTCGTGCCGGTCATAGTTCGGGACGCCGGCCCTGGCCCTGATGACGTCGAGTGCGGCAAGCGAGAGTTTGGTCGTCATGCTATCGTTCCTTTCGAGAACCCGTCCGTTGGACGAAGCCTCAGCTCATCCATTGGCCGCCGTCGACGTTGTAGGTCTGCGCCACCACGTAGTCGCTTTCGGAGGAAGCGAGAAAGATCGCCATGCCGGTCAAATCTTCGGCCGTACCCATGCGCCCGTAGGGAACCGCCTCGCCCACCAGACGCTTCTTTTCGCCAAGAGGCCTATTTTCGTATTTGGCGAAGAGCGCATCGACGCCGTCCCAGTGCTCGCCCTCGACGACGCCCGGAGCGATGGCGTTCACATTGATGCGGTGCTTGATGAGATCTAGGCCCGCGGATTGGGTGAGGCTGATGACCGCCGCCTTCGTCGCGCAGTAGACCGCGACCAGGGCCTCACCCCGCCGCCCAGCCTGGCTTGCCATATTGATGATCTTGCCGCCCCGCCCCTGCCCGATCATCTGCTTTGCCGCCGCCTGCAGCGTGAAGAGCGTTCCGGCGACGTTGATCGAGAACAGCCGCTCATAGCTTCCGCGCGTGATCTCGACGATCGGCGCAAGGTCGAAGAGGGCGGCATTGTTGACGAGGATGTCGAGACCGCCGGCCTGGCGAACCACCGCGGCGATCGCCGCATCGATGGAGTCCTGCCGGGTGACGTCGATCTCGACCGCGAAGGCCGCCGATCCGATCTCCGCCGCCGTCTGCCTTGCCCGCTCGATATTGATATCGGCGATCGCCACGGTGGCGCCTTCGCGCACATAGGCTTCCGCGAAGGCGCGGCCGATTCCCCGCGCCGATCCGGTGATCAGCGCGCTCTTTCCTTCAAGACGTTTCATCGAATTGCCAGTCCCTTCTCGTCGAACCTGTGCAGGCGCTGCGGGTCCGGCGTCAGGAAGACCCGGTCTCCATGCGTGACGGCGAAATCGCCGCTCACACGCGCCGTCATCGTGCCGATGCCATCGGCGTTCACATGAAGGAAGGTGTCGGAGCCGAGATGCTCGGCCACACCGACAGTCCCCTGCCACATGCCGTGGTCCTTCGACAGCACCAGATGCTCCGGACGGACGCCGATCGTGTGGGCCTGATGGCTGGCCGCCGGGCCACCGGAAATGAAGTTCATCTTCGGCGAGCCGATGAAGCCGGCGACGAAGAGATTGTCGGGCCGGTGGTAGAGCTCGAGCGGCGAGCCGACCTGCTCGATGCGGCCGCGGTTCAGGACGACGATCTTGTCGGCCATCGTCATCGCCTCCACCTGGTCGTGGGTGACATAGACCATCGTCGTCTTCAGCTGCTGGTGAAGCTGGCTGATCTCGAGCCGCATGTTGACGCGCAGCGCCGCGTCGAGGTTCGAAAGCGGCTCGTCGAACAGGAAGGCCTCCGGCTGGCGTACGATCGCCCGGCCGATCGCCACGCGCTGGCGCTGGCCGCCGGAAAGCTGGCGCGGCTTGCGGTCGAGATAGTCCGTGAGGTTCAGCACGCGCGCCGCATCCTCCACCTTCTTGTCGATCACCGCCTTGTCCTCGCCCGCCATCTTGAGAGGGAAGGCGATGTTGGCGCGCACGCTCATATGCGGATAGAGTGCGTAAGACTGGAACACCATCGACAGGCCGCGCTTGGCCGGCGGCAGTTCGGTGGCGTTCTTGCCGTCGATGACGATCGCGCCGTCGCTGACGTCCTCGAGGCCGGCAATCAGCCTCAGAAGCGTCGACTTGCCGCAGCCGGAGGGGCCGACGAAGACGACGAACTCGCCGTCATTGATGTCGAGGTCGATCGACGGGATCACGGCATGGGCGCCGAAGACCTTCGAGACGTTCTTGAGTGTGATGCTTCCCATGAGTCTGACCCTTATTTGACCGCGCCGAAGGTGAGGCCGCGCACGAGCTGCTTCTGCGAGAACCAGCCGAGAATGAGGATGGGGGCGATCGCCATCGTCGAGGCCGCCGACAGCTTCGCGTAGAAGAGGCCTTCAGGGCTCGAATATGAGGCGATGAAGGCGGTGAGCGGCGCCGCTTTGGCGGCACTGAGATTCAAGGTCCAGAACGCCTCATTCCAGGCGAGGATGATGTTCAGGAGCAGCGTCGAGGCAATGCCGGGGATCGCCATCGGCGTCAGCACATAGATGATCTCCTTGGCGAGCGAGGCGCCGTCCATGCGAGCCGCCTCGAGGATCTCGCCCGGTATTTCCTTGAAATAGGTGTAGAGCATCCAGATGATGATCGGCAGGTTGATGAGGGTCAGCACCATCACCAGCCCGCTGCGCGTATCGAGCAGCCCGGTGTTGCGGAAGATCAGATACATCGGCACGAGGACGCCGACCGGCGGCATCATCTTGGTGGAGAGCATCCACATCAGGACGTCCTTGGTGCGCTTGGTCGGCGAGAAGGCCATCGCCCAGGCGGACGGGATGGCGATTAGGAGGCCGAGCAGCGTCGAGCCGAAGGATACGACGACCGAATTCATGAAGTGCTTGAAATAGTCCGAGCGGCTTTGCACCTCGAAATAATTCTCCGTGGTCCAGTCGAAGAACAGGAATGCCGGCGGCGATGCAATCGCCTGCGCCTCCGTCTTGAAGCTCGTCAGGAAGGTCCAGAGGATCGGGAAGAAGATCAGGATGCCGATCGTCCAGGCCAGAACGGTGGTGACCAGTTTGCGCTGGGTCGAGACGTTGCGTGCCATGGGTATCAAGCCTCCAGCGTCTTGCCGATCATGCGCATCAGGAAGAATGCGACGATATTGGCGAGAATGACCGCGATGATGCCGCCGGCGGACGCGCCGCCCACGTCGAACTGCAGCAGCGCCTGGGCATAGACCAGGAAGGTGAGAGTCGTGCTCTGCGTGCCGGGGCCGCCATTGGTCGTGACGAGAATTTCCGCAAAGACCGAAAGCAGAAAGATCGTCTGGATCAGGATGACGACGGTGATCGCGCGCGAAAGATGCGGCAGGACAAGATAGATGAAGCGGCTCAAGGCGCCGGCGCCGTCCATCTGCGCCGCCTCCTTCTGCTCCTCGTCGAGCGACTGCAGCGCCGTCAGCAGAATGAGCGTCGCAAAGGGCAGCCATTGCCAGGCGACGATCAGGATGATCGAGAAGAGCGGCGCATTGGCGAGGAAGTCGAAGGGCTGCAGGCCGACGAGCTTGGCGAGCCAGGCGAAGAGCCCGTTGACCGGGTTCATGAACATGTTCTTCCAGACGAGCGCCGCGACCGTCGGCATGATCAGGAAAGGCGCGATCACCAGGATCCGCACGATCCCCTGCCCGAACATCGGCTGGTCGAGCAGCAACGCCAGTCCGATGCCGCCGACGACCGTGATGAAGAGCACGCCGAGCACGATCGCGAGCGTGTTGAAGACGGCCTGGAAAAAGGCGGGGTCGGTCAGAAAATAGGTGTAGTTGGTGAGGCCGGCGAACTCCTCCATCCCTGGCATCAGCAGGTTGTAACGCAGGAGCGAGAAATAGATCGTCAGCGCCAGCGGCACGATCATCCAGGCCAGAAGCAGAAGCACCGACGGGGCGATCATCAGCCGCGCGGCGGAGCGGGTATGCAAGGTCGCCATGGCGTCCCCCATGTGTTCTCAAAGGTGTTCCAAGAAGAGGCGTGCGCATCGTGCCTGCCGAACGCGCCCCATTGGCAAAAAAGACAGAGCGGGACGCGGGTGAGGGCGGGGTTCGCCCCTCCCTCGTCCCGCTCTGGAGGTGGCCGGGGCGCCGGCCGTTTCCGGACGGCGCCCCGGCCCCTTGGGAGCCTCACTTGATGTAGCCGGCCTTGGTCATCTCGCGTGTGGTCAGCTGCTGCGCGCTGGCGAGCGCCTGATCGACACTCATCTGACCGGCGAGCGCGGCCGAGAACACCTGGCCGACCGCCGTGCCAAGACCCTGGAATTCCGGGATCGCCACGAACTGCACGCCGACATAGGGCACCGGCTTCACCGCCGGGTTCTTCGGGTCGGCGGCGTTGATCGAGTCGAGCGTCATTTTCGCAAATGGCGCCGCCTTCTGGTATTCCGGGTTCTCATAGAGCGAGGTGCGGGTGCCGGGAGGCACGTTCGCCCAGCCTTCCTTCTCGGCAACAAGCTTCAGATAGTCCTTGCCTGTTGCCCAGGCGATGAACTTCTGGGCCGCTTCCGCCTTCTGCGAACCCGCCGGGATGGCGAGGTTCCAGGCCCAGAGCCAGTTGCCGCGCTTACCGAGACCGGTATCCGGGGCGAGCGCGAAGCCGACCTTGTCGGCAACCGTCGATTCATGCGGGTTGGTTACGAAGGAGGCCGCCACCGTGGCGTCGATCCACATGCCGCATTTGCCGGTCTGGAACAGCGACAGGTTTTCGTTGAAGCCGTTGGAGGAGGCGCCGGGCGGGCCGGCATCGTTCATCAGCTTGACATAGAAATCGAGCGCGTTCTTCCACTCCGGCTGGTCGAACTGCGGCTTCCAGTTCTCGTCGAACCAGCGCGCCCCGAAGGCGTTGGCCGTCGCCGTGAGGAAGGCCATGTTCTCGCCCCAGCCGGCCTTGCCGCGCAGGCAGATGCCGTAGATCTCATTGTTCTTGTCGGTGATCTTGCGGGCCGCATCCGCGATGAACTCCCAGGTCGGCGCCTCCGGCATGGTGAGGCCGGCCTTTTCGAACAGGTCCTTGCGATACATGACCATCGAGCTCTCGCCGTAGAACGGCGCGGCATAGAGCTTGCCGTCGATGGTCAGGCCGCTGCGGATCGCCGGCAAGAGGTCATCGACGTCGTAGTCGGCACCGAGATTGTCGAGCGGCAAGAGCCAGCCCTGCTTGGCCCAGATCGGCACTTCATAGGTGCCGATCGTCATGATGTCGTACTGGCCACCCTTCGTGGCGATGTCGGTCGTCACACGCTGGCGCAGCACGTTTTCCTCGAGCGTCACCCACTCGAGCTGAATGTCCGGGTTTTTCGAGGTGAATGCGTCCGTCAGCTTCTGCATCCGGATCATGTCGCCGTTGTTCACGGTCGCGATGGTCAGGGTCTCTGCTTGGGCCAGGCCTGCCAAAGCGACTGCCGAGCACGTGCCCAGCAGGAAAGTTCTCAAATTCATCGACTTCCTCCCAGAAGAAAATGAGCATTTGCCTTGCTCGTGGGCAATTACTCGCCTGTTGGCGGAAAAAGTCAATGCGCATTCGTCGCCGCCAGACCGCGAACGCGCTAAGGGTTCATTTTTGTTGAAGAATATTTTATTCCGACAGACTGGGAGGGCGCATCACATCCGGCCAATCGCCGCTGCCGGACTGCTCCCCAGAGGTAGACTCAAGCGCCGAGCAGGTACTCAGCAGTTGTCTCATCGGTGATGAGGCCGTTTATGATCCGTCCCTTGAGCGCCGCTTTCAGGGCTGCGTATTTTCGCTTGCCCTTGGCGATGCCGATCACCGCGGCCCGCTCGCGCGGCGGCAGCGGCACGGAGGCCACGCGCTCGTTGATGCTGCCGGTGAGCAGTGCGCCGTCATGATCGAACATCCAGCCGCAGATCTCGCCGGCCGCGCCCGCCGCCGTCAGCCGTTCCATCTCGTCGCGCGCCAGAAAGCCATCCTCGCAAAGGGGGGCATTTGGCCCGAGCTCGCCGACGCCGACAAAGGCGGCATCGGCTTCCGCGCCAAGCTCCAGAGCCATTCTGACGAGACTCTGTTTGTGCAGCACTTCTCGCTCCTCGGCCGACGAGACGAGCACCGGCAAGGGCATCGGGAAATGCCGTGCATTGATTGTGTCGGCCATGCTGAAGATGACGTTGTAATAAGCGGCCGAACCGTCGAGGCGGATGTTGCCGGTGAGAGAGACAATGCGGTGCTGCGGACATTCCATCGATGGCAGTTGATCGATCGTCGCCTTCAGCGTCCGGCCGGTGCCGATGGCAAGCACAACCGGATCGGTCGACTTCAGCCAGCGCTCGATTTCTGCCGCCCCGGCTTCCGCGATGCCCACGGTCGTCGAACTGGATCCGGGATCGCTCGGTACGACATCGACATGCCGCAACTCGTACTTTTCCTTGAGCCGCGCCGCCGCTTGCAGGCAGGCGGCTATCGGATGATCGAGCCGCACCTTGATCAGCCGTTCTGCCATGGCGAGTGACACGAGGCGCTGCGCCGACTGGCGCGAAATCCCCATGATCGCCGCGATCTCGTCCTGCGTCCGGCCGGCCACGTAATAGAGCCAGCCCGCCCGGGCCGCGTCGTCCAGCCTGTTGTTGCTTTCCGCCCTGCGCGCCATCGCCAGCGAGTCTCCTTCCCCCGATTTGCTGCCATTATTTGCCGTCCACTGTCAAACAAAGGCGTAACGCGTCGGTGCTGGCAAAAACGCCCGCAGCACCAGGAATTCGCGGAAAGCGCGACCAAAATTTTACCGTTTGATAAAAAAATAAAGCGTGTTACCGTTCCCTATCCTGAGAATACATTGGGAGCCAAAAATGGGAACGACGCAATCTGGGATTCTCTACGGGCGGTTGCCGCTCGCGGAGTACGAAACCAATTTCTCCGATCTGCATCCGCCGCTCGACAGGCACGAGGCGCTGGTTGCTTCTGACCGCTGTTACTTCTGTCATGACGCGCCGTGCATGACGGCCTGTCCCACCTCCATCGATATCCCGCTGTTCATCCGGCAGATATCGACAGGCAACCCGGTCGGCTCGGCCAAGACGATCTTCGATCAGAACATCCTCGGCGGCATGTGCGCCCGCGTCTGTCCCACCGAAACGCTCTGCGAGCAGGCCTGCGTGCGCAACACGGCGGAGGAGCGGCCGGTCGAGATCGGCCGTCTGCAGCGCTACGCGACCGACGTCGCGGTGATGGAGAACAAGCAATTCTATGCGCGCGCCGCCGCAACGGGTCGCCGCATCGCCGTCGTCGGCGCCGGGCCGGCGGGCCTGGCCTGCGCCCACCGGCTTGCCGTCAAGGGCCACGACGTGGTGATCTACGATGCGCGCGAGAAATCCGGTGGCCTCAACGAATACGGCATCGCCGCCTACAAGACTGTGGACGATTTCGCCCAGAAGGAAGTCGACTACGTTCTGTCGATCGGCGGCATCGAGGTGCGCCACGGCGAGGCCCTTGGACGCGATTTCTCGCTCGCCGACCTCACGGAGCAATATGACGCCGTCTTCCTCGGCCTCGGCCTCGCCGGCGTCAACGCACTGCGGATCGACGGCGAGAACGCTGAAGGCGTCGACGATGCAGTCGATTTCATCGCGGCACTTCGCCAGTCGAAGACCAAGGCCGACATTCCCGTCGGCCGGCGGGTCGTGGTGCTCGGCGGCGGCATGACAGCGATCGACGCCGCCGTCCAGGCGAAGCTGCTTGGCGCAGAGGAAGTGACGATCTGCTATCGCCGCGGCAAGGAGCACATGAACGCCTCCGAATTCGAGCAGGATCTGGCGGCATCCAAGGGCGTCACCATCCGCCACTGGCTGCAGCCGAAGCGCATTGCCGTGAAGGACGGCAAGGTCGCCGGCATCGAGCTCGAATACACCACGCTTGAGAACGGCAAGCTGACGACGACCGGGGAAACGGGTATTATTGCAGCCGAGCAGATCTTCAAGGCGATCGGCCAGACATTCCAGGCCTCCGGCCTCGGTGCCTTGCGGATGGAAAGCGGACGCATCGTCGTCGATGAAGAGGGTCACACCTCGCTCGCCAAGGTCTGGGCGGGCGGCGACTGCGTGCTCGGCGGAGAGGACCTGACGGTTTCCGCCGTGGCGATGGGACGCGATAGCGCCGAATCGATCAACCGGGCTTTCGCCGCGGACGCGCCGCGGGCGAGCGCCGTCGCTTGAACAGGATCGAGAGGACGAGACAATGGCTGATCTTCGCAACAATTTTGTCGGCATCAAATCCCCGAACCCGTTCTGGCTCGCCTCGGCGCCCCCGACGGACAAGGCTTATAATGTCGAGCGCGCCTTCAAGGCGGGCTGGGGCGGCGTCGTCTGGAAGACGCTTGGCGAGGAAGGACCGCCGGTGGTCAACGTCAATGGCCCGCGCTATGGCGCGATCTGGGGCGCCGACCGCCGCCTGCTCGGGTTGAACAATATCGAGCTCATCACCGACCGCGATCTTTACGTGAACCTGCGCGAGATGAAGCAGGTGAAGATGAACTGGCCGGACCGGGCGCTAATCGCCTCGATCATGGTTCCCTGCGAGGAGCAGGCATGGAAGGCGATCCTGCCGCTGGTCGAGGAAACCGGGGCCGACGGCATCGAGCTCAACTTCGGCTGTCCGCACGGCATGTCCGAGCGCGGCATGGGTTCCGCGGTCGGCCAGGTGCCGGAATATATCGAGATGGTGGTGCGCTGGTGCAAACAGTACACGCGCATGCCGGTGATCACCAAGTTGACGCCGAACATCACCGATGTCCGTAAGCCGGCCCGCGCCGCCAAGGCCGGCGGGACTGACGCCGTGTCGTTGATCAACACGATCAACTCGATCACCTCGGTCAATCTCGACACCTTCTCGCCGGAGCCCTCGATCGACGGTCGCGGCAGCCATGGCGGCTATTGCGGACCGGCGGTGAAGCCGATCGCGCTCAACATGGTCGCCGAGATCGCCCGCGATCCGGAGACCTACGGCCTGCCGATCTCCGGCATCGGCGGCATCACCACCTGGCGCGATGCGGCCGAATTCCTGGCGCTCGGCGCCGGCAACGTACAGGTCTGCACGGCGGCGATGACCTACGGCTTCAAGATCGTCCAGGAAATGATCTCCGGCCTTTCCGACTGGATGGACGCCAAGGGGCACAGGACGCTCGACGACATCTGCGGCCGTGCGGTGCCGAACGTCACCGATTGGCAGTATCTCAACCTCAACTATGTCAGCAAGGCAAGGATCGATCAGGACGCCTGCATCAAGTGCGGCCGCTGTCATATCGCCTGCGAGGACACCTCGCACCAGGCGATCACCCAGTTCGTCAACGGCGTGCGTCACTTCGAAGTGATCGACGAGGAATGCGTCGGCTGCAATCTCTGCGTCAATGTCTGTCCGGTTGAGAACTGCATCACCATGGAGCCGCTCGCCGCCGGCACGCTCGACAAGCGCACCGGCAAGCCGGTCGACCCCAACTACGCCAACTGGACGACCCACCCGAACAACCCGATGGCGCGCCAGGCGGCCGAGTAAGAAAGGTCGAGAGAACAGGAAGGCCGCCGACGACTATCGGCGGCCTTCTTCGTCATGCCGGCACGCGACGACGTGCAACTGCCGCTCCCGCTTCCGTTGCGATCACAAAAACGAAACAGATTGTGTAGAAACGGTAAGTTGTTCGTTCCGGCGATCTGGTGAATAAGGGAAAGAATTCAGATCCGGCCGGCGGCCGCCGGCAGACCCAGGCAGACTGTTTGACGATCATTTCCGCCACTGCACGCAAGAAGACGCACCTGATCTCCGGAGCCGTGCTCGGCGTTTTCGTGCTCTCGCATTTCACAAATCACGCGCTCGGCCTGATCTCCATCGAAGCCATGGAAGCGGGCCGGCGGATCTTTACCTTCGTCTGGCAGAGCGCACCCGGAACCATCCTGCTCTACGGCGCCTTGCTTGCGCATGTCGCAATGGCGCTCGACAGTCTCTATCGCCGACAGACGCTTCGCATGCCGGTAGGCGAGGCGCTGAAGATCATTTTCGGCCTGAGCCTGCCCTTCCTGCTCATCCCCCATGTGGTTGCCACCCGGGTTGAGCCGCTCCTGACCGGGGTCGATGCCGATTATCCGGCCATCCTGCGCGCCCTCTGGTCGAGTTCGATCGGCACGACCCGACAGACAGTCGCGCTTCTTTTTGTCTGGAGCCACGCCTGCCTCGGTGCCTGGTTCTGGATGCGCGGACGTGACTGGTTTCCGCGCTACGAATTCCTGCTCTATACCGTTGCCCTGCTCGTGCCGATCTTCGCGCTGCTCGGCTTCATCAACGGCGCCCGTTCTCTGGGGCGCGACTATGCGGAGCATGGCGGCTATGGCGACCAGGCCTATGTCAGCGAGCGGCCGCGCCTCGATCCGGCCCTCGCCGAGACCATCCGGCTCGCCTTCTATGGCGGCTTTGCCGGCCTGATCGGCGGGACCTTGGCGCTGCGTGCCATGCCGGCACGCGGCCGCATCCGCGTGCGCTATCCGGATGGGCGCGTGGCGGCGGTCGGCCTCGGCTTCAGCGTACTCGAGGCAAGCCGCGCCGCCGGGTTCCCGCATGTCTCGGTCTGCGGCGGTCGCGGGCGGTGCTCGACCTGCCGGGTACGCGTCATCGAAGGTCTTGACGGCCAGCCCGCGCCGGAAGCCGCGGAACGAGCCACACTCGGCAGGATCGGTGCCCCCGATAATGTCCGCCTGGCCTGCCAGTTCCGACCCACCCACAACGTCACCGTCGTCCCCATCCTCGACACCGACAGCCTCGGGATCAAGACGCAGCTCGCCCGGCAGAACGGCGGCGGGCGCGAGCGGCGGGTGGCCGTGCTCTTCTGCGACCTACGCGACTTCACCCGCATTGCCGAGCACAAGCTGCCCTACGACACGGTGTTCCTGCTCAACCGCTACTTCGAGATGGTCGGTGAGGCGGTCGAGAGTTCCGGCGGTGTCATCGACAAATTCATCGGCGATGGGGCGCTGGCGATCTTCGGGCTGAAGTCGCCGCTGCCGGACGCATGCCGCCAAGCGCTCGCGGCCGCCTCGCGGCTGTCGACGGGCATTCGCGCGCTCAACCACACATTCGGGGACGAGCTCGAACAGCCGCTGCGGCTCGCGATCGGTCTGCATGCCGGACCGGCAATCGTCGGCGAGATGGGCTATGGTCAGGCGACCTCGCTGACGGCGGTTGGCGACACCATCAACACGGCGAGCCGGCTGGAGGGCCTGGCCAAGGAACACGATGCCGAGCTTGCCGTCTCTGTCGAGCTCGTCGAACGTGCCGGCCTCAGCCTCGAGGGCGACAGGCGATTGGATATCAGCCTGCGTGGCCGCAAGGCAACGCTCGAGACCTGGATCGTAGACGATGCTGCGCGGCTGTTGGAGGTCATTCCGGCGGAAGACTGAGGCTTGCTACTCGCGCACCTGTAGCCCATCGACGAAGAGCCGCTCGAGAAAACGCGCCGCATCCTCGAAGCGCCCCTCGCCCGCGTGCTCCTGGCCGAGCACCGCCCGCACCTGGACGTCGAAATCGGCGTAGTGCTGCGTCGTCGACCAGATCGCGAAGATCAGGTGATAGGGATCGCAATTGGCGATCTTGCCGGCCTTCGCCCAGGCCCGGATGACCTCGGCCTTTTCGTCAACCAATTGCTTCAGCGGCCCCTTCAGCTCGTCTTCGATATGGGGAGCGCCCTGCAGCACTTCATTGGCGAACAGACGGCTTTCCCGTGGGAAATCCCGCGCCATCTCGAGCTTGCGCCGGATATAGCTGCGGATCTCGGCGACCGGATTGCCCTCGGCGTTGAATTCGCGCAGTGGATCGAGCCAGGTATCGAGGACGCGGTCGATCAAGGCGCGGTGCATGGCTTCCTTCGTGCGGAAGTAATAGAGCAGGTTCGGCTTCGACATCCCCGCCACCTCGGCGATCTGGTCGATAGTCGAGCCGCGGAAGCCGCTCGCCGAAAAGACCTCCAGCGCCGCTTCGAGGATCCGCTCCTCCTTCTCCTCCTGGATACGAGTGCGCCTCTGGGTTTTCGCCGCCCTTGGAAGTACCATCTCTCCCCCTGCCGATGACCGCACCGTCGCGTTCTGCCCAAATTTCGGACGCGCCATCCATTGGGCAACAACCTCGTTTTTTTCGTTTTCCGGCTTGAGTGCAGCTACGGAAGTTGTAATGTTTACCAACCGGTCAAATTATCAGTCAGATTGCCGACAAAGGCAACGGCTGATCGAAGGGCATGAAAGACAAAGCTCCGATTTGACCGACGGGAACATGGCTATCCCGGCGTGGGTCTAGCCGACAAAAAAGGAGAGCGCCATGGCTGCACCTGGCGAGAATAGGCGCGTCAATGCCGACCGCCTATGGGATTCGTTGATGGAAATGGCGAAGATCGGCCCCGGCGTTGCCGGCGGCAACAATCGCCAGACCTTGACGGACGCCGACGGCGAGGGCCGCCGGCTCTTCCAATCCTGGTGCGACAAGGCCGGGCTTTCCATGGGCGTCGACAAGATGGGCACCATGTTCATGACCCGCCCCGGCACCGATCCCGACGCGCTTCCCGTCCATATCGGCTCCCATCTCGACACGCAGCCGACCGGCGGCAAATATGACGGCGTGCTCGGCGTCCTGAGCGGCCTCGAAGTTATCCGCACCCTGAACGACCTCGGCATCAAGACGAAGCACCCGATCGTGGTCACCAACTGGACCAATGAGGAAGGCGCCCGCTTCGCGCCGGCGATGCTCGCCTCGGGCGTCTTCGCCGGCGTTCACACGCTCGATTACGCCTATGCCCGCAAGGATCCGGAAGGAAAAAGCTTCGGCGACGAATTGAAGCGCATCGGCTGGGTCGGCGACGAGGAGGTCGGTGCCCGAAAGATGCACGCCTATTTTGAATATCACATCGAGCAGGGGCCGATCCTCGAGGCCGAGAACAAGCAGATCGGCGTCGTCACCCACTGTCAGGGCCTTTGGTGGCTGGAATTCACGCTCACCGGCAAGGAGGCCCATACCGGCTCGACACCGATGAACATGCGCGTCAATGCCGGCCTCGCCATGGCGCGCATCCTCGAAATGGTCCAGACGGTCGCGATGGAAAGCCAGCCGGGCGCCGTCGGCGGCGTCGGGCAGATGTTCTTCTCGCCCAATTCCCGCAACGTATTGCCGGGCAAGGTCGTCTTCACCGTCGACATCCGCTCGCCGGACCAGGCGAAGCTCGACGGCATGCGCGCGCGGATCGAGGCCGAGGCGCCGAAGATTGCCGAGGCACTCGGCGTCGGCTGTTCGATCGAGGCGGTCGGCCATTTCGACCCGGTCACCTTCGATCCGAAGCTGGTCGCCACCGTGCGCGGCGCGGCCGAGAAGCTCGGCTATAGCAACATGAACCTCATCTCCGGCGCCGGCCACGATGCCTGCTGGGCGGCCAAGGTCGCGCCGACGACGATGATCATGTGTCCCTGCGTCGATGGGCTCAGCCACAACGAGGCGGAGGACATTTCCAAGGAATGGGCCGCCGCCGGCGCCGACGTTCTTTTCCACGCTGTTCTGGAAACGGCCGAGATCGTCGAGTGAGTTTGCGGGCGGGACGACAAGTTCCGCCCTTTTTACTTGGTGGCTCCGGCCGCCGAAGCACCATCCAGAGGAAGATATCCAATGAGCACTGTCATCAAGGGTGGAACCATCGTTACCGCCGACCTGACCTACAAGGCCGACGTCAAGGTCGAAGGCGGCAAGATCGTTGAAATCGGGCCCAATCTCTCCGGCACCGAGACGCTGGATGCGACCGGCTGCTACATCATGCCGGGCGGCATCGATCCGCACACGCATCTCGAAATGCCCTTCATGGGCACCTATTCCTCCGACGATTTCGAAAGCGGCACCAGGGCGGCGCTTGCCGGCGGCACGACCATGGTCGTCGATTTCGCGCTCCCCTCGCCCGGCCAGTCGCTGCTCGAGGCGCTGACCATGTGGGACAACAAATCGACCCGCGCCAATTGCGACTATTCCTTCCACATGGCGATCACCTGGTGGAGCGAGCAGGTCTTCAACGAGATGGAGGCGATCGTCAAGGACAAGGGCATCAACACCTTCAAGCACTTCATGGCCTATAAGGGCGCGCTGATGGTGGACGACGACGAGATGTTCTCTTCCTTCCAGCGCTGCGCGGCGCTCGGTGCCCTGCCGCTGGTCCACGCCGAAAACGGCGACGTGGTCGCCCAGCTTCAGGCGAAGCTCCTTGCCGAGGGCAATAGCGGCCCGGAGGCGCACGCCTATTCGCGGCCGGCCGAGGTCGAGGGCGAGGCCACCAACCGCGCCATCATGATCGCCGACATGGCCGGCTGTCCCGTCTATGTCGTCCATACCTCCTGCGAGCAGGCGCATGAGGCGATCCGGCGGGCCCGCGCCAAGGGCATGCGCGTCTTCGGCGAGCCCTTGATCCAGCATCTGACGCTCGACGAGACGGAATATTTCAGCAAGGACTGGGATCATGCGGCCCGCCGGGTGATGTCGCCGCCCTTCCGCAACAAGCGGCATCAGGACAGCCTTTGGGCAGGCCTTGCCTCCGGTTCGCTGCAGGTGGTGGCGACCGACCATTGCGCCTTCACGACGGCGCAGAAGCGCTTCGGCGTCGGCGATTTCACCAAGATCCCCAACGGCACGGGCGGGCTCGAGGACCGCATGCCGATGCTCTGGACCTATGGCGTCAATACCGGCCGCATCACCATGAACGAATTCGTCGCGGTGACGTCCACCAACATCGCCAAGATCCTCAACATCTATCCGAAGAAGGGCGCGATCCTCGTCGGAGCCGATGCCGACCTCGTCGTCTGGGATCCGAAACGGTCGAAGACGATTGCGGCGAACAGCCAGCAATCGGCGATCGACTACAACGTCTTCGAGGGCAAGACCGTCACCGGCCTCCCCCGCTTCACGTTGACGCGCGGCGTCGTCGCGATCGAGGAAGGGGCGGTGAAGACGCAGGAAGGCCACGGCGAATTCGTCCGGCGCGATCCCTTCCCGGCGGTCAGCACGGCGCTGTCGACCTGGAAGGAAGTGACCGCACCGCGCGCCGTGCAGCGCAGCGGCATTCCGGCAACCGGCGTCTGACGGATTTCAGATGCTGCATTCGTCACCCGCCACGTGTGAGAGGATCGGCCGGTACCAGCCCGTCGAGTTCCGGCAGCAGCACGACGCTTTCCTGCTCCTTCGGATCTGTCCGGGCAATGACCGCCGTGCAAGGTGCGCCCGAGAGGTTCGCCGGCAGGTGCGGCACGCCGGCTGGAATGTAGAACATTTCGCCGGCCCTGACGATCACATGCTCCTCGAGGCGGTCGCCGAACCAGGTATGGGCCTCGCCGGCAAGCACGTAGATCGCCGTCTCATGGCTCTCGTGCAGATGCGCCTTGGCGCGCGCACCGGGCGGCATGGTCAAGAGATGCATGCAGATGCCGGTGGAGCCCACCGTCTCCGCGGCAATGCCTTCGAAATAGTTGAGCCCCTGCTTGCCGGCATAGCCACTGCCCGGCCGCACCACGCGACAGCCAGGATTGGATGATCGAGACATGACCGTTCTCCAGAATTCGCTGAAAAACCTTGAACAGGAGCCTTCTGCGGCAAATCCGCGATTGCAAGTTGCTGGCCCCGATAGCAGTCTGGCACAGGCAAGACATAATGAGAATCCATCCATGACATCCAATCCCGCCTCCGTGGTCTCGGCCCGAAATCTCGGCCTGACGTTTCAGACCAGCGACGGACCGGTCAATGCGCTCACAGGCGTGAACCTCGACGTCGCCAAGGGCGACTTCGTCTCCTTCATCGGCCCTTCGGGGTGCGGCAAGACGACATTCCTGCGCATCATCGCCGACCTCGAGACGCCGACCGCCGGAGCGATCACCGTCAACGGGATGACTCCGGAAGAGGCCCGCCACAATCGCGCCTATGGCTACGTGTTCCAGGCGGCGGCGCTCTATCCCTGGCGGACGATCGAGAAGAACATCGCGCTGCCGCTCGAGATCATGGGCCATTCCGGGCACGAGCAGAAGGCGCGCATCGAACGGACGCTGGAGCTCGTCAACCTCACGGGCTTCGGCAAGAAATACCCATGGCAGCTTTCCGGCGGCATGCAGCAGCGCGCCTCGATTGCCCGCGCGCTCGCCTTCGACGCCGACCTGCTGCTGATGGACGAGCCTTTCGGCGCCCTCGACGAAATCGTTCGCGACCACCTGAACGAACAGCTCCTGAAGCTCTGGGCGCGCACCGACAAGACGATCTGTTTCGTCACCCATTCGATCCCGGAGGCCGTCTACCTCTCGACCAAGATCGTCGTGATGAGCCCGCGCCCCGGCCGGGTGACCGACATCATCGAATCGACGCTGCCGAGGGAACGGCCGCTCGGCATCCGCGAAACGCCGGAGTTTCTGGAGATCGCCCACCGGGTGCGCGAGGGACTCAGGGCGGGGCACAGCTATGATGAATAGTGCCGCCCAAGTTCGCTGTCGGGATGCAACCTTGGCGGACATGAAAGCCTGCGCCGACATCTTCAATCGCTGGGTGGATGCTACGGTCTGGATGCCGAGGATCCATGCGCCCGAGGATGTAGAGCGCCATTACCGGGAAACGCTCTTTGCAAACGGCACGGTCATCATTGCCGAGTCCCAAGGCGAAATTGCAGGCTTTCTCGCGCTCGCCGAGGAGCGATTTGTGTCGGCGCTCTATCTCGATCCATCCCACAGGGGCGCGGGAATCGGGGCTGCCCTACTCAGCGAAGCGAAGAGGCGGGCAAAGGGCGAGCTCAAGCTTTGGACCTTTGCAGAAAATGCCCGCGCCCAGCGCTTTTACCAACGCCAGGGCTTCGTGCCGATACGCCGAACGAGCGGCGACAACGAGGAAGGCTTGCCGGATATTCTCTATCTTTGGCGCCCCCTCGCCTCAAAAGAGGCGATACTTGGGACCGGAGGCAGTGATGTATAAACCCAGCTTCCTCCGCGACAAGCTCGTCCCGATCTCCACCGTCGTCCTGCTTCTGATCGCCGTCTGGTACGTCGCCGTCATCTTCCTCAACGCGCCCTTCGAGCGCGACACGGCGGCGCGCGCCGGCACCGAGATCGCGTATTCCGACCTCGTCAGGAACACAATGGCGCAGGAAAGACCGGTGCTGCCAGCGCCGCACCAGGTCATCGCCGAAATCTGGGACACGACCGTCAACAAGGCGATCACCTCGAAGCGCAGCCTCGTCTATCACGCATGGATCACGCTGTCGGCCACCCTGCTCGGCTTCGGCATCGGCGCCGCACTCGGCGTGCTTCTCGCCGTTGGCATCGTTCACAATCGCGCCATGGACCGCTCGCTGATGCCCTGGGTGATCGCCAGCCAGACGATCCCGATCCTGGCGATCGCGCCGATGATCATCGTCGTCTTGAATGCGATCGGCATCGCCGGCCTCTTGCCGAAGGCGTTGATCTCCACCTATCTGTCGTTCTTCCCGGTGGTGGTCGGCATGGTCAAGGGATTGCGCAGTCCCGAAACGATCCAGCTCGACCTGATGCATACCTACAATGCCTCGGCGGCGCAGACCTTCTGGAAGCTGCGCTGGCCCTCCTCCATGCCCTATCTCTTCACCTCGCTAAAGGTCGCCGTCGCCATCTCGCTCGTCGGCGCCATTGTCGGCGAACTGCCGACCGGGGCCGTGGCGGGGCTCGGTGCGCGGCTGCTTGCAGGCTCCTATTACGGCCAGACCGTGCAGATCTGGGCGGCATTGTTCATGGCGGCTGCCCTTGCGGCAGTTCTCGTCATGGTCGTCGGTTTCGCGCACACCGCCGTCCTCAAGCGCATGGGAGCCAAGCCATGAATCTTCCCGCTCTCGCCGGCGCTGTTTTCTTCTGGCTGATCGCCTGGGCCGTCAACGAATGGCTGGTCCGCCAGCGCTTTGAGAGCGAAGCGGCGAACAGTGCGGCGCGCTTCGCGGTGCCGCTCATCTTCGGCGTCACGATCCTGGTCCTGTGGGAAGGCATCGTCCGCGGCTTTGCGGTTCCCTCCGTGCTGCTGCCGGCACCATCGATGATCTGGGAGCGGCTCGTCAATTCGCTGCCGACGCTTGCGGCCGATTTCCGCCAGACCTTCCTGAAATCCGTGCTGACCGGCTATGCGCTCGGCTGCGGCCTCGGTTTCCTGGTGGCGATCCTCATCGACCGCTCCCCCTTCCTGCAGAAAGGTCTGCTGCCGCTCGGCAACTTCGTTTCCGCCCTCCCCGTCATTGGCGTCGCGCCGATCATGGTCATGTGGTTCGGCTTCGACTGGCAGTCGAAGGTCGCCGTGGTCGTCATCATGACCTTCTTCCCGATGCTGGTGAACACCGTGTCGGGCCTTGCCACCGCGAGCCATATGGAGCGCGACCTGATGCGCACCTATGCCGCCACCTGGTGGCAGACGCTCATCAAGCTGCGGCTGCCCGCTGCGTGGCCATTCATTTTCAACGCACTCAAGATTAACTCGACGCTGGCGCTGATCGGCGCGATTGTGGCCGAGTTTTTCGGAACGCCCATTGTCGGCATGGGTTTCCGGATCTCCACGGAAGTGGGGCGCATGAACGTCGACATGGTCTGGGCCGAAATCGCCGTTGCGGCGGTGGCTGGCTCCGCCTTCTACGGGGTGGTCGCGCTCATCGAGCGCGCCGTCACCTTCTGGCATCCGTCCATCCGCAGTGGCCGAGCCTGACAATCAAGCAATGATAAGAGGGAACTGACATGAACAAAAAACTTGCATCTCTGCTGGCAGCGGGCGTCTTTTCGCTTGCCGCCTTCCACGCCAATGCCGCCGACAAGGTCACGCTGCAATTGAAATGGGTGACGCAGGCCCAGTTCGCCGGCTACTACGTCGCCAAGGACAAGGGGTTTTACGAGGAAGAGAGCCTCGACGTCGACATCAAGCCCGGCGGTCCGGACATTGCTCCGCCGCAGGTGATCGCCGGCGGCGGCGCCGACGTCATTGTCGACTGGATGCCGTCCGCTCTCGCCACCCGCGAAAAGGGCGTGCCGCTCGTCAACATCGCCCAGCCGTTCAAGAAATCCGGCATGATGCTCACCTGTCTCAAGGAATCGGGCGTGAAGACTCCCGAGGATTTCAAGGGCAAGACGCTCGGCGTCTGGTTCTTCGGCAACGAGTACCCGTTCCTCTCCTGGATGGCGCAACTGAAAATCCCAACCGATGGCGGCCCGAACGGCGTGACCGTCCTGAAGCAGGGCTTCAACGTCGACCCGCTGATCCAGAAGCAGGCGGCCTGCATTTCGACCATGACCTACAATGAATATTGGCAGGTCATCGACGCGGGCATCAAGGCGGAGGATCTCGTCACCTTCAAATACGAAGACCAGGGCGTAGCCACCCTCGAGGACGGCCTCTATGTCCTCGAGGACAAGCTCAAGGATGCGGCCTTCAAGGAAAAGATGGTGAAGTTCGTCCGCGCATCGATGAAGGGCTGGAAATATGCCGAGGAGAATCCGGACGAAGCGGCGGACATCGTGCTCGAAAACGACTCCACCGGTGCCCAGACGGAAAAGCACCAGAAGCGCATGATGGGCGAAATCGCCAAGCTGACGGCGGGTTCGAACGGCGCGCTCGACGAGGCCGACTACAAGCGTACGGTCCAGTCCCTGCTCTCCGGCGGCTCCGATCCGGTGATCTCCAAGGAACCGGAAGGCGCCTGGACTCATGAGATCACCGACGCAGCGCTGAAGTAAACTGCGGCAGCAGGACCGATTGAGAGGCGCGCGGCAGTATGCCGCGCGCCTTTTGACAACTCGTCCCGGTTGTTAAGCTTGCATTTAGCTCGCCCCACTATAGCCTCGCAAAAGACGGCGGACAAAAAATATTGAGGCACCATCGCTTCTTGGCCCTTGTAAGCATTTGCTACCGCGCTTACATAGCCCGGAACGTTTGACTGGAGAGCGGGTGCAGGGAGGAACCAGTTTTCGTTGAACTCACCTCCTTGAGCAAATCTCTCCCTGCCGGCGCCTGCGGTTTGAGACCTTGGGTCGGACATTTGCGAGTGCGTGGATCGCGATACCGGGCGGAACACGCAGGAAATAGCATGATTGCAGGCGGAGCTTCGCCCTTGATGAGCGGCGAGGCAGCATGATTTACTTCTGTCAGGACGATAGGCCGATGGCTCAGAAACTTCTTCCTCTTCTCGGTGCATGCGTAGCAATCACGCTGGGCGCATTTTCGGGCGTATCGGCCGAGGAGGCCGCAAAGCCGCAGCCGCCGCAGGCACTGCCATCGATCGTTGTGACGGAAGCGGCAGAAGGCAAGATCAGCGACCGGGTCCTTGCCACCGGCTCGATCGAGGCGGTCGAGGAAACCTATGTCGCACCGCTCGTCGACGGGCTTTCGATCCGCTCGTTGAATGTCGATGTCGGCGACCGCGTCGAGGCGGGTAGCATCCTCATCGTTCTCAACGATGACGCGCTGCTCCTGCAGAAGAGCCAGTTCGAAGCCAATCTCGCCAAGGCGGAAGCCTCGCTGGCACAGCTCAACGCGCAGCTTGCCGAAGCGACCGCGAATTCCGAAGAGGCGACGCGCGTCGCCGATCGCGCCGTACGGCTTTCGGAGAACGGCACTGTATCGACCGCCGAAGCGGACCGCCTGAAGGCACTCGCCGCCGCCACGCGCGCCCGCCTTCGCTCGGCTGAGCAATCGGTGGGCGTTGCGAGAGCGGACATCAAGGTTGTCCAGACGCAGATCGACGATATCGACCTCAGGCTTGCCCGCACCGAGGTGAAGGCGCCGGTCAGCGGCGTGATCTCGGCCAAGAACGCCAAGGTCGGCGCGATCGCCAGCGGCAATGGCGAGCCGCTCTTCGCGATGATCCGCGACGGTGCGATCGAGATGAAGGCCGATGTCGCCGAGTCCGATATCGTCAAGCTTGCCGTCGGGCAGCCGGCAACGGTGAAGCTCGCCGGAAGCAATGCGACGGTCGAGGGCAAGATCCGCCTGATCGCGCCGACAGTCGATGCCGACACGCGCCTCGGCAAGGTTCATATCAGCCTGACCGACACGACCGAGGCGCGCGCCGGGATGTATGCGAGTGCGGTGATCACGGTCGAAGAGAAGCAGACTGTCGTCTTGCCGCAAACCGCCGTTACATCGGAAGACGGCAAGACCATCGTGCGCAAGGTCGAAAACGGTATCGTGCGCCTGGTTCCGGTCGAGACCGGCATTCAGGACGGGCAGTTCGTCGAGATCCTTTCCGGCCTCAAGCCGGGCGAGCAGGCCGTGGCCAAGGCCGGCGCCTATGTGCGTGACGGCGACCGGATCAATCCGGTCAAGTCCGACCAGCCGATAACCAATTGACGGGAACAGAGACCATGAACTTCTCCGCCTGGTCCATCCGCAATCCGGTCGCACCGATTCTGGCGTTTTTCGTGCTTGTCGTGCTCGGCTGGCAGTCCTTCAATTCGCTGCCGATTACCCGCTTCCCGAACATCGACGTGCCGATCGTCTCGGTCGCCGTCGCCCAGAGCGGCGCCGCGCCTGCCGAGCTCGAGACCCAGGTCACCAAGGAGATCGAGGACGCGGTCGCCGGTGTCTCCGGCGTCGACCACATCGAATCGACGATCACCGACGGCAGTTCAACCACCGCTGTCATCTTCCGCATGGAAGTGCCGACGGCGCAGGCCGTGCAGGATGTGAAGGACGCGATCGACCGCATCCGCGGTGATCTTCCGACCTCCATTGAGGAACCAATCGTCTCGAAGGTCGATGTCGAAGGTCAGGCGATCCAGACCTTCTCCGTCTCCTCTCCCGGCATGACGCTCGAGGAGCTGTCCTGGTTCGTCGACGACACGATCAAGCGTGCCATCCAGGGCCAGAGCGGCATCGGCCGCATCGACCGCTACGGCGGGTCCGACCGCGAAGTCCGCATCGAACTCGATGAAGATCGTTTGAATTCCTTCGGAATCACCGCCGCCGACGTCAACGGCCAGCTCCGTCGCATGAACATGGATCTCGGCTCGGGCCGCGGTCAGGTCGGCGGCAGCGAACAGGCGATCCGCACGCTCGGCGACGCCCGCGATGTTTCCCAGCTCGCCAATACAATGGTCTCGCTGCCGAACGGACGTTTCGTTCGTCTGTCGGAGCTTGGCAAGGTTACCGATACCTACGAGGAGCCGAAGTCCTTCTCGCGCTTCAACGGCCATCCCGGCGTCACATTCGCGGTGTTCCGCGCCAAGGGCGCGAGCGAGGTCAGCGTCGCCGAAACCGTTGCCAAGACACTCGACGAAATCCGCGCCAAGCACCCGGACGTCACCATCGAGATGGTCGACGATTCGGTTTACTACACCTACGGCAACTACGAGGCGGCTATTCATACACTGATCGAGGGCGCGCTGCTTGCCGTCGTGGTCGTGATGCTGTTCCTGCGCAACTGGCGCGCCACGCTGATCTCGGCCGTTGCCCTGCCGCTTTCGGCCATCCCGACCTTCTGGGTTATGGAACTCCTCGGCTTCTCGCTGAACCTCGTCAGCTTCCTGGCGATGACCCTCGCGACCGGTATCCTCGTCGACGACGCGATTGTCGAGATCGAGAACATCGAGCGTCACATCCGCATGGGCAAGTCGCCCTACAAGGCCGCAATCGAAGCGGCGGACGAGATCGGCCTCGCGGTCATCGCCACCACCTTCACCATCATCGCCGTCTTCGTGCCCGTCTCCTTCATGCCGGGCATTCCAGGCCAGTACTTCATCCAGTTCGGCCTGACGGTGGCCGTGTCCGTCTTCTTCTCGCTGCTGGTCGCCCGTTTCATCACGCCGGTGATGGCCGCCTATCTGATGAAACCGACGGATGTCGGCGGTCATCACGACGACGACGGCTTCATGATGCGCCAGTACATGCACGTCGTGCGCTTCACCACGAAACGCTGGTACACGCGTTATTCGACACTGCTTGTGGCAATCGCGCTTTCGGTCGGTTCTGTGATCGCCTTGCTCGTCTTCGTGCCGGGCAGCTTCCTGCCGCCGGAGGACAATTCACGTGTCAGCCTGTCGATCGAATTGCCGCCGGACGCGATGCTTGCGGATACCGAGCGGACGACGACGGAGATTTATAACCGCATCAAGGATATTGACGGCGTCGAGAACGTCTTCGTGCTCGGCGGCGCCTCGCCGAAGGGCGATCTCGAACTGCGCCGCGCCGCCGTCACGGTGCTCCTGAAGAAGCTCGACCATTCGCTCGTCAACAAGGTGGTCAACGACGTGATCGGCCGCACGCCGGTAATCGGCGAATATTTGCCAAAGTTGCCGCCGGCGGGCCGCACCAAGCCGCAGTCGCAAATCGAGAAGGAAATTCTCGCTCGGCTGCAATCGATCCCGGACCTTCGCGTTACGAAACTCAACGATCGCGGCGAGCGCGACCTGTCGTTCAACCTGCTTTCCAGCAACGAAGCAGATCTGGACCGGGCCGTGGCCATTCTGGAAGCAAAGCTGCGCCGCGACCCGTCGCTTGCCAATGTGAGCCCCGACGGCGCGCTGCCGCGGCCGGAACTGCAGATCCGCCCGCGTGACGAACAGATGTCCCGTCTCGGCATCACGACAGCACAAATATCCGAAGTCATTCGGGTCGCGACGATCGGCGATATCGACGCACTGCTCACGAAGATTGCGCTCGATGGGCGCCTGATCCCGATCCGGGTCCAGCTCAATCGCGATTTCCGTACCGATCTCGCGGCGATCCGCAACCTCAAGGTCCAGACGGCATCCGGCGCGACCGTTCCGCTTTCGAGCGTCGCCGACATCAACTACGCGGAGGGGCCGAGCTCCATCAAGCGCTACGACCGCTATCGCGTCGTCAAGCTCGGCGCCGACCTGCCCGTGGGCGTTGCACTCGATACCGCATCGGCCCGCTTCAAGGCGACAGCAGCCGATGCGAATCTGCCGGCGACTGTCGAGTTCCTCGAGAGCGGTGACGCCGAAGTTCAGGCGGAGATGCAGCAGAGCTTCGGCAACGCCATGCTCTTGGGCCTGATGATGGTGCTGGTCGTGCTCATCCTCCTGTTCAAGGATGTGATCCAGCCCTTCACCATCCTGTTCTCGCTGCCGCTGGCGATCGGCGGCGTTGCGGCGGCGCTCATCCTGACGCAGAACGCGCTTTCAATGCCGGTGCTCATCGGCATCCTGATGCTGATGGGCATCGTTACCAAGAACGCCATCCTGCTCGTCGATTTCGGAATCGAGATGATGCATCACGGCATGGACCGGACGCTGGCGATGGTCGAAGCGGGCCGCAAGCGCGCCCGCCCAATCGTCATGACCTCAATCGCCATGTCGGCAGGCATGTTACCGTCGGCGCTCGGCGTCGGTGAAGGCGGATCGTTCCGCGCCCCGATGGCGATCGCCGTCATCGGCGGCATCATTGTCTCGACGGTGCTCAGCCTCGTCGTCGTCCCCTCCTTCTTCCTGATCATGGACGACCTGTCGCGTCTTCTCGCCTGGGTCTTCGGCCGTATGGTCGGCAAGAAGGAGGAGGAAGATCTGCCGCTCGACCGCGAGGCGCTGAGCAAACTCGCCGCCGAACAGGGCACGACGATCGAAAGCCTGGAGGAGCGCGTCAAGGCGCTCGAGGCGGAGCGGCGCGGCAAGTCCGACCGCAAGGTCATCAGCCATCCGGCACTTGCCGCCGAATAGGATCGTCCACTCTCAGAACAGCGCTGCTGCACCGTGCCGAGCAAGGACGGGCAGCAGCGCCTCTTTTTGCGAAGTTGTTTGATACGGGTCAATTTAAGACCGGCGAGGAACCGCTAGCTTAGTCACGATCTTTTCGGACGAGCGGTATGAAGACCTTGCGATTGACCTCCAGCGACCGGGCCATCCTCCTCAATGCGCGCTTCTTCTCGCGGCTGCCGCGAACCGCGATAGAGGCAATTGTCGAGGGCGCGACAGTATCGACGCACGAAACGCACGATACCCTGTTCCGCCAGGACGACCCGCTCGACGATGTTCTCGTCGTCCTCTCGGGATTAGTCCGCCTCTATCGTCTGGGCAAGGACGGCCGCGAAGCCGATGTCGCAGTTTTCCCGAGGGGCGAATTGATCGGCGTCAACGCCATATTCCTGGATCGCCGCGCGACCGCCAATGCCCAGGCCGCCGAACCGTCGATCATCGCCCGGCTGGAAGGCGCCAAGCTGCGCCGGCTTGCAGCCGAAGACACGGCTGTTGCCCAAGCGCTCCTCGAGCTTCTTTGTCACCACGGCAAGCTGGCCGAGGACTGCCTTGCCGAAGACCGCCTACTCACCGCACCGCAGCGTGTCGCGAACTACATCTTGAGCCATTGCCCGAACGGTTCCGAGAGCTTCTCCTTTCGTCTGCCGTTTCAAAAAAGCGTACTCGCCGGCAAACTCGGCCTCGCCCCCGAGGCACTGTCGCGCGCCTTCTCCACGCTTCGTCAGTCGGGGGTCGTGGTGAAGGGCCGGGTGATCGAAATTCGCGACCGTCAGGCGCTCGAACAGTTTTAAGGTTCCGAGCCTAGAGGCCGCCCTGCAAGGAAAGGAATTCGACGATCCGGTCGATCCCGTCGCCGCGCTTCATGTCGGAAAACACGAACGGCTTTGCGGCGCGCATGCGCGTCGCGTCACGCTCCATCACCTCGAGGTCTGCGCCAACGTAAGGGGCGAGATCCTTCTTGTTGATTACCAGCAGATCGGACTTGGTGATCCCCGGACCTCCCTTGCGCGGAATTTCCTCGCCCTGGCAGACGGAGATTACATAGATCGTCAGGTCTGCCAGATCGGGCGAGAATGTCGCCGCAAGATTGTCGCCGCCCGATTCAATGAAGACCACGTCGAGATCGGGGATGCGGCGGTTGAGCTCGGCGATCGCCTGGAGATTGATCGAGGCGTCTTCGCGAATGGCTGTGTGCGGGCAGCCGCCGGTCTCGACGCCGACGATCCGCTCCGAAGGCAGCGCCTGCATGCGCACCAGCGCCTCGGCATCCTCCTTCGTGTAGATATCGTTGGTGACGACGGCGACCGAATATTTTTCGCGCATCGCCTTGCACAGCTTGTCGGTCAGCGCCGTCTTGCCGGACCCGACCGGGCCGCCGATGCCGACGCGAAGGGGACCGTTTTTCGATGGCATTTTCTATGTCCTTTCCGGGCGCCTGAGTCTTTGCTTTCCATGCATGTCGTTGGCCCAAAACCGTCGCCACTTTTGGGCGACATGCATCATGAACGAAACAGGCGCGAATGCAGGGTTTCATGTCTGAGCGATGCAATATCGGCCATGATCGCCGCCGACCCAAGGTCGTCGAGCGAGCCGCGCGTTGCGCGAGCGGCCACGGCCGCAATTGCCGCCTCCAGCCCGGCAAACAGGCCGACGCCGTCGCGCTGGCCGATGACGCTGCAACGAATGGCGACCGATACGGCATTCGATGCCGTTGCGTTGAGAAATGCCGCGATCGTCGGCTCAAATCCGGTCCGATGCGCACCGGCGACGGCACCAACCGCCACCGGATAGGCTGCCGTCGATCCGAGCGTCTCCAGCACCGGGTGCGGCCAGTGGCCGGCGGCGGCAAGAAACGCCTCGCCAAGAAGCATGGTTTCCATGTGCCGCTCGCGCGAGCCGGCAAGCGCCTCGGCGAGTTCGGCGACTGCCCGCAGCCGTGCCGGATCGTCATGGCCGCGATAGCTTTCCGCCAGCAGCAGCGCGTCGTTCCAGATCGAGCCGCGGTTCATCAGCGTTTCCAGCCACTGCCGCAGATCGCCTGCACTCGCCACGAGGCCGTCATGAACCGCCTGCTCCAATCCGCCGGAATAGGAAAAGGCGCCGACCGGAAAGGCGGGCGAGAGCCAGGTGACGAGGCGCAGCAGGGCCTGCGTGGCGGCCTCGTCAGCCATGGTCGTGGTGGTGACCGTGTCCATGGTGGTGATGGCCGGTGCCGTGATAGGCGCCACGCAAGGGGTGAAAGGGCTCGACCACTTCGCTTACCGTCGCTCCGAGTCCTTCGAGCATGGCACGGATGACGGCATCGCGGGCAATCAAGATCCGCCGCTGCTCGATCGCGGCCGGCAGGTGCCGGTTGCCGAGATGCCAGGCCAGTTCGATCAGATGCAGCCCGTCGCGTGGAAGGATTTCGTAGAGCGCCTCCTCAGCCGCTTTCACTTCAATATAGCCGCCGCCCTCCAGCACCAGCAGGTCGCCGTCGGCGAGCATCACCGGCTCCTTGAGATCGAGCATCACCACATCCTCGTTTTCGAGATGCAGGAGCTTGCGGCGCAGATGCCGCTGGTCGTGGGTGAGCGTTACCCGGTGAAGCGGCGCGCTATCGGCGGCGCCGGGAGAGAGGATTTCCGTCGAACGATAGGGCACGTCAGACGACCTCGACCTTTTCCGGATGCACGACCTCGACACGCGCTTCGACGAGGAGGTCGGCCATCGCCGCCTGGAAGGCCTTCAGATGCGGTTCGGCGAAATGCGCATCGAGGGCCGCCCGGCTCTTCCATGTCTCGACGAAGACGAGCGCGTCCGGTTCGGCGGGCTTTCGATAGAGATCGTAGCTGATGCAGCCCTCCTCGTTGCAGGTGGCCTCGATCAGCGGTGTGGCACGGGCCACGACGTCGTCGCCCTTGCCCGCATGCGCCTTCAGATATGCGATGACGTAAACCATTGAATTCCGTACCTCCGACGGGCCTCACATTAACAAGAAAAAGCCCCGCCGCCAGCAGCAAGAGGAAAATCGCAGCGACTTTCCAACCTGCTTGCGGCGGCGGGGCATACAATCACAATGCCGTATCAGGCAGCGATCTTCTGCGACTTCAGCGCCTCGAGAATCTTCTGCGGCGAAGAAACGCCATAGGGGTCGCTATCGCAATTGTCGGAATAGCCTTCCTCTTCGAACCACTGCTCGACCGTACCATTGTTGACGACGGCGGCGTAGCGCCAGGAGCGCATGCCGAAGCCGAGATTGTCCTTGGCGACCAGCATGCCCATCTTGCGGGTGAACTCGCCCGAACCATCCGGAATGAGCTTGACGTTTTCCAATCCCTGCGATTTGCCCCAGGCGTTCATGACGAAGGCGTCGTTGACCGAGATGCAATAGATCTCGTCGATCCCGAGCGCACGGAACTCGGTCGTCAGCTTCTCGAAATCCGGCAGCTGATAGGTCGAGCAGGTCGGGGTGAAGGCGCCCGGCAGCGAAAACAGCACGACGCGCTTGCCGGCGAAATAATCGTTCGACGAAACGTCCTGCCAGCGGAACGGATTGGGGCCGCCGACGGATTCGTCGCGGACGCGGGTGCGGAAGGTTACAACGGGAACTTTTCTGCCGAGCATCATCATCTCCTTCGAGTGGGCAGCCGGCGTCAAGTCTTGGGAGAAAGCAACCGCCGGCGAAAGGGAAGGCCCCTTCTATCGGAGTTTCCGCTGCAGTGCAGCATCAAAGCGCGGATCGGGACGGCATCGCATGGCAGCCATGTGAATGCCGCATGGCTGCAGCCCATTCTGGGATGTCTAGAACAGGAAGTACCGCTGCGCCATCGGCAGCACCGTCGCCGGTTCGCAGGTCAGCAGCACGCCGTCGGCGCGCACCTCGTAGGTTTCCGGATCAACCTCGATATGCGGCGTCAGCCTGTTGTGGATCATCGACGCCTTGCCGATGCCACCGCGGGTGTTCTGGACGGCGACGAGTTCCTTGGCGACGCCGAGCCTTCCGGCGAGCCCCGCATCGAGCGAGGCCTGCGAGACGAAGGTGACGGAGGAATTCGTCCGGCTACGGCCATAGGCGCCGAACATCGGCCGGTAATGGACCGGCTGCGGCGTCGGGATAGAAGCATTCGGGTCGCCCATCGGGGCGGCCGCGATCGTGCCGCCGAGCAGCACCATGTCCGGCTTCACGCCGAAAAAGGCCGGGTTCCAGATGACGAGGTCGGCGCGCTTGCCGACTTCCAGCGAACCGATCTCATGGCTGAGGCCATGGGCGATCGCCGGGTTGATCGTGTATTTGGCGACGTAGCGCTTGACGCGGAAATTGTCGTTGTCACCGGTCTCCTCCTGCAGCCGGCCGCGCTGGCGCTTCATCTTGTCTGCCGTCTGCCAGGTGCGGATCGCCACCTCGCCGACGCGGCCCATGGCCTGGCTGTCGGAGGAGATGATCGAGAAGGCACCGATATCGTGGAGAATGTCTTCCGCCGCGATCGTCTCCTTGCGGATGCGGCTCTCGGCGAAGGCGATGTCCTCGGGAATGGACGCGGACAGGTGGTGGCAGACCATCAGCATGTCAAGATGTTCGGCAAGCGTGTTCTGAGTATATGGCCGCGTCGGATTGGTCGACGACGGGATGACGTTCGGCTGGCCGCAGATCTTGATGATATCCGGCGCGTGGCCGCCACCCGCCCCTTCCGTGTGGAAGGCGTGGATGGTCCGGCCCTTGATCGCCGCGATCGTGTCCTCGACGAAGCCGCTCTCGTTCAGCGTGTCGGTGTGGATCATCACCTGCACGTCGTATTCGTCGGCGACCGAGAGGCAGCAGTCGATCGCCCCCGGCGTCGTACCCCAGTCCTCGTGAAGCTTTAGCGAAGTGGCACCGCCGAGCACCATTTCGACGAGCGCGCCCGGCAGCGAGGCGTTGCCCTTGCCGGCGAAGGCGAGGTTCATCGGGAACGCATCGGCCGCCTCGATCATCCGCGCGATGTGCCAGGGCCCCGGCGTGCAGGTGGTGGCGAGCGTGCCGTGCGCCGGCCCCGTGCCGCCGCCGAGCATGCAGGTGAGCCCGCTCATCAGCGCCTCTTCGATCTGCTGCGGGCAGATGAAGTGGATATGGCTGTCCATTCCGCCGGCCGTGACGATCTTGCCCTCGCCGGCGATCGCCTCGGTGCCCGGCCCGACGATGATGTTCACGCCCGACTGCGTGTCGGGATTGCCGGCTTTTCCTATTGCCGCGACCCGCCCGTCCTTCAGGCCGATATCCGCCTTGACGATGCCCCAGTGGTCGACGATCAGCGCATTGGTGATGACCGTATCGACCGCGCCGCCCTCGCGCGTCACCTGGCTCTGCCCCATGCCGTCGCGGATGACCTTGCCGCCGCCGAACTTCACTTCCTCGCCATAGATCGTGAAGTCCTTCTCGACCTCGATGAAGAGCTCGGTATCGGCTAGCCGTACCTTGTCGCCCACGGTCGGACCGAACATGTTGGCATAGGCCGCGCGCGACATTTTGTAGGACATGGGTTCAGGCTCCTTGGGACAAGTCTGACGAAGGCAATGGATTGAGGCGACGGAGGCGGCCTGCAGCGGCATGCGCATCGACATAGCGCCGCTCGGCAGCGAAGGGATGCCACTCCCAACCGGTGTGACCAAAACCGGCGAGCACGATCTCGTCGCCGGCGGAAGCGATGCCGGACAGAATATCGGCGATCACCACCAGGCCACTCGAGGGGGCGACGTAAGGCGGCGGCGCGAAACGGGCGAGATCTTGCTCCAGCCGCTCGTGCGTCTCTGGCGGCACGACCCGGTGACGCCGTCCGGTCAGCCGCGCGAAACTCTCGAAACCGGTGGTGTAGTCGTCACAGAAATCGTCGAGGCCCGGATGGGTATTGGCAAGATCTGCCCGCATCGCCGCGAACTTGGCAGCGGAACGCACGCTCCAGATCTCGCGGGCCTGACGCACCGGCTCGCTCGTCTTCCAGCGGCCACCGCCGAGCATTGCAAGAGCCGGGCGGCCCGTGTTGCAGACGGCAACGATGTCGGTCCGAGTGCCGCCCCGGCCGACCGAGCGGCAATCGTTGAAGCGAATCACCAGGTCGGCGGCATCGATCGCGGCGGCAGCACCCTCCGGCACCTCGCCATTGCCCACGATCATGACGCGCCGGCCCATCAACACTTTAGTTCCCCTGCGCCTCAAGAAGTTCCTTGAGTTCGGCGGTGCGCTTTCGGGTCAGCTCTGCGAGGCAACCCGAGACGAGCATGGGCTCCATCGAGCCGCCCCGCGCCTCGAAGCCGGCGAGCTCGCACTCGCCGTCGCGGTAGCCGATCCAGGCCCGCTGCGCCTTTTTCAATGCCTCGATGGCGCCGACATGAGCCGCGTCGATGTCACCGAGTTCCTT
This sequence comes from Sinorhizobium americanum, assembly GCF_001651855.1. Classification (GTDB taxonomy): domain Bacteria; phylum Pseudomonadota; class Alphaproteobacteria; order Rhizobiales; family Rhizobiaceae; genus Sinorhizobium; species Sinorhizobium americanum. Next base: position 134,132 of record NZ_LNQC01000081.1, on the reverse strand, counting down.
GTCAGTTTGCCGCATCACGGCCATCGCCTGGTTGTAGATTTTGTTCAAGTCCGCATCCGCGGCCTGGTATTCCCGATCAGCGCAAATGTTCAAATCCATCTGCGTCTCCGCCTTTTGGCAGTCCACCTCAGGCTCCTGAGCGAAGCTAGACGTCGCAAGAAAGAGCAGCAGCCCGATGGCGGGTGCGACCGCTCTCATAGCTTGCCCATGACCTGCTGGCGGAATCCGAAAACCTCGCGCTTGCCGGAAAGCGGGATCAGCGTGACCTGCCGCGTCTGCCCGGGCTCGAAGCGTACGGCGGTGCCGGCCGGAATATCGAGCCGCTTGCCGCGCGCCGCGTCACGATCGAAGATCAGTCCGGCGTTCGTTTCCGCGAAATGGTAGTGGCTGCCGACCTGGACCGGCCGGTCGCCGGAGTTCGAGACTTCGATGGTGATCGTCGGAAGACCGACATTGAGTTCGATGTCGCCCGCGGACGCGATGATCTCGCCTGGGATCATGCTCGTCTCTCCTTACGCGGCCTTTTCCGGCGCGCAGCCTTGCGGCTTCAGCACGCGCTCGGTCGAGGCCGGATATTTCTTGAGCATTGCCGTCGGCCGCACAGGACGGCGGACCAGCTCGCCGCTGCAGTTTGGGCAGATCCCGCCGAGCTTCCCCTCGGCGCAATCGGCGCAAAAAGTGCATTCGAAAGTGCAGATCATCGCCTCCCGGCTTTCGGGCGGCAGGTCGCGATCGCAGCATTCGCAGTTCGGGCGCAAGCTCAGCATCGTTGTCTCCTAGCGGATGGGCTCGTGAACGGTGACGAGCTTCGTCCCATCCGGGAAGGTCGCCTCGATCTGGATGTCGTGGATCATCTCCGGGATGCCTTCCATGACCTGGTCGCGGGCCAGCACATGGGCGCCCGCCTCCATCAACTCAGCGACGGACCGGCCGTCGCGCGCACCCTCGACGACGAAATCGGTGATGAGGGCGATGGCCTCCGGATGGTTAAGCTTGACGCCTCGCTCCAGACGTCGGCGCGCGACCATTGCCGCCATGGAAATCAACAGCTTGTCCTTTTCGCGCGGAGTGAGATTCATGCGTCGCTATCCGGATTTATTGCGGGATCAGAGAGTCCAGACTTTCGGCACAGATGCGTCCTTACGCAAGTGCGAAATGAGCGGGATCAGGATTTTTCTAAGCGCAAATCCATCGGCCGCGGCGACACGGGCGACGAGCTTGTCGCAGCCGCCGACCTTGTAGTGGCTGACGCCCGCCTGCACCACCGGCGCGAGTATTGTGCGCAGCTTTGAAAGCATGGCTTCACAATCGGCCGCGACGTAAAGCAAAGTGGCGAAGGCAGCCGCGCCGCCGAGCGTCGCCGGCCTTGCAGCAAGCCCTGCAATATCGCCGGCAAGTGTCAGATCCTCGGCATGCACCAACCTGCCACCGCTCCGCACGCGCCAGCGATCGCGAAACAGCCCGCCATGCACCGCCTCGCCCATCGCCTTGCGGCCGAGGAGCACCGCCTCGACCGCGAGAAAGCTTGCATCGGGCGCCAGCTCTACCTCGAGCGAGCGCGACAGCGAGGCGCGGTCGAAGAGGATCGTTTCCTGCGGCAGCCAATCGACCCGCGCTCCGGCGGCGACGGAGATGTGTGTCGCGATCGCGGCCGTGCCGGCGCTCGCCTTATAGATCTTCTCGCAGGCCTGCGTGGTCAGCGTGAGGTCGGTCCCCTCGCCGGCTTCGAAGCCCCATTCGAGCCGGTCGCCGCCGGTAACGCCGCCCGAGGAGTTGATGAGCACCGCTTCCATCGAGGCATCGAAGGTCTTCGGCAAACGGATCTTGGCGCAGCCTTCCTGATAGAGCTCGGCGATGCGCGTGCGTCCGCGTTCGGACTTGGCAACAAGCCGCCCTTTTCCCCACGCCCTTTGCGGAGCGATGATCGCCGCGTCACTCAAGGTGCTCAGATATCCCCAGCCGGCACGCCCCTGCGACATGCATCGTCATGCGCATCGTCCGAAATGGCATGATCAAAGTCAAGCCTATGTTTCGCAAGCATAATCTGCCCCGAAAGCAGCTAGGCGGGAACGGTCAGCTTTGAAATGGGCACCGGCTGTGGCTTGCAAAAAGAGGGCGCCGGCTTGCGACACCCTCCCATAATGCGCTCGAGACGCCCTATCCTAGGACCGAGCGAACTCCAGCAGGTCCCTGTTCAACTGCTCTTTGTGGGTGTCCGTGATGCCGTGCGGCGCACCCGGATAGACTTTGAGTTCCGCGTGCGGAATGAGCGTCTTCGAAGCCCGGGCGGCAGCATCGATCGGCACGATCTGGTCGTCGTCGCCGTGGATGATGAGCGTCGGCACGTCGAACTTCTTCAGGTCCTCGGTGAAGTCGGTCTGCGAGAAGGCGACGATCGAATCATAGGTGTTCTTGTGGCCGCCCGTCAAACCCTGCAGCCAGAAGCTGTCGATCATCCCCTGCGACGGCTTGGCGCCCGGACGGTTGAAGCCGAAGAAGGGACCCGAGGCGATATCCTTGTAGAGCTGTGAACGGTCGGCGAGGCTCGCGGCCTGCAAGCCGTCGAACACGTCTTTCGGCAGGCCGCCTGGGTTCTTGTCGGTCTTGACCATGAGCGGCGGCACTGCTGAGATCAGTCCAGCCTTGGCGACGCGGCTGGTGCCGTGGCGACCGATATAGCGGGTGATCTCACCGCCGCCGGTGGAGAAGCCGGCCAGAAAGATGTCCTTCAGATCCAATTGCTCGATCAGGTCGGCAAGGTCGTCGGCATAGTGATCCATGTCGTTGCCGTCCCAGGGCTGGCTGGACCGGCCGTGACCGCGACGATCATGGGTGACGACTCGGAAACCGTTGCTGGCCAGATGGAAGGCCTGGGCTTCCCAACTGTCGGATGAGAGCGGCCAGCCGTGGCTGAGGATGACGACCGGGCCGTCCTTCGGACCCCAGTCCTTGTAATAGATTTCAACGCCGTCGCGCGTGGTGATCCTGCTTCCCATGGTCCTTGCTCCTTCTGTGGTTGATGGCTCTGCTGTGCCCGCCGCTGCGGCTGGCGGGGCTGCGGCGAATGCGGCGGCCGCGCTTGCGGCACCGAGTGCTCCCGCCAGCATCTCCCTTCTGGAAACTGCGGTCGCGCTGTCTTGAACCTTCGTCATGGAATCGCTCCTTCGCTTCGTGGCGGCAAGTCGGATCGTTGCGATGTAACCCTTGCAGCAAAGCGCATTAGCAGGCGCTTAGTTATGCAACGATTAAATCGTGCACGATATTTATCCTGGCCGGGCAGAACTGTCAATACCTTGCGATTATATCGCGAACGATTTACTGTGGTTCCTAGGCGAATTTGGAATGAAGGCGATGGCGAAGGCAGAAATCCCCTCCCCGGAAGAGTTGATGAAGATCGATAATTTCCTGTGCTTTGCGATCTATTCCGCGAACCACGCGTTTACGCGTGTGTACAAGCCGCTGCTTGACGACCTGGACCTTACCTATCCACAATATCTCGTAATGGTTGTTCTGTGGGAAAAAGATGATCAGACCGTCGGCAGCCTGGGAGACAAGCTCTTTCTCGAATCAAGCACCCTCACGCCCATGCTGAAGCGCCTCGAGGCAATGGGTTATATTTCGAGGGTCCGCGACCGCGCCGACGAGCGGCAGGTTCGCGTGCGCCTGACCGAAACCGGCAGGGCGCTCAAGGAAAAGGCCGGCACCGTCCCGTGCGGCATCATCGAGGCGACCGGAATGGAGCCTGCGCAGATCGGGCGGCTAAAAGAGGAAATCGCCGCGCTCCGGGCATCGCTGCTACGGTAGGCATGCTTGGAGCGGATGCGGCAGGCAGCTTTGCTATTAGATACCGACGAGCACTGCCCCTCCGGTGAGCCCTGCGCCCGCCGCGGTGAGCAGCAGCCTTTCTCCCGGAAGGAAGGCGTTCGCCCTGTGCGCGAGTGATAGCGACAGCGGTATGGTCGCAGCCGACGAGTTCCCGTGCTCCACGATAGTGCGCACGGTTCTGGACGGGGCGATGCCGAGATTGCCGCAAACCGCATCGAAGATCCGGACATTCGCCTGGTGCGGCACGAAGCGACTGACCCCTGACGGACCGATGCCCGCAGCGGCGAGCGCGCGAGCTGCGCACGCCGTCATCATCTCCACCGCGTGGACGAACACTTCGCGGCCGTCGCGCATCGTCATCAGCACGTCCTCCGCCGCCATGCCCGGTGCGAAGGGCCGGCTGCTGCCGCCGGCCGGAATCGTGATCAGATCGTAGCGGCTTCCGTCGGCCGCGAGGTCGACGCCGAGCACGCCCTTCCCCGGATCGTCCGAGGGCGCGACGACAACGGCGCCGGCCGCGTCCGCGAAGAGAACCGCGCTTGCCCTCTCGGCCGGGTTGATGCGCCGACTCAGAATGTTGGCGGCAACGACGAGGACCGCCTTGCCCTGCGCGCGGACGAACCCGTCGGCAAGCGTCAGCGCGTAGAGGAAGCCCGAGCAGGCACCCGCCAGGTCAATCGCACCGGAATTGCCGAGCCCGAGACGATGGGCGAGCAACGGCGCCGAGGGCGGCAAGAGGTGGTCGGGCGTCGAGGTCGCAAGCAGCGTCAAGGCGATGTCGCCGCGTGGGATAGCCGCGTCCTCGAGTGCCGCCTCTCCGGCCCGGGCCGCAAGACCGGTCAGCGTATCTCCGGGTTCGACCCAGCGCCGCGCCCGGATGCCCGTCCGCCGTTCGATCCAGCCGGATTCAAGGCCGAGTTTCGCTTCGATTTCGGCGTTCTCGACGCATCGCGCCGGCACGGCATGACCGAATCCGACAAGGCGGGATGACCGGGCGATGCTCATAGCCGCCCCCTGGCGAAGGCAGACGCGGCCTCGTCAATCGCGTCATAGGCACGATCGAGATCGGCATCGGCGATGCAATAGGGCGGCATCAGATAAATGACATTCCCGAGCGGCCGGATGAGCAGCTTGCGCTCGCGGAAGAAAGCCCTGAGCCGCGGCCCGACATCGGCCAGATAGCCCCCCGCCGGCACGGAAAGGTCGAGCGCGGCGATCGTGCCGGCCTGGCGTACATTCCGGAAGCGCGGATCGGCGACGAAGCGCTTTAGATGTCGCCGCTGGTTGGCGGCGAGCGCTTCGATGCGGCCGCCGACCGGCTCCTCTTTCCAGACGGCGAGATTGGCGACAGCCGCGGCGCAGGCGATCGGATTGGCGGTATAGGAGCTCGAATGAAAGAATGTGCGGCGCCGGTCCCGCGACAGATGCGCGTCGAATATCTCCGCCGTGCAAAGGGTTGCCGCGAGCGGCAGCGCTCCGCCGGTCAAGCCCTTCGACGTGCACAGGATGTCCGGCGCGATCCCCGCCTGCTCGCAGGCAAAGAGTGTGCCGGCGCGGCCCCAGCCGGTCATCACCTCATCGGCAATCAGGAGAGTACCATGCCGTTCGGCGATCCGCTTCAGTTCCGCGAGTACGAGGCCCGGGTAGATCTTCATCCCGCCGGCGCCGAGAACCAGCGGCTCGATGATGAGCGCCGCCACCCGGCCGGAAGCGCAAAAACGCTCGAAGGCATCGAGCGTCTCCTGTTCGCGGCCGGGCTCCGGGAACGGCAAGCGGTCGACGGCAAAAAGAAGCGGCTCGTAGGCTGCATTGAAGACGCCGCGCTCGCCCGCCGACATGGTGCCGATCGTGTCGCCGTGGTAGCTGTGTTCCATCACCGAGATGCGACTGCGCGACGCGCCGATATTGTGGAAGTAGCCGAGCGCCATCTTCAGCGCGACCTCCACGGCGGTCGAGCCGCTGTCGGAATAGAAGACGTGCTTCAAGCCGGCGGGCGCGATCTCGATCAGACCCGTCGCCAGTTCTTCCGCCGGCGCATGGGTGTATTCGGCAAAAATCACCTGGTCGTAGCTTTCCGCGGCCGACCGGATGGCCTCCATGATCGTCGGGTGCCGATGGCCGTGGGTGATCACCCACCAGGACGAGATCGCATCGACAATGGGCGAGCCATCCTCGTCGATGAGATAGGCGCCCTCGGTGCGGACGATGTGTTTCATCGCCGGTTCCAGCGCGTGCTGAGTGAAGGGATGCCAGACGGGAGAGCCTGTCATGCCGGCACCTCGCGGAAATGGTCCAGCTCGAAACATTCGCGGAAGGCCAGTCGCAAGCCATCGGGCGTCAAAGGATCGAGCCGTGGCAAGCGGCCGAGTATGCGAACGCCTCCCAACTCCGCGATCGTCCTTTCCGTATCCGCCTGCTCGTCGCAGATGAAGGCGACTCCGAGAACCGGGATCGATCGAGCCCGCAGCGCTTCGAGCGACAGCAGCGTGTGATTGATTGTGCCGAGCGCCGTGCGGGCGCAAAGGACGACGGGAAACCGCCAGCGCTGAAAGACATCGGCAAAGACCGCCCGCTCCGTCAGCGGCACCAGGAGCCCGCCCGCTCCTTCAATGACGAGCGGCGCCTCGACCGGGGGTGGCGAGAGGCTTTCCGGCCGGATCGTCACCCCGTCGAGCCTGGCAGAGAGATGCGGTGAGGCGGGTGTCGCGAGCCTGTAGGCCTCCGGCAGGATACGGCGAGCCTCTATGCGGCCAAGCCGCCGGACCGCTTCGCTGTCGGTTTCGCCGTCGAGCCCGGACTGAACCGGCTTCCAGTAGCAGCCGGCAAGCGCATCGGTGAGTGCGGCGGCAAAGACGGTCTTGCCGATGCCGGTATCCGTGCCGGTGATCACGACGCGGGCTGTCATCATCGTTCCTCCGCCATCGCCACCTGCAGCCGTGCCAGCATCTGCGCGATCGCCTGCCTGTCGACGTTCAGGGTGATCGCGATCCGGAGCCGCGCCGTGCCCTCAGGAACGGTCGGCGGACGGATCGCGCGGATGTCGAATCCCTCCTCGCGTAGGCGCTCGGCGGTTCTCACGGCGCGGCCATTGTCGCCGATCATCACCGGCAGGATCTGCGATCCGCTGCCTTCGATCCCGGTTGTTGCGGCGAGCGCCGCATTGGCAAAGGCGCTGAGCGCGTCGAAGTCGGCGCGACGCTGCGGCTCATCCGCGGCGATCCGCAAGGCCTCGCGAACCGCGGCAGCCGTCAAGGGCGACGGAGCAGTGGAATAGATGAAGCCACGGGCGCGGTTGACGAGATAGTCGCAAAGGGTTCCGTTGGCGCAGAGCAAAGCGCCGGAAACGCCAAGCGCCTTGCCGCAGGTGTGCAGGACAACGACATTCTCCCGGCCCTCGAGCGCCGCCGATAGGCCGCGGCCGCCGGGACCGAAAACGCCCGTGGCATGCGCCTCGTCGATGACCAGAAAGCCGTCATGCTCTTCGGCGAGCGCCGCAAGCTCGATCAGCGGCGCCCGGTCTCCGTCCATCGAATAGAGGCTTTCAACGGCGATCCACGGGCATCCCGTTCCGCCAGCACGCCGCCATTTCCGGATGGCGTCGGCGAAGGCCCCGACATCGTTGTGGCCGGCCGCGACCGCCTGCGCCCGGCTTGCGGCGATCCCCTCATGGGCGCTCGCATGGATCAGCGCGTCGTGGACGATGATGTCGTCGCGCGGCGGCAGGGTCGAAAACAACGCGACATTGGCGGCATAGCCGCTGCTGAAAAAGAGCGCCCGATCCGCGCCGAAGAACTCGGCCGCCTCCGCCTCAAGCGCCTCATGCTCCGGATGATTGCCGCGCAATAGGCGGGATCCGCCGGCGCCAACCGGCACGTCGCGGTCGACGGCGGAGGCGATCGCCTCCTTCAGTCGCGGAGAGCCTGCGAGACCCAGATAGTCGTTCGAGGTGAAGTCAACGCCCGCTCGAGCGACCAGAGCGCGTCGCCGCCCCTTTCGCTCGAGTCCTGCCAAGATCTTCTCGTAGCGGCCGAGACCCTCGGCGATCATTCGGCCGGCTCCATAGGCTCGAGTGCCATCGGCTTCAGCCCGAGGCGGCGGAACAGCGCCGCATCGTGGTCCTCGCCGGGATTGTCCGCCGTCAACAGCGTTTCGCCGACGAAGATCGAATTCGCCCCGGCGAAGAAACAGAGCGCCTGCATTTCGTCGCTCATTTCGGTCCGGCCGGCCGAAAGGCGGACATGAGATTTTGGCATCAGGATCCGGGCGAGCCCGATCGTCCGGACGAAGTCGATCGGATCGACTGGCGGCGCATCCGCAAGCTTCGACCCGGGCATGGGAATCAGCATGTTGATCGGCACGCTTTCCGGCGCCGCCGGAAGATTGGCGAGCGTCACCAGCATCGAAATGCGATCGTCGACCGTTTCGCCCATGCCCAAGATGCCGCCGGCGCAGACCTTGATGCCCGCTTCGCGGACATTGGCAAGCGTTTCCAGCCGATCGGCAAAGGTTCGCGTGGTGATGATCTCGCTGTAAAAGCGCTCGGAGGTGTCGACATTGTGATTGTAGTAATCGAGGCCGGCCCCTGCGAGCCGCTCCGTCTGCGAAAGCGACAGCATCCCGAGGGTCATGCAGGTTTCCATCCCGAGCGCCTTGACGCCGCGCACCATGGCGACGATCGCCTCCATGTCGCGTTCCTTCGGGCTGCGCCAGGCCGCCCCCATGCAATAGCGCGTCGCGCCGCCGTCCTTGGCCTCGCGCGCCTCCGCGATAACCCGCTCGACTTCCATCAGCTTCGACGCCTTGAGCCCGGTTGGATAGTGCGCCGACTGGCTGCAATAGCCGCAATCCTCGGCACACCCCCCAGTCTTGATCGAAAGGAGTCGGCTCATCTGCACCGCGTTCGGATCGAAATGCGCGCGATGGATGGACTGCGCGCGGAACAGGAGGTCGTTGAACGGCAAATTATAGATTTTTTTCGCCTCGGCGACATCCCATCTCGTAAAATCGGCGCCGGAGCTGATCGAATCCGCTCCGCTCGTTCCCATCGTTTCCTGCATTCGCGGCTGTCCCCCTCTGATCACGGCCATCGATATAGATAGAATCGTATTTTATCTATAGTTCGCCGGTTGAGCGGGATGCAACTCCTATCGATCGTTCCATGCCGTAGCCCAGCCGCGCCGGGACCGGACTGCGGCGAAATATCCGATGGAGGCATGCGCAAAAAGCAAGGGCCCGGCGCTTCCACGCCGGGCCCTTGCTCGCTTTTAAAGCGCCAGAACGAGACTATTCGTTCTGGAAGTAGCTGTACTTGCCGTCTTCACCCTTCTTCCAGGTGTACATGACGTAGTCCGGGCGGGTGATGTCGCCCTTTTCGTCATAGCCGAGCTCGCCGATCGCGGTCTTGAACGGACCCTTGGCCTTGATCGCTTCAGCGACGGCCTGCGAATCGTTGCCGCCGGCTGCCTTGGCAGCGTCGGCGACGACCTGCAGGGCAGCATAGGAGTAAAGGGTGTAGGCTTCCGGCTCGAAGCCGGCGGCACGGAACTTCTCGACGAGGTCCTTGGATGCCGGGTTCTTGCGCGGATCCGGCGCGAAGGTCATCAGCGTGCCGTCGACGGCGTCGCCAGCGATGGAAGCCAGTTCGTTCGAGACGATACCATCGCCCGACATGAACGTTGCCTTGAGGCCCTGGTCCTTCATCTGACGCATGATGAGGCCGGCTTCCGTGTGCAGACCGCCGTAGTAAACGACCCCAACACCGGCTTCCTTCATCTTGGCGATCAGCGCCGAGAAATCCTTGTCGCCGATATTGATGCCTTCGTAGAGGGCTTCGGTGAGGCCGGCTTCATTCATCGACTTCTTGGTTTCGTCGGCGAGACCCTGGCCGTACGGCGTCTTGTCGTGAATGACGGCGATCTTGGCGTCCTTGAAGTTGGCGGCGAGGTAAGCACCGGCGACTGCGCCCTGCTGGTCGTCACGGCCGCAGGTGCGGAACGTGTTCCACAGGCCGCGCTCGGTGAGTTGCGGGTTGGTCGCAGACGGAGTGATGACCAGGATGCCATTCTCGGCATAGACTTCCGAGGCCGGAATCGTCACACCGGAGTTGAAGTGGCCAACGACGAACTTCACGCCGTCAGCGACAAATTTGTTGGCGACCGAAATGCCCTGCTTCGGATCCGAAACGTCGTCGCCGAGCACGATCTTGATCTGTTCCCCGTTGATGCCGCCTGCCGCGTTGATGTCGGCGGCTGCCTGCTCCGCACCTTTCTGGAGCTGGGCGCCGAATGCGGCGTTCGGGCCGGTCAGCGGACCAGCAACGCCGACCAGGAGATCAGCCCATGCGGTGCCGCTGAAGGCGACCATTGCTGTCAGCGCCACAGCCGACAGAAGAGACTTTTTCATTTTGTTACTCCCAAATATTCGAGCGGGTCTCGTTTCATAAGCCTGCGCAATGCCCACTATAATTGCGCCGGTGTTTCTTCGCACCGGCCGCACCCGACCGGCACGCGCTGTTCCCTTATTTGGCCTTCCAGGAGAAAGGTGAGGTCTTCTCATAGAGCCAGTAGTAGTTGTTCGCCATCTGCTTGGTCCGGTAGAACCGGTAACCGGCGGTAGCAAACAACAAAAGTACGAGCGTGTCTACGACATAGTATTGCAGGCTGAACATCGTGCCTTCGAAAAGTGCGTGGTGCACGAAGCGGATGCCGAGCCCCAGGAGCGCCACGTAGATCAGCAGCCGCGGAACCTCTCCCCAGCTTTCCGCAACGCTTTTGCCCGTGCGCCAGGCGGTCCAGCCGCCGAGAACGCAGCTGATGAACAGAAACTGCCAGATGGAGGCTTCTTCGTAGAGAATTCCCTGCATGTCACTTAACTCCAGCGCGCATCAATGACGGCCGCCTTCGAGATAGGCCGCCCGGACCTCCGGATTGGCGAGCAGGTCCTTCCCGGTTCCGCTCATCGTCACCCGGCCGTTGACGAGGACGTAGGCGCGGTCGGAGAGCTTGAGCGCCCCGAAGGCGTTCTGCTCGACCAGGAACACGGTGAGGCCCTCCTGCTTGTTGAGCTTCTTGATCGCCTCGAAAATGCCCTTGACGATCAGCGGCGCAAGGCCGAGCGAAGGCTCGTCGAGCAGCAGGAGCTTCGGCCGTGCCATCAGCGCTCGGCCGATCGACAGCATCTGCTGTTCGCCGCCGGAAAGCGTTCCGCCGCGCTGCGCCTGCCGTTCCTTGAGGCGCGGGAAGAGCGCGAAAACCTTTTCGACGTCTTCCTTGAAGTGTTTCAGATCGTCGAGGCTCGCGCCCATCTGCAGGTTTTCGAGAACCGTCATGCGCGGGAAGATGCGGCGTCCTTCCGGCGACTGGGCGATCCGGAGCCGCGCGATCTGGTGCGTCGGCATACGCGTGATGTCCTGCCCTTCGAAGAAGATCGAACCGGTGCGTGCCTGCGGCTTGCCGCAGATCGTCATCATCAGCGTCGACTTGCCGGCGCCGTTAGCGCCGATCAGCGAGACGATTTCGCCGCGGTGGACCTCAACATCTACGCCGCTCAGGGCCCGGATATTGCCGTAATAGGTCTCGACACCTTTCACATTCAGCAGCGGAGCAGTCATGGCTGGGTGCCTCCCTGCTCGCTTTCGATTTCCACGATCTGTTCGATCACCTCTTCAACCTCTTCGTCCTCGACACCCAGATAGGCCGCGATGACCCGCGGATCGTTCTTCACGAATTCCGGATTGCCGTCGGAAATCTTCTGTCCGTATTCGAGCACGACGACGTGATCGGAGATTTCCATCACCACCGACATGTCGTGCTCGATCAGCAGGATGGAGGTCCCGGTGTCGCGGCGAATGGCCTGCAACAGCTCGTTGAGAGCGGCCGATTCGCGCGGATTGAGACCCGCTGCCGGTTCGTCGAGGCATAGCAGTTCCGGGCCGGTGCACATGGCTCTGGCGATTTCGAGCCGCCGCTGTGCCCCGTAGGGCAGGTCGCCGGCCGGGTCGTCGGCGCGATCGGTGAGCGACGCCATGTCGAGCCAGTGCTTGGCGATCTCGATCGCCTCCCTGGAGGCCTGGCGGTAGGCCGGGAAGCCGAGCAAGCCGAGGACGGTGTAGCCCGACGCCTGCATCAGCTTGTTGTGCTGTGCCACCAGCAGGTTTTCGAGCACCGTCAGGCCGGAGAACATCCGGATGTTCTGGAAGGTACGGGCCACCTTGGCGTGCTTGGTGATCTCGAAGTCCGGCAGGCGCTCCAGCAGGTATTCCTTGCCGGCCTTCTGCTTCATCGTGATCATGCCCATCGTCGGCTTGTAGAAGCCGGTGATGCAGTTGAACACGGTGGTCTTGCCCGCTCCGTTCGGGCCGATCAGCGCGGTAATGTCGCCGCGATAGGCTTCGAAAGAGAAGTCGTTGATGGCCATGAGACCACCGAAGCGCATCGACAGGCGTTCAACCTTGAGAATTGGGTCTTTTGTCATTGTGTTCGTCTCGAAGGTCATCAGCCGTGCCCTTCCTTGGTGAAGCTGCCGGAGACCGCCCTGCGTTCCCGCAGGAAGGCAGTCGGTTCGCGCGATCCGACGAAGCCGCGTGGCTTCCAGACCATGACGACCACCATTGCAAGCCCGAAGATCAGCATGCGATAGAGTTCAGGCGTGAAGTTCGGGCCGAAGACTACCTTCAGGAACGCCAGTTCACGCAGGATCTCCGTGCCGCCGATCATGACGACAGCCGCAATCGCGATGCCGGTCAGCGAACCCATGCCGCCGAGCACGACGATGGCAAGGATCACCGCCGATTCGAGGAAGACAAAGGATTCCGGCGAGACGAAACCCTGACGAACGGCGAAGAATGATCCGGCAAAGCCGCCGAACATGGCGCCCGTGGCGAATGCAGTCAGTTTCGTTGTCGTCGTGTTGATGCCGAGCGAACGGCAGGCGATCTCGTCCTCGCGAAGCGCTTCCCAGGCCCGCCCGATCGGCATGCGGCGCAGCCGGATGGTGACGAAGGCGGTCAGCAGGGCCAGAGCGAGGATGAGATAGAACAGAAAGATCTTGTAATAGGCCGACGACATCGGCAGGCCCATCATTGCCGCGAAGCCGGTTTTCGTCGCATCGAACTTGAGGCCGAACAGCGTCGCCTTGGCAATGCCGGAAACGCCGAACGTGCCCTTGGTGACCTCGGTCCAGTTGATCAGCACGAGGCGGATGATCTCACCGAAAGCGAGCGTGACGATCGCCAGGTAGTCGCCGCGCAGCCGCAGCACCGGAAAGCCGAGGATCACGCCCCAGCAGGCAGCGAGAAGTCCGGCGACCGGCAGCAGCACCCAGAAGGACAGGCCAAAATAGCTGGAAAGCAGCGCATAGGAATAGGCACCGACCGCGTAGAAGGCGACGTAACCGAGGTCGAGCAGACCGGCGAGGCCAACGACGATGTTGAGGCCCCAGGCAAGCATCACATAGATCAGGATCTGGATGCCGAAATTGTCCACCCATTTCAGCGAACCCTGAACGCCGAGGAGCGCGACGATGACCGGCGGATAGAGCACGAGCGCAATGATCGCGATCTTCGAGAAGTTGCGGCTGAAGAAGGTTTCCTCCTTCGCCACGTCCGGGGCGGCAGCCTTGGCGGCCTTGCGCTGAGCAAGCCACGGCTGGGCGTAAGCGACCATCAGGAAGCGGCCGACCATGGCGACGACCACAAAGATCACCAGGAGGCCCCATCGCTGGTTCAGCACCAGCTCGTTGCGGATGTTTTGCGTGGTCTCAAGACCGACAAACAGGACGAACAGCCCCAGAGTGATGAGCCCCGAGAAGACAGCCTCGCGCAGGGCCCGCGCCGTCAGCTCGGTGCCGGCGCTTGCAGTAGTAGATGCAACATTTGCCATGGAACTATACCTTCTCGACTTCCGGTCGTCCGAGAATACCCGACGGCTTGAAAATCAGGACGATCGCGAGAATGGAGAAGGTCGCGACATCCTTGTAGTCGATTGTGAAATAGGCGGACCACAGCGACTCGATGAGGCCGATCAGCAGTCCGCCGAGCACGGCGCCCGGCAGCGAGCCGATGCCTCCGAGAACGGCGGCGGTAAACGCCTTGACGCCCGGAGCGAACCCGTCGGTGAAGACCACGACGCCATAATACATGAGATACAGGGTACCGGCGACGGCCGCGAGCGCTGCGCCCATGATGAAGGTCACCGAGATGGTGCGGTCGACGTCGACGCCGAGCAGCGCCGCCATCTTGCTATCCTGCTCGGTGGCACGCTGGGCACGGCCGAGCGGCGTCCGGTTGACGATATACCAGAAGACGGAAAGCAGAATCGCGGTGATGACGACGATGATGATTTGCTTCAGCGAGACGGTGATTCCGAACAGATCGTAGACCGACGAGACGAGCGGCGGGATCGGCTTGTTGCGCGGCCCCTGCGTCACCTGGATGAAGTTCGACAGCACGATCGACATGCCGATCGCAGTGATTAGCGGCGCCAGACGGAACGAACCGCGCAGCGGACGGTAAGCCACCCGCTCGATCGTCCAGTTCCAAAGCGCCGCCGTCAGCATGCCGACGATCATCATAAGCAAAAGCGCTAGTACAACTGGTACGCCTGCCATGAATGTCGTGAGAAGCAAGAAGACAATCAATGCGGCAAAGCCGCCAAGCATGAATATATCGCCGTGGGCGAAGTTGATCATGCCGATGATGCCGTAGACCATGGTATAACCGATCGCGATCATACCATAAATAGACCCAAGCGTCAGCCCGTTGACGAGCTGCTGGATGAAATACTCCATCAATCTTCCCCTGGACCGGATCCTATTGGTCCGATCTCTTTTTATTAGTTTTCCTTCATGAGCGTGCTCTAGAGGATTTCATACCTCTTTCAAGCGAAAATGAAAGTCAAAAATTGCGGCGCCCGCAGATTCTTCCGCGATAAAATCGATTTGACGTTTTTCCTGCCAGAAAAACCAAAAAAATTGCAGCTCTCACTCTGAAAATGATCAATTTTCGCCCGGAAACGGAAGAACCGCGGTATCGGCGGCATCAACCCATGACGAAAAGGCATGACTTCCTCTCCGTTGGTTTGCAGTTGATCTGGTCTAGCGCATCGTGATTTAGAACCATCGGCCACCCGCACGGAGTGCCGCCGCAATACACCTCAGAGCAGGGGAACGATGCTGGAGATTTTGGAACGATCGGCGATCGCGGCCGGGCGTGCGATCATGGAAATCTACAATGCCGGACCGGCCGTGACCTACAAGGCGGACACCTCGCCCGTGACCGACGCGGATCACCGCGCCGAGCGCATCATCCTTGACGAGCTTGCCACCGCCTTTCCCGACATACCCGTCATCGCCGAGGAAGCCGTCGCGGCCGGGCACGTTCCGAACATTGCCGGCAAGCGATTCTTCCTCGTCGATCCTCTCGATGGCACCAAAGAATTTGTCGAGCGCAATGATCACTTCACGGTCAACATCGCGCTCATCGAAAACGGGATTCCCGTGGCGGGTGTCGTCCATGCGCCGGCTCTCAGGGTGATCCATGCAGCAAGCCGCGGAATGGCGCGAAAGGCGCCGGTCGAAGGCGGCCAGATCGGATCCTGGCAGCCTATCGGCTGCCGCCCATGCGGCGGGCGACCGGTTGCGCTGATCAGCCGGTGGCACAACAGCGCCGAAACGCTCGCCCACCTCGCCGAAAACGGCATCAACGACTACGAGGCGGTCGGCTCGTCGCTGAAGTTCTGCCTGCTCGCCGAGGGCAAGGCCGACATCTATCCGCGCTTCAGCCGCACGATGGAGTGGGATACCGCCGCCGGCGATGCTATTCTCCGCGCGGCAGGCGGCGAAACGATCGTCATCGAAGGCAGTCCGCTCGCCTATGGGAAGCGCAACCAGCCGAACGATAGCGACTTCGCCAATCCCTGGTTCGTCGCACGCGGCAGGATGTGATTCGCCGCTTAAGGGTTTCCGGGGCGGAAAGCGGCCGCGATGAGGCTGCTGAGACTGCCCTCGCTGAAAGGCTTTTCGATCCGCGGAATCTCGCGGAGATGGCCGGGCAGAGTAAGCAAATCGCTGTAGCCGCTGGTAAATCCGAAGTTGATCCCCCGCGCCATCAGCGATTCGGCAACGGCGAAGCTCGTCTCGTCGCCGAGATTGATATCGAGAACCGCGAAGTCGACCGGGTGTGCCGCGACGATCTCCATCGCCTTCTCGACGGTGGTGGCGATGTGCACTTTCTTGACGCCGAGCGCACCGAGGATTTCTCCCATATCCATGGCGATGAGGAAATTATCCTCGAGAACGAGGACCGATTCGATGGCCGGCGAAATCTGACTTGTCATCTATTTGCATCCCTCGGTCTCCTCGCTCTGCCGAGACCCGACCACTTCGCGCACGCTAGGCCAGACGGATAGACCCCGCATTTAAAAAAGACATGTCGCGCTCCTCGCGCCGTGCACTCCGCGTCAAATCAGCGGCCGCTTCGTTTCGCTGAACCCCTCCCATCCGGCCAATTCCAACAGGCCGTCGATGTCGAGGACATTGCAGCCTTTGTCGACCCAGCGAAGGAGATTCAGCGCGGCCAGTTTCCTGAGGGTCTTGTTGGTGTGGACGATCGACAGGCCGAGCGTATCGGCAAGATGTTGCTGTGTGACCGGTATGACGCCGCGGCCGCCACGAAAAAGCTCCAGCGTCTCTGCCCTCTGATAGAGAAAGGCGACGAGATAGGCCGCCCGTTCGAGCGCGGAACGCCGGCCGATGCTCAAGAGGTTCTCGTCCAAAATACGCTCCTCACGGGCGGCGATCCAGGTCAGGTCATAGGCGAGTTCAGGATAGAGGCGGTAGAGCTCGGCAAGCCGGCTTCGCTTGAACACGCACAGGGTAACCGGCGACAGCGCCTCGATCGAGTGCTGCATCTCTCCCATGAGACTGCCCTGCAATCCGACCATGTCGCCGGGCATCACATAGTTCAGAATCTGCCGGCGGCCATCGTCCAGCATTTTGTAGCGGAACCCCCAGCCGGAAAGCACGGTGAAGAGATGTGCGCTCGTCTCGCCCTCGGCAAGGATGGTCCCGCCGCTTTCGACCGTTTGCTCGCCGATCTTGAAGTCCGACACGAAGGCAAGTTCCTCACCTGTGAAAGGACGGAACACCTCAAGCGGCCGCAGGGGACAGTTCTGACAGGGTATGGCTTTGCCGAACTTGCCTTCAACAGTCATGGAATGTCTCGCGGGGGGTGGACGCGCGCACTCAACGACCGGGCAGGCGGGAGAATGCTTCGAGGAAATGGCGGCGTCCATCCCTCATGGACTTGTGCGTCGCCGGGCCCTATCTCTCGTCGATCGACCGTCGCAAGCAGGATTGTGAACCATGTTGTCCTTTTCCGCCATCGCCAAAAACAACCTCGCCGTCGTCACCGGCTCCGCCTCCGGTATCGGGCTTGCCGCAGCGAAATGTTTCGCTGATCGCGGCATGAAGGTCGTGCTGGCCGATCTCGCCGGCGAGCGGCTGCAGGCGGCCGCGGCGGAAGTGGCGAAGCTTGCCCCGGGCGGAGCGGCTGACGTCGCCGCAATCGCCACGGACATCTCCCGGCCCGATGAACTGGTGGCCCTGGCGCGGGCGACGTACGAGCGGTTCGGCCACGTGCATGTGCTGATGAACAATGCCGGCATTCAGCCCGGCAGCTCCATGTTCGGCCCGCTGGAGAACTGGGAATCGGTGCTCGGCGTCAATCTGTGGGGCGTCATCAACGGCTCGCGCGTTTTCGCGCCCGCCATGATCGCCCATGGCGAGCCGGCGCTGATCATCAATACCGGCTCCAAGCAGGGAATCACCACGCCACCCGGAGACCCGGCCTACAATGTCTCGAAGGCCGGCGTGAAGGTCTTCACTGAGGCGCTGCAGCACGAGTTGCGCAATACCGAGAACTGCCAGGTCAATGCGCATCTGTTGATCCCCGGCTTCGTCTACACGGGGCTGACCGCGCATGGCCGCCCCGAAAAGCCGGCCGGCGCCTGGACGCCCGAACAGACAGTCGATTTCATGCTGGAAAGCCTCAGCCGCGGCGATTTCTACATTCTCTGCCCCGACAATGAAGTCGAAAGGCCCACCGACGAAAAGCGCATCCTGTGGGCGGTCGGCGACATCGTCGAGAACCGCCCTCCCCTTTCGCGCTGGCACCCGGATCACGGCGAGGCGTTCCGCTCCTTCCTCACCGGAAAACGGGATTGATCCACATTCCGGCTTGATCGATCCTTTGGCAATGAACCGCCACAACGGTGGCAAGGAGGGCTAAGACCGTGACCAGCGGCATTCACCACATCACGCTGATCAGCCGCAGGGTCCAGGCAAATGTCGACTTCTATGTCGGATTCCTCGGCCTGCACCTCGTCAAGCGAACCGGCGGCTTCGAAGATCCCAATCAGTTGCATCTCTTCTACGGCGATGCGTCGGGATCGCCCGGCTCGCTCGTCTCCTTCCTGATCTGGGAGGATGGCTCGCCGGGGCGCGTCGGCTCCGGCCAGCCGAGCGAGATCGCCTTCGCCATCCCGACGCAGAGCATCGGCTTCTGGCTGACGCGCGCCCTGCAGTTCAACATCCAGGCGACCGGCCCGGCACAGGAGTTCGGCGAACCGGTGCTGCGGCTCAAGGACCCGGACGGGGTGATCGTCAAGCTGGTCGGCACTGACGCGCTCGCCGAGCCGGCGCCCTGGGCGAGCCGCGACATTCCGGAATCGGATTCGATCAGGCGCCTGCGTGGAGCCACCGTGCTCACCGAAAAGCCGAAGGAAACGGCGCATTTTCTTCAGAGCCATTTCGGCTATCGCGAGGCCGCTGCGACGGAGACGATCCATCGCCTCGTCTCCTCATCCGGCGATGTTGTCGACGTGCGCGACGCGACCGGCTTCTGGGCTGCCGCGCCCGGCACCGGGACGATCGATCACATCGCCTTCCGCGCCCCGGACGAGGGGACGGTCCTTGCGGTGCGCGCCGATCTCGAGCAGGAACACGCCGGCGCCACCAATGCCCACGACCGGAAGTATTTCTTCTCGCTCTATGTGCGCGAGCCTGGCGGTTCACTTTACGAACTGGCCACCGACGGCCCCGGCTTTGCGGTCGATGAACTTCCCGACGCGCTCGGTTCCAAACTCTTTCTGCCGCCGCATTTGAGCAGCGATCCCGCCGCGACCGTGGTCCGGCTACCGCAATTCGCGCTTCCCGGTGAGCCCCGGCTGACGCTCCGTGACCTGCCCTTCATCCACCGCTTCTATCATCCGGAGCGGATGAACGACCGGAGCTTCGTGCTGCTGCACGGCAGCGGCGGCAACGAGACCGACATGCTCCCCTTCGGCCACCAGCTCGATCCGCGCGCGACGCTGATCGGCCTGCGCGGCCGCAGCACCGAGGAAGGCTTTCCCCGCTGGTTTCGCCGCCTCTCGATGACCACGTTCGACCAGCGCGACATCCGCTCGGAAGCAGAAGCCTTCGCCGCTTTCGTCGAGGAGGCGCGCGAGACCTACGGGCTGGATCTCGCAAGGACCGTGTTCATCGGCTATTCGAACGGCGCCAATCTGCTCGCGGCCGTCATGCTCCTTCACCCGGGCGCCATCAGGAATGCGGTGCTGATGCGGGCCATGGCGGCCCTCGAGGATGCGCCGAAGGCGGACCTCTCGGGCACGAATGTCCTGATGCTGACCGGCAAGGACGACATCTACGGCAGACATGCGCCGCAATTGCAGACGGAACTGCGGGAAAGCGGCGCGAATTTTGAGGCCGTCGACCTCGACACCGGGCACGGCATCGGGCCGGAAGACGTCGCCGTCATTCGCCCGTGGCTCGCCGGATTGGGTGTTTAAGCCCGAGAGAGTGAACAAGACGGAGACCAGGCGACCTCCCGGGCTTCCGTCCGCATAGGGCAAGTGCTCTCATCCGAAGCGGCTAGACAAGCAGGAAGTCACCGGAGTTGAAGCCTGCAAGGCCGCCCACCGTGGTAATATTGTCCAGTTCGGCAACAAGCACCGCGCCCCCGGCTGCACTCGGGTTAGAGTCGTAATAGACCGCTGCATGGCCGATCTCCGTATTGTGGAACACGAAAAAGGCGCCGGTCGTTATGTTGTTGTAGCCATTGATTGTGCTCTGAACGCTGGCATTGGTGACGCTCGCATCAGTTTTCATCGCAACTTCAGTTCCCGCGACATTGATCGCCCCATTGTCGCCCGACTTGCAATTGTCAACGACGTTATTGTTGTTGCCGACGGCAAACTCGGAGGTTCCGCTTCCAACATCGAACTCTAGCCTGTCCACGGTGGTACTGCTCGTGCCGGCATTGAAATCGGTCACGTGATTGGCAGTGCTGGAGAACTTCTCGAAGACGAAAATGTCGTCTCCTGCACCTCCGGTCAGGTCGTTGTTGTTGCCGCTGCCGCCATCCAGCGTGTCGTTTCCGTCGCCACCGTCCAGCGTGTCGTTTCCACTTTGACCGAACAGAGTGTCGTCTCCGCCAAGACCAAAAACCATATCCCTGCCACCGCCGCCATAGAGCACGTCATCGGCAACGCTTAGGTTTGGCGAACTATTGCCATTGCTGCCGGTTACGATCGTAAACGTTTCCGTCTTGTCGAAGCCGTCCGGATCCCCGACCTGTACCGCCTTTATGGTTACCGTATAGGTGCTGCTCGGAGAGAGGCTGCCGGAGCTCAGCGTATTACCGCTGACCGAAAAAAGGCCGGTCTCAGACTGCGAAGCGATGCTGAAGATAAATCCGCCGCTGTCAACATCAGTTGCAGTCAGCGATCCGCTGAACTGAAACATATTGAAGTTGACGCTGTCCGGCGGAAAAACCGGGGTCAACTTGATGTCGGTCGGCGCCTGCCTCGGCGGCGCATCGTCAGCGCCGGTAATGTTGACGACGATCGCGTGGCTGGCGGTGCCGTCGAGCGAGGTGACCGTCAGCGTGTCGCTGACGGCCTGGCCCGCTGTCAGCGCCTGGGTCACTGCCCGCTCGTTGTCGAGTATGTAATCCCACTCGCCCGTCGCTGCATCGAAACTGAAACTACCGTAGATGCCCGTGAGCGAGGCCGGCGTCTGGAACGCCGCCTCGCCGGCATCGACATCCGAGACGCTGAGCCTGCCGGAGGCATCCGGGTCACCGTTGCCGGCGGCGCCGGCTTCGCTCACAGAGCGATCGTCCACCACGGTCGCGTCGACGACGATCGCCGCCGCGTCGTTGCTGCCGGTGATGTTGACGACGATCGCATGGCTGGCGGTGCCGTCGAGCGAGGTGACGGTCAGCGTGTCGCTGACCGACTGCCCCGCCGTGAGCGCCTGCGTCGCCGCCCGGCCGTTGTCGAGCGTGTAGCTCCAGGTGCCGGTCGCCGGATCGAACGCGAAGGTACCATAGGCGCCGTCGAGCGAGGCCGGTGTCTGGAACGCCGCCTCGCCGGCATCGACATCCGCGACGCTGAGCCTGCCGGAGGCATCCGGGTCGCCGCTGCCGGCGGCGCCGGCTTCGCTCACACCTCGGTCGTCCGCCACGGTCGCGTCGACGACGATCGCCGCCGCGTCGTTGCTGCCGGTGATGTTGACGACGATCGCATGGCTGGCGGTGCCGTCGAGCGAGGTGACGGTCAGCGTGTCGCTGACCGACTGCCCCGCCGTGAGCGCCTGCGTCGCCGCCCGGCCGTTGTCGAGCGTGTAAGTCCAGGTGCCGGTCGCCGGATCGAACGCGAAGCTGCCGTAGGCGCCGTCGAGCGAGGCCGGCGTCTGGAACGCCGCCTCGCCGGCGTCGACATCCGAGATGCCGAGCTTGCCGGAGGCATCCGGGGCACCGTTGCCAGCCACCCCGGCTTCACTCACAGAGCGATCGTCCGCCACGGTCGGATCGACGACGATTGCCGCAACATCGTTGCCGCCGGTGATGTTGACGACGATCGCATGGCTGGCGGTACCGTCCAGCGACGTCACGGTCAGCGTGTCACAGACCGGCTCACCCTCCTTGAGGGCCTGCGTCGCCGCCCGGTCGTTGTCGAGGATGTAGCTCCACGCGCCGGTCGCCGCGTCGAAGCTGAAGCTGCCGTAGACGCCTTCGAGCGACGCCGGCGTCCGGAACACCGCCTCGCCGGCATCGACATCGGCGACGCTGAGCGTGCCGGAGGCATCCGGGTCACCGGAACTTGCGGTCCCCGCCTCGTAGACCGAGCGATCATCGACAACAGAGGTATCGACGACAATCGCAGCCATATCGTTGCTGCCGGTGATGTTGACGACGATCGCATGGCTGGCGGTGCCGTCCAGCGACGTCACATTCAGCGTGTCGCTAACCGGCTGATCCTCCTTGAGAGCCTGCGTCGCAGTCCGATCATTGTCGAGCGTGTAAGTCCAGGTGCCGGTCGCCGGATCGAACGTGAAGCTGCCGTAGGCGCCGTCGAGCGAGGCAGGCGTCTGGAACGCCGCCTCGCCGGCGTCGACATCGGCAACGCTGAGCGTGCCGGAGGCATCCGGATCGCCGCTGCCGGCGCCGCCCGCCTCGACGACCGCCCGGTCGTCGGCAATGCTCGCATCGACGACGATAGTCGCAGCATCGTTTGCGCCGGTGATGTTGACGACGATCGCATGGCTGGCGGTCCCGTCCAGCGACGTCACGGTCAGCGTGTCGCTGACCGGCTCACCCTCCTTGAGGGCCTGCGTCGCCGCCCGGTCGTTGTCGAGGATGTAGCTCCACGCGCCGGTCGCCGCGTCGAAGCTGAAGCTGCCGTAGACGCCTTCGAGCAACGCCGGCGTCCGGAACACCGCCTCGCCGGCATCGGCATCCGAAATGCTGAGCTTGCCGGAGGCATCCGGGTCGCCAACGCCGTCCGCCCCTGCTTCGATCACAGCCAGCTTTGCGGTCGCCGTCGTATCGATTCCGATTGCCGCCGCATCATTGGCACCAGTCAGCGTCAACGACACATTCGCCTCGCTCAACGTACCATTGCCGAGCCGTATCGCGTAAACGAAGCTGTCCTTGATGGTTTCGCCGGCCGAGAGGGAATTGATATCAACGCCGGCCCCGGGAATTCCGCTTCCGTCGCTCAGACGATATTCGATTTTCCCGTTATTGATCCTGACCCAGTTGCCGAGCAGCGTCTTCTCCCAGGCCGACACGCCGGTCGATCCGACGTCTTTCGCGAGTAGATCATAATCCGCGGTGATCGGGTTGCCGTCGCCGTCCTCTACCGAAAAAAGGGACTTGGCCTTTCCACCGAGATCATTCGCCATCACGTCGAGAATGATGGTGTTGTTGACCGGGTCGTAGTTCTGCAGATCGAGGATCTGGTCTTCTGACCAGAGGTAGGTATCGTCCTGTGCCTGGGGAGTATTGGTGAACGAAGTCGCACTGCCGCCGCTGCTCTGCGTAGCCATTAAAGTACCTCTTAATAAAAAATAATTAGATAATAATGATTATAGTAAAATTCGAACGGAGACTTTTTCTCTATAGCGTTACTCGAGGATAATGCTCCGTATTCCATAAAAAAGACGGATCAACTTGTCTCTTTGCGAATTTTTACCACATCGCCTGTGAAAGGGAAGTAGTTTTTATAGATCACTTGATTTAACGCAGCGGAACCCCGCTGCGCCCCGCGCTAATGCGCTTTCCCGGCTGCAACATAGTCCGCAAAACCCTTGACAAAGCCGCGTAGACGCTCCCGGGTCTCTTCGTCAGTTAGCTGTCCCTGGCCGTCAAAGAGCGTCGCGGCCTTCGGCACCATCAGCCGCTTGCCCGACCAAAGGTCGGCGCCGAGCGTCCGCATCACCGGAAGCCAGGCGTTCTGGCTGAGAATGGTGCCGAAACCCCCGGGCGAGGCGCCGGCAAGCGCGAAGGGGCGTCCGCCGAACACTTTGCGAATATCGGCCGGCGGGCGGCTCAGCCAGTCGATGGCGTTCTTGAAGACGCCGGGCACGGAGTTGTTGTATTCCGGCGTGAAGAGAATGACGCCGTCCGCCGCGATGATCCGCTGTTTCAGCGCCTCTAC
The DNA here is from genome assembly GCF_001651855.1 of Sinorhizobium americanum. Taxonomy (GTDB): domain Bacteria; phylum Pseudomonadota; class Alphaproteobacteria; order Rhizobiales; family Rhizobiaceae; genus Sinorhizobium; species Sinorhizobium americanum. Next base: position 110,307 of record NZ_LNQC01000081.1, on the reverse strand, counting down.
CGCAGCCGGCACGCCGCTTTCGGCCTCGACGTCCCCGTCATAGAGCGGAATGCCGTGCAGCGTCGCCGTCTCGAACTCGACGCCCTCTGGTGCGACCGCTTTCGCGGCTTTAAGCAGTCCGGTGTTGAAGGAAGCCTTGCGCAGGCTTCCCGATATGCCGAGTAGTTTCGTCATCGATAGGTGCATCCTCGGGTCTGTTCGGTCGCGAATTCCTGGTTGCCAAGAAAACTAGGAGGGATGAGGCGAAAGGAAAGCCAGCGCCCCCTCTCGGCTTGAATGTGGGGCGGCGAATGTGCGCTACCCTATTCCAGCGGCTTCAGCCGCGCCTCGATCTGCGCCCGCTTCGGCTCCAGGAAGGGCGGCAGCGACAGGCTTTCCCCGAGCGACTCCAAAGGCTCGTCCACGGCGAAGCCGGGACCGTCCGTGGCGATCTCGAACAGAATGCCGTTCGGCTCGCGGAAATAGAGCGAACGGAAATAGAAGCGCTCCACCTCGCCGCTCGACGGCAGATGAAACGCCTTCAGCCTCTCCGTCCACTGATGCAGATGGTCGACATCCGGCGCCCGGAAGGCGACATGGTGGACTGCACCCGCGCCCTGCCGGGCGATCGGCAGGCCCGGCTGGACCGCCACATGGAGTTCCGCCGCCGCCCCGCCCTCGCCCATCGAGAACACATGCACCTTGCCGTTTCCGTCCGGTGAGGGATAGTGGCGCACCTCGCGCATGTTCATGACGTGCGTGAGAACCAGCGCCGTATTGGTGATATCCGGCACGCTGATGGTGATCGGCCCGAGCCCCCTAATCTGGTGATCTGGCGGGACCGGGCTCCGTTCCCACGGATGCGAAGGCTGGAGCCCGCCGTCGTCCACCAACCGGAACCGCTGGCCCTCGCCGTCCTCGAAATCGAGAGAGGTGCGGCCGTCGATTGCGCCGACCTCGCCCGAGGACACGTCGAGCTCGTCGAAGCGACGCTTCCACCATTCGACGCTTTGCGCATTGCCGACGCGGAGCCCCGTCAGCGAGATGCTGTGCGTTCCGCGTCCCTCCGGTCCGACCGGCCAGTCGAAGAAGGTCAGGTCCGTGCCGGGCGTCGCCTTGCCGTCGGCATAGAAGAGATGATAGGCGCTCGTGTCGTCCTGATTGACGGTCTTCTTGACGAGCCGCAGCCCCAGCACCTTCGTGTAGAAGCGCAGATTTTCAGGCGCGTTCGCGGTAATCGCCGTCAGATGATGGATACCTGTCAGTTGCAAGCTCATGATTGCCCTCCCGTGGCCTTCCTTTGAGCCGAATATCGGCGTCCGGCCAAGCGTTCCGCAAGTGGAGACGGCTCGAACGGATTGTTCCCTGACAGCGAACGACCGAAATCAGACCCGTCTGAGGTCCTTGAGATAGGTATTCTCCGCCCGTGAAATGGCAAAGGCCTGCGGGTCAATTTCGGCAAAGATCAGCGTCTCGTCGGCGGAATTGGCTTTCGCCATGACCTGTCCATCGGGTGATGCGATGCAGGAAAGACCGGCGAAGGAGAACATCGCGTCCGAGCCGCAATGGTTGACATAGGCGACGAACACCTGGTTCTCGAAGGCCCGGGTCTGGATCATGTGATCGGTTATGAAGGTACCCGACCAGCCGGCCGGAAGCGCCGTCGGCACCAGCACGGCATCGGCCCCGGCCGATGCCAGGCGGCGGACATTTTCCGGGAATTCGACATCGTAGCAGATCAGCATGCCGCAGGTGACGCCCCGATGCTCGAAGAGGCGCGTCGAGGGCTCCGCCGGCGCAAACAGCGAGCGCTCGTAGCCGCCATAGAGATGCGATTTCCGGTAAACCGTCGGTGACGCATCGCCATCCACATGGACGGCGCTGTTGTAGACCGCCGTGCCTGCACGCTCGGCAAAGCCGGCGATGATGGCAATGCCGGCGTCGCGGGAGATTCGGCGCAAGGTTTCAACGGTCGGCCCTTCTGCCGACTCTGCGAGTGCGCGGATGGCTTCACCGGCGCCGTAGCCGGTAATCCCGAGCTCGGGCGATACGAGCAGTGTCGCCCCCTTGGCCGCAGCCTCGGAGGCCGCGCCTTCGATACGGACGAGATTGGCGGCGATATCGCCGCCGACGCTTTTCATCTGCAGGGCCGCAAGCTTCATCATTTTTGATCGGACGCCATCGCACCGAGCAGCTTCGGCAGGTCGCCGAAGCGGGCGACGAGACCGAAGATGACCGCCGCCGTCGAAACGAAGAGGACCGTCACCGAGGCCATGGTCGGCGTGTAGCCATAGCGCAGGGCGTTGAAGATCTTGATCGGCAGCGTCTCCATCGTAAAGCCGACTGTCATGTAGGCGACGATATATTCGTTGAGCGACAGCACAAAGGCGAAGGCGTAGCCCGAGACGACATAGGGCAGGATCAGCGGCAGCACCACAGTGCGGAAGATGGTGCGCTCGTCGGCCCCCATCGTCGCGGCGGCCTCGACCAGCGAGCGATCGATTGAGGTGAATCCGAGCGACAGCGTCACCAGCGGCAAGGTCACGAAGAAGATCGCGTGACTGACCACCGCCGTCCAGGGCTGGCCGTAGAAGCCGGCGGTCGCCCAGAAGGTGAGCAGGCCGAGCGCCGTGATCACCGGCGGCAGCGTGAAGGGCGCGACGCCGAGCAGCTGAAAGATGTTCGCCCAGGGCGCCACCCGCCGCCAAAGGAACCAGGCGAGCGGAAGCGCGATCGCCACGGCAAGTGCCGCCGAGAGGACCGCGAGCGTCACCGAGGCGAAGAGCGCGTTTCGCCACTCCGTGTTCAGGAAAATCTCCCCATACCAGGAGGTCGAAAAGCCTTCGGGCGGAAAGGCCAGCGTCTGCTTCTGATTGACCGAAACGCCAGCGACGACGATCAGCGGCAGCGCCAGGAAAAGGGCGATCAGGAAGAAATAGAACTTTCGGAAAACGGACGTCATGCCGTCTCTCCTTTCCGTCCGGCGATCACCGTGAGCGCCACCAGGCCGAGCGTCACCAGCACCAGGAACACGGCCATCGCGGCGGCGAAGGGCATGTTCGACTGGTAGATCGCCTGATCTGTGATCAACACCGACAGCGTCCAGTGCTGCGGCCGGCCGAGAAGTTGCGGCAGCAGATAGGAGCCCAGCGCGAAGATGAACACCATGATCAGCGTCGCGACGATCGTGTTCCTGAGCGCCGGCACGACGACGGTGAAGAAGGCCTTGAGCGGCGAGGCACCGAGCGTGCGGGCGGCCTCGGTCAGCGTCGGATCGAGCCGGACGAGCGCCGGAAATAGGACCAGCACCGTGTAGGGGAAGGCCTGATAGACCATTCCGGTCAGCACTGCCGCAAAACTCGGCGTCAGGGCCTTGGCCTCGCCCATCAGGCCGAGGGCGACAAGGATATTGGTAATGCCGGCGGTACGCGAGAACAGCGTCGACCAGGCAAAGCCGATGATCACCTCGGAGAGCGAGAGGATCGAGAGCAGCGCCACCAGCCAGACGATCTGTACGCGGCGTGCCATGCGCGTCAGCAGATAGGTGAACGGCAGCGCCAGCACCACGCAGCAGACGGCGACGGCGATCGCCATCATCAGCGAGAATCCGAGCACGCCGCCGAAAAAGGCCGAAAGGAAGCGCTGGTAATTGTCGAAGACGAAGGCCGGCGTGTAGAAGCCGCCCTGCTCGCGCTGGAAGAAACTAACGGCGATCATCGTGCCGAAGGGCACCACGAAGAAGATCGTGAGCATCGCCGCGGGAAAGAGGAGCGGCGAATAATCGCCAAGGGTCTGGGGCGGTTCGCGTCTCATTTGCGCAGCACCACGCAAACGTCGGGCGTGAGCGCCACGCCGATCTCTTGGCCGACGGAGACCTCCGGCCGGGCCCGCGGCGTCGAGACCGCGACGATCTGGCGGCCGGCGACATCGACGAAGGTCTCGATCGTACCGCCGAGGTCGCGCACGAAAGTTACGGTGCCGGTGAGCGCCCCGGGTCCGGGCGCCGTCAGGTGCACATCCTCCGGCCGGATCGAGATCGTCGCCTTGGTTGCATCGGGCGGCAGTTGCAGGCCCGGCACCGACTGGCCGAGCACAGTCACATGGTTTTGGATGTCCGCTTCCGCTTCGATGAGGTTGGTCTGGCCGATGAAGTCGGCGACGAAGCTGTCGGCCGGCCGGCGATAGATTTCGATCGGCGACGCCGCCTGGCGGATTTCGCCGCCGCTCATGACAACCACTGTATCGGCCATCGTCATCGCCTCGCGCTGGTCATGGGTGACAACGATCGTGGTGATGCCGAGCTGCTGCTGCAATTGCCGGAGCTCCACCTGCATCGCCTCGCGCAGCTTCGCGTCGAGTGCGGAAAGCGGCTCGTCGAGCAGGAAGAGCTTCGGCGAGATCGCCAGCGCCCGGGCGATCGCCACGCGCTGGCGCTGGCCGCCCGAAAGTTTGGAGACGGGGCGGTCCGCATAGCCGGGAAGATGGATCATCGACAGGAGTTCGTCGACCCGCTTCTTCTGGTCCTCCTTCGGCGCACCGCGGATGCGCAAGGGATAGGCGATGTTCTCGCCGACCGTCAGATGCGGAAAGAGCGCCAGCGACTGGAACACCATGCCGAGGTTGCGCTTGTGCGTCGGCACGCGGGTGATGTCCTCGCCGTCGAGCCGGATGGCGCCCGCGCTCGGCAGGTCGAGCCCGGCAATCATCCGCAGAAGGGTCGTCTTGCCGCAGCCGGAAGGGCCGAGCATGCAGACGAAGGTGCCGTGCGGCACGGTGAGGTCGACGTCGTTGACGGCCCGGAAGGCCCCGAATTCCTTGACGACGTTCTGAAGGGCAAGTCCCGACATAAGTTCCCCTGCTCTCGCGCCTCATGCGCGGATGCCGGCCGCGCCCCCGTTCAGTCGCAGGCGATGCGGCGCAGCACCATTTTCAATTTCCGCATAGGTTATCCCCAAAACGCTTGCGCTTTAAGGGATCATCCATCGAGCCATCCAGGCCCGCCCCGGATTTTCAAGGGCGGGCGGATTCTCGTTGCCACATCAGCCGACGATCAGCTCAGTCCACTTCTGGTTGAGCCAATCGGACTTCGTCTGGTAGAGATCGTAGCGGGGGACGATCGGCTCGATGTCGGAGGAGACGGCGGCAAATTCCTTGTCCGTCAGGTCGGTCGATTCGCGCTTGACGGTTGGCGAGGTCCCGACTTTGCGCGACAGCGTCGCCTGAATGGCGGGCTGGCACATATAGTCGATGAAGATATGCGCCTCCTCCGACTTCTCAGACGCGCGCGACAGGGCCCAGCAGCCGGAATCCTGGATGCCGCCTTCCTTCGGGAAGGTGGAGCGAACCGGGTGGCCGTCTGCAGCGGCAAGGCCGGTGACGTCGTGATAGTACTGGCCCATCGGGATTTCGCCCGACTTCAGCGCCTGCTCGAACTGCGCTTCGTCGCGGTACCAGAGGCGGACATTCGGCTTCACTTCGGCGAGCTTCTCGAACGCCTTCAGGATGCCCTCCTCCGTGTCGAGCGCATTGGTGCCGCCCATGTGAGTCTTGGCGGTCACTTCCAGTAGGAAGGAGTTGGAGACCAGCGCCAGCAGGCCGAGCTTGTCGGCGTTCGCCGGATCCCAGAGGGCTGTCCAGGAGGTCGGCGCCTCCTTGTAGACATTGGTGTTGGTGACGAGCGTAATGTACCAGGAGACCGCCCCGACGCCGGCAACGCGGCCGTCGGGGTATTTGTTGACGAAGCGATCGAGAAGGTTCGATGCGTTCTTGATCTTCGCCATATCGATCGGCGTCCACAGCTCGGTCGCCTGACCCTTGAGCATCGCGACCTGCGACATCATCGAAACGTCAGCCGGCGCCTGCCCGGCCCGGGCGGCCTGCTCGAGCTGGACCAGCCAAGCCTCGCCGGTCGGTTCGGCGATCGACTCGACGGCGATCCCGGTTGCCTTGGTAAACTCCGGGAAGATGTTCTTGTCGAAGGAATCCTTGAAGTAGCCGCCATAGACGCCGACCTTCAGCGACTTGTCCTGGGCTCTCAGCACCGCCGGCATTGCCAGCATCGATGCACCGGCAAGCCCCGCCCCCAGCAGCGTGCGGCGCTTGATGGAACTGATGTTCATTGCATGTCTCCTTTGTTTTGACGGCAGTCGCCGCGTTCCCGTTATCTTGAATTTTATAACCGTCCGGTGGAAATTACACGCATTCCTCGCGCCCTTGGCGCAAACCCCGCAGGCGCCCTTACGCCTTGCCGACGACGCTCGGGCTGAAGACCATCAGGCTCAGTATTTCGAAGAGCACCTGGGCGCCGGCAAGGGCGGTATTGGTCGTCGCATCATATTGCGGGGCGACCTCGACAACGTCGCCGCCGACGAGATTGACGCCTTTGAGGCCGCGGATCAGCTCCAGCACCTCGCGCGTCGTCAGGCCGCCGACCTCGGGCGTTCCGGTGCCGGGCGCAAAGCTCGGGTCGAGGCTGTCTATGTCGAAGGAAAGGTAGGTCGGGCCGTCGCCGACGATCTTCTTTGCCTTTTCGATGATCGCGGGAATGCCGAGGCCGGTGACTTCCTCCGCATGGATCACGGTCATTCCGGATTCGTAAGAGAACTCCCAGAGATACTCGGCCGAGCCGCGGACACCGATCTGGATGACGCGGGTCGGATCGAGCACGCCGTCGAGCACGGCGTTGCGGAACGGACCCCCGTGATGGAACTTGGTGAGATCGAAGGCGCCGCCGGTGTCGCAGTGGGCGTCGATATGAATCATCCCGACCGGCTGTTGTCTGCCCACCGCCTTCAGGATCGGATGGGTCATCGAGTGGTCGCCGCCGACCGAGAGCGGCACAACGCCGGCGTCGACGATCTGGTTGAGACGCTTTTCGATGTCCTCGTGGCAATGTTCCAGCCGGTAGCGGCTGCGGAACGGCACGTCGCCGATGTCGGCCACCCTAAGATCATGCACCGGCGCGCAGCCGAGCACGTGGTTATAGGGCCCGATCCGCTCGATGGCGCGCAGCGCCCGCGGTCCGAAGCGTGACCCGGGGCGATTGGTGACGCCGAGATCCATCGGGATGCCGACGATCGCCACCTGCAGATTGCCGAAGTCCGGTTGCTCGGCATCGACCGGCATGTAGGGCGCCGTCAGGAAGGTGGGAATGCCGGAATAGGGCGCGAGCCGCGTGCCGCTTTTCGTGAAGATCTTGTCAGCCACTTTGCGGAAAGTCGGGTCAAAGAGCTCGCCGCCATGGCTTTCGCCATATTTCGCCCTCAGTTCGCCGAGCTTCTTCTCGTCCCAGGCCATGCGCCGGAGCCTCCATGTCTGTCGCCGGGGAATAACGGGATCGCGAAGCGGATCGCAATTAAAGGTTTCGCCGGCAGGACCGGCTCAATCATGTTCCCCAGGCATTTTGCCCTTGTTGGACCTATTAGGTGACAAAACGTCTGGAAAATCAATTGACATTGTTATAGCGTTTCGTGTGAGAAAATCTCACATAAACCAAGACGTCTGGAGCCCCGCTTGTCGAGCCGCCTACCCCCTTTGAACCCGCTGCGAGCCTTCGAGGCCACTGCCCGGCGCGGCTCGGTTTCTGCGGCGGCCCGCGAGCTGAACGTCACCCACGGAGCGATCAGCCATCAGATCCGTGCGCTCGAACTCTCCTTCAACGCGGCCCTTTTCGAGCGCGGCGGCAAACGCCTGAGGCTGACCCCGCAGGGCGCGCTGCTGCTGCCGGCGGTCACCCATGCCTTTGCCGAGATTGCCGCCGCGACGGCGGCGATGACCCGGCCCGCCACCAGCGGCGAGCTCCGGATCACCTGCGTGCCGGCGCTGCTCTCCTTCTGGATGATCCCGCGCCTGCATCAGTTCACCGAGCAATTCCCCGACGTGCAGCTGACGCTGGTCGCCTCCAATGATCAGGCTCATCTCCACTCGCCCGAGGTCGACGTCTGTCTCCTCTATGGCGACGGCAATTGGGGAGACTGCTGGGCCAAGCTCTGGAGCCGACTGGAGCTGTTTCCCGTGGTCAGCCCGACGCTCCTCAACATGCGGCCGCTGCGCTCAATCCGCGATCTGCGCGACCATGTGATGCTGCATGGCGACGACGGCCGCGAATGGAACACCTGGCTCGCCGCCGCCGACGCGGCCGACCTTCAGCGCGGCCGCCAGCACTTCATGAGCGACGCGCGGCTTTCGACCGAGGGCGCCCTGCACAACCAGGGCGTGGCGCTCGGCGACACGATCACCGCTGGCAGCCTGATTGCTCGCGGCGAACTGATCGCGCCCTTCGACCTGACAGTGCCGGCCAATGACGCCTTCTTCGTCGCCTGCCGCAACGAGGTACGCGCCGCGCCGATCGTCCGGGTCTTCATCGACTGGCTGTTTGCGGCACTCGAGAGTGATCCGATGCCGGAACTTCAGACCTCCGCCCGCACGATCATTCGGTCCCGCAGGCAGGAAGATCCGAAATCGGCAGCGGAGAGCTTCCGCCCGGTTTCGTCACCCCGCAGCCGGCGCGTGGAAGCCCCGCAAAAACGCAAGATCAAGCCGTAGTGCCGGACCCTCGCCCACGCCACTCGCCCAACCACAGGATACGCCCGATGCCTCATCTCAATCCGCTCGTCGCCAAGCTCTCGCCGCCACCGGTCCCCTCCGTGCTTGCCTGGGCGAAAGCCTATGACGGGGCAAAGGGTCCGCTGATCGACCTGTCGCAAGCGGTACCCGGCTATCCGGCGCATCCGGATATGCTGAAGTGGCTCGGCGAGGCCGCAGCGTCGCCCGCCTTCACCGGCTATGGCGCGATCGAGGGCGAGCCTGAACTGCGCAGCGCCTATGCCGACCAGGTAGCAGCGCTATACGGTGCGGCGATTAGCACCGATAACATTCACATCACCTCGGGTTGCAATCAGGCTTTCATCTGCGCCGCCATGGCGATTGCCGGCGCCGGCGACACGGTGCTGATGACCAATCCCTATTATTTCAACCAGGAAACGACCCTGGCGATGCTCGGCATCAATGTCGAACTCGCACCCTGCGATGCCGGCGCCGGCTTCCTGCCCGAGGTCGAGACCATCGCCTCCGCGCTTCGGCCGGGCATTCGCGCCCTCGCCCTCGTGTCGCCGAACAACCCAACCGGTGCCGTCTACCCGGCCGACCTGCTGCAGCGCATCTATGAGGTCTGCCGCGCAAACGGCACCTGGCTCATCCTCGACGAGACCTATCGCGACTTCCTGCTCGATGCCGCGGTCGCGCCGCACGGCCTGTTCCAGACCAAGGGCTGGCAGGAGGGTTTGATAGGCCTTTACAGCTTCTCCAAGTCCTTCTGCATCCCCGGCCATCGCCTCGGCGCGATCACCGCCGGACCTGCGCTGATCGAGCAGGTGACCAAGATCATGGACAACCTGCAGATCTGCGCGCCGCGCTCGGCCCAAGCCGCCGTCGCCAGGGCGATCCCGGCACTCGCCGACTGGCGGCTCGGCAACCGGGCCGAGATCACGGCCCGCGCCGATGCGCTGAAGGACGTCATGAGCCGCCTGCCGCAATGGAAGCTGCAGGCCATCGGCGCCTATTTCGCCTATGTTCGTCACCCCTTCCGCGACATCGACTCGCAATTCGTCGCCGAGAAGCTGGCAAAGCTTGCCGGCGTCGTCTGTCTGCCGGGCGATTATTTCGGCGAAGGCCAGGAGAGCTATCTGCGCTTTGCCTTCGCCAATGCGGACGTGCCGACGATCCGGAAATTGGAGGAGCGGCTGGAGGGATTTGCGCTGCCGGGCATTTGAGGAGCGCTAAACCGCGTCGCGTTCAAACGTATTCACGCGGCGCGCTTTAGCTCTTTGTTTTTGTGCATGTCGTCATCCCAAAAACCGCTTCACACTTTTGGGCGACATGCATTAGCCGCGGCGGGCGATCAGGATGCCGATGAGCACGATCGCGCCGCCCGTTGCCTGCATGACACCGACAGGCTCGCTCAGCAGGACCCAGGCGAGCACCGCGGCCACGACCGGCTGCACGAGCAGCGTCAGCGATGAAAAGGCCGGCGGCAGGAAGGCGAGCGCATAGGTGATCGCTACCTGCCCACCGGCGTGACTGACGAAGGCGAGCCCGAAAAGGATCGCCCAGCCGAAGCCCGTCGGCGGCACCAGCGTTGGCTCGGCGAGCAATGCCATCGGCAGCGTGCAGACGGCGGCCGAGGCGGTGCTCCAGATCATGATGCGATTGGTGCCGAAGCGGCTGCGCAATTGCCCGATGGCGAGGATATAGCCGGCATAGAACATCGCGGCGACAATTGCGATGCCGTCACCGATGAGATCGCCGCCGCCAAGCGCGCCCGGGCCGCCCTTCAGCACCACGACGCCGGCGACAGCCGTGACGAGACCGGCCACGAAAATGCGACTCACAGGCGAGCGGAACAGTGCCCAACTGGCAAGCGTCACGAAAACCGGGGCGAGATTGGCAAGCAGCGTCGCGTTCGCCACAGAGGTCATGGTGAGCGAGAGGTGCCACGCGCCGAGGTCGATGGCGAGGAAGACGCCCGGCAGAATGAGCAGCGCATAGTCGGACAAGCGCTCCGGGCGTCGGTCGGCGGCTGCTTCCTTGCCAAGCCCCGACCAGGCAAGGAGCGGAATGAGCGCCAGGGCCACACGCCAGAAGGCCGTTGCCATCGGCCCCACTTCCGACAGCCTGACGAAGATCGGGGATCCGGCAATGGCGACACCGCCGACGAGCAGCGCGGCCATGGCGAGGGATTGTTGCGAGGAGGCGGAAGTGACGGCTTGACTCACGGCAATGTCCGGATGCTGGGAGGGAACGCCCCAAGGCGCCCCCGCCAGCTATCAGAACTGCCTGGCCAGCAACAGCCCCGAAAATTCGCCCGGGAAGGCGATCATGAGCGGCCGCTGCACGAAGAGTTACAGCGACCGAGCACCAGCTGCCGCTCAGGCCGCGTCCGGCAGATGTACGGTCTTCACCTCGAGAAAATCCTCGAGGCCGAAGGTACCGCCCTCGCGGCCATTGCCGGACTGCTTGTAGCCGCCGAAGGGGCTGCCGTAGCGGTGCGGCCCGCCATTGATATGCACCATGCCGGCGCGCAATCGCGCCGCGACCCGCTCGGCGCGCTGCCGATCGCCCGTCTGAACATAAGCCGCGAGACCATAGTTCGTGTCGTTGGCAAGCGCGATCGCTTCCTCCTCCGTGTCGAAGGGAATGATCGCCAGCACCGGCCCGAAGACTTCCTCGCGCGCGATCCGCATCGAATTGTCGACGTCCGCGAAAATCGTCGGCTTGACGAAATATCCGGTCTCGAAGCCCTCCGGCTTGCCGGGGCCGCCGACGAGGAGCCGCGCCCCTTCGCCGACGCCCGCCTCGATCAGCGCCTGCACCCGCTCGAACTGGATGTGGCTCACCAGCGGACCGATATGCGCGCCTTCCTTGCTCGGATCGCCGACGGTCGCCTCCCGGCCCACGCGCCTTGCGATCGCCACCACGTCGTCATAGACGCTGCGCTCCACCAGCATGCGGGTCGGCGCATCGCAGGACTGGCCGGAATTATTGAAGCATTCGAGGATGCTGGCCGTCACCCGCTCCTCGATATCGGCATCGGCAAAGACGATGTTCGGCGACTTGCCGCCGAGCTCCAGCGTGACGCGCTTGACCGTGTCGGCAGCGTCCTTGCTGACGGCGATGCCGGCCCGCGTCGAGCCGGTGAAGGACATCATGTCGATGTCCTTGTGCTTCGACAGCGCGGCGCCGGCATGAAGGCCGTCGCCATTGACGAGGTTGAAGACACCCGGCGGGAATCCCGCCTCTTCGACCATCTCCGCATAGAGCATGGCATTGAGCGGCGTGAACTCGCTCGGCTTCAACACGCAGGTGCAGCCGGTCGCAAGCGCCGGCACCACCTTGAGCGCAATCTGGTTGACCGGCCAGTTCCACGGCGTGATGAGCCCGCAAACCCCGATCGGCTCGCGCATCAGCGTGTCGCCATTCGGAAGCTTTTCGCGCAGCTTCAAGCGCTTCAGCGCGTCGATGTAACCCTTGAGGTGGCCGACGCCGACGTCGGCCTGTTGCTCGCGGCTCATGGTTTTCGGCGCGCCGAGTTCCGCGGTGAGCGTGTCGGCCATCTCGTCGTAGCGGCGTTCATAGATCGCCAGCAGCCTTTCAAGAAGCGCCAGCCGTTCCTCCAGGCTGGTCCGGCTGTAGCTCTCGAAGGCCTTCTTGGCGGCCGCAACGGCCCGGTCGATGTCGACTGCAGTACCGAGGGAGATCACCGCGATCGGCTTTTCGGTGGCAGGATTGAGCACATAGAGGTCGTTCTGTGCTGCTGGTTCGACCCATTCGCCGTTGATGTAGAACTTGCGTTTGTCGAGCATGCCGCTCCTCCTTCCCGTCAAGGTCTCTCTTGCTTCGCGGCAGACGGGACATCGGATCGCCACCCGCCGGCGAGCGGCTTCCGCGCAATGGCGAGGGCTTTGAGCGTAGATGAATGGTTCGCCGCCTCGATTGCATTCCCGCGTGCCTCGGCACGCTACGACGCAGGCGGCGTGGCCCGCAAGGGGGTAGGATGGCGCAACCGCGTTGTGTTGAGCGTCGAGCGCGGCGTTCGCGACGCGTCCTGAAGAGTGCTGTGGTGGGAACCGTCAGATGGCGCCGATGATGAGGGCCGAGACGAAGCTGAACGCTGCGACGATGGCGATCGAGTGAGGAATGAGGTTGACCGGCATGCGCCTTGCCGGCTGCGCCACATGGAACGGATAGCGGGAGTGGGTCATCGCCTTTGTCGGGTTCATTTTTCTCTCCGCTGTTGGCCTTCGGCCTGTATCTATGTTCTCCTATATTCTCGATTGAGTTTATAGATATTATTTTCCCCAGAACGTGCAGGGGATGAAAAATCCGTTTCCGCCGACGTCAGTGGCTGTTGTTGCGCTCGCGCTCCTGCAGGTGGCGCGACCAGGTCTCGCTGAACCACGGGTTCAGCAGCGAAACGTCGGCCGAACGGTGCGAGCGGCTGAGCCGGCCGTCGGGCTCCACCGACGTCCAGACGGTGAAGTGCGTCAGCTGATGCTTGCCGAAGGTCTGGATCAGCGGAATGTCTGCCGCATCCCGGCCGCGGGCGACAGGAATGCGGCCGGCCCGCCGGCCATTGTTCTTGGCGTCGAACGTGTACCATCGGTCGCCGAGGAACACCTCGAACCAGGCGTTGAAATCCATCGGCGCCGGGCTGTTTGAAGCGCCGATGTCGGCCATATAGCCGTGAACATAGCGGGCCGGCATGTTCATGCAGCGGCAGAAAGCGACGGCGAGATGGGCATAATCGCGGCTGACCCCCAGCCGGTCCTCGTGCGCTTCGAGCGCCGTGCGCATCGCCTGCGCATAGCCGTAGCTGAAGATCAGCCGGTCATGCACATAGTCGCAGATGGCTTGCACCCGTTGCCAGCCTGCCGGAGCGCCGCCGAAAAGCCGCCAGGCAAGCGCGCTCAGCCGATCGGTTTCGCAATAGCGGCTGGCGCAAAGATAGGGCAGCAGAGAGGGAGGCAGCTTTTCGACCGGCACCGCCTCGGCCAGCGGATCCGACGCGTCGAGCCGCCCGTCGTCGCTGATCACCGCGTCGTAGCCGAGCCGGGTTTCTCCCCGAGAGAGAACCATGCGCAGGCAGATATTGTGATGCGGGTCGGTGATTTCTTCCATCGGGATGAGCGGTGACGCGACCGGCCCGCGCTCCGTCACGACTGCATTACGCCGTTCCTTGGCGACGGACAGAAACGTCATCATCGGCGTGGGTTGCGGACAATCGATGCCAATCTCATAACCGAAGCGGATGAACATGTTCGACCTCCCCACTGCGATTTGCCGACACTTGCTCCCGCACGCCTGAAACGCCGGCGGCAGCCCGGGTTTGCAACCCGTTCGAAGTTCAATCCCTGAAGTTCCCTTGATGTCCGCGCCACGCCGGCGGGCGACCCGCCCGCGGGCCGGAATACTAGCGCATCGCCGCAGCAAGCGGTATCGATTTCGACGCGGAGCCGACAGCCGACGGCAGCCGCAAGACTACCAGCCGACGGCGTCCTTGAAGGAATACCACCAGGAGCCGATCGTCGAATATTGCGCGCGGAACATCCGTCCGCCGGGAAAGGGATACCAGGGCAGCTTCGCGAACATGTCGAAGCGCGACTGGTCGCCGTCGATCGCCTCGGCGAGCGTCCGGCCGAAGAGATGCGAGCCGGTCACCCCGTGACCGCTATAACCATGGGCGAAATAGGTGTTGGCACCGATGCGGCCCATCTGCGGCACGCGCGTGAAGGACAGCGCGAAATTGCCGCTCCAGGCATAGTCGATCTTCACGCCTTTCAGGCGCGGGAAAACCTTTTCGAGATTGGGCTGGAGCTTCGCCACCACATCGGCCGGATCGGTTCCGCCATAAACGGTGCCGCCACCGAAGATCATCCGCTTGTCGGCCGAAAGCCGGAAATAGTCGAGGATGTAGCGCACATCCTCGACGCACATGTCGCTCGGGATCAGCGCGTCCGCGAGTTCCTCGCCGAGCGGTGCCGTGGTGATCATCTGCGTCGAGACGGGCATGACGCGCGAGACGAGCTCGGGCACCGCATCGCCGAGATAGGCATTGCCGCAGAGCACCACAATGCGGGCTGAGACTTCTCCCTCCGAGGTGTGGACGGTCGGCCGTGCCGCCTTGTGATCGACGCGTGTCACCGGAGACATCTCGCAGATGGTGCCGCCGAGGCTCTCGAAGGCGCGTGCCTCGCCAAGTACCAGATTGAGCGGATGCATATGGCCGCCGGTGATGTCGAGCATGCCACCGCAATAGGCTTCGGAATTGACGAGCTTGCGCAGCCCCTCCCGGTCGAGCAGCAGATGGTCGTCCATGCCGTATCTGCGCCAGAGCGCCTGCTTGGCTTCGAGCTCCTTCATATGCGCGCTGGTATAGGCGGCATAGATGTTGCCGGACTTCAGGTCGCAGTCGATCCGGTATCGGCTGACGAGCCGCCGGATGATCCGCCCGCCTTCCTGGACAAGGCCGCCGATGAAGCGTGCCGCGTCCTCTCCGAAGCGGCGCTGGATCGTCGGGAGACTGGCGTTGAGGCCATTGACGATCTGGCCGCCGTTGCGCCCGGAAGCGCCCCAGCCCACCTGGGCGCCCTCCACCACCGTAACCTTGTAGCCCTTCTCGGCGAGATGAATGGCCGTCGCCAGCCCTGTGTAACCGGCGCCGACGACGCAGATGTCGGTTTCGACCCGCCCCTCCAGCCTGACCGGCGTGCGGACGATGTTGCGGGTGGCGGCGTAGTAGCTCGCCGGATAGCCGCCGTCGCCGGCATAGGACTTCGTGGCGCTCACCCCATGGATCCCCGTCTGCCGTAGGTCTTTGTCGGCACGAGCCATATCGCAAATCTTGCCCCTTGACCATGCGGCGCGACGGCTGTCATATTGCTCAGATGTCAGACCAATTCTGAGCAACCTGGATGCCCAAGCCGGAGAAAGCGATGCTTCTGCCCCTGCCCCCGGTCGATCGGGTGCAGCAGGTGATCTCCGCGCTCGCCGACTATGTCCAGCGCTCCGGCCTGAAGCCCGGCGATCGCCTTCCCGCCGAACGCGAACTGATGGCGGCGCTCGCCGTCGGGCGCTCCACCATCCGCGAGGTCATCAGCCATTTTCAGGCGCTCGGCGTCGTCGAGGCGCGCAAGGGCAGCGGCACCTATCTGTTGCGTGCCATTTCCGGCGCCACCATTCACATGCCGCTGACCCTCGACACCCAGCACCTTCGCGATGCGCTGCTGCAGACGCTGGAAGTTCGCCGCGGCATCGAGGTCGAGGCCGGCATGGTCGCCGCGCGCCGCCGCACCGACGCCGACCTCATCAACATCGAAACGAAGCTCGACGCGATGGAGCGCGTGCATCTCGCCAAGGGCACGTCCGGCCCCGAGGACCTCGCCTTCCACCTGGCGATCTACGACGCGACCCACAATCCGCTCTTTCGACAGCTGCTCGAGCAGATGCGCGAGGCTTTCGAGCGCTTCTGGGAGAAACCCTTCGACCGGCCGGATTTCGCGCGGCGGTCCTTTCCGTATCATCGGACGCTCTTCGACGCGATCGCCTCGCAGAATCCGAATGCCGCCCGGGAAGAAACACTGAAAATCCTCGCAATCGTCGAGGAAGACATCAAGGAAATGTCCAAATGAATGACGGCATCGACCCGTTCGACAGAGCCTCGCTGATTGCCGCCCATGACGAGGCCCATGCCTTCGACGCCGTCGTTCCGCCGATCGTCCAGACCTCGCTGTTCACCTTCAAGGACTATGACGAGATGATCGCCTCCTACCGGGGCGAACGCGTCCGGCCGATCTACACCCGCGGCCTCAATCCGACCGTCCGGCTGTTCGAGGAGATGCTCGCAAAACTCGAAGGCGCCGAAGACGCGATCGGCTTTGCCAGCGGCATGTCGGCGATCTCCTCGACCGTGCTCACCTTCGTCGAGCCGGGCGACCGCATCGTCGCGGTGAAGCATCTTTACCCCGATGCCTTCCGGCTGTTCGGTACGCATCTGAAGCGCATGCGCATCGAGGTTACCTATGTCGACGGACGCGACGAGGAGGCGGTTACCAAGGCGCTGACCGGCGCCAAGCTCTTCTACATGGAGAGCCCGACGAGCTGGGTGATGGACACCCATGACGTGGCGGCGCTGGCAGCGCTTGCCAGGGCGCAAGGGATCGTCACCGTCATCGACAACAGCTGGGCGAGCCCGGTGTTCCAGCAGCCAATTTCGCTCGGCGTCGATCTCGTCATCCACTCGGCCTCGAAATATTTGAGCGGTCACAGCGACGTCGTCGCCGGTGTCGTCGCCGGCTCCAGGGAACTGGTCGGCCGCATCCGCTCCGAAGCCTATCCCTATCTCGGCGGCAAGCTGTCTCCGTTCGATGCCTGGCTGCTGATCCGCGGACTTCGCACCCTGCCGATCCGGATGAAGGCGCATGAGCGCTCGGCGCTCGCCCTTGCGCGACGCCTGCAGGAGCACCCGCTGGTCGAAACGGTCTGCCATCCGGGGCTTGGGAATCACCTGCCGCCGGGTCTTTCGGGAACCTCCGGCCTGTTTTCCTTCATCTTCCGCGAAGGCGTCGACATCCGCCGCTTCGCCGATCATCTCGAACTGTTCAAACTCGGCGTATCCTGGGGTGGCCACGAAAGCCTCATCGTCCCGGGCAAGGTCGTCCTGGCGCAGAAAGCGCAACCCAATTCCGCGGCCGCCTTCGGCATTTCTCCGCGGTCGGTACGGCTCCATGTCGGCCTGGAGGGAACGGAGGCCCTCTGGAGCGATCTCGAAGCGGCGCTCGACGCTGTTTCATCAGGCTGACGACGAGTGGGATGGAAAAACGCAAGCGGTTTCTCCATCCCGCCCCTGAGAAAATCGATCAACGCCAAGAACAAAGGGAACAACAATGAGGAAACTGATCACAGCCACCCTGCTCGCCACGCTGATGGCCGGCAGTGCCCTTGCCGATACCAAGCTGAAGCTCGTCGAGGTCATCACCAGCCCCGAGCGCACCGAAACGCTGAAGTCGATCGTCGCCAAGTTCGAGGCGGCGAACCCCGGCACCACTGTCGAGATCATCTCGCTGCCCTGGGGCGAAGCCTTCCAGAAATTCGCGACCATGGTCTCGGCCGGGGAAATCCCCGACGTGATGGAAATGCCGGACACCTGGCTGTCGCTCTATGCCAATAACGGCATGCTGGAGAGCCTCGAGCCCTACCTTGCCAAGTGGGAGCACACGCCGGGCCTCACCGAGCGCGCCCTGGAACTCGGCCGCGACGTCAACGACACCGCCTATATGCTGCCCTACGGCTTCTATCTCCGGGCAATGTTCTACAACAGGAAGCTGCTCTCTGAGGCCGGCGTCGCGGAGCCGCCGAAGACGATGGACGACTTCGTCAGGGCGTCGGAAGCCGTCTCGAAGCTGCCCGGCAAGTCTGGCTACTGCCTGCGCGGCGGTCCGGGCGGGCTGAACGGCTGGGTGATGTTCGGCGCCACCATGGCCGGCGACAACACGTTCTTCAAGGAGGACGGCACCTCGACGATGAACAGCGAAGGCTGGGTCAAGGGGCTGACCTGGGTCATCGACCTCTACAAGAAGGGTCTCGCGCCGAAGGACAGCGTCAACTGGGGCTTCAACGAGATCGTCGCCGGCTTCTACAGCGGCACCTGCGCCTTTCTCGATCAGGATCCGGATGCGCTGATCGCCATCGCCCAACGCATGAAGCCGGAGGATTTCGGCGTCACCACCATGCCCAAGGGACCGAGCGGCAAGGCCTTCACGACGATCGGCTTCGCCGGCTGGTCGATGCTTTCGGCAAGCCAGAACAAGGACCTCTCCTGGAAGCTGATCGAAACGCTGGAAGGGCCGGAAGGCAACATCGAGTGGAACAAGCGCACCGGCGCGCTGCCGGTCCACAAGTCCGCAGAGAAGGACCCCTTCTATTCGGGCCCGCAGTTCAAGGGCTGGTTCGACGAACTCGCCGACAAAGACGTCGTGCTGACCGTCATGCCGACCTATCTCGAGGAATTCGCCTTCTTCAAGGATTCACTCGCGATCAAGACGAGCCAGGAAGCGCTCCTCGGCGACATCACGCCGGAAGAGCTCGCCAATCAATGGGCGGACTACCTGACCAAGGCACAGCAGAAACATCTGGCGAACAAGAAGTGATCCGACATGAAGGGCGGCAGGGTCGCCTGTCGCCCTTCATCAACATGGGACTACGCTCCGCCCGCCGGGCGGCCAGGAGGAACTCCGATCGATGGATTATGCCGCACGCCAGCACGGTCTGTCCGCAAGCCGCCGGCCGCTGATGAAGCGCATCGCGGACGCCTCGGCGCCCTATCTCTACAGCGCGCCGGCGCTGATCCTGATCGTCACGGTGATGCTGGTGCCGCTGGTGCTCGGCGTTTCCTATGCCTTCCGCGACGTGCAACTCCTCAACCCGTTCTCCGGCGCCTTCATTGGACTCGATCATTTTCGGGCGCTCTCTCAAGACCAGGCCTTTTTCCGCTCGCTGCGCAACACGCTCTGGTGGACCGGCGCATCCGTTCTTCTCCAGTTCGCCTTCGGACTGATCCTGGCGCTGCTGCTTGACAAACCGTTTCGCGGCCGCGCCATCGCCCAGGCGCTCGTCTTCCTGCCCTGGGCAGTGCCGAGCTTCCTTGCCGGCCTCAATTGGGCCTGGCTCTTCAACCCGGTCGTCGGGCCGCTGCCGCACTGGCTCTATGCGCTCGGGATCATGAGCCAGCCGGCGAACATCTTGTCGGATCCGCAGCTTGCCATGTGGGGGCCGATCGTCGCCAATATCTGGTGGGGCATTCCCTTCTTCGCGATTACCCTGCTCGCCGCGCTGCAGGCGATCCCGCGCGACCTCTACGAGGCGGCGAGCATAGACGGCGCCGGCGCCTTTCAGCGCTTCCTGTCGATCACGCTGCCTTTCCTCGCGCCGACGATCGCCATCACCATTCTGTTGCGCACCGTCTGGATCTCGAATTTCGCCGATCTGATCATCGTCATGACCAATGGCGGGCCGGCCGACCGGACGCAGATCGTCGCCAGCTACATCTTCACCCAGGCCTTCAAGCGGCTCGATTTCGGCTATGCCTCGGCGATCGCGCTGGTGCTCCTGGCGCTCCTGCTCGCCTATTCGCTGCTGATCGTCATCCTGCGGCAATGGCTCCTGAGCAAGGATTGAACCGATGCGCGCCAAGTCAGTCTTCCTCACCGTCGCGCATCGTCTGGCGATCCTAGCCTATATCGCCTTTGCCCTCTTTCCGCTCTTCTGGCTGCTGAAGGTGGCGGTTACGCCCAACGACCTGCTCTATTCGGAAGGCATCCGCCTCTGGCCGTCGCGCGCCAGCCTCGAGCACTTCGACTTCGTGCTGCGGCACAGCGCCTTCCCGGTCTTCTTCCGCAACAGCCTGATCGTCTCCGGCTCGACGGCGGTCGTCGTGACGATCCTTGCCTCGCTTTCCGGCTATGCGCTGTCGCGTTTCCGCTTCCGCGGCAAATACTGGTTGGTGACGCTGATGCTTTTGACGCAGATGTTCCCGCTGGTCATGCTCGTCGCGCCGATCTTCAAGATCCTCTCGCCGCTCGGGCTCACCAACAGCCTGACCGGCCTCGTCATCGTCTACAGCGCCTTCAACGTGCCCTTCGCCACCTTCCTGATGCAGTCCTTCTTCGACGGCATTCCGAAGGACCTGGAAGAGGCTGCGATGATCGACGGGGCCACGCAATTCGTCGCCTTCCGCCAGATCATCCTGCCGCTGACCCTGCCCGGCATCGCCGCAACGCTCGGCTTCGTCTTCACCGCCGCCTGGAGCGAACTGCTCTTCTCGCTGATGCTGATCTCCGGCAACGATCAGGCGACCTTCCCGGTCGGGCTCCTCTCCTTCGTCTCGAAATTCTCGGTCGATTTCGGCCAGATGATGGCGGCCGGCGTCCTGGCGCTGATTCCGGCCTGCCTCTTCTTCCTGCTCATTCAACGTTATCTCGTCCAGGGCCTCACGGCCGGCGCGGTCAAAGGCTGAGGATTGCTCATGGCTTCCATCGACATCGCCAATATCCAGAAATCCTACGGCGTCCACCCCGTCCTGCACGACGTCGACCTCAAGATCCGCGACGGCGAATTCGTCGTGCTGGTCGGCCCGTCCGGTTGCGGCAAGTCGACCTTGCTGCGGATGATTGCGGGGCTTGAAAGCGTAACCGGCGGCGAGATCCGCATCGCCGGCAAGCGGGTGAATGAGCTCGCGCCAAAGGATCGCGACATCGCCATGGTCTTCCAGTCCTACGCGCTCTATCCGCACATGTCGGTCGCCCGGAACATGAGCTACAGCCTGAGGCTTCGCAAGACGCCGAAGGAGAGGATCGCAACCGTCGTGACGGGTGCCGCCGCCAAGCTCGGTTTGGAGCCGCTGCTGGAGCGAAGGCCGAAGGCGCTTTCCGGCGGTCAGCGCCAACGCGTCGCGATGGGCCGCGCCATCGTGCGCCAGCCGAAAGCCTTCCTCTTCGACGAGCCGCTCTCCAATCTCGACGCACGGCTGCGCGAGCAGATGCGCGCCGAAATCAAGAAGCTGCACAAGGATCTCGGCGCCACCTCGATTTACGTGACGCATGACCAGATCGAGGCGATGACGCTCGCCGACCGGATCGTCGCCATGAATGCCGGCGTCGTCCAGCAGGTCGGCAGCCCCCTCGACCTCTATGATCGCCCCGCCAATCTCTTCGTTGCCGGCTTCATCGGATCGCCCGGCATGAACTTTTTCGAGGGGACGAGTCGCGCTGGCGATAGGCCTCTGTTCGAAATCGCCGGGGACATCGGAATTCCCCTCGACGCCCCTCCCCCGCTTGCGAACAACGCCCAAGCAACGCTTGGCATTCGCCCCGAGCACATCGTGCTTGCCGGCCATGGGCCGGAGACGCTGCTTGCCACCGTCGACCTCGTCGAGCCGACCGGCTTCGGCATCATCCTGCACCTCTCGCTCGGGCGGGCAGGCTTCAAGGTCTTCACCAACGATCGCTCCTTCCTGACGGCCTCCGGCACCGTCCCCGTCCATTTCCCGGCGCACAGCCTGCATTTCTTCGACAGCGAGGGTAACCGCGTCTGACGGGTTGCCTATCCCTCCACACGCTATCCCGAAGGAGCAATTGACTTCTCCCCAGCGAGGACTAGCTTCTTTTCTGTCGCAAGTATCAACCGCTCCGGCGCGCATTCTTAGAGAGCAAGCACCGCCAAAGCCCTGAATGACGATACTCTTCTTTGCCCGCGCCGGGCGAAATTGGGGAAGTATCATGCGAATTGCAGTTGTTGCCCTGTCCTTTTCCGCACTCCTTCTCTGTCCGGCCGTCGGCCAGGCGCAGGAGGGCGACGCCGAGGCTGGCGCCACCGTCTTCAAGAAATGCTCCGCCTGCCACGTCGTGGACAAGGATCAGAATAGGGTCGGGCCGTCGCTCATGGGTGTCATCGGCCGAACCGCCGGCACGCATGCGGATTTTAAATATTCGAATGCCATGGTCGATGCGGGCAAGAACGGGCTCGTCTGGGACGAGGCGACGCTACACGAGTATCTCCGGGATCCCAAAGCCAAGGTCAAAGGCACGAAGATGGTCTTCCCCGGCCTCAAGAAGGACGAAGAGATCGTCAATGTGATCGCCTATCTCAAGCAACACCCCAAATAGGAGCGTCTCCCGGCAAGGCAGAATTCTTCGCCTTACCGAGGATTTGCCAGTATTATCCGTTCGTGCAATAATTCTGATCGGAACGCCGCGGATTGCGTATTCGTCTCACGGCCAATCGCGGCGGGGAGGGACAGAAAATGGCGGTGGTAGTGATTCTGGTTCTGTTGGCCGCCGGATCAGTGTTGTTCCATTTGCTCAGTCCTTGGTGGTGGACGCCGATCGCCTCCAACTGGAATTACATAGACAATACCATCATCATAACCTTCTGGATCACCGGCATCGCCTTTACCGCCGTGGTCCTGTTCATGGCCTATTGCGTGCTGCGCTTCCGCCACCGGCCCGGCAACACGGCCGCCTATGAGCCCGAGAACAGGAAACTCGAAGGCTGGCTGGCGACGAGCACGACGCTCGGCGTCGCCGCGATGCTGGCGCCCGGCCTGTTCGTCTGGAACCAGTACATTACCGTCCCTCAGGACGCAGCGGAAGTGGAGGTGATCGGCCAGCAATGGCTGTGGAGCTTCCGGCTTCCCGGCGCCGACGGGCGGCTCGGCACGAGCGAAACGCGCGACATCACCCCTGAAAATACGCTCGGCCTCAACCGCAATGACGCCGCCAGCCTTGACGATCTGATCATCGAGGGTGGCGAGCTTCACCTTCCCATCGGCAAGCCCGTCAAGGTCCTGCTCCGCTCCGTCGATGTGCTGCACGATTTCTACGTGCCGGAATTTCGCGCCAAGATGGACATGGTGCCGGGCATGGTGACCTATTTCTGGTTCACCCCGACGCGCACCGGCACCTTCGAAATCCTCTGCGCCGAGCTCTGCGGCGTCGGCCATCCGCAGATGCGCGGCACCGTCGTGGTCGACACCGAGGAAGACTATCAGGCTTGGCTCGCCGAGCAGCAGAGTTTTTCGCAACTATCCGCATCGTCCGAAACGAGCCCGGCGGCAACGATTGCCGCCGCAGCGGCGCGGTAGGAGGCGCCGTGCAGTAGCAACCTGGGGAGGATTATGATGGTCGACGTCCGGTCCGGTATTGGCGAGGCGCTTCCGCCTCCCGAAGTCGAGGATGTTGAGCTCTATCATCCGCATAGCTGGTGGACGCGCTACGTCTTCAGCCAGGATGCGAAGATCATCGCCATTCAGTATGCGACGACCGCCATTGCCATCGGCATGGTGGCGCTGGTACTGTCCTGGCTGATACGCCTGCAGCTCGGCTTTCCCGGCACATTCGATTTTATCGATGCCGATGCCTATTACCAGTTCATCACCATGCACGGCATGATCATGGTGATCTACCTCTTGACGGCGCTCTTCCTCGGCGGCTTCGGAAATTATCTCATTCCGCTGATGGTCGGCGCCCGCGACATGGTGTTCCCCTACGCCAACATGCTGAGCTATTGGATTTACCTGCTCGCCGTCTTGGTCTTGGTGGCGAGCTTCTTTGCTCCCGGTGGACCGACCGGGGCCGGCTGGACGCTCTATCCGCCGCAGGCGGTGCTTTCCGGCACGCCGGGCGGCAAGGACTGGGGCATCATCCTGATGCTCTCGTCGCTGATCATCTTCATCATCGGCTTCACCATGGGCGGCCTCAACTATGTCGTCACCGTGCTCCAGGGCCGCGCGCGCGGCATGACGCTGATGCGCCTGCCGCTGACCGTCTGGGGCATCTTCACGGCGACCGTGATGGCGCTGCTCGCCTTCCCCGCGCTGTTCGTCGCCTGCGTCATGATGCTGTTCGACCGGCTGCTCGGCACCAGCTTCTTCATGCCGGCGATCGTCGAAATGGGCGAGCAGTTGCAGCATGGCGGCGGCAGTCCGATCCTGTTCCAGCATCTCTTCTGGTTCTTCGGCCACCCTGAGGTCTATATCGTCGCGCTGCCCGCCTTCGGCATCGTTTCCGATCTCATCAGCACCCATGCGCGCAAGAACATCTTCGGCTACCGCATGATGGTCTGGGCGATCGTCATCATCGGCGGCCTCTCCTTCATCGTCTGGGCCCACCACATGTATGTGAGCGGGATGAATCCCTATTTCGGCTTCTTCTTCGCCACCACGACTCTGATCATCGCCGTGCCGACGGCGATCAAGGTCTACAATTGGGTGCTGACGCTGTGGCGCGGCAACATCCACCTCACCCTGCCGATGCTCTTCGCGCTCGGCTTCATCGTCACCTTCGTCAATGGCGGGCTGACGGGCCTCTTCCTCGGCAACGTCGTCGTCGACGTGCCTCTCTCCGACACGATGTTCGTCGTTGCGCATTTCCACATGGTGATGGGCGTGGCACCGATCATGGTCATCTTCGGCGCGATCTACCATTGGTACCCGAAGATCACCGGGCGCATGCTCAATGAGGCGCTCGGGCAGATCCATTTCTGGGTCACGTTCGTCGGCGCCTATTTGATCTTTTTCCCGATGCACTATGTCGGCCTCGTCGGCGTGCCGCGCCGCTACTACGAACTCGGCGAAATGGCATTCGTGCAGGAGTCGGTCCATAGCCTCAATGCCTTCATCAGCGTCATGGCGCTGATCGTCGGCGCCGCCCAGATCGTCTTCCTCTTCAATCTCGCCTGGAGCCTGCGCCACGGTCGCGAAGCCGGCGGCAATCCGTGGCGGGCGACGACGCTCGAATGGCAAACGCCGGAGACGCCGCCGCCGCACGGCAACTGGGGCAAGGAACTGCCGGTGGTCTATCGCTGGGCTTACGATTACAGCGTCCCGGGAGCGCCCGAGGATTTCATCCCGCAGAACCAGCCGACGCCGGGGCTCGTCACCCACGAGACGGCGTCATGAGCGTCGCTGTAATCTTCCTCACGCTGGTCGCTGCAGTCATCGTCTGGTGGCTCGCCCAGCAGCGGCTGGCATCACGGCCCTGGCTGGAGGTCGGCCACCGCTATGACCGCCGGAGCGGCGCGCCGTTGCCGGCGGCAAAAATCGGTCTTGGTGTCTTCCTCGGTGTTGTCGGTGCGCTCTTCTCGCTCGCCATCAGCGCCTATTTCATGCGCATGGCCTCGTCCGACTGGGGCTCCCTGCCTCTGCCGGCTCTGCTCTGGGTCAATACCGGCATCCTTGCCGTCGGCAGCGTTACGCTGCACCGGGCAAAGGTCGAGGCTGAGAGGCGCGATGACGAGGCAACCAGAACCGCCCTGCTCGCCGCCCTCGCCGGTGGCCTCGCCTTCCTCGTCGGACAGCTTTTCGCCTGGCGCGAGTTGACGGCTGCCGGGTATCTGCTCGCCGGAAACCCCGCCAACAGCTTCTTCTACCTGTTGACCGGCATGCACGGCCTGCACATCGTCGGCGGACTTGTCGCGCTCGGCAGGCTCACTCTGCGCGCCTGGGGCGGACCGCTCGACCGCAGAATGCGGCTGACGGTCGAGCTCTGCGCCATCTACTGGCATTTCATGCTGTTCGTCTGGCTGGTGCTCTTCGCCCTCTTTTCCGGCTGGGCCAGCGACGTCGTCGATTTCTGCCGCCAACTCCTGACATAGGAACCGCTGACAATGTCTGCCCCGATCAAGACCCCCGCAGCAGATACGCTTCCCCGCCCGGCCGGGTTGGCCGGGCTGGCGTCGGACTGGGCCTCGGACCAGCGCACCTTCAAGAACGTCTCCTGGGGAAAGGCCATGATGTGGATCTTTCTCCTCAGCGACACCTTCGTCTTCGGTTGTTTCCTGCTCGCCTACATGGCAGCGCGCATGTCGACCACCGTTCCCTGGCCGAACCCCAGCGAGGTCTTCGCTCTCGAAATAGGCGGAACGCATATGCCGCTGATCCTGATCGCGATCATGACCTTCGTGCTGATCTCGTCGAGCGGCACCATGGCGATGGCCGTCAATTGCGGTTATCGCCGCGACCGCCGGAAGACCGCAATCCTCATGCTGGTGACCGCCCTGTTCGGCGCCACTTTCGTCGGCATGCAGGCATTCGAGTGGTCGAAGCTGATCGCCGAAGGCGTGCGGCCCTGGGGCAATCCCTGGGGCGCAGCGCAATTCGGCTCCTCCTTCTTCATGATCACCGGTTTCCACGGCACCCATGTCACCATCGGCGTCATCTTCCTGTTGATCGTCGCCCGCAAGGTCTGGCGCGGCGATTACGACACGGAGCGGCGCGGCTTCTTCACCAGCCGCAAGGGCCGCTACGAGATCGTCGAGATCACCGGCCTCTACTGGCACTTCGTCGACCTGGTCTGGGTCTTCATCTTCGCATTCTTCTATCTCTGGTGAGGAGGGCACCATGGCTCATGCAGAGGTTCACGCCGCGCAACATGCTGCACATGCGGAACAGCAGCAGCACCCGATCAAGCTCTACCTCCTGGTCTGGGGCCTGCTCTTCGTGCTCAGCGCCTTTTCCTATCTGGTCGATTATTTCGGTCTTGAGGGCTATCTCCGCTGGTCGCTGATCCTGATCTTCATGATGCTGAAGGCCGGATTGATCGTGGCGGTGTTCATGCACATGGCCTGGGAACGGCTCGCGCTCACCTATGCCATCCTCCTGCCGCCGCTCTTGGTCCTGGTCTTCGTGGCGCTGATGGTATCGGAGTCGAACTACGTCCTGTTCACCCGCCTCGCCTTCTTCGGCACAGGGCCCTGACTGTCGAGGCGAGCAAATGAGGGCGCAATATCCGCTTTTTTGGCACACGCCGCCTGCGACAGAGGTCAAATCAAGGATTCTTACGGGAGTGACTTAAAATTCATCGCCGTGGAGTACCAGTTCCAGTGAAACTGGCTTGCAGATTAATTCACCAAAAACTATTTACTTAGTAAGAAATAATAGACGTGCCTGCGCGCCATCCGGCGCGTGCGCGATCGACACCATTCGAGTCCCACAATGCTTACGAAAAAAGGCAAGTACGGATTGAAGGCGCTTGTTGATCTGGCGCGCCTTGGTCCTGGAGAAACCGCGTTCGTCACCGAGATTGCGACGCGCAACAATATTCCGAAGAAGTTCCTCGACACCATCCTCCTGGAACTGCGCAACACCGGCATCCTGCGCTCGAAGAAGGGCCCCAATGGCGGCTATTCGCTGTCGAAGCCTGCCACGGAGATCATGATCGGCCAGGTCATCCGCGCGCTCGACGGTCCGCTTGCTCCGATCCGCTGTGCGAGCCGCACGGCCTTCGAAGCCTGCGACGATTGCAACGATCCGGTCGGCTGTCAGGTTCGCCTGTCGATGACGGAGGTTCGCGACGCCATCGCCACCATCCTCGACAACATGACGCTTGCGCAGTTCGTCTCGAAGGACCGGACGAAGACGGTCGAGGAAGCGCTCATCGCCGGCGAGTAAGCCCGCGTTCAGTCGGTGAACAGCATGCGCCCGAGCTCGGCGAGCAGGTGCCCGGTACCGCGCGTGCCTTCCGACGGAAAGGCGATCTCGATCGTTGTCGCTAGCCTGACCACGACGGCAATGCCGGCTGGCGTGGAGTTCACCTGCGCGAGGTCGAGAGCCGTCGACGCCCGATCGATCAACGCCGCCAATGTCTCGATCTCAACCTGGAACCGTCCAATCCGCTCGTCCCAGGGCCGGTCGCTCGAAGCCCGGCCGTCGCGCCACATGCACAAATTGCCGGCCAGTTGCCGGCGCTTCTCGCCAAGGACGATCGCCGCCTGCAAGATCGTTCCGAGCGATCGGGCAAGCAGAAGCGCATCGCGATTGAGGACAAGCACCGAGTCGGCCGGCACGTGCGCCTCGCCGAGTCGATAAAGTGCCGGCTCGCCGGTACGCACGACGTGGGTTTCCGTGCAGCCGCGCTGGACGAGCAAGAGGCTCGACGCCTCAACCTCGTTCTGCGCCAGAATGGCAAACCAATCCGGTTCACCGAGACAGGCGGCCTCGAGCGCATCGGTCAACTTGAAGCCGATGCCGTCGGGGACGTAGCGTGGTGTGCCCTGATCGCTCGGGCCTGCGGCCGACAGCCTCTCACCCGATGCCACATGCGCATAGATGCTGCGCCGCTGTTCCTCGCTGCCTGCATTGCGGACCAATTCGAGGGCGCGATAATGATGAACGAGGGCACCGGCCGCAGCGGGCTGGACTTCGGCGATCTTCGACACGGCCTCGGCTATCAGCCCGTTCGATACGTCCGCACCGTCGAAATCGGAGGGGATGGAGATCGCGAGCAGGCCGGACCGCACCAGCGCGTCCGCCAGGACAATGGCGGGAGCCTCGGCGCCAAGCGCCACGAGCTCGCCGGCCGCCGTCAATACCTCCTCGTCGGACGCTATGCTAAGCGGCACCGGCCGAAGACGCTCATGCAGATGTGTAATGGACCCCATCTCGTGCATCCTTACTGATGCGGGCTCAGCTGGAACCGGCGAATCGATCGCAAAGGCGGCGCGTCCGACATTAGGCGCGGCGTCGTAGGATGATGGCTCGCGGCGAGGCTCCATTCCATTGGCCGGGCTGCGATCTGCACAGAGGCCGCATACATCGCTTGCCATTCCGCCTTAGAGAACCGGGAACAGTCCCCAGAACAGGGCCTGCCGGCGCTCCTGCTCCTCGTCGCTGCGGTCGACCATGTCGGTCCTTGGCTCGTCGGCAGCTTTCCTCGGTGCGCTTTCGGAGCGGATACGAAACTGCTCGCGCCAAGGTGCGAACAGATCGAAGGAGAAGTTCACAATACCGAGCGGCATTTCGGCGTTCCTCCCGTTGAGCCCCTCATGGGTCGGCGCGCAGTGTCGCCGCATTCTGCTCGTTCGTCAATAATTTCGATGTAAACTGTGCATTACAAGTGCTCGACACATCGCTCGACGAATGCCCTATCGGGACAGTGCAAAATACCGGCCCTCCCGATAGATCAGGGTTTCACCCCCGCCAATACGGATGCCGACCACACGGCCGAGCACGATTGCGTGGCTGTGCCTTTCGATTGCCTCTTCCACCTCGCAGTCGATCGCCGCCACCGCATCCTGAAGCACCGGCGCGCCGCTGGCAAGGCGGGTCCATTCGCCGCCACGGTAGCGGTCCGGCCCCTTGAGCCCGCCACGGCCGGCGAACTGGTTGGCGAGGAACTCGTGCTGTTCGCCGACGATATTGACGCAGAAATGACCGAACCGCTCGACGACCGGCCACGTCGATGACGCACGATTGAGGGAGACGAGCATACGCGGCGGCTCGACCGAGAGGGCGGTGGCCGAGGTGACGGTCGCCCCGGTCCGCGCCTCCCCTTCTCCCGCGGTTATGATGCTGACGCCGCCGCCCAAGACGCGCAATGCCGCCTTCAGACTGTCGGCATCGGCCGGCCGGTTCGTGGACCGGCTGGCGCTCTCCTCGATCTCGAAGGCTCGTACTGAAGGCTGAACCGACATTTTTCGCTCCTCTGCTCGGCACATCCACGGTCTCCCGATTGGTAACAGCGACGGCGCGGCCCCCGTAGACATCGGATTCTTTAGTCTATATATTTTATAGAAAATATGACTAGCCCTCGCACGAGGCACTTCAAAGCCGCCGCTCCAACCGAAGGGAGATCGGAATGCTGAGAATAACGCTGCCACTGCCGAAGGATGTCACGCCGGCTCCGACCACCAGCAGAGTAGCAATCATCGGCGGAGGCTTCACCGGAGCAAGCCTTGCCCGCCTTCTTGCCGTGAACGGCCAATATGGACCTGACGACATCGTCGTCTTCGAGTCCCGCGCCGGTCTTGGCGGCGGCTTGGCCTACGGTACCCGTAATCCGTCGCTCCGCCTCAACGTCGCGGCCCACCGGATGCGCGCCGTGCCCGGCGACCCGCAAGCCTTCGTCCATTGGCTGTCGGCCTCGGGCCGTCTCGATCTGGACCCGGATGCCGTGGGGGATGGCGGGATCTATGCGCGCCGGGCCGATTTCGCAGCGTTCATGGCCGAGCAGATCCAGCCTTTCCTCGACAGGGGAAGCGTCAGGCATGTGCGCGAGCGCGCCGAGCGGATTTGCCGCCGGCACGGCCGCTGGCAGATCGAGGGAGATCGTGGTGCATCGGTGCAGTCCGATATCGTCGTGATCGCGACCGGCCATCCGCCGCCGACACCGCCGGACCTGCTTTCCGACAGTCTCGGCGGTGACGCTCGCTTGATATCGGACCCTTTACCGTCCGGCGCCCTCCAGGCGATAGGGCCGGACGATAAGGTCCTCGTTGTCGGTGCCGGCCTGACGGCGCTCGACGCCCTGGGTGTCTTGCGCGCGAAAGGCCATTGCGCGGAGGTGACGCTCCTTTCGCGAACGGGACAGTTGCCACAGCCCCAGGCGTCCGGTGATTTCGCGCCGCATGGCGACTTCCTTATCGGTGTGCCGAACACCGCCCTTTCGCTTCTCGAGCGGGTGCGCTTCGCCCTTGAGGAGGTGACGGAAGCCGGCCTGCCCTGGCAGAGCGTCTTCGACGCCCTGCGGCACCAGGGCCAAGCCATCTGGCAGGCATTGCCGCTCGTCGAACAGCGTCGCGTCCTGCGCCATCTTCGCCGGCGCTTCGAAGCGCACCGTTTTCGCATGTCGCCGCAGATCGCCGAACTCGTCGAGCGCGAAAGAGCGGCCGGCCGACTGCGAAGCCGTGCGGGTCGGATCGTCGCGGTCCGGCCGGGCCACGCGGAAATTGTCGTCGATATTGCGACGAAGCCGCACGGAATTGTGGTGCGCCACGCTGCACGGTGGATCATCGCGGCGACCGGACCCGACCATGGCAACGTGATCGGCAGCCAAAGCTGTCTTGCCGATATGGAAGGCTCCGGCCTCCTGAGGAAGGACCCGCACGGCCTCGGCATCGCATGCGATGAAGACAGCCGGGCCGTGGCGCGGGACGGCTATCCTGTCGAGGATCTGTTCATCGCCGGGCCGCTGGCGCGCGGCGCCTTCGGCGAACTCACAGGCGTGCCGGAGATCGCCGCCCAGGCGGAAAGGATCGTCCAGCAAGTCCTGGCGATGCGCTTCGCCACGACTCGGACGATCACGATCCGATCGCTGTAGCCGGCAAGGCCCGGGCGTCGTCAGCCGAGGATGGCATCCAGCAGGCGGCGCTCGACGACGGCGAGATCCGGATCGCCATGGCGACGCGGATGCTCCGTCGGAATTTCGAGATCGAGCGCCACCTTGCCGCCATCGAGGACAATCACCCGGTCGGCCAGATGCACCGCCTCGCTGACATCATGGGTGACCAGGACCGCAGTGAATCCCAACTCCCGCCAGACCCGGCTGACAAGTTCCTGCATCGTGATGCGCGTCAATGCGTCGAGCGCCCCGAGCGGTTCGTCGAAGACCAGCAGACCGGGGCGGCTGACGAGCGAGCGAGCGAGCGCCACCCGTTGCCGCTGGCCGCCGGAGAGCCGTGCCGGCCATTGATCCGCCTTGTCGGTCAATTGTACGTCGTCCAGCGCCATTAGCGCTTTCACGCGTGCCGTATCCTTGTCGATAACCTGGCCGAGGCCGACCGCCACATTGTCGACCACCCTCGCCCAGGGAAGCAGCCGAGGCTCCTGGAAGACGATGCGCGCATTGGCCTCCACCGTGTTTCCCGATCGGTCGGCGAAGCGAAGCGAGCCGGCGGCCGGGCGGTCCAGCCCGACGAGCAGGCGCAACAAGGTACTCTTGCCGCAGCCGCTCTTGCCGACGATCGCCAGGAACTGCCCGGCCGGGACGTCAAGGTCGATGCCACGAAGGACCCGGTTTTGACCGAAGGATTGCTCGACCCGCCGCAGCTCGATCGAGACCGCTTCGGTCGCTGCGGCGGAGACCGTTCGCCCCTGTTCTCCCAAGGGTTCGACAGTGCCTTGGCGCCGCTCGAACCTGCTGACATAGCCGCTCATGCTGGCCTCCTATTTCTGATAGACCGGGTTCCAGGATAGGGCATTACGCTCCAGGGCCCTCGCAATCACGTCGGCGAGCTTGCCGAGCGCCGCGTAGATGAGCAGCGACAGGACCACCACGTCCGTCATCATGAATTCACGCGCCTGGTTCGCCATATGGCCGATCCCGGATGATGCGGCGATCGACTCCGAGACGATGAGTGTCAGCCACATGATGCCGAGCGCATAACGCAGTCCGACGAATATCGAAGGCAGGGCGCCGGGCAGGATGACTTTCCTGAACAGCGTCCAGCCGCTCATTCCATAGATCCGGCCCATCTCGATCAGCTCGCGATCGACGTTCCTGACACCGTGAAAGGTGTTGAGATAGACCGGAAAGAGCACGCCCAAGGACGTGAGGAACAGCTTCGATTCCTCGCCGATCCCGAACCAGAGGATCACCAGCGGGATCATGGCCAGATGCGGAATGGTCCTGAGCATCTGCAGCGAGGTATCCGTCAGTTGCTCGGAAAGCTTGGAGACGCCGTTCGTAATGCCAAGCAGCAGGCCGATCGTTCCGCCGACGATAAGTCCGGCCAGGGCGCGCGCGCCCGAAACTGCCACGTTATGAAGCAGCGCGCCGGAGAGCAATTGCTCGACGAAGGCGGCTGCCACATCCGTCGGCGCCGGCATGATCCGCGTCGAAATCCAGCCGAGCGACGAAAATAACTGCCACACCAGAACCAGGACGATCGGCACGGCATAGGGCAAGAGCCACTCCAGACGGATCCGCCGCGCCGGTAGGGCCGGCAAGACCCAGCTCCGTCTTTGCCGCGGGCGATCGCTTGCAACGTCGTATGCGGTCATATTCTTCTCCTTCTCGATTGGCGAGCGCGGCCCGCACGGATTTCGCGTTCGGGATCAGGAGCCGGCGACGACCCGCAGATTGCCTCCATGGCCGCCGCCAGCGAAAAGCGGCCGCTCGCCGAAGGACGAGCGGACCTGGTTGCGCGGACCAGCAAGGCCGATCTCGGGGAACAGCAGTTCGGAAACCCGATAGGCCTCCTCGAGATGGGGATAACCGGAGGCGATCACCGTATCGATACCGATTTCCTGGTATTCCCGGAGACGGGCGGCCACCGTCTTCGGCGAGCCGACAAGCGCGGTGCCGGCGCCCGAGCGGACAAGGCCGATGCCGGCCCAAAGGTTAGGCGATACTTCGAGCCTGTCGCGCCGCCCGCCGTGCAGCGCCCGCATGCGGGCCTGGCCGACGGAATCGGAGTTTTTCGCAAATCCTTCCTGGGCTGCGGCAATCGTCTCGTCGGAGAGCTTGGAGATCAGTTTGTCGGCGGCGGCCCAAGCCTCCTCGTCGGTCTCGCGGACGATCAGGTGCAGGCGAATGCCGAAGGTCACCTCCCGCCCCTTGGCGGCAGCCGCCTTGCGGACCGTGGCGATCTTTTCCGCGACCTGGGCCGGCGTCTCGCCCCAGGTCAGGTATTTGTCGACCACGCCCGTCGAAAATTCGATCGCGGCATCCGATGATCCGCCGAAATAGAGTGGCGGGCGCGGCTCCTGCACCGGCGGGAAGCCCAGGTGCGCGTCGTGCGCCTTGATGTATTTGCCGTCGAGATGCGCCTTGCCCGTCTCGAGGAGCTGATTGAAAACCTGGAAGAACTCCTCTGCATGCGCATAGCGTTCGTCGTGCGGCAGGAAGACGCCGTCGCCGGCAAGCTCCTTGGCGCTTCCGCCCGCGACGATGTTGAGGAGCAGCCGCCCCCTCGAGACGCGGTCAAGCGTCGCGGCGAGCCGCGCGTAATAGGCGGGCGAAGCGATGCCGGGTCGTATGGCCACGAGAAACTTCAGGTTCTCCGTGGAGGCCGCGAGGTGTGCTGCAAGGATGAAGGATTCCTCGCAGGCGATCCCGGTCGGAATGAGGACGCCGGAATAACCCAGCCGGTCCGCTGCCGTGGCGATCTCGCGAAAATAGCCGATATCCGCAGGGCGGCTCAGATCATCGGAGCCGAGATAGGCCCCATCGCCGGAGGTCGGGATGAACCAGAGGAAATCAAGCGGTTTGTCTGTATTTGTCATGGTCTGATCCTTTCAGCGTGCGCCATTTCAGCTTGCCTTCGGTCGCCAGGCGACGTCGGCGATCGTCAGCGTCTTCGGCAGGATGCCGAGGCCATGGAATTCGTCTGCCAGCGCCTGCTGGTAGGTGAGTGCCTCGTCCGACAGCGTCGCCACCTTGCTGAGGTCGGCGCCCTTTCGCGTCAGGATCGTACGCGTAACCTCGGCTGGAATGCCCGTGATCTGCGCGAGCGCCGGAACGGTCTCGTCGAGATTGGCCTGCGCCCAGGCTCCGACCTTGGAGAGTTCATCGATCACATCCGCGATGACCTCCGGCTCGGAGGCGGTGAAATCGCTATTTCCGAAGAAGAAGCTCCAGCTGTCGACGATGCCTTCCGCCGTGATCAGGACTCGTGTCTGCGGGTCCGCCTGGGCAACGGCAAAATAGGGATCCCAGATCGCCCAGGCGTCGATACCGCCGGTCTTGAAGGCGGCCGCCGCATCCGGCGGAGCAAGATCGGCCGCTTCGATGTCGTCGGTCGTCAGGCCAACCGAGCGCAGCGCCTTGACGGTGAAGTTATGCGCGCTGGAACCGCGCTTGAAAGCGATCCTCTTCCCCTTCAGATCCTCGATCGCGGCGATCGGCGAATCCTTCGGCACGAGGATGGCGGAGCCCGATGCCGTACCCTTGTAGCTTCCGACATAAAGAAGATTGGCCCCGGCCGCCTGGGCGAAGAGCGGCGGGACGTCGCCGGTCGGACCGAAGTCGAGCGAGCCGGCGCCAAGTGCCTCGAGGAGCGGCGGACCCGAAGTGAACTCGGCCCAGCTCACCGTCAGGCCGCGTTCGCCAAGTCGCTTCTCGAGCGCGCCGGTGCGCTTCGCCAAGGCGAGCACGCCGTTCTTCTGCCAGCCGATACGAAACTCCTTTGCCGCCCTTGCCGGCCGGATGTTCGGTGCACTCAAGGCCGCGGCGGTGGCGCCGATGAGCGCGAGGGTCTGTCTGCGAGTGATCATCTTCCACCTCTGTCTTGTCGCTGAAGAACAATGCAGTTCGGCAGAATGATAAGATAGTATATAAATTTACTAAGGAAACTTTTTCCAAAGAGTTCCCGACCGGTGGAGATTATCGTCACTCTCCGACGCAAGACGCGAATGGATTGCTGCAACTCCAGAAAGCGAACCGGCAGCCTTTTGGCGCAATCCGCCTTCTTGAGCAGCATATTCGATGCGCCTGCGTTACCCCCTAGCCTCCGGCGTTGCCATCCGCTACCGCATGGCTCTGGTCGTGCAGCACGATGATTATGTCGTAGACAGGCTCAACTCGCGTCGCCGCAAAATCTAATATCCGGCTTCCATACCAACTAGGGTCGCAAGCAATGGCAGAGTTTCCGCAAAGGGCGAAGGTCGTAATCATCGGTCTGGGTGGCATCGTTGGCGCATCGATCGCCCATCACCTGATCGAGCGTGGCTGGGACGATATCGTCGGCATCGACAAGTCGGGCATCCCGACCGACATCGGCTCAACGGCGCATGCCTCGGACTTCTGCTACACGACGAGCCACGACTTTCTCTCGGTCTGGACGACGCAATATTCGATCGACTTCTTCGAGAGGATGGGTCACTACGCCCGCATCGGCGGCCTGGAAGTCGCACGCACCGGCGATGACGTCTGGATGGAGGAGATCAAGCGCAAGCTTTCCTCCGCCAAGGCCTTCGGCACCCGCGCGCACTATGTCTCGCCGGCCGAAATCAAGAAGATGTTCCCGCTGATCGAGGAAGATCAGGTCATGGGCGGCATGTTCGATCCGGATGCCGGCCTCGTCGTCCCGCGCTCGCAGACGGTCGCCGGCAAGCTGGTCGATACGGCGGAAAAGTCCGGCAAGCTGCAGGTCTTCGGCAATACGCCGGCAACGTCGCTCCTCGTCGAGAACGGCCGCATCAAGGGCGTCGTCACGCATCGCGGCACGATCATGGCCGATCATGTCATCGTCTGCGCCGGCATCTGGGGTCGCCTGATCGCCGAAATGGTCGGCGAAGACCTGCCGGTCATGCCGGTTGACCATCCGCTGACCTTCTTCGGCCCCTATAACGAATTCGAAGGCACCGGCAAGGAAATCGGCTTCCCGCTGCTGCGCGATCAGGGCAACTCCGCCTATATGCGCGACACCGGCGACCCAAAGACCACCGAAGGCGGCCAGATCGAGTGGGGCTATTACGAGGCCACCAATCCGCGCCTCTGCCATCCGCGCGACATTCTCGAAAAGCACGAGGCACGCCTGTCGCCCTCGCAGCGCGACCTCGAAATGGAGCAGATCATCGAACCGCTCGAGCGCGCCATGGAGCTGACGCCGATCCTCGGCGAGCTTGGCTATAACGAAGGCCACTCCTTCAACGGCCTGCTGCAGGTATCGGCCGCCGGTGGCCCCTCCTGCGGCGAAAGCCAGAAGGTGCGTGGCCTCTGGTACTGCGTCGCCATCTGGGTGAAGGACGGCCCGGGCTATGGCAAGCTGATCGCCGACTGGATGACGGACGGGCGCACCGAGATCGACCATGCCTCGATCGACTATGCCCGCTTCTACCCGCACCAGCTCGAGGAGAAGTTCATCGAGAACCGCTGCTTCGAGGCGGCGCAGAAGATCTACTTCCCGGCCGTGCATACGCGTGAACCCTATGCGAGCAGCCGCAACGTCAAGCGCTCGCCCTTCTACGAGCGCGAGAAGGAGCTCGGCGGCTACTTCATGGAACTCGGCGGTTGGGAGCGCGCCCACGGCTATGCCGCCAATGAGCACCTCCTGGAAAAATACGGCAACCGCGTTCCGGTGCGCGAGAACGAGTGGGACAGCCGCCATTTCTGGCGCGTCTCCAATGCCGAGCATCTGGCGATGAGCGAGGATTGCGGCATCGTCAACCTCTCGCACTTCCACATGGTCGACATCGAAGGTCCGGACCACGTCGAGCTTCTCGAATGGCTCTGCGCCGCCAAGATCGGCGGAGACGGCAATATCGGCAAGGGCATCTATACCCACTTCCTCGATGACGAGGGCATGGTCAGGGCCGACTTCACCGTCTTCCGCATGGCCGACCGCTGCCGCCTCGTAAACGGCGCCGATGCCGGCCCGCGCGACTTCCACTACATGCGCCGCGTCGCCGAAGACCGCGGTCTCGACGTCACCATCACGGACGTTTCGGAAAAGTTCATCACCATCGGCATCTGGGGGCCCAATGCCCGCGAGACGCTGAAGAAGGTGGTTGCCGATCCGGCCGGCCTCGATCCCCAGAACTTCCCCTTCGCCGCGATCACGCCGATCGAGATCGCCGGCAAGCCGGTCTCCGCCTTCCGCATCTCCTATGTCGGCGAGCAAGGCTGGGAACTGCACATGAAGTACGAGGACGGCCTGGCGGTCTGGGATGCGCTGCGCGCCACCGGCGTCATGGCCTTCGGCGTCGAGACCTATGCGAATTCGCGCCGCATGGAAAAGAGTCTGCGCCTGCAGAACGCCGACCTTCTCACCCAGTACAACCTCATTGAGGCCGACCTTGCCCGTCCGAAGGTCAAGGAAGCGGACTTCCGCGGCAAGGCGAAGCATCTGGAATACAAGGCGCGCGAGCACCAGCCCGCCATGCTCTGCACGCTGGTCATGACGGAGAACACCGACAGGAACGGCGTGAAGCGCTACCCGGTCGGCAACCTGCCGGTCATGGACCCCGAAACCGGTGAGGTGCTGATCGACGAACTCGGCCGCCGCTCCTACACCACCTCCATCGCCTACGGCCCGACGATCGGCAAGAACATCGCGCTCGCCTATCTGCCCTGGGCCTATTGCCAGGAAGGTCGCAAGCTGAACGTCGAATATTTCGCCGAGACCTATCCGGTCGAAGTCGCAGGCGTCGGCTACAAACCGCTCTACGACCCGGAAAACCTCAAGCCGCGCAGCTGACGTTCCGAAGGACTTTTTTCGCGATGAAGAAAAGCGAGCCTTCCAGCCGGAAAGGCCCGCTTTTTCGTGGGCAGTCCCCCGCCGCTTGGCCGAGGCCGTGCAATCGTCCGCGTCTACCGGGTGTCAGCGCCGATCAGCACGAAGGCGACGGTCGCCGGCTCGCTGTTCGGGTTGCGCCAGGCGTGGCGCGTGCCGTGCTGAACCACACTGTCTCCGGTGGCAAGAGCCACCGTTGCGCCGTCATCAAGCTCGAGCGTGATCCGACCGCTGAGCACTACGCCGTAATCCATGGTCGGCGTCGTGTGCATGCCGGGACTATCCACCTCGAAGGTTTCGGCGATGCCCGGTGCGGCCGCCAAGTGCTCCGCGCCCGCAAGAGCGGGCTGGAATTCCGGCGACATCATCACCGCATCCGGGGGAAAGGTGACGATCAGAAAGGTCGAGCCGCCGGCCGGCTGCAGCAGGGTTCCGTCGCTCGCCATCGGGTCCTCGCCGTCATATGGCAGCGACGGAACACCAGCGGTTGTCCAGATCGGCGCGGAGATGAAACCCGGCGTGTGCTTGAGCGCCACCTCCCGGGGCGATGCCCCGTCGCTGACGACCACCGATTTGCCGTCGGCATTCTTCGCGGTTACCACGCGTCTGAAAGTCATGACTTCCTCCAAGCCATTAGGTCGTTTGGTGTGGAATGCCCGGCGGGCAGCGTCGGACATTCCGAATATCAAGGGCAGATCACATAGTTCGAAAAGCCGCCGTGACGCTGGGCGATGCCGGAGATCGCCGAGTTGACCTCCGAAAGAGGATAACTCTGCGTTTCCAGAAGCGACAGATCGACGACGCCGGAACCGACCATATCGGCCATTTCCTGCCCTTCCGCCGTCGTCAGCCAAGCCGAACCGTATAGCCGCTGATTGCGGTCCATCAGCCGGTGAACGTCGATTTCCACAGGCCCGGCGATCGCGCCGATATCGACGGCGATACCGCCACGGCGCAGGCTCAGCAATCCCTGGCGGAAGGTTTCGTGCAGCCCGCCCGGGCCGAGGCAATCGAGAAAGGCGTCGACGCCCTCGCCGTCCGTATGCTTCATGGCGAAATCGGTGACGCTGCCATCGGCGATCGAGAAGACCTCGACACGGTTCGGCGCCAGCGCCTTGATCTCTTCGAGAAGTGCCTTGTCGCGCCCGGTGCCGAGAATCTTGTTGACGCCCATGGCGAGGCCGAAAATCGCCGCACCGATGCCGAGCGTGCCGCTGATGCCGTTGACGAGGATCGTGTCGCCGGGTCCGGCATTGACCTTCTTCAGTGCCGAATAGGCGGTGCCAAGATAGCCGAGGCGTGCCGCCTGCCCATAGTCCATATGGTCGGGGATCTTCACGATCGCGGAGACCGGCGCAACCATATACTCGCTCAAGCCGCCGATCGGATAGTCGGCGAAGGTCTGCATGGCGTGCTCGGAAAAACCGAAATAGCCCTGGAACGCATAGTGCTTGCAGGAGATCGGGTCGCCGCGGCGGCAGTGGCGGCATGAGCCGCAGCTCCGGCCGGGATTGACGTAGACCCGATCACCGGGCTTCAGACCGTGCACCTGCCGCCCCAAAGCGGCGACTTCGCCGGCCGGATCGAGACCGAACACGGCAGGCAGCGGCGGCAGCGGCATATGCGGGAACCAGGTCGTCCAATTGGCTAGGATATTGCCGAGATTCGGCACGATGCCGCAGGCCTTGACCCGCACCAGCACATCCATATCGCCAGGCTTCGGCGTTTCCAGCGTCTCAAGCCGGAGCTCGCCGCCGACAGTATGCATGCGCGCGGCAGTCATTGTTTGCGAAATGGTCATGAAGTCCTCCTCGAATACGAAACTGGCTCCCGAAAGGGCTCGGCGCTCCTCCGCCTGGGCATTTCTTATCCCAGTATTTTCGAAATTTCAACTGATTTCGTAAAATTTGGGCGTCACATGGCATCGCTGCCTATGTCGGATTGTGCGCTTCGCGGACTTTGAAGCCGTATAGGAATGCGTTTGCAAAACATGTCCGCTGCAGTGACAGGTTTCTTCCCCATCGACCAACACGTTGGTGCTTCTTGGCCATCGACCAGTGGGCGAGCCCTGCCCGACGTACCCAGAAAGCGCCGCCTTCGTGTATTTTCGATAATCAATATTATTTCGAAATATCTTGCCGCCGCCCGACATATGCGGTATCAGAAGGGCAGCAACCGATTTCAGACTTGAGGAGGAAGCCATGACGCATATTGTGCACGCCGTCGGGCACATGAAGGTCAATGTCACCGATCCGCAGGCGGTCCTTGTGGATGCAACGGACATCCTCGGCCTGCACGTCACGCATCAAGACGATCGCCAGACTTGGCTGAGCTCGAACGGCCGGGCCGCGGAGCTGGTTCTGGTTCATGCCGACGAAAATTCCGCCCATACTATCGGTCTCGAGGCCTTGAGGCCCGAACTGGTCGCCGAGGCCGCCTCGCGCGTCGAGGCCGCCGGATGCCGGATCCTCGCCCGGGAGCCTAGCCTCGACTGCATTGCCGAAGGCGTAACCTTTGCCACGCCGGAGGGGCTGCGCTTCGAAGTCCACACGCCAATCCGCAACAAGACCTATGGCCGGCGCTATCCGACCAAGGGCGTCGGGCCGAACCGGATCGACCACATCAACCTGATCACCCCCGACCCTGCGGCCACTCGCGCCCAACTCGAGGCGATCGGCGGCATGAAACTGTCCGAACGGATGGTCAATGACAGCCTGAGCTGGATGTATGGCGGCAATCGCCAGCACCACGTGCTGGGACTGGTGAAGGGCAAAGCCGCCGGTCTTCACCATGTTTCCTTCGAGTTCCTCGAATTCAACCAATATCTGCGCCTCGGCGATATTCTCGACCAGTTCGACCGGCAGCTCCTGTGGGGACCGGGCCGCCACCGCCCCGGCGATAACACCTACGCCTATTACACCGACGCCAGCGGCATGATGATCGAATGCTCGGGCGTGATGGCGCAGATCGCCGACGACGCCGATTTCACCGCCAATGTCATCACCAATCTCGAGCGGCCGGGCAATGTGCGCGCCATGAATGTTTGGGGCACGCCGGCGCCGCTCGAATGGCGCGAATATTTCCACCCCTTCGCCAAGATCGCCTGATCCAGACCGAGGTGAAAGCCAATGCAGGAAAAGCTTACATTCATGTCCGACGGGCTGAAGCTCTCGGCCGTCCTTCACGTTCCTGATCAACGCAAGCCCGGCCAGCGGCTGCCGGCCTTCATCGTCTGCCACGGCTTCGTCGGCTCGAAGGACGAGAGCCACGCCCAGATCCAGGCCGAAATGATGGAGGCCTTCGGCTATGTCGCGCTGCGGTTCGATTTCCGCTGCTGCGGCGAAAGCGAAGGCGAGCGCGCCCAGGTCCGCTGCTTCGATCAGGTGGCCGATGCCAAGAATGCGCTGACTTTCCTAGCGGGGCGTGAAGAAGTCGATCCCGAGCGCATCGGCATTACCGGTCACAGCTTCGGCGCCGCCGTGTCGGTCTATGCCGCCGGCGTCGATGACCGTTTCGCCTGCTGCCTTTCCTCCTGCGGCTGGGGCAATGGCGAGCGCAAGTTCCGCGGCCAGCACCCAACCCAGGAATCCTGGGACAAGTTCATCGGCATTCTCGAAAACGGCCGCAGGCACAAGCAGGAGACCGGCGAAAGCCTGTGGATGTCGCGCTTCGACGCCGTGCCGATCCCGGAGCACCTGCGCAAGAATCTCTCGCCCAAGGCGATCATGGAGATCCCCGTCGAAACCGCCTGGTCGATGTACAACTTCCGTGCCGATGACGTCGTCGCCAATATCGCGCCGCGCCCGCTGCTCCTGTTCCACACCGCAAACGACATCATCACGCCGACGATCGAATCCGTGCGGATGTTCGAGAAAGCGGGGCAACCGACCGAACTCATGCTCATCGACACGACGGCGCATTTCCCGCTGGCGCCCAACGACGCGCCGCGCACGAAAATGATGCTCAAGGGCTGGCTCGACAAGTTCTTCCCCTCACCGCTCGGAGCCGCCGCATGAGCAACGAACTGGCCAGGAGAGTGATTGCCAAAGATACCTTGGAAGCGTTCTCCGCGTCGCTGCTGGAGGCAGGCGGGTTCAGGGGGGACTACGCCCGCCAAACCGCCGGGCTTCTGGTCTGGGCCAATCTGCGCGGGGCGGATTCGCACGGCGTCCTGCGCA
This sequence comes from Sinorhizobium americanum, assembly GCF_001651855.1. GTDB lineage: Bacteria > Pseudomonadota > Alphaproteobacteria > Rhizobiales > Rhizobiaceae > Sinorhizobium > Sinorhizobium americanum. The sequence goes on along the minus strand of NZ_LNQC01000081.1, from coordinate 68,152 downwards.
TTCCCCGTTACATCGAGATGGCGGAACTCGGCATCGTCAAGGGCGATGCGAAGCCGGAACTGTCGCGGGAATTCGGGGCCGTCGCGATGATCGACGGCGATCACGTGCCGGGCGCCGCCGGCATGTCGATGGCGGCCGACAAGGCTGCCGCGCTTGCGGAGAAATTCGGCGTGGGCCTTTGTTCCATCATCAGAACGAGCCACGCCGGAGCGGTCGGCTATTTCACCGAGAGAGTTGCACGGGCCGGCAAGGTCGGCATCGCCATGACGGCCTCGAAGCCGCTGATGATCTATCACGGCTCCAGGGTCGAAGGCGTCTCCACCAACCCGATCTCGATCGCCGCGCCCGGTCGAAACCCGACCCGCCCGATCGTCCTCGACATGTCGACGGCAGCGGTGGCGCTGGGCAAGGTGATGGCGGCGAAGGACGCCGGCAAGTCCATCCCACCAGATTGGGGGGTGGATGCAGCCGGCATCGCAACCACAGATCCGGCAAAGCTCAAGGCGGTCTTGCCGATAGCGGGACCAAAAGGCTCCGGGCTTTCGCTGATGATCGAGATTCTGGTGAGCCTTCTCGGCGGCAATCCGCTCATTTCGGCCGCCCTGACCGACAACAGGGACAGCGGGTTCAACGGACTGGTGATTGCGCTTGATCCGAAGGCCTTCGGTGTTGGCGAGGATTTCGAGGAGGAGGTCGATCGGCTTGCCCGCGCCATCAAAGCCTTGCCGCCGGCCGAAGGAACGGACGATGTGCTGCTCCCCGGAGAGCGTGGCTTCCTGCTGGCGGAGAAGCGGCTTCGGGAAGGCATTCCGCTCGCCGGGGGCACGATCGACCGCCTTGCGGCGGAAGCCGCCAAGCAGGGCATAGCGATTCCGACAGAACTCCGCTGACGCGGCGGCGAACGACTTGCAAAATCTGATGCGCCCCCCGGGCCCGTAGTTGTCATCGCCAATCAGTGTCCATTCCGTTACTCTTTAAACAGCTAAAGGAAGAGCGGCGCCTAGAACCGGCATGGGGCCGGCGGAGTTTCGCGCCGCCCGTCGCCGGTTGGCGGAGCGATGAAACCGCACTGGATGCTCTTGGCTGCTCCCTATCTCCTCGCCGCCGGCACCGCCGGGACGCAGGAGCCTGTAGCCGTCGACCTTCAGCTGGTCCTGGCCGTCGACGTTTCCTATTCGATTGGATTGGACGAACTGCGGCTTCAGCGGACAGGCTATGTGGAGGCGTTTCGCAGGCCCGAGATAGTGAGGGCGGTCGGGACGGGGCGGCTCGGCAGGATTGCGGTGACCTATGTCGAGTGGGGCGGCAAGGCCGTCCAGGTGCTGCCCTGGACGCTGATAGAGGGCCAGCAGAGTGCGGCACAGTTTGCCGAGGCCTTGCGCCGCCAGCCAATCAGACGGATCTCGTTCACCTCCATCTCCAATGTGCTTGCCTTCGCGCGTAGGCTTATTCACTTGAGCCCCTATCGGGGAAGCCGACGCGTCATCGACATATCGGGCGACGGACCCAACAACGCCGGGGTACCGGCGCCGGTTGCCCGCAACAGCACCGTTGCCCAGGGGATCGTCATCGACGGGCTGGCGATCATGCTGAGAGACAAGCCGGATTCGGCCTCGATTCCGGACCTCGATGCCTATTACAATCAATGCGTCGTCGGCGGAGAGGGGGCGTTCGTCATGAAGGTATCGGAGGCCAGTCAATTCTCGGCCGCTATTTTGGCCAAGCTCACGGCCGAGATTTCCGGACTGAAGGTCAGCGGCGCCCGGCAGCCCCGTCCGGAACCTGCCGGATATGCGCCGTCCTACAATTGCTTCATAGGCGAAGAGATGCAGGAGCGTTCCATTGGAAGGTAGGTCTCCCGCAGACCCGTCGGCTCGACCGGAGACAGCGCCTCAACGGCGGACCTCGGAGAATCCACCGCGTCGGGCCGCCTCGAGCAAGCGGTCGCAAGGCGGTTCGGCCAGCCCCTCACGGGCAAGCGCGCGCAGCGTCTCGGCGACGGTATCAAGACCCTGGGCCTCCGCATGGTGCATCGGCCCGCCGCGCCAGCGCGGAAAGCCGTAGCCGTGGATTTTCACAAGGTCGATATCGGACGGCCTGAGCGCCGTGCCGTCTGCAAGGATGCGTGCCCCCTCGTTGACCATCGGCCAGAGGATGCAGTCGGCAATGGCGTTCTCGTTCCAGTCCCGCCGAGGCAAGGCCTTCGCCTCCCCGGCGATGACCGCCGCGACCGCTTCCGAAGGCCGCGGAGTGCGGTCGCCAGGCTCGTAGTCATACCAGCCACCGCCGCTCTTCTGGCCGTAGCGCTCGATCGCGCAGAGGCGATCGGCAATCGGCGCGAAGCACGCCTCGCCGCGCGCACGCGCGGCCTTGCGCTGGAACGCGGCGATGTCGAGCCCGCCGAGATCCTGCGCCTCGAACGGCCCCATCGGCAGCCCGAAGGCGCGCATGGCAGCGTCGACCGCCGTAGGCGTGGCGCCGGAGAGCAGCAGCCGCTCGGCCTGTGCTCGGGTGATCTTCAAGATGCGGTTGCCGATGAAGCCGTCGCATATGCCGGCGCGCACCGGGATCTTGTTCAGCATCCGCGCCAGCGAGAAGCCGGTTGCCAGAACCTCCGGCGTCGTCGCCTTGGTCGGCACGATTTCCAAGAGCTTCATCACATGCGCCGGGCTGAAGAAATGTAAGCCGAGGAAGCGCTCCGGCCAGCGGATGCGCTCTGCGATCCGCTCGGGATCGAGATAGGAGGTGTTCGTCGCGAGGATGGCATCCTCACGGCAGCTGTCGGCAAGACGCGCAAAGACGTCCCGCTTCACGTCCAGATCCTCGAAGACCGCCTCAATGGTGAAATCGACATCGGCGAGCGCCGCGTAATCCCTCGTCGCGGTGATGCCCGTTATCCGCTCGGCAGCCACGTCGGCGGAAATACGGCCGCGCTTTGCCGCGCCGTCGAAGATCGCCCGCACGTTGGCGAGCCCTCTTTCGATCGCCCCATCGTCGCGCTCGACCAGGATCACCGGCAGGCCGGCATCGCGCAGCGCCGCGGCGATGCCGGCGCCCATGGTGCCGCCGCCGATCACGGCCGCCGAACGGATCATGCACGGCGTCAAACCGGCAAGCTCCGGCGGCCGGGTCGCTGCCCGCTCGGCGAAGAACACGTGGCGGAGTGCGGCGGCCTGCGGCGAGCCGCGCAGCGTCAGGAACGTCTCGCGCTCGAAAGCGATCGCCGCTGCGAAATCCGTCTCGGCCGCGCGCCGCACGCAGGCAAGCGCTTTCAGCGGCGCCTCTTCCCGCTTGGCGCGGGCGGAAACGGTCCTTTCCGCTGCCTCCCAGAAGCCCACAGGAGGTACCGCGACGGGGCGATCGCAAAGCGCGTCCGGCAGCGGCCGGTCGAGAATAGAGCGTGCAAAGGACACGGCACCGGTCACAAGATCGTCCTCGATCAACGAGTCGATCAGTCCGGCCACGTGGGCCTTGCGCGCTCCGAGCGGCGTCCCCGTCGTGACCATGTCGACCGCCGACTCGACCCCTGCGAGCCTCGGCAGGCGCACCGTCCCGCCGGCGCCCGGCACGATGCCGAGGCGGACCTCAGGCAGTCCGACGCTTGCCGAGGGAACCGCGACGCGGAAGCGGCAGCCGAGGGCGACTTCGAAGCCGCCGCCGAGCGCGCTGCCATGGATGGCGGCGACCCACGGCTTTGCCGCCCGCTCGATCCGTGACACGAGATCGGGCAGTTGCGGCGGCATCGGGGGCTTGCCGAATTCACCGACATCGGCGCCGGCGATGAAGGTGCGCCCGGCGCAGGTCAGTACGATCGCCTTCACCGACGGGTCGGCATCGAGCGCCTTCGCCGCCTCAAGAAGACCCTGGCGCACGACCTGCGACAGCGCATTGACCGGAGGATTATCGACGGTGACGACGGCGATCTCCCCCCGGTGTTCGATTTTGATTGTCATGTCCAGTTTCCCCGATCGACGCCTTGGATCATAACGCATCTCCTCCCGGGAAGGTCGCTCCGGCGTGTCCAAACGCTATTGCAAGGCTAAGGTCCGCTCGAACGGCAGCCTGAGTGCCGCGACGCCGCACCACCTGCCTTAGATGCATTTATTATTGACTGACCGGTCGGTTTATGCAACGGTTTTCTGCCCCGGATCCAGCTGGCGGCAGGGAGGAACCATGGCCGAATCCGACACCGTTCTGTCGGCGCTTGAAGCCGGCGTGCTGCGCCTGACGCTAAACCGCCCCGACAAGCTGAACGCCTTTAACGAGGAAATGCATCTCGCGCTGCGCGCCGGTTTCGAGCGCGCTCACTCGGATGACACGGTGCGCGCCGTGCTGCTCACGGGCGCCGGGCGAGGCTTCTCCGCCGGCCAGGATCTCGGCGATCGCGACCCGCGCAATCACGGCGCTCCCGACCTCGGCCACACGATCGAGACCTTTTACAATCCGCTCCTCAGGCTGATCCGCAGCCTCGAAAAGCCTATCGTCTGCGCCGTCAACGGCGTCGCCGCCGGCGCCGGCGCCAATATCGCCTTTGCCTGCGACATCACCATTGCCGCCCGCTCCGCCCGCTTCATCCAGGCCTTTGCGAAGATCGGGCTGGTTCCCGATTCCGGCGGTACCTGGAGCCTGCCGCGGCTGATCGGCGAGGCGCGCGCCAAGGCGCTGGCGTTGACGGCAGAGCCGCTCGATGCGGAGACAGCGGCGAACTGGGGGCTTATCTGGCGCGCCGTCAACGACGCGGCGCTGATGGACGAGGCCTGCGCCCTTGCCGCCCGTCTCGCCGCCGGCCCGACCAAGGGGCTTGGCATGACCAAGCGGGCGATCCAGGCCGCTGCCGTCAATTCCTTCGACGAGCAGCTCGAGCTCGAACGCGACCTGCAGCGTCAAGCCGGCCGCAGCGGCGACTATGCCGAGGGCGTGACTGCCTTCCTCGATAAGCGCAAGCCGGAGTTCAAGGGGAGATGATGGACGCGGCAAGAATGAACGCCGAGGAACTCGCCAGCGCCTGTGCCCGTGTCATGTGGGACGACGATCAGGCCTCGCAGCGGCTCGGAATGACGCTCGATCGCGTCGCGCCCGGTACGGCGACAATCTCGATGACGATCACGTCGGAGATGACCAACGGTCACGGCATCTGCCACGGCGGCTACATCTTCACCCTCGCCGATTCCGCCTTCGCCTTCGCCTGCAACAGCTACAATCAGCGCGCGGTCGCCCAGCACTGCTCGATCACCTACATCGCCCCGGCCCTCGAGGGCGACCGGCTTACGGCGGCGGCCAGCGCGGTTTCGCGGCGCGGCCGGGGCGGCATCTATGACATCCGCATCACCAACCAGCGCGGCGAACACCTCGCCGAGTTCCGCGGCCACTCGCGCACTGTCAAGGGCACGCACCTGCCACAGGCAGATGGCAAACCGGAAGCGTGAGCGCCGCCACGCTTTGAAATGCTGCATGATTCCGCGAGGCCAACACGGACATCATGCGGAGGACAATTCCCGGAGGAGAGATTCATGGAAGACCTTTCGCCCCGCCCCGGCGATCTCGACCCGATCGAAACCGCCTCGCGTGACGAGATCGCGGCGCTTCAATTGGAGCGGATGAGGTGGTCGCTAGCCCATGCCTATGAGAACTCGCCCTTCTACCGCGCGCGCTTCGACGCGACGGGCGTCCATCCCTCCGACCTGAAGACGCTCGCTGATCTCGCGAAATTCCCCTTCACCACCAAGCAGGACCTTCGCGAAACCTATCCCTTCGGCATGTTCGCCGTTCCGCGCCAGAGGATCTGCCGCATCCACGCCTCTTCGGGCACCACGGGCAAGCCGACGGTGGTCGGCTACACACTCAAGGACATCGACACCTGGGGGGCGGTCGTCGCCCGTTCCATTCGCGCCTCCGGCGGCAGGCCGGGTGACATCGTCCACATTTCCTATGGCTACGGTCTTTTCACCGGCGGCCTCGGCGCCCATTACGGTGCGGAAAGGCTCGGCTGCACCGTCGTGCCGATTTCCGGCGGCATGACCGAGCGGCAGGTGACGCTGATCGCCGACTTCAAGCCGCGCATCATCATGGTGACGCCCTCCTACATGCTTTCCATCCTCGACGAGTTCCGCCGTCAGGGACGGGACCCGCGCGAGAGCTCGCTCGCCGTCGGCATATTCGGCGCCGAGCCATGGACCAACGCCATGCGCGAGGAGATCGAGCGGGCCTTCGACATGCACGCCGTCGACATTTACGGTCTTTCGGAGGTCATGGGCCCGGGCGTCGCCAACGAATGCGTGGAAACCAAGGACGGCCTGCATATCTGGGAAGATCATTTCTATCCCGAGATCATCGATCCGGTGACCGGCGACGTGCTGCCGGACGGCGAGATGGGCGAACTCGTCTTCACGACGCTGACCAAGGAGGGCCTGCCGATGATCCGCTATCGCACCCGCGACCTGACGCGGCTCCTGCCCGGCACCGCGCGTTCGATGCGCCGCGTCGAGAAGATCACCGGCCGCTCCGACGACATGATGATCCTGCGCGGCGTCAATGTCTTCCCGACCCAGATCGAGGAGCAGATCCTGAAATGCCACGGCCTGGCGCCCCATTTCCAGATCGAGCTGACGCGCAAGGGTCGGATGGACACCATGACCGTTCACGTCGAATGCACGATCGAGGCAGCGGACGAAACCGCGCGAGCCGGCTCGGAGAGCGAACTCGCCCACCACATCAAGAGCGTCGTCGGTGTCAGCACGAGGATCGAGATACACGATCCGGGCGGCGTCGCACGCTCGGAAGGAAAAGCAAAAAGGATCGTCGACAACCGCCCGAAGGAATGACAGGCGCAACGGCACTCGCGGGCAACAGAAACGGGAGGACTTTACGGTTCTCCCTTATTCGTGGGATTGGCTAGGTAGAGAGTTTGAGCAGGATCAACATGGCACGAACACGCGCAGTCGATTTCGAGGAAAAGCAGCGTGGCATTCTGACAAGCGCCGCGGCGGTCTTCGCCGAAATGGGGATGGAAAAAGCCTCGATGGCGCAGATCGCCGCGCACAGCAACGTCTCGAAAGCACTGCTCTATCACTATTATCCGAGCAAGGACGCGCTGATCTTCGATATCGTTCGCACGCATCTGGCCGAGCTCGATGCGGCAATAGAAGCTGCCGACCGGCCGGATCTCGCTCCGGGGGAGCGGTTGCGGCTGCTCGTGCGCCAGGTGCTCGAAAACTATCGCGACGCCGACGACCAGCACAAGGTTCAATTGAATGGAACGAGCGCGCTCTCGCCCGAGCAGATGGCCGAGATCCGCACCATCGAGCGCCGCATCGTCAAGCGGTTCTCGAGCGTTCTCAACGACATCAATCCGATTCTCAACAAGGATCGTCCCCTGCTGATGCCGGTGACGATGTCGCTCTTCGGCATGATGAACTGGGTCTATATGTGGTTCCGCCCCGACGGCCCGATCAGCCGGGACGAATATGCCGAGATCGCCACGACGCTGATCCTGGAGGGCGTCAAGGCGGTGCGCTGACTTTTCGCCTTACAGCGAGGGCCGCACCCTAGGCGCCACTCGCTATCCTCTCGTCTTCGCCACCATCGTCAATACATCGTATTGCGCCACGGTCGCGCCGGTCTGGTTGGTGACGCGGCAGTCCCAGCGGACCTCGCCATGCTCCGCATTGATCCGCGGATTGATCTCCTTGCAGGTGAGCCGGACCTGCAGCGCGTCGTCGGGATAGACCGGCGTCAGGAGGCGCAGGTTGTCGACGCCGTAATTCGCCAATACTGGCCCCGGGGCGGGATCGACGAAGAGACCGGCGGCGAAGGAGACGATCAGATAGCCATGCGCGACGCGTCCGTCGAAGAACGGATTGGCGCGGGCCGCCTCCTCGTCCATATGGGCGTAGAAGGTGTCGCCGGTGAAATTGGCGAAATGCTCGATATCTTCGAGCGCCACCGTGCGGGTCGCCGTCACCAGCTGGTCGCCGATCCGGAGCTCGGCAAGCGACTTGCGGAACGGATGTTCGCCGTCGGCGCGCACCGGGGCACCCTCGATCCATCGGCCGGTAACCGCCGAGAGCAGCCCTGGCGCCCCTTGGACGGCCGTGCGCTGCATATAGTGCTTGACGCCCCGGATGCCGCCGAGCTCCTCGCCGCCGCCGGCCCTTCCCGGGCCGCCATGGACGAGACCCGGCAGCGGCGAACCGTGCCCGGTCGAGGTCTTGGCGCTCGCCCGGTTGCCGATCATCACCCGGCCATTGAACGGCGCAATGCCGAGCACCAGTTCCTCGGCAATGCGAGGGTCATTGGTGAAGACGGAGGTGACGAGGCTGCCCTTGCCGCGCTTCACGAGGTCCACCGCTTCTTCCGCGGTATCGTAAGGCATAACGGTGCTGATTGGACCGAAAGCCTCGATATCGTGCACGGCCCGCGCGGCGCCGGGCTTGCCGCAAAAGAGCAGGACCGGATTGAGGAAGGCGCCGGCTTCCACGTCGCCCGAAACAACCTGCGGGTTCGCGGGATCGCCGGCGACGATCTCCGCATCGGCGGCAAGATCGCGGATGCGCGCTCGGACCTCCTCGCGCTGCCCCAAGCTTGCAAGCGGCCCCATCCGGACGCTCTCATCGGCCGGGTTGCCGAGGGCAACCTTGCCGAGCCGCTCATCAAGGGCCGCGATCAGAGCGTCGGAATGCGCACGCGGCGCGATCACCCTGCGGATGGCGGTGCATTTCTGCCCTGCCTTCGCGGTCATCTCGCGGGCGACTTCCTTGACGAAAAGCTCGAATTCCTCCGTTCCCGGACCTGCGTCGAGACCGAGGACGGCCGCGTTGAGGCTATCGGCCTCCATCGTGAACCGCACGGAATTCTCGATGATCGCGGGATGCATCTTCAGCTTGCGCCCGGTTACGGCCGAGCCCGTGAAGGTGACGACATCCTGGCCATCGACATGATCGAGGAGATCCCCGACAGAGCCGCAAACCAACTGGACCGATCCCTCCGTCAGAAGTCCGGTCTCCACCATCCGCCGCACCATCAGCTCGGTGAGATACGCGGTCTGGCTTGCCGGTTTCACGATCGCCGGCATGCCCGCAAGCAGCGTCGGCGCCAGCTTCTCGAGCATCCCCCAGCAAGGGAAGTTGAAAGCATTGATGTGGATCGCCACGCCTTCGAGCGGTGTCAGGATGTGCCGGGCCGAAAACGTGCCGTCGCGCGAGAGCGTCTCGACCTCGCCATCGGCGAGTACGCGGGTGTTCGGCAATTCCCGCTTGCCCTTGGATGCGTAGGAGAACAGCGTGCCGATGCCGCCCTCGATGTCGATCCAGCTGTCCGTCCTCGTGGCGCCGGTGGCGGTCGAGAGTGCATAGAACTCCTCTTTTCGGTCCATCAGCGCCTGAGCGAGCGCCTTCAGCATCGCCGCCCGTTCATGGAACGACATGCGACGGAGCGCCGGGCCGGCCTTTTCGCGCCCGTAGGCGAGTGCGGCGGCAAAGTCGATGCCGCTCGAATCGATCAGCGCCACCGGCGCGCCGGTCGCGGCGTCGAGCAGGGCCACGCCGTCCTTGGCACCCCGCGTCCAGACGCCGCCGACATAGCTTTCAAGCCGACGGGGACGATCTGCCAGTATGTACATCGGATATTCCTTCCGTCAGTTCAGGTTCAGTGCGGCGAGCTCGGCGTCGATCGCCTTCTGCCACTCGGCGAGCAGCGCCTCGTTGGGGGTGTGACGCAACCCAAGCCGGGCGAGCATGTGGTAGCGGGTCGAGCCGGAAAGACCGAAGCTCGCGGCAACCCGCGGACGCCAATAAGCGAGCGCTTCCCGGGCAGCGCGGCGCCCCTCCTCCGTCTCGGCAATTCGCTTCAGCCCCTCGATGCCGAGCTCTGCATGGCGGGTTTCGCGCGGCAAAATCGACCGGAGAACCTCGGCAAGTGGCTGATAGGAGATGCGCGCCAGTTCGCCGAGCTGGATGACGACCGCCTTGCCCATCAGCACGTTCATGACGACCGCATCGATCCAGCCCTCGAGCGGGTAGTGGAGGACCGAAAGCCGCATGTCGCCGCCGCGGCGCTCGGCACCGATATCGGCATCGCGGGGAAGCCGCGCCGACCACGGGTGATGGACCGCATAACGCGCCGTATCGGCGCCAAAATCGCCCATGATCTCGAGCACCCGGCCCGCATGGTCCGCCTTTTCCAACACGATCCGCGCCGCCGCGATGCGCTCCTTGATTCCCGGAGCATCGTTGATGACATCGGCGAAGCCGGCCGAGCCCGCGAGTTCGCTGTCGACGAAGCTCGCCATCAGCCGGAGAAGCTCGCCACGGTAGCGCGGCGGCACGTTGTCCGGCGAGGTGAGCAGGCCGCCCTGGGCAAGATAGTCCTCGATCGGCATCGTTTCATCGGACATGGAACTTCTCCCTGGGAGCATCACTGGTCGTAGCTGACGACGATGCGGTCGCTCAGCGGATAGCATTGGCAGGTCAGCACATAGCCCTGCTCAACCTCGTAGTCCTCCAGCGCATGGTTGATCTCCATCTCAACCTCGCCCTCGACCACCTTGGCGCGGCAGGTGGAACAGACGCCCGCCTTGCAGGCGTAGGGCGCATCCATCCTGTTTTCGAGCGCGGCTTCGAGCAGGCTCTGCCCCTGCTTCGGAAAGCTGAAGTTGCGGGTCGCACCATCGAGGGTGACGGTCGCCTCGCAACTCGATTGCCTGTCGGCACTGGCAGCGCTTGCGACCTTGCGCCGTGCACGGCCGGGCTGCGAGGAGGCGAACAACTCGAACTTGATCTGCTCGTCGCGGAGCCCGTGCGCGCGAAGCGCCGCGGCGATCGCCAGCATCATCGGTTCCGGACCGCAGATGAAGACAGTGTCGACCGATTTCAGATCGATCCAGCTGCGGAACAGCGCTTCGCATTTCTCCACGTCGACGCGTCCGGTGAAGAGGTCGATATCCTGGGCTTCGCTCTCGAGGACATGCAATGCCGCAAACCGCCCGAGATAGAGGTTTTTGAGATCTTCGAGCTCCTCGCGAAACATGATCGAGCTGACATGACGGTTGGCATAGACCAGCGTGAACTGGGACCGCGGCTCGCGTGCAAGCGTCGTCTTGATGATCGAGAGGACCGGCGTGATGCCGCTGCCGCCGGCGAAGCCGAGATAGTGTTTTGCCACATCCGGCTCAATCGGCGTGAAGAAGCCCCCCATCGGCGGCATCGCCTCCAGTACCTCGCCGCGTTCGAGCTCCTCGTTCGCCCAGGTGGAGAAGCAGCCCCCGTCGACGCGCTTGATGCCGACCCTCAGCACACCCTCGTCCTTTCCGGCGCAGATCGAATAGGAGCGGCGCAACTCCTCGCCGTCGAAAATCCGGCGAAACGTCAGGTACTGACCTTGCGTGAAATCGAAGGCGGCGCGGTCTTCTTCCCGCGGCGCGAGCGTCACGACCACGGCATCGCGCGTTTCGCGCCGGACTTCGGTGACTTGCAGCGGGTGGAAACGTGCCATTTAAGCGGGCCTCACTCTGGATCGCGTCAGATGCACTTGAAATAATCGAAGGGTTCCAGGCAGTCGGAGCAGCGATAGCTCGCCTTGCAGGCGGTCGATCCGAACTGGCTGATCTTTTCGGTCCGTGAGGACCCACAGCGGGGACAGCCAACCGTCAGGCTCGAGCGACCGGAGAGACGGTCGAGCCGCTTGAGCAGCGTTACGTCCGCGGCAGTACCGTCGACCGGCGGCGCGATCCCATAGGTCTTGAGCTTGCTGCGGCCCTCGGCACTGATCCAGTCGGTGGTCCAGGCGGGTGAGAGCCGGCGTTCGAGCCGTACACGCTGGAGCCCCTTTTCCTTGAGCGCCCGTTCAATGTCCAGGTTGATCACCGTCGTGGCGGGACAGCCCGAATAGGTCGGCGTCACCGTCACCACCAGCGTGTCGCCGTCCCAGGCGACATCGCGAATGATGCCGAGATCAGTAATCGAAATGACCGGAATCTCCGGGTCGGGCACTTGCGCCAGCCATTCCCAGATATCCTCGATCGACGGGAGCGTCGCGGTCGCCATGTGAGCCTCCTACCAGGGGGCGCCCGGATAGGCGCGCTGCAGGAACTGCAGCTCGGCGAGCACGTAGCCGAGATGTTCCGTATGGATGCCGCGCTTGCCGCCCTTGTGCATATGGCCCTCGGCGGGCTTCTTCAGCGTCGCCTCGGAGAGCGTTTCCGCAACCAGCGCATCCCATTCCGCCTTGAGGCTTGCGGGCGGCGCCACGCCGGCAGCGACAAGGGCTACGTCGGAGGCTTCGTTCACGAACATCTCGCCGGTATAGGGCCAGAGATCATCGAGCGCTTCCTGCATGCGCGCGTGGCTTTCCGCCGTTCCGTCGCCGAGCCGGACGACGAGGTCGCGGCTGCGCTCGATATGGTAGGCCACTTCCTTGGACGCCTTCTCGGCGATCGCGGCGACGCGCGCATCGGAAGAGCCTAGCAGCGCCCCCAGACAGAGATGGTGCCACGCGTCGAAGAGAAACTGGCGCATCAGCGTCTTGCCGAAATCGCCGTTCGGACGTTCTGTAAGCAAGAGGTTACGGAAATCGCGCGCGTCCCGGAGATAGGCAAGATCGTCCGCGCTGCGGCCCTTGCCTTCGACCTCGCTCGCGAGACTCAGCCACAACTGCGTTTGGCCGATAAAGTCGAGCGCCGTGTTGGCGAGCGCAATGTCTTCTTCCAGCGCCGGGGCGTGGCCGCACCATTCCGAAAGGCGATGGCCGAGGACAAGGGTGCTGTCGCCCATGCGCAGCAGGAATTCGAAGAGTACGGCCCGGTCGACGGTAGTGTCCGTCACGGTTGCGCTACCCATTACATGTGCCCCACTTCGTCGGGAATGTCGAAGAAGGTCGGATGGCGGTAGACCTTCGAGTTCGAAGGCTCGAACAGCGGCCCTTTTTCGGAGGGCGCGCTGGCGACGATGTCGCTCGAACGCACCACCCAGATGCTGACGCCCTCATTGCGGCGGGTGTAGACGTCGCGGGCGTTGTTGATCGCCATTTCCGCGTCCGGCGCATGCAGGCTGCCCACGTGTCGGTGGTTCAGGCCGTGCTGGCCGCGGATGAAAACCTCCCAGAGGGGCCATTCGCTGGACATGTTGCTATCTCCCTGTCGCTACTCGGCGGCGACCGACTTGGCGCGCCGAGCCGCTACTTTCTCGGCATGCGCCGTCAGACCATCGCGGAACCAGGTGCCATCCCCCCAGGCCTTCCTGCGCGCCCCGAGGCGTTCGGCATTGCAAGGGCCATTGCCGGCGATCACCTCGAAGAACTCGCTCCAGTCCGGCTCGCCGAAATCATAGCCGCCCTTCTCCTCGTTCCACTTGAGGTCCGGATCGGGAACGGTGAGTCCGAGGTACTCGGCCTGAGGCACCGTCTGGTCGACGAACTTTTGACGAAGCTCATCGTTGGAGTTCTGCTTGATCTTCCAGGCCATCGACTGGGCCGAGTGGACCGAGGCATCGTCGGAGGGGCCGAACATCATCAGCGACGGCCACCACCAGCGGTCCAGCGCATCCTGGACCATTTCCTTCTGCGCCGGCGTGCCTCTCACCATCTTCGCCAGAATGTCGAAGCCCTGGCGCTGATGGAAGCTTTCCTCCTTGCAGATCCTCACCATGGCGCGCGCATAAGGCCCGTAGGAACAGCGCTGCAGCGGCACCTGGTTCATGATCGCCGCGCCGTCGACCAGCCAGCCGATGGCTCCGATATCTGCCCAGGAGAGCGTCGGATAATTGAAGATCGAGGAATATTTCGCCTTGCCGCTGTGCAACTGCTCATACATCTGGTCGCGGCTGATTCCGAGCGTCTCGGCGGCGCAGTAGAGATAAAGGCCGTGGCCGGCCTCGTCCTGGACCTTCGCAAGCAAGATCGCCTTGCGTTCCAGCGTCGGCGCGCGGGTAATCCAGTTGCCTTCCGGCAGCTGACCGACGATCTCCGAATGGGCGTGCTGGCTGATCTGTCGAATGAGCGTCTTGCGATAGGCTTCCGGCATCCACTCCTTTGGCTCGATCTTTTGGCCCGTATCGATGCGCTGCTGGAAGACCCGCTCTTGCGGATCCATTTCGTCGAGACCCTTGATGCGGGCAGCGTCGGTTTTCACCATTTGCGCATACATGGTCCTACTCCTCCGTCGGGCGCGCTCGAGAATGATGGCAATGCCTGCCGACGCCGATGCACATGGTCCACAGCGCATAGCGGCCGCCCTGGCGATGAAGGTGATATATGGCGGCCGTCACTATGCGCGCCGCCCGTGCTGAGCGGACGAACCTGCTCACTTTGCCGCGGCCCCGCGCGCCTGGTTGCCTGCGGCCACTGCCTGCAGATCGGCGCGGCTGACGCCGAAATCCTCGAACACATTGTCGGCGGTCTCCGGCAGGGAATCAACACGGAAGGCCGCCCGGAGCTTCGGGCTCGCGAAGCACCGGACGATGCTGATGTCCCACAAAGGTTCATAGGGGTGCGCGCCGCAGATGAAAGCCTCGGGCATGTGATCCCTCCTACCGGATCGCCAAGTTTCATTAACCGACCGATCGGTCAGATATAGCGTAAGTTATGTCACATTTCAACGGCGATTCCAGATTTTTTTGTGACATATCGGGAGAGCTGGCCGCCGGGACGAGCCTGTGCGTCATTCCCGCGGCCTCGCAGCGGCAAAGGCCGGACTGCTATCGCACCATAAAGGATGAGAACGCCACCTCGCCGATCATCATCAGCTTCAGGCGCGACGAAAGGCCGAATCGAAGAGATCAAGCAGTTCATTCGCGAAATCTACGCAGACAACCCGCCTTGGCTGCAACTGCCCAACGTGCAGATCGACGATGCGTGAGGCGTCCGATCCGCTGCCGCGATGAAGGTCAGCAAGCGTCATTGGCGCAGCTAATCTGTGCTTCCCGCCCAAAGCGGCCCTTACGTCGGAACGCTCAGCCCCACCTTGATCCGGTCCATGGCGACGAAGGTGCGGAAGCGTTTGACGTTGTTATTGCCGAAGAACAGGCGGCGGGTGAGCGCTTCGTAGTCGGCCATCGAGGGCACGACGATGACGAGGACGAAGTCGGCTTCGCCGGTCACGTAATAGCATTGCTGGATTTCCGCGGCGGCGGCGAATTCGCGCTTGGCCTGCTCGATCTGTTCCGCCGTCTCGCTGATGACCTCCACCTCGACGAAGATGGTAATTGCCTGGCCGACGGCGCCGGGCTCGATAACGGCGACATTGGCGCGAATGACGCCCTCTTCCGTCATGCGCTTGATGCGCCGCTGTACAGCGGGTGCCGAGAGGTTGACGGCCTCGCCGATCGTCCGTTGCGGCGTCGTGTTGTCGCGCTGCAGGATTTCGAGAATCTTGCGGTCGAAGGCATCGAGCTGCGGTGCGCTAGAGGGCGGCATGGTAGCTCCTGCGAAACAAACTTGCAAAACGAGGGTCGAATATCAGCGCCTTTTTCGTGTCCTTTGCAATATGTTTTCAACAAACAACAAGCGAGGCCTTCATGTTCATCCTCAATACGAATGCGGACTATCGACGACCGCTCGAACCGGCGGATGCGGCGATCCTCGGCTTGGACGCGGCCGCGGGCGTGGAACGCCACCTCAGCTTCCGCGACCAACACGCCGAGACGCCGCTCGTCTCCCTACCCGCTCTCGCAGCCGAAACCGGCGTTGCGGCCATCCATCTCAAGGACGAAGGCCAGCGGCTGGGGCTCGGCAGCTTCAAGGCGCTGGGTGGCGCCTATGCCGTCATCCGCCTCGTTCTCGAAGAAGCGGAAGCAAGGCTGGGAAGGCCGGTCGATATGCCCGAGCTCTATTCCCCTGACATTCGCAAAATCGCCGGGACGATGACCTTCGCCTGCGCCACCGACGGCAATCATGGCCGGTCGGTCGCCCAGGGCGCCGAGCTCGTCGGGGCGCGGGCGGCGATCTTCGTCCATGCCGGCGTTAGCGACGAGCGTGTGGCGGCGATCGCGCGCTTCGGGGCCGCGATGATCCGTGTCGCGGGAAGCTACGACGACTCCGTCAAGGAGGCCGCGCGTGTTGCCGATGAACGCAACTGGACCATCGTCTCCGACACCTCCTGGCCGGGTTACGAGCGCATTCCCGGACTGGTGATGCAAGGCTATACGGCTCTTGTGCGCGAGGCGCTCAGGCAGATGCCTGCGCCGCCGACCCATGTCTTCATTCAGTCCGGCGTCGGCGGCATCGCCGCTGCGGTCGCCGGCCATCTGGCGATCATGCTCGGTGAGCGGCGGCCGGTCTTCGCCGTCGTCGATCCGGCGCGGGCCGCCTGCCTGTTCGAGACGGCGCGGGCCGGCCGGCCCGTGACGGTGCCGCATGGCGAACCGACCGTCATGGCAATGCTGGAATGCTACGAGCCGTCGCTCGTCGCCTGGCGCATTCTGTCGCGCGTCGCCGATGCCTTCATGACCGTCGGCGAGGAGGACGCCGTTGCGGTGATGCGGCGGCTTGCCAATCCCCTCGGAACCGATCCGGCCGTTGTCGCCGGCGAGAGCGGCGGTGTCGGCCTTGCCGGATTCCTGAAGGCCGTTGCCGATCCCGAAGTGAAGGCGGCGCTTTCCATCGGCGCGGAATCGCGCATCCTCCTGGTCAACACCGAGGGCGCGACCGATCCGGGCAAATACCAAGAAATCGTCGGGCTTTCGCCTTGTGAAGTCGTGAGGTGAAGCATGAGCAATCATTCCATCAATGTCGCCCGGCTGCTAGGCCGGCTTTCCGAACTCGGTGCGATCGGCCGCGATGCGGATGGCAGGCTGGTACGCCTTGCTGCATCCGATGCGGACCGGGAGGGCCGCGACCGGTTCGTCTCATGGATCGAAGCGGCCGGCCTCGAGGTCGCGGTGGATCGGATCGGCAATATCTTCGGCATCTGGGCTCCGGCAGACGTTACCGACGTCCAGCCGCTGATGCTCGGTTCGCATATCGATACGGTCATCGATGCTGGGATCTATGACGGATGCTATGGCGTGCTCTCGGGTCTCGAAGTCATCGAGACACTGAAGGAATCCGGCTTCGTGCCGACGCGCCCCATCGTCGTTGCCGCCTTCACCAATGAGGAAGGCGTGCGCTATGCGCCCGACATGATGGGGTCGCTTGTCTATGCCGGCGGGCTCGATGCCGATGCGGCGCTGGCCACGATCGGAACCGACGGATCGAAGCTCGGCGACGAGCTCCGGCGGATCGGCTATGCGGGCGACAGGGTACCGGGCTTCCTAAAGCCGCACGCCTATATCGAACTGCATATCGAGCAGGGACCGGTGCTGGAGCGCGAGGGCGTCCCGCTCGGCGCGGTCGGAAACCTCCAGGGCATTTCATGGCAGCGGGTGACGATCGAAGGCGACGCCAATCATGCCGGAACGACGCCGATCTCCATGCGCCGCGATGCCGGCCACGCGGCCGCGCGCGTCGTCATCTTCCTGCGGGAGCGCGCCAAGGCCGCGAACACGCCGACGGTGGCGACCGTCGGCTGCATGGAATTCGAGCCCAACGCCATCAATGTCATCCCCTCGCGCGCGACATTCACGGTCGACCTGCGCGACCCGGACGAGGAGCGGCTGAACCAGGAAGAAGCCGCCCTTGCCCGCTTCCTCGAAACGCTCTCGGACGAAGAGGATGTCACGATAACGGTGGAGCGACTGGCGCGTTTCCAGCCGGTGAAGTTCGATGAACGGATCGTCGCTGCCATCGAGGCTGCCGCCGAGGCGCGCACCCTGCCTTGCCGGCGGGTGACGTCGGGGGCCGGCCATGACGCGCAAATGATCGCGCGGATTGCGCCCACGGCGATGATCTTCGTGCCGAGCATGGGCGGCATCAGTCATAACCCGAAGGAATCCACGGCGGACGATGACCTGATCGCGGGCGCCAACGTCCTGCTCGATGTCGTTCGCAAAATGACGGAAGAGGAATAGGCGATGGATCTCGGGCGACTGGTCTCTGAGATGCGGGAGTGGCGACGCCACCTTCACGCCCATCCGGAATTTGGCTTCGAGGAAAGGCAGACCTCGGCTTTCATCGCCGCAAAGCTTCGGGAGTTCGGCCTCGACGACGTCGCCGAAGGAGTGGGCGGCACGGGTGTCGTCGGCACGCTGAAGCGCGGGAATGACAACCGGTCGATTGCGCTCAGGGCCGACATGGACGCCCTGCGCATACCCGAACAGTCGGGCTTGCCCTATGCGTCGCGCAATCCCGGTATCATGCATGCCTGCGGCCATGACGGCCATACGGCGATGCTGCTCAGCGCCGCCCGCATGCTCGCGGAGGAAGGCGGCTTCGACGGCACGGTCCGATTCGTGTTCCAGCCTGCCGAGGAATGGGGCAAGGGCGCGCTCGCGATGATCGACGACGGCATCATGCGCCGCTCCCTTTCGAAGAGATCTACGGCATCCACAACATGCCCGGCCTTCCGGTCGGCCACTTCGAGACCCGTGCCGGTGCGATCATGTCCGCCGAGGATAATTTCGAGATCGTCCTGGGCGGCGTCGGCGGTCACGCAGCGCGACCCCATCGCGGCAACGAAGTGCTCGTCGCAGCCTGTGCGCTTGTGACGAACCTGCAGACGATCGTCTCGCGTCGCCTCAGTCCGACCGACATCAGCGTCGTTTCCGTGACCGAGCTTATCACCGACGGTACCCGGAGCGCGCTGCCTGGTCTCGCCAGAATCTTAGGCGACGCGAGAAGCTTCCGCTCCGAAGTGAGTGCCGAGATCGAAAAGCAGATGCGCGTGATCGCCGACGGCACGGCGCTCGCCTACAATGTCACCGCCGAGGTCAGCTATACGCGGGAATTCGTGCCGCTGTTGAACGACGCTACGCTGGTCGACGAGGCCTTCGCTGCCGCGGGGTGTTCGAGCCCGGCAGTTTCGCGGTGCGCAAGGAGCCGATGACCGGCTCGGAAGATTTTGCCCGCTTCCTCGATTTCGTGCCCGGATGCTTTGTCTTCCTCGGCAACGGGAAGGAGTCCGCGCCGTTGCACAATCCGACTTATGATTTCAATGACGATGGGCTTGTCTATGGGGCGAAGTTCCACGCGAGCATCGTCCGCAGGCGTCTTCGCCCGGCCACGGCCTGAGCCGAGTTCGCAGGTCGGATCTGCGCATGGCACAAAAAAACGAAGAGGTTACCGTCGTATCGTTATAAGGATCAGTCCTTCTCAATTTCCGTAAGAGAAAGTTGCCTTGAAGAGGAAATCGCCGGTCTATCTCAATGCGCTGCGTGCTTTTGAAGCCAGCGCGCGCCACGGCAGCTTTTCGGCCGCCGCAGAGGAACTCAATGTCACCGCCGCGGCGGTTGGGCAGATGGTGCGCGGTCTTGAAGACTGGCTGGGCATGCCGCTGTTTCAGCGCAGTCCCAGCGGGAAGACGAGACTCACCTTGACGGCAAACGCAGAGCGCGCGCTTCCTGATATTCGAGCGGGCCTGGATCGGCTGAGTATCGGACTGGAACGGCTTCGGGAGTCGACAACGAGCGGTATTCTGAACGTTACCGTCAGTCCGGCCTTCGCGGCCAAATGGCTGCTCCCGCGCATCGACCGCTTCCAGGCGAGATGTCCGGAGACCGACATCCGCCTCGAGACGAGCTTGAAGCTTGTCGACTACAGGGCGCATGGAATCGATGTGGGGGTCCGATACGGAGACGGAAACTGGGCGGGCCTGGTTGCGGAAAAGCTGATGGACGAGGAGATCTTTCCGGTCTGCTCGCCCGGTTTCCCTGACATTGGCAATCTGGCCGAGCCGGACGATCTCACTCGAACGACTCTCATTCACGACCTCTCCGTCGATCCGGCGATCGGATTCGTCACCTGGGACATGTGGCTGCGAGCGGCCGGCGTGTCCGAGAGCCAACCGCAGAGGGGCATGAGGATCGATAATTCCGCCGCCGTTCTCCAGGCTGCGATCGAAGGGCGAGGCGTTGCCCTTGCGCGAAGCATCCTGGCGCGCGACGATCTGGCAGCCGGGCGGCTCCAGCGTCTGTTTCCCGGGTTCCAGGTGCCGTCGAAGCTGGCCTACTATGTGGTCTATCGTGCGGAATACGCTTCCCTGGCCAAACTGCAGGCTTTTCGCAACTGGCTCATCGAGGAAGCGGCCACGATCCGCGCCTGATCAGCAAAAGCCGCGCGGACTTCACGACCGCCACCAGCCCGGTAAAGATTTTCTTTGTCGCCTGCAAGAACCTCTCATTTGTCAGGGCAGCCGTTTAGCGGCAATCAAATGTCGCAGGCGCAAATCTCGACACTGGACCATCTCCAGCGAAATGGCCCGCTACCGATGGTCCGCTGATCCGTCCGCCTGTGTGCGAGGCGAGACTTGAGGGGATGATCATGACCGGTCCCGAAATCACGTTCGGCCAGTAAGGGGAGTGGAAGGCATGAAAGCAACCTATCGGGCGATGCAGATCACCAGGCAGGGCGGCCTCGAACTGGTGGAGCGGCAAACGCCTGCGCCCGAAGCGGGCGAGGTGCTGATCGCGGTTGAAGCCTGCGGCATCTGTGGCGCCGATGCCAGTGACATCGACAAGGCCGATCCCGGCTTGAAACCGCCTCGCGTTCCCGGGCATGAGGTGGTCGGCCGTATTGTCGCTCTTGGTCCGAACACGCCTTCGATGTGGAAGACGGGGCAGCGCGTCGGCGTCGGTCGTCTCGGAGGGCATTGCAACGAATGCAGCGAATGTCGCCGGGGGCGTTTCAATCTGTGCCGCAACCAGCCCGTCGTCGGTTCCTCCTGCGACGGCGGTTATGCCGAGATGATGATCGCGCGGGCGACAGGGCTCGTCTCCATCCCCGATGTGCTGTCGTCAGAAGAAGCGGCGCCAATCCTCTGCGCCGGCATTGCCACGCTCAACGCGCTGAAGAAATCCGGCGCCGAGGCGGGTGATAACGTCGCCATTCTCGGAATCGGCGGCCTCGGCCACATGGCCCTCCAATATGCCCGCAGAATGGGCTTCCGTGTGGTGGCCGTGGGGCGAGGTGAAGATATCGCCGCGGATGCGACGAAGCTTGGCGCCCATTGTTATATTGACACGGATAAGGAAAGCGCACCCGATGTTCTCAACGCGATCGGCGGCGCAAAAGCCATCCTGACGACGATAGCCAATCCAGCGGCCGTCAGCGCCCTGATGCCTGCCCTCGCGCCGGAAGGCCGTCTCATCGTGCTCGGCGTCGGCAAGGATCCGCTGCCGGTTTCGACGGGTTATCTGGTGGGTGCCGAACGCGGCATCGTCGGCTCGATCACGGGATCACCCTTCGAGAACGAGAAGGCGCTGGATTTCAGCGTGCTGACCGGCGTGCGGCCGATGATCGAGACCATGCCGCTCGAGCGAGCCGCGGAAGCCGTTCAAAAGATGAGGTGCGGTGACGCGAAATTCCGGATCGTCCTGACTATGGGAGACCAGTCCAATGCGCATCAATGAAGACCTGACAAAACCGGTCGTCGTCCACGCGGCCAAACTTGACTGGGTTTCGAGCCCTTCCGCGGGCGTCGATCGCCGCATGCTCTACCGCATCGGCGGCGAGATCGCCCGCGCAACATCGATCGTGCGCTACGCACCGGGCAGCGCCTTCCCGCGCCACGTCCATAGTGGCGGCGAGGAAATTCTCGTGCTCGAAGGGACTTTTCAGGACGAGCACGGCGACTATCCGGCGGGAAGCTATTTTCGCAACCCGCCGGGCACCTCGCATGTGCCCGCCTCGGAAGGCGGCTGTACGATCTTCGTTCGTCTCTGGCAGTTCCGGGAAGGTGACGACGCGCAGGTCGTGCGCCCGCCCGCCGAGGGCGAGGCAGTACCCTTGCGCGAGGGAGCCGACACGGCATGCGTGCTGTTCGACGACGGCAGGGAGCGCGTTGCGATCGAAGAGTGGCGGCCGGGTTCAGCGATAGCGGTTGAAAATCACCGCGGTCTCGAATTCCTGGTGCTTGCCGGCAGCCTGACCTTCCAAGGCGAGAAGCTCGAACCTCAGAGCTGGGGGCGTCTGCCGGCTGGCGAACCGCTTGAGGCGATGACGGGCACGGAAGGCGCTCAGATCTGGATCAAGGACGCCCCTCTCCAGCA
The DNA here is from genome assembly GCF_001651855.1 of Sinorhizobium americanum. Classification (GTDB taxonomy): domain Bacteria; phylum Pseudomonadota; class Alphaproteobacteria; order Rhizobiales; family Rhizobiaceae; genus Sinorhizobium; species Sinorhizobium americanum. Next base: position 46,085 of record NZ_LNQC01000081.1, on the reverse strand, counting down.
CGCCGACGTGTTGCCGATGCCGGACTGAAGCAAGCGGAAAGGAATTTCATCCGCCCTGCCGCTTCATTCGTGCAGCTCACGAAAGGAGCATTATGAGCGCTGTTCATCGACCCATGAAGCAACGCCATTTTTGGTTGGCGAACCCTCATGGTATGGCCGCGTGGATATCGCCCCGCCGACCCGCTGCTTTGAACGCCGCACTCGCTGCTGGGGAGGGCCTTCCGGAAAAGAGACAATGATGGACACAGAGGTTGCGATTATCGGCGGGGGCTTGGCGGGGCTGAATGCGGCGCGCCTGTTGCACACGGCGGGGATCGAGTTCCTGCTCCTCGAGGCAAGGGCCACGCTCGGCGGTCGGATCCAGACCGTCAATGAGACAGGTCGGCCTGATACGGATGGCTTCGACCTCGGCCCATCCTGGTTCTGGCCCCGGATGCAGCCTGCGATCGCCGCACTCGTCGCGGAACTCGATCTTCCCACCTTCGCACAGAATAGCGACGGCGACGTAGTCTTCGAGCGAATGTCGCGGGAAGCGGCAAGGCGCTATCCTGGCCTCAGCCAGGAACCCGAAGCGCTGCGGCTCGTCGGAGGGTCGGCGGCGTTGATCCGAGAGCTGGCACGAGACCTGCCTGAAGCAAGGCTCCTATGCGGAACGCAGGTGACCGAGATGCGCCTATCGGACGCCGGGGTGGGGCTGTCAGTCCGATTTGCCGACGGACGCGGGGAGATCGTGCAGGCGTCACAGGTCATCGCGGCCCTGCCGCCGCGTATCCTCCAGGCGACCGTTCGGTTTGAGCCGCCGCAGGAACCTGCGACGGTTCGGCTTTGGCAAGAAACCCCTACCTGGATGGCGCCGCACGCGAAGTTTTTCGCCGTCTATGACCGTCCTTTCTGGCGGGAGGCAGGGCTTTCGGGTACGGCACAAAGCATGGTCGGACCATTGGCGGAGATCCACGATGCGACGACGTCCTCCGGCAGCGCAGCGCTGTTCGGCTTTGTCGGGATGGCGGCGGAGCAACGCGCGGCGATCGGCGAGGAAGCGCTGACGCATGCCTGTATTCAGCAGTTGGCTCGCATCTTTGGGCCGCAAGCCGCCCATCCGCGGGCGACGCTCTACAAGGACTGGGCCGCCGACCCGCTGACAGCAACATCTACCGATTGGTTTTCGGCCGGCCATCCCCATACCCCGGATGATGGCTGGATCACTGGCCCGTGGAAGGAGCGGCTCGCCCTTGCCGGCAGCGAGACGAGCCCGAACGAAGCCGGCTATCTGGCCGGCGCCGTGGAAGCATCGGCTCAGGCTGCCGCCGAGGTGATCCAGAAATTCGCCGCGAACAAAAGCTGAAAGGCACTCGCACATGGGATAGTCGATGCGAGTTTCCGCGAAAGGGTTGATGTGGCGGAACGACCGAAAGCGGCTCCCACATCGTCATCTCCTTGGGGCGTTCCACGGATCACGGCAAGGGCGAGCGCCCCAGCCCGCGTGCAAGCTTCAGGAAGCCGTCGACGTAGGTGGTCGTCTCCTCGCCGCGCCGTACACCCAGATTGATGCTCTTCTGGATGCCGGCATCTCCCAGACGGAGGGCGCGGATCGGCAGCCCGGAAGCATCCTCCTGCAGCAGCCAATCCGGCAGAACCGTAACTCCCCGGCCCGCGCATACGAGCTGCAGCATCAAATCGATGGTCTCGGCCGTGCGGTGCTGGCGGGGCCGGCAGTGCGCGGGAACAAGGAAACGGGTGTAGATATCCAGGCGCTCCAAGGTGACGGGAACCGTGATCAGTTCCTCATCGAGCAGGTCTTGGGGTTGTACGTGATCCCGGCTGGCGAGCGGATGCGTCTCGTGCACCATCAGGACCAGCTCATAATCAAAAACCGGGATGAACTGTAGTTCCGGCGTCTCCACCGGGTCCGGCGTGATCAGCAGATCGATCTCAAACCCAAGGAGTGCCTCAATGCCATCGAAGCGGAAAGCGGTGCGCACGTCGAAGTCCACGTCAGGCCACTCAGCAAGATAAGGCGTCGCAATTCTCGTGAGCCACCGTTGGCAGGGATGGCATTCCATGCCGACACGAAGCGCCCCCCTCCTCCCTCGCGCGAAGTCGGTCAGGACCCGCTCCGCGTGCTCCATCTGCGGCAAGATCCGCTCGGCGACACTCAGCAGATACTCGCCCGTTTGCGTCAATCGCAGCCCACGGCCCGTCTTTGTCCAGACCTTGATGCCATGCCGCTCCTCGAACTTGGCGACCGTATGGCTCAAGGCCGACTGCGTGACGTTCAGCTTCTCGGCGGCCGCAGTGACGCTGCCGCGGCGGTGCACTTCTCTCAAGATTGCAAGGTGCTGCCGGTCGATCATTATGATGCCCATTCATGATTCAATGAAATCATACCATTTCCGCTCATAATGCGATGCGGCTAACCTTTTCGTCAACCGGGCCCCATCGGGTGAGCCGAACGGACGAAAGGACACCGAAGTGACGAAATTGGCGACTGCATACCCTCCCCTTGCGGATCAAGCGCGAACCTCGTCGATCTTCGACGAGGTCGTCGATCGCAAGACCAGCAACTCGATGAAATGGGCTTACGCCAGCAAACTGTTGGCGCCTGACGAAGCCGCGGCCGATCCACTGCCGATGTGGGTCGCCGACACCGATTTCAAGGCGCCGCAAGCGGTCATCGATGCGCTCCACGAGGCAGTCGAGCATGGTGTCTTCGGCTATCCGGGCGGCGCAACGTCATCCTATGTCGGCGCAGTCGTCGGTTGGCAGCAGCGCCGTTTCGGCTGGGATGTCGCCAAGGATTGGATCCTCCCGACGTCGGGCATCATCACCACCTTGAAGACGGCCGCGCAGGCTTTCTCGGCGCCTGGCGACAGCGTTCTGATCCAACCGCCGGTCTACGCGCATTTCCACAACGACGTCCTGTTGAACGGCCGTCATCTCGCCTACGCACCGCTCGAATTCACCCACGACGGCTATCGGTTCAACGAGAAGACCTTCGAGGCGGCCATCCGCAGCAATACGAAGCTCTTCATCCTGAGCCACCCGCATAATCCGACCGGAAACGTCTGGTCCGAGGACGAACTCAGGACGATGGGGGAAATCTGCGCCCGCAACGGTGTCCTGGTCATTTCCGACGAGATTCACGAGGATCTCATCCTGAACCCGGAAATGAAGCACATCCCGTTCGCGTCGCTCGGCGAAGAGTTCGCCCAAAACAGCATTACCTGCACCGCGCCGAGTAAGACCTTCAATCTGCCCGGCCTGCAAAGCGCCAACGTCTTCGTCCCCAACAAGAGGCTGCGGGAAGAACTGCGCCGCCAGTATGAGCGCAACGTCTTCGAACTCGTCAACGTATTGGGGATGGTCGCCGCGGAGGCAGCTTACGCCTATGGGGAACCCTGGCTCGAGGAGATGCTGGACTACCTGCGGGCAAATCACGCGCACTTCGCCGCCGCGGTCAACGAAGCGGATTCGCGCCTGAAGGTTCTTCCGACCGACTCCCTTTACCTGGCCTGGATGGATTGCCGCAGTCTCGGGATGAATGCCGAGACGCTCAACAAGTTCATGCTGACTAAGGCGCGCGTCTGGCTCGACAAGGGCCAGAAGTTCGGGATCGAGGGGCACGGGTTCATGCGCGTCAATCTCGGCTGCCCGCGCGCAACCGTCGATGAGGCGATCCGGCGTATCGCCGCCGCCGTCGCCGAACTTTGAGGGCGAGTCAATGTCTCAGACGATTGAGAAGCGCTGGGCTGAGTTGGGGATCGAACTGCCGGCTGCGGCGAAGTCCATGGCGAACTATCTCCCGGTGACCGCAAGCGGCAGTCTTATTCTCACCTCCGGCCAACTGCCGCTCGCCGACGGCAAACTGATTGCCACAGGACTGCTCGGCAGGGACCTCGACGTCGCTGCCGGTGCGCTCGCCGCCAAACAGTGCGCGTTGAACGTCCTCGCCCAGGCCCAGGCTTATCTCGGAAGCCTCGAAAGGATTGCCAGGCTCGTCAAGATCACCGTCTTCGTGGCATCCGCTCCGGACTTCACGGAGCAACACCTCGTCGCCAACGGAGCGTCGGATTTCCTCGTCGCCGCAATCGGCGAGAAGGGCAAGCACGCACGCTCCGCCGTCGGCGTCGCCGCCCTTCCGATGAACGCGCCCGTCGAAATCGAAGCCATCATCGAGGTCGTCCAGGAACAATGAGCGTCTTCGGCCGTGGCCGGTGACGAGGAAGAAATCGGGAACTCAATCGATCCGAGCGGCGGAGAGAACCGGCAAAAGCCACCGCCGCTGGATCACAACTGGGGAGAATGCCAATGAAAATGACGATTGCTCTTGCCGCGATTGCCGCGGCAACGCTGACGGCCGGCGCCGCTTCGGCCGGCACGATGGCCGACGTTCAAGCGCGCGGCAAGCTGAACTGCGGTGTTACCGGCGGTCAAGCCGGCTTCTCCGCGCCGGACGCGTCGGGGGTGTGGCACGGCATGGACGTTGCCTATTGTCGGGCTGTGGCTGCTGCGGTCCTCAAAGACCCGAACGCGGTGACATTCGTTCCGACAACGGGGCAAACACGCTTTACGGCGCTTGCCTCCGGCGAGGTCGACATCCTGTCGCGCACCACGACATGGACGTTTTCCCGCGACGTCGACCTCAAATTCAGCTTTGCCGGCGTGAACTTCTATGACGGCCAGACCTTCATGGTGCCGAAGGCGCTCGGCGCCAAGACTGCAAAGGATCTGGACGGCGCGACGATCTGCATCCAGACCGGCACCACCACCGAACTGAATCTTGCAGAGTATTTCCGCAAGAACGACATGACCTATGAACCCGTTCCGGTCGAAAACAACGCCGACATCCAGCAGAAATATCTCGCGGGCGCCTGCGACGTGTATACTTCCGATGGATCGGACCTTGCTTCCACGCGCTCGAGCTTCAAGGACCCGCAAGAACATATCATTCTTGCGGACGTCATCTCGAAGGAACCATTGGGGCCGCTGGTGCGCCAGGGCGACGATCAGTGGGCAGACGTCGCCCGATGGACGCTGAATGCACTGATCGCCGCTGAAGAGTTCGGCATCACCACTGAAAACGTCGAGAAACTCTCCGCCGGCACCGACAATCCCGAGATCAATCGCCTGCTGGGCAAGGAAGGCAATCTCGGCGAGCAGTTGGGGCTGGATGCCGCGTGGGCCAAGCGTGCAATCGCAGCCGAAGGCAATTACGGGGAAATCTTCGCCAGGAACGTCGGTGAAAAGACGCCGATCGGGTTGGCTCGCGGTCAGAACGCTCTGTGGGAACAGGGTGGACTGATGTACGCGGTGCCGTTCCGCTAAACCGCCTCCATGGCGCGGGCTTGCCCCGCGCCTTTTCGTTTTCCCCGTACCCGTTTGCCCCGAGCGCACTCATCGTGCGCCGAAGGTAGCGCAGCGAACCTTCAGGGAGATCCCTCATGGCAATGAAGAGCGGCGCTTCGCGCGAGCCGTTTCAATTGAGCATGCTCTTTAACGACTCTCGCTACCGGGCCCGGACGATCCAGGTCTTCGCGTTTATCATTCTGGTGCTTGCGGCGACCTGGCTTCTCGATAATACGATCCGCAACCTCGCTGCCCTTGGAAAGGACTTCTCGTTCGGCTTCCTGTGGAGCACCGCCGGTTACGACATCTCGCCGCGCGCCATCGACTATTCGAGCACAAGCAGCCATGCCCGCGCTGCTCTGGTCGGACTGCTCAACACGCTGATCGTCGCGGCGATGGCCTGCGTGACGGCAACGATTCTCGGCGTGTTTGCGGGCGTTCTCAGGCTTTCCAACAACTGGGTCGTCGCCCGGCTGATGACCGTCTATGTCGAGAGCTTCCGAAACGTGCCGGCCCTCCTTTGGATCATCGTCGTGGCCGCTGTCATGTCGGAGGCCATGCCCGCGCCCAATGCATTCCGCGGCGAAAACCCTAGGGCCTCCATGGTGCTGTGGGACAGCGTCGCCGTCACCAACCGCGGCATCTACCTGCCTGTGCCCGATTTTACCCGGAGCCTTGGCCAAGCCGAGCTTGCCCTCGGCGCACTCGACCTCAATGACATCGCGATCCTCGGAGTACTCTCGCTCTCGTTTCTCATCCATCGCGGCCTCGTCAAGCACGCTCAACGGGTCCAAAGCGCGACCGGGCGGCGTCCGATCACCTGGTGGAAGAGCCTGTGCATCTTCGCACTGCCGATGGTCGCCCTGCTTTACGCACTCGGCTTTCATCTCGACTATCCCGCCTTGAAGGGCCTGAACTTCACGGGCGGCCTGCAACTGCGCAATTCCTTCATCGCGCTGTGGATCGGGCTCAGCGTCTACACCGGCGCCTTCATCGCAGAAATCGTCCGCTCCGGGATCCTCGCGATTTCGCGGGGGCAGACGGAAGCCGCTCTTGCGCTGGGGCTTTCTCCGGCCCGCACGATGCGTCTGGTGATCCTGCCGCAGGCCCTGCGGATCATCATTCCGCCGCTGATCTCGCAATACCTCAACATCACCAAGAACACGTCGCTGGGTCTTGCTGTCGGCTACATGGATCTTCGCTCCACCCTCGGCGGCATTACGATCAACCAGACCGGCCGCGAACTCGAGGGCATGCTGCTGATGATGCTGACCTATGTCGCGATCAGTCTGTCGATCTCCGTCGTCATGAACATCTACAATGATCGCGTCAGGCTGCAGGAGCGTTAGGATGAACATGCACAACGTCTCCTGGGTGCGCCAGGACATGGTTTCCCCGTCAGCAAGACCCGATCGCCAAAATGGCCGACTGGAATGGACGAGAAAGAATCTTTTCAATGGCTGGGTCAGCACCTTTCTGACCTTGGCGTCGGTGGCCGCGATCCTATGGCTCGCAGTGGCCGTCGCACCATGGCTTGGCAATTCCGTCTGGCAAGCCACTTCGCTCGCCGAATGCCGGCAACTTCTGGATGGAGCGCCAGGCGCATGCTGGGCCGTCATCCGTGACCGGTGGCCGCAGCTTCTGTTCGGCTTCTATCCGCCGCACCTCTATTGGCGACCGGTCCTGGCCTTCGCGCTGCTCTTCGCAGCCTTCGCGCCGGTTCTGTTCCGCTCCCCGCCGGCCCGTGCACTCTGGTTCAGTGCCGTCTACCCCGGTATCGCCTATTGGCTGATCTGGGGCGGAAGCCTTTGGTTCCCGACCGCCGTCTATCTCGGCTTCGCCGTCGCCGTTGGACTAATCTCGTTGAGTGCGCGCATCAGCCACGGATTTGCCATCAGCGTCGCAATCCTCGGCGCAGTGCTCTGGTGGCTGTATGCCGTCGAACCGCTCACGTCGACGGCGAACGCTCTTCTGCCGATTACTCTTGACGTCGTCGCATCACGCGACATTGGCGGCTTCCTGCTGTCGATCGTGATCGGCGTGACCGGAATCGCAATGTCGCTGCCGCTCGGGATCTTGCTCGCGCTCGGCCGCCGTTCCAGCCTGCCGCTCATTCATTTGCTAAGCGTCGTCTTCATCGAATTCATTCGCGGCGTGCCGCTCATCACGCTGCTCTTCACCGCATCGCTGCTGCTCAACTACTTCCTACCGCCCGGCACGAATTTCGACCTCATCCTGCGCGTCGTGATCATGGTGACGCTCTTTGCCAGCGCCTATATGGCCGAGGTCATTCGTGGTGGTCTGGCAGCCCTGCCGCGCGGCCAATACGAGGCCGCGGAAGCTCTGGGGCTCGACTATTGGAAGGCCCAGCGCCTCGTCATCCTGCCGCAAGCCCTCAAGATCTCCATTCCCGGCATCGTCAATTCTTTCATCGGGCTCTTCAAGGACACGACGCTCGTCATGTTCATCGGCCTTCTCGACCCGATCGCCCTCGCCGCCGCCATCCGCGCCAACACGAACTGGCAAGGGATCTACTGGGAACTTTTCATCTTCATCGGCGCGGTGTTTTTCGTCTTCTGCTTCGGCATGTCGCGCTACTCGATGTATCTCGAGCGCCGGCTGAAAACGGACCATCGTTAGGAGAAACGCGCATGACAAACACCATGACGCTACAAGCACTCGCGCAGGACGACCGGCTCGATCCTGCCAAGGCCGCCGTCGAGATCACGGCCGTGAACAAGTGGTATGGCGAGTTTCACGTCCTGCGCGACATCAATCTGACCGTGCGACGGGGAGAGCGGATTGTCATTTGCGGACCGTCGGGCTCCGGCAAATCGACAATGATCCGCTGCATCAATAGGCTTGAGCAACATCAATCCGGCACGATCGTCGTCGACGGCATCGAACTCTCCAACGACCTGAAGAAAATCGACGACGTCCGTCGCGAAGTCGGCATGGTCTTCCAGCACTTCAATCTCTTCCCGCATCTGACGATCCTCCAGAACTGCATGCTCGCCCCGATCTGGGTCCGCAAGATGCCGGAAAGCGAGGCCAAGGAGCTTGCCATGCATTTCCTTGAGAAGGTCAGGATACCGGATCAGGCGCATAAATTTCCGGGTCAGCTCTCCGGCGGCCAGCAACAGCGCGTGGCGATCGCACGATCGCTGTGCATGAAGCCGCGCCTCATGCTGTTCGATGAACCGACGTCAGCTCTTGACCCCGAGATGATCAAGGAGGTGCTCGATACGATGATCGAGCTCGCCGAAGAGGGCATGACGATGCTCTGTGTCACCCACGAAATGGGCTTTGCCCAAGCCGTGGCGGACCGGGTGATCTTCATGGATCAGGGCCAGATTATTGAACAGAATGAGCCGAAGGCGTTCTTCAGCGCGCCGCAGTCGGAGCGCACGCGAACATTCCTCGGACAGATCCTGGGTCACTGAACGACAGTGCACCGCCGCGAACGTAGGCCCGGCTTGCCAGCGCGACTTCGAGCGCAGCCATCTCTCGGTCGATGTCATGGTGCAGAAAGGCCACGGCGGAATGCGCGTCCAGATGGTGAGGGCACAGCGCCCCGCCCCCGCTCCGTTCAGAGCGATGACGTCGTAGCCGGCGGTCTCGGCAAGGCTTACCGCCATCTTCAGTTCGATTGAACGTCTGCAGAGAACGATGCGCGTCGCGGGATGATAGGTGGTGATGAAGCTGTCCTGCACCCACCTCGGCGCTGCCGTTGGCTCTTGGAACACGAGGAATTGAGCCTTCGCATCATAGCGCAAGCGCCGGCCCGCTTGCGCCTGGCCATTGCGGCAAGCACTTCATCGAGCGGTTCGCTCCGCCTGACCACGTGTATGGCGAGCGTTATCCCGCCGCCGCAGGGAAGAACGATGCCGAAGAACTTCGAGCCTTGTCCGAGAACAAGCGAACGGTCGCATCCGGCCCTGGGCGCCTCAAGAGCTTCCGCAGCGACGGCGGCCTCGACGGCCGCGCTGCGGCCAGGGAACCGGATCGTCTGGTCGGTCGCATGAGATGCGGCGCCCTGCCCGGCAAAGACCGTTATCGAAGGCCGGTTCAATGTTCTGCAACATCACCGCTATCTGGCGAACCTCGCGGGCCGTTTTCGAGGTGCAGGGACGGGATTTTGCGGCGTTGTCTGTGATTTGGTTGCGGGAGCCTGATCACACTGAGGCTTGTAGTGGATCCGCTACTGAACAACGGTTGAGGCGTACTGCTGTTTTTGGAACGTCCTTCGTGCCGTGAATGCGGGGTTCGCGCGCTTCCGTTTGCTCGCGCCACCAACATCGCAAGTGGCGGGGCGAGAGCAAAAAGCACGACCGGCATGAACCAACTCGTCTAGGGGCCGACGAACATCGTTGGAGCGAGGGTGCCGTGAACTGTTGAAAACCTTTCAGGGGAAAACTGAACGGAACTCCTCCACACTCCAGATCAGAGCGCCTAAGTTGCGCTTCTAAAGCTTACAGTAGAAAGCTCGTCTGCCCCTTCAACTCGCCCGGCTGGACGCAAAACCTCCCTTAGGCAGCGCAATCGCGGTCGGAGGCATGTGTCTCTTTATGGCGACTCATGGCGCGAATTCTTTATTTGTTAGCTTCTATCGCATAAGATTTTACGTGAGCGCGAGCGAGCGTGAGTCTAGGTTGGCCCAGTGTTTAGGGGATGAATATTGACCTATCAAACTCAGTCACGACTTAGTCGTCTTTCGCCATTGCTGTTGGTCGCACTCATTCTTAGCGGATGCCAATCGGCTGCTTTCGACGACGTTGCGGCATTTGGCGATAGTGCCAAAACGCTCGAGGACGACTCGGCCGTCGCCTTCTACAAGAACGACGAACTGATCACGACCGGCAAGTTGCAGTTCAAGGAAAAGAACTACGGCAAGTCCTACGCAATCTATAAACGTGCGGTTGCCGTTTTTCCGCAGGATCCTGCTGCTTGGCTCGGCTTCGCTGCCTCTGCTGACATGATCGGACGGTTCGACACGTCGGATCGCGCCTACCAGCAACTCTCCAAGATGATTGGCAACAGCCCTGTCTATTACAACAACATCGGCTATTCCCACCTTCTGCGCGGCGACTTGCCGCGCGCACGCCAGTACTTCCTCAAAGCATACGAGCTTGACCCGGCGAATGAAACGACTGCCAGGAATCTCGAGCTGATGAAGAACAGCGTCAAGTACGCGCAGCGGTGATGGCTGGCAGACTGCCTACTGCACGTTTCGTTAAAATCATACAGTTCCGCGCGTCTTATCAGACGCGGGGCTGTATGATTTTGAATGCTGCATGACTTTGTCGATAATCCTTGAACCGGATACAAATTAAAAACTGCTCAAGTTCTATCGCATGTTTCCTATCACATAACGCCGCTGCAGCCAGCGCGTTCTCGCCGCTACGAGCGCCGCATAGCTTCGCTATCGCACCTTCCGCAGGATCAACTTGCCTTCGGGCGAAATCGACCTTTCGTAGCGCGGCAAGTTGGATTCGGCGCTCTCGGTCCCGATAGCGGGCAGGCTGCCGTCCTGGGGCTGCAACTCCGTGGCAGCGGTCGTCAGCGAGGGCTCGAGGCGCTGCGTCGCCCCCTTGCCGGGCGCGCTCAGGATGACCGAGCCGCCGGAACTCGGCAGACCCGAGCGCATTCCGTCGTCCAGTTCCGAGACCGCCTTCTGCAGGTTCTCCACGCGTTGACGAACGATCGCCAGCTCATCGGCCCTTGCGACCCTGGCGACATTGCGGCCCTGTTTTTCGAGTTGAAGCTTCAGTCCATCGATGGAGCGCTTCACGCCTGCGAGTGTTTCGCGGCTTTCTCGGACGTCGGCTGCGTTCTTGGCCGTGTAGAGCAGGATACCCGCGTTTAGCGGCAGGAACACCAGTGCCAGGGCAATGAATGGCGCAGCCCGTTTTCGTACAGGCTCATCCGCCTTCCGTTCGCGCCGCGCGTCGGGTTCGACTTCGATATTCGCCATGCCAACCATAATCTCACTCCGCCGCAAGCCGGGCCGTGGCCCTCGAACTGCCAATCCCCGAGATATTGGGGCCGATTTAGCCGAGGCGAGCGCCCCGCCTCAATAGTCTTGGGACTTCTACGCCACCCAACCGCTAGTCCGCCGTGAAGACGCCTTCCCAAGCCCGTTCGAGCATCTCCAGCGACGCCACTTTCTGCAATCCGTTGAACGCGCAATAGGATCCAATGAAGTCCAGAAGATACTTTGGATGGTAGCAGGAGCCCAGTGATTCGCCACCGTATTTGCGATCGTAGAACAGTTCCAGGTCCGCCACAGACATTTCTACCGCCACGCTTTGGGCGTAGCCCTCGAATATCCGGATATATTCTGCTCGCGAAGGATTGTTGACGAATATTTTGTATTTCAGCCGCCGCAATCCAGCCTCGTCGGAAAGTTCCTTCGGGGCAATGTTGGTCGAAAAGACAACGAGTTCGTCGAAGGGGACTTTGAACTTCTTTCCTGTATGCAGGGTCAGGAAGTCGTAGCCGCGCTCGAGTGGCACGATCCAGCGGTTGATGAGAGCCTGCGGCATCACCTGCTGGCGCCCGAAATCATCGATGATGAAGACGCCGCCGGAGGCCTTGAGATGCAGCGGCGCCTCGTACACGGTCGAGCCTTCGCTGTAGGCGAGGTCGAGCAGGTCGAGCGTCAGTTCGCCGCCGGTCTTGATCACCGGACGCCGGCATTCGACCCAACGCTGATCGGCCTTGGGATAGGGCATCCCGTTCACCGGCTGGTGAACGGCTTCGTCGTAGAAACTGATGACGTAGCCGCCGACCTCGATGGCATAGGGTACCCAGATCGTCTGTCGGAACAGGCGCGAGGTGCGCTCGGCGATGCTGGTCTTGCCGTTACCAGGCGGGCCGTAAAGCAGGATGGATTGCCCCGAATTCATAGCGGGACCCAGCTTCTCGACGAGCGACGGTGACAGCACCAGCCCCTCGAGGCTGGCGAGCAGGCCGTCCTGGGTCACGCGCTCGTGCTGAATGGACTGCAGGCCGAGTTGGCGACAAAAGGCGTCGAGCGAGACCGGCGCCGGCCCGACATAGGAGGACTGGCGGATGGCTGCATGGGCATACTCCATGCCCTTGGTCGAAAGCGCGTAGCGGATGTCGGACCTAACGTCCTCTCCCGCCAAGCCCCTTGCCTCCATATAGGCGAGCTTCACGAGTTCCTTGATCAGAGGATTGATCACCGCCTTGGGCAGTTTCATCCGTTCCGCCAGGTGCGATGGCGTCACCGTGTCCTGCTCGGTCGCGCATTTTGCGGCGAGCCGCAGCAGAAAGGAGAACTCGAGCCCCGTTTCTTCCACGCTCATCGGCGCCAGCGGCATACGGGCGTCGAGTGCCGGAGCGCTATCGTCATGGATTTTTTCGAGCGAATGCATGGTGACCTCGCTTTTTCTTTAACCGCCGGGCGACATGCCGATGATGAGGCTGACAACGCGAATGACAATCGGCACGAGCACGATGACGAGGCTCACCGGAAACAGGAAGGCGCCAAGCGGCAGCAGCATCTTGATCGGCAATGAGTTCGCCTTTTCCTCCGCCCGGACGATGCGCAGGTCGCGCATTTCCTTGCTGTAGACACGAAGCGTCTGTGTGACGCTCGTGCCGAGTTCCTCCGACTGGCGGAAGAGGACCGCAAGTGCGCGCGCCTCGTCGATTCTCAGTCGCGCCGCAAGGTTTGCGAGCGCCTCGCGCAGCCGCCGACCGCCGCGAACCTCCAGCATCATGATCGAAAGATGCAGTCCGAAGTCCTGCCTCTTGCTGACGAATTCCCGCGCTACGCGGTTGGCCGCCGCTTCGAGGCTCATTCCCGCGTCGAGGCAGACGATCAGCATATCCATGAAATCGGGGAAGAGGCGGCGATATTCGCGCTCTTTCGCGTCACCGCGCCGATCGATGTAGATGTTCACCAGGATGAAGGTCATGCCGGCGGCAAACATCGAGATTACCAGCGTCATGAGCCGCGACGTCTCGGGGAAGAAGCGGTTGAATGCCCAGACCGTCAGGACCATCATACCGATGCAGACGATAGCGCGGATCGCCTGGAAGGTGGTGACTGCATTGGCGCTGAAATAACCGGCGCGAATGAGCCGGTTCTGCGTGGAATTCACGTTGGTGTCGTGGCGGGTGATCTCGAAATAGCGTCGGATCAGCCGGTTCTCGGCCTCGCCGAGATCCGCCATCGCGCCATCCACGCTATCATTGCCCGCCGCCCGCGATTTGGCCTCCGAAAGCCGGACACCCACCTCGCGTCGCCGGAAGACGACTTCCGAGGCGGCGGCGGAAAAGATCAATACCGCAAAGAAGACGATGAGGTATATGCCGTATTCGTTCCACATGGCGGCGCCTCAATACTCAAAGTTGACCATTTTGTAGAGGATGACATTGCCGATCGCCATCACCACAAGAAGCGACGACACGATGATCGTGCCGTAACCGCTATCCCAGACCGGGTCGAAGTAGGTCGGCGCCAGTGTCCTGATCATTCCGAAGAGCAGGAACGGATACATTGACATGAAGATGGCGGTGATACGCCCCTCGGCAGAGATCGACTTCACCTTCGCCTTCAGCATGAAGCGGTCGCGCAGCGTCTTCGAGAGATTCTGCAGGATTTCGACGAGGTTGCCGCCGGTGCCAGCCTGGACGCTCAGCGAGATGGCCAGAAGGTTGAGGTCTTCGACACCAACGCGATCGTTGAGGTTCATGAGGGCGTCGTCGAGCGTGACGCCATAGGTCAGTTCGTCCGACAGCAGGCCGAACTCGGTGCCGATGGGGTCGGGCATCTCTCTCGCAACCAGCGTGATCGCCGCCGGCAGCGGATGCCCCGCCGCAAGGCTCCGGTTGGCAACGTCGAGCGCCTCGGGAAGCTTCTCGGTGAATTTGCGGATGCGCTTGGCACGCGCCCGCCAGACGACAACTGCCGGTACTAGCAGGCATACAAGAAGGAAAAGCGGAATCCGGACGAGGTTGATCGGCACTAGGTATTGGACGACCAGCCAGACGCATATGGCGCCGACGACCCCGAAAAGGGAAAATCGCTTTTCGTCGAACTTGAGGCCGGATTGCACGTAGTACTGCCTCAGCCGCTGCATCAGCGGAAGCGATCGCCAGTCCTGGTCGATACCGCGTGCTTTCAGCATCTCACGGTAGGTCTCGCGATGGTTCTCGCTGCCTTCGAGCAGGCTCAGGCGGTGATTTACCGCCTTGTGGCGTTCCGAGCTCCGGAAGTAGGTGCGCAGCAGCGCTTCTGCAGCGACCAGCGCTGCGACAAATACGGCGGCATAGAGAAGGATGAGGGTCATGACTTGCTAGGCCCCGTTTGAAGAGGTTTTCCGGGTTCGAAGATCGCCGCGGGAATGATGATGCCGAGTTCCGCGAATTCCTCGACGAAGCGCGGTCGTAGGCCGGTGGCGCGGAACTCGCCCTGAATGCGGCCATTTTCGTCGGTTCCGGTCTTCTTGAAGCGCATGATTTCCTGCATCTGCACGACCTCGCCTTCCATGCCGGTGATCTCCGAGACGGAGACGACCTTGCGGCTGCCGTCGCTCAACCGCTGCACCTGGACGATAATCGTGATTGCCGAGGCGATCTGTGAGCGCACGCTTAGCTGCGACATCGGCATGCCGGCCATGCCGACCATCTGTTCGAGGCGGCTCACCGCATCGCGCGGCGTATTGGCGTGAATGGTGGTCATCGATCCTTCGTGGCCGGTATTCATCGCCTGCAGCATGTCGAAGGCTTCCTCGCCACGCACTTCGCCGACGATGATACGGTCAGGCCGCATGCGCAGCGCATTCTTCAGGAGTTCGCGCTGGCGGATCTCGTTGCGGCCGTCGAGCGTCGGCGGCCTGGTTTCCATGCGGCCGACATGCGGTTGCTGGAGCTGCAGTTCCGCGGCATCCTCGATGGTGATCAGCCGTTCCTTCTCAGAAATCTGCGAGGAAAGCGCATTGAGCAGGGTGGTCTTGCCCGAGCCGGTACCGCCCGAGATGATCATCGACACCCTGCCCTTGACCGCGGCGCTGAGCAGAATGCGCATCTGGTCCGCCATGGCGCCGTATTCGACGAGGCGCTCGAGCGTCAGCGGCTTGCGGGTGAATTTGCGGATGGAAACGAGCGGCCCGTCGACGGAGATTGGCCGGATCGCGACGTTGACGCGCGAGCCGTCCTTGAGGCGGGCGTCGACCATCGGTGTCGATTCGTCGACCCGTCGCCCGACGGCGGAGACGATCTTGTTGATCACCCGAAGCAGGTGATCCTCGTCCTTGAAGCGGACCGCGGTGCTCTCGAGCTGGCCGCGGCGCTCCACATACACGCTTTTGTGGCCGTTGATCAGGATATCGGCGACGGTTTCGTCGGCCAGCAGCGGTTCGATCGGCCCAAGCCCCAGCATCTCGTCGGTGATGTCGCGGACTAGGTCATTGATTTCCTTGGCATTAAGCGGCGAGTTGTTGCGACGGATATATTCTTTGACCAGCGGCCGGATCTCGGCGGCAATCTCTTCCTCGTCGAGTGTGTCAAGGATGCCGAGATTGATCTGGTCCAAGAGGTGGCGGTGCAGGTTGACCCTTTCGGACACCATGTCGAGACCGAGCGGCCCCTGCTCTTCTGCGGCCGCTTCGATGATCGCTTCTTTCGGCGCGGCAACAACCGCGGCTGCCCCGTTGGCGGCAATCTCGGCAATCTGCCTGAGCCCCGCACTCTCCTGCGGTGGCTGCTTGTAAAAGCGTCCTATAAACCCGTTCGCCATCAGCCCTACTCCTTACACCTACTTGACGACCACCGTGGCCCCGACCTGCACGCGCTTGTAGAGATCGATGACGTCGGCGTTGCTCATGCGGAAACAGCCGGAGGAGGCAAATTCACCGACCGTCGACTGCTCGTTCGTGCCGTGGATGCGGTAAAGCGTGTCCGCATTGCCTCGGTAGAGATAGATCCCTCGCGCGCCCATGGGATTGAACGGCCCAGCGGGCACGAGTTCAGGAAGCCCCGGCACCCGCGCTTTCATCTCGGCGGGCGGTCGCCAGTCGGGCCATTCGGACTTTCTTCCGACTTTCACCACGCCGCTCCAACGAAAGCCGTCGCGGCCGACCCCGATCCGGTAGCGGAGAGCACGATCGCGGGAGAGAACGAGATCGAGCGTCCGCTTGTCGCTGAGAACGACAATGGTGCCCGGCGGATGGCTCTGCTCTGCGGTCACAATGGTTGCCGTGCTCGGCCCGAGGCTTCGCGGCACCTGCTGGTTGGCCCCCGCTTCGTCGGCTAGGTCAACCAGGCCGAAGACCAGTGCTGCGCACACCATCCAGTTCCGCCATCTCCCCTGGCGCCCCGGTATCCTGTTCTCCGCTACGCGAGCCTTCATCGTACGAGTGCTCCGAGTTTGCCGACACCGCGGCAGAAGTGAGAACGGGCATTGACCTCAAAGGGCAGCACGCCGCGGTTGAGTGCCTCGCTCAGAGTTTCCCAGTCATAGTCGATGAGATGCGCCTGGGTGTCCGTGAACACCTTGTCGACCTGTTGCCGGCGGAGCCCCAGGCTGAACAGGCTGCTTCGGTGCTTGTTGATGACGACGAAAATGGAATCGGAACTGCCACGCAGCCGCGTGAGATTGAGGAACAGATCTTTTGCCTGGTGAAGCGCCGGAATCGTCATATCCGTAACGATCGTCACGCTGTTGACCGATCCGAGCACGTCATCCTTCCATGGCGTCTGGTAGTAGGGCACGTCCAGGATGGTCTGGTCGCTCTCGAAGGCGACGACATCGAGCATGCGCAGCACCAGTTCGGCCCCCTTGGGCGAGAGGAGGACGGAAGGCTGCTTGAATGACAGCAGCGAAAAGCCGCCTGAATGACGCTTGCGCACCAGATCGACAAATTCGACGTCGACGCGTGATGGATTGGCAATGACCGGCACCAGGTCGTAGTCATTGACGAGATTGAGATACTGCCCGAGCGATCCGGACGAAAAGTCGAGGTCGAACAGATTGACCCGCGGTGCGGAATTCTTCGTCGGCTGTGCAAGAATATGGGCGAGCGAAGAGGCGATCACGCTGGCCCCTGCCCCGCCGACCGCCGAGACGACGGCATGGACGCGGCTGTCGCTCGCGCCCGCTGTCGGCGCATGCAGGGAGATCATGTCGATCAGCGCACGGCGTTCCAACGGCTTTTTCAGCCAATCGTTGCCGTTCAGTCGGAAGAGAAGCCGCAGCCTGTCGTCCCGCAGCTCTTCGGAGACGACCACGAGCGGGATATTGCGGTTGTTCGTTCGGAAAGCGATAAGCTCCGGCCGTTGCAGGACATCGCCATTGTCGACGTCGAGGACGATCATGTCGAACTGCGTCGGGTCGATCCGCCCCTTTTCGCCGAGGGCCTTCAGCGCCATGTGCCGTACGTCGTAGCGCGAAAGCGAGCCAAAGGTGTCGAGCATGAAGCTTGCGGCCGCCGCGTCGTCTGAAAGGACGAGGATCTTTGTGGTCGCTACGAAGTTCATATGCGCTGTCATTTCGCAATCCCCACGCTATATCAAGGGTTTAGCACGTCGAGCATGTTTGCAGGTCTTCGGTCGTGATCGTCACCGGATGCGCTGGTATGGTGACGTCGTTTAGCCCTAGCAGTGCACCAAGAACCGGGAGTTCGAATGTTACGTCGCGGACCTCGAGCCGCATGGTGAGCACCGGCCCCTCCGGTCGCCCCCAATATCCGAGCCCGGAACGCTGATAAGTGACCACGAGGTTTTGCGGCTGGATGCGCGAGTTGATGTCGCAGATACCGGGGCGGGCATCACCCGCCACGCCGCACGCGCCGTCGCTGCCAAGTACGATCCGGCTCAGTTCCGCGGTGCAATTGGCAAGCTCGGGACCGCAAGTCGAGGACACGGTCGCGTCGTTCGGCGTCGCATCGCCATTGTTCAACGGATTGGCGGCCTCCGTCGGAAACGCCGTGTTGAAGTCGCTCGTCAGCGGATCGGAAACCGCCGCGAGTCTCGCGCCAAACTGCAGCGCCTTCACCGTCTGGTTCCATTGCGACATGGCAAAACCGAACTCGACGAAAGCCGCAAAGACGAGGAGGACGATCGGAAACGTGATCAGCGTCTCCGAGAGAGCGATGCCGCTCTCGTCCCGCCCGAAAGGCTTGAAGAAACGAGAGGCTACCATCCCATATACCTCTCTTCATGCGAGGCGCTGATGGTTATTTCGTCAATGCCGAGCCAGCCGAATATCGGCGAGGTTTCGTAGAGATGCGCGGTCTGGATCGTGAACGTCCCGTCAGCGCCGACCGGATTGACCGTGATGTCGGCAAGGTTGGGGCCCCAACCTGGCACCCGCAGACCTGCGTCCGCTGCCGGGCTTTGCGTTCCATAATAAGCGATCAGTTTCGCGGTCGCCTCCGAGCACGTCGAGGTATAGGTCGGTGACGTCGGCCGGCAGCGCGACAGATAGCGCCCGGCATCGCGCAGGGCGGCATCGATCTGCATCCGCTCCCAGAAGACATTGCCGAATTCGAGGATGCCCGCGGCAAAGATCGTAATGAAAGGCACGGCGATTAGAGCCTCCGCGAGCACGGCACCTTCTGAATTCAACCAGAAAGCGAAACAGCATCGACGGCTCAGGAAATTCTTGAACGCGTTCATCGGACCAACTCCGCTTCTTCGCGCAGGAACTCGTCCAGCGTGCCGCGCCCGCCCTTACCCGTGATGTCGATCATTTCCAGCGAAAGGAAGCGCTCGCTGCCGGCCTTGATTGCCGGCTTCGTCAGGAACATGCGGGCGAAGGCGACGGCCTGCGTCTCCTTGTGGCCATTCAGATGGCCGGCGGCATTTTCGTAGCCACAGTTGACGATGGCAGCGAAGATCTCGCGGCGATCACCATAATCGCCGTCCGTGTAGTTCGAGAGGTCCGGCCCCGTGTAGCACTGGCCACCGGTCCGAGGCGCGCCGGTCTCGCCGCTGGCGGAGGCGTGGTTGATCAGTGCGGAGTTATTGAGCTCGTAGCGATACACATCGTAGGCCGAAGGCTGCGACGGAGAGCCGGTGGGCGATGGGTAGCTCGAATGATTGCTGAGGATCGTGCTGACGGACGGAGTGGAACTCCCCTGGGCGACGTTCCAGTAGCTGTTGTACTGCCAGTCGTTGCCGCTGCTGATCTTGCCGCCGGCCAGAGAGGTCATCGACGCGCCGTAACCGAGCGGCACGGCCTTGGTCACGTCGCCGACGGTGCTACCGCTCATCAGGGGATTGTATTCGCCGCAGATCTTGTTGGCGCCGCCGGTTTGATTCTGTGCCGAGCGCACGTTGCGGGACGGCCGGTAGCTGGCATCGTTACGCGCATTGCCGAATGATCCGGAATACATGCCGAAACGCGTGTTGAGTCCCGCCTCCACTGGTCCGGCCATTGCACCCGTCTTCGTTTCCAAGGCGTCCTGTTTGTAGCAGACGCCCGGCGAACCGGTGGCCAGCGCTTCCGCAAGGACGTTGGCGCCGTTGCCGTAGGTTGCGAGGAACCCGAAGTTACCGGGGCCCGGAGCCGAAGAAGAGGTGCTGTGAAGCTCGATCTGGCGGCCGTAGAGATTACCCGCCGCGAAGTTCGCGTGCAGGGCATCCGCTGCAGCCTGGTTTCCCGCCTCGGTGGAGTTACCGGCTGCCTCGAAAGGATTGCAGATATAGATCGGTGTCACGTCGCAGGCGCTCGACCGGTAAACCGCCACCGCCTCGGCTGATACGTTGATCGTGTCACGGTTGAAGCCGACGGGGATCGGGAAGATCGTCGTCATCGCCTGATCGTCAGCGACGACCCGGGCATAGGAGGCTGCGTTCGGATCCGTGGTGATCATCGAGGCCTCTATCGGATCGTCGTCGTCGGCCGGGATTTCCTTGAGGTAGGTGACCGTGACCGTACTTCCGGCATCGTTGCCTGCGTCATAGGTCACGGTGATCTGCGAGCCGAGCGACATGCCTGTCCCGCCGCCTCCAAAGGCGGCGCGGTTCGCGAGCGCCTCGATTGCCTCATCGGCACGGGTAATCGCGTCGTCGCGGCCGTCGAGCTCGCGGGCGCCGGCCAGCGCCATGGCGTCGACGGCGTTCTGCAGGTCAGTGTGGAGATTGCCGCTGCGGCCGACATCAATGACGAGCAGCGAGAAACCGAGCAGGAGTGGCATGGAAATCAGCGTCAACGCTATGACGTAGCCACGGTGGTCATCCAGGAAGCGTTTAACAGCCCTACGCAACATCGGCATGCTCCTCGGATCGCGGCGGTCTTCCGCCGAGATACTTACGCGTCGCCCAACACAGCGCTCAGCGCCCTCAGGGCAACGACACTTAAAAAAACGAGAGCGGTTTTTTGGAAATCATGAGCGGTAATTCGCTCGCATCCCGCGTCTCAGCTAATAAAATATATTAAAGTCGGATCGCTTTACTTACGATCCTGGGCCGATTCGACCCAAGATCGTCATCCCAGTATTTCTATTTACATCCCTTTCCGGCCCGGTCGCCGTTCTTCAATTCAGTCCGTCACTACTGCCCCGTCGCTCCGCCCGTTCCATTCGGCGGCGTTGCCACCGGCAGGATCACCGCCGAGGGCGCCGGCGCGCTTGTCTGCCCGCCGCCCTGATAGCTGCGGATCGCACGGTTGATCACCTTTCCGTCGGTGGCGATCTGCGTGTTGTACGCCGCCCGCGGGAACGGATCCTGGATATGGATGCCCTTGTTGGCCTCCATCGCATTTCCAGCCCCGAAGGTGATCGTGTCGCGATGGTTCAAATAGTCGGCACAGCCCGAGAGAAGACCCGCGGCGGCAAGGACCAGGACAGCGCGTTTACTTCTTGGAAAGGACAACTGCGCCTCCCACGTCCAGATCGAGACGATGGCCGTAGGGCCCCTTGACGCCTTCGCCATTGCGGAAGCGGCGCAGCATGTCCTTGTCAACCTCGAGAATACCAAGCGCGAAAAGCTCGACGTCGTTGGAAGAACGCGTCTGTTCGAGCGGGCTGTAGAGGTCTTCGCCGGGCTTCGACGGCCGAACGATATGCGGGGTGACGACGATGACCAGGTCCGACTCCCTTTTTAGGAAGCTCGTCGAGCGGAACAGCGCGCCTATCACCGGAACCTGCCCCAGCCATGGCAATTGCTGAACGTCCTTGGCATTGACCGATTGCAGCAGGCCCGCCATCGCAAAGCTCTGTCCGTCACGCAGCGCGACCGTCGTGCTCGCCGCACGCGAGATGAAGCCGGGATTGCCGTTGACGTTGATCGAGGTGTCGAGTTCAGAGACTTCGGGCTCGATCTTGAGACTGATCAGCCCGCCATCGAGCACCACCGGCGAAAAGGTGAGCCGCACACCGAACGGGCGATAATCGGTCTCGGTCGCAAGCGTCGCGCCGTTGGCGACAGTCGACTGGATCGGCACCTCGCCGCCGGCGTGGAAGCTTGCGGTTTCGCCGCTCATGGCGATCAGGTTCGGCTGCGCCAGCCGGCGCACAAGGCCCTTTTGCTCCAGCGCGTTGATGACGATGTCGATCTGGCCGCCGGAAATTTCAAGCACCTTGGCAATCAGCTGGCCGAAAGGCTGCATGCCGGTCGCCGCACCAGCGGCGTCCTCCAGGGTGCGGACGAGCGATCCCTTTTCTACGCCGATGCCCTGGCTGGTCGTCGCCTTGCCGATGCCATTGTTGCCCCGGCCGGACCAACCAATACCGAGGTCGCGGCCGGTCTGACGCGAGGCTTCGATTACCCGGACCTCGAGCATCACCTGCTGCGATTCGGCCACACGCAACTGATTCAGCACCGGTGTTTCGGAATAGGACTGGGCGATCTCCAGAACCCGCTGCAGCTCGACGGCGTCGCGGACCGTGCCGGTCAATCGGATACGATCGTTGGAATTGAAGACCCGGACCTGCGCCGAGGGCGCCGTGGAGCGGATCGCCGACGCCACTTCGCTGAAATCGGCGGCCACCCGCACGTCGATAACACCGACAAGCGCCTTATTGTCGTCATAGACGGAGATATTAGTAGCACCCATCTGCTTGCCGCGGATGAACAGCGACTGGTCGGAAAGGGGCACCACGTCGATCATCTCGGCGCTGCCGATGACCAGGTCGCCGAAAGGCTTGCCGGTCCTGACCGTTATCGTGTCGTTTGGCGCCAGCGTCACCTGCTGCACCGAGCCGGTGAGGCTTATGAATTTTTCTTGGGCCTCGGCGGGACCCACAACGCCGGGACCCCCACCACCATAGGCAATTAATGCCGCGGCTACCGCCGCGAGGGTTCCGGCTCTGGCCGCCCCCTTCATGATTCCCCTGGACATTCCCGCTTCAGCCTCCGCTCCTCGTTCAGCCACAGCGCCTGCGGGCAAAAGCCGCTCCCCTCGCTTCACTGGATTATGCCGACTCGGTGCTCTTCGCGCTTCGTCGTGTTCCAGACGCCGACCGTGGCCCATTTTGGCTCTACGGGCAAGAGTGGTTCTGCCTTTCGCTCTGCAATCTGTACCTGTTTTTCCTTAACGGGCTGTTTCATCTTGCTTTCGACAGAGTCAATCCGGCTGCCGAGTTCATCTCCAACCTTGCGGACGAGATCCTCGATCGTCGCGAATCGCCCGTCGTCCGACGACCTCGCGAGGTCCGCGGAGACCAAACCGCCACCGAGGTCCGCAACCGTGATCGGCCGCGTCTGTTCGACGTTGGATGAGGCGATGTTGCGAAGCGTGAGCGACAGAGTGCCGATGCTGGCGCCCAGTGTCAGGCGCTGCGCCTCGTCGGTCGTCACCTCGAAGGTGACCGTTTTTACGATGGAAGGCTCGTCCTTGCGTTCGTCCGCGGTCTGGTCGACCGCCAGGACCTTCACGCCCTGGAGCAGCACGTCGACATAGGTCTGCTCGCTGTTGTTTTGCTGACGGACCACCCGGGTGAGTAGAACGTCGACGCGATCCGAGGGACGCACGAAGCCGGAAACGCCGAGCACGTCGTTTACGCGAATGGAAACGGCTTTCATGCCCTGGTCGAGCGCCGCCGATAAAGTGGCGCGCTCACCCGTACCCGTGATCTTTGACGTCAGCACCGGCTCGCCGGGATCGATCGCCTCCATGGCATAGCGCGGCTCCGTATCGTCACCGAGTACCGCCTCCATCGTCTGAAATGAACCTTCCGGGCGCTCTTCGGAGGGCCAGGGAATGGCTTTCAGATTTTCCGAGCGCACACGGTCGCCGAAACGCATGGGCTTGGCGGCGACAACAAGCGTTCTCTCCTCGGATTTGGGAGTATTCGCAGCCGCAAGCCGCGCCTGCTGATCGGTGAGATAGGTCCGGGTCGCAAAAACCGCGACGAAGGCAAGTAAAACAGCAACAGCGAGACTGATGATCGTCGAGGACCGCATCGCCGATACTCCATACCTAATCGAAAATACTTTTCGACAATTATTTAAAATATGGGAGAGGGGTTATCATACCCCTCTCTCGCAGCAAGCATAGTAATCAGCCGGCAGGGGTCGCGTCGTCCAACACGAGGAACCAGCCGCTCCAGTTGGTCCATGCCGTGGACAGACTGCCACCCGCGGTGGTAACGGCGCCAATCACACCACCGACCAGAAGCCCAAGGAGAACGAGATACTCCGACAGCGCAACACCGTCTTCTTCCCGCGCGAAAGCGGATACATTAGCTACAAAAGCTTTCATCGAGAAATCCTTTTCAAATATACTTCGCGTGCCGCCAAATTCCCCGGGCCGCGCTGCCGTCGAGACCATCTCTCCGACTGGGTCGATTAATAGAACGTTAACTACTACATCGTCAATCATTATATTTAGCAATTTTCAGAGGGCATTGCTTATGGTTAAGATAACAAACGAGTATCTCTGGATTTATAGCGGAAAAAGTGGTATAGAATTGACGCTGTTCGAGTTATATACTCGGTGTTGTATAGCCCAAAAGGATTAGAAGCCCTTCGGAATTTTCTTAAAATAATCAATTTTAACTGCGTATGGAGTACGAGAAAGATGATTTCTGGAATCAACATTTTAATTGTGGCAACAGTATTACTTTTGCTTTATGCCGCCTGGAGCGATTTCCGGTTCTGGAAGATCCCGAACGGCGTCGTGCTCGCCCTGATAGCGGTCTACGCCCTCGGCGCCGCCCTGAAGCTTCTGATGGCCGAACAGGCCGGCGGAGCATTAGGGGAGTTGATGGCCGATGATCTCGGCGCTGCGCTCTTCTCCGCCTCCGGCATTGCCGGCGATGTCGGAGCCGGCATGCTGCTCTTCATACTTGGCTTCGGCCTCTGGTCGTTCAGGCTCTTCGGCGCCGGCGACGCCAAGCTGTTTCTGCCGATCGGCTTCTTCATAGGTTGGCACGGCATGCTGCCCTTCGCGATCTTCCTGCTGATCGGCGGCATCGCGGCATTGTTGATTCTCAAATTGCCGATGCCGCTGCAGCTGGCGCACTTTTCCGTGGTGATGCGGCTGGAGGAGATCCGCACGACACGCAAGATACCCTACGGCGTCATCATGGTCGCAGCCGCGCTCGCCGTAATGGCTCACCGGCCGGGTTTTGCCTGAGCCTGCTATTCGACGCTCCACACAGAGGGGTCCCGCGGTGGCTGGCGGCCAGCCATGTGGCGCAGCGCAGCCCTCGGGCCTGCTGTCCCTCCCATGGGCAGTTCCCCGACTACTCAACGAGCGACACCGTTCGGCCCACGACGATCTCGTCGGTTGGCGAGGCGCAGGTCTCCATCGTCGAGTTGCCCGTGAACGTGATCTGGTCCGCGACGATCTGGGTGCAGCCCCCGGACACGGTCGAATTGCCGGTGAAATCGATACTGCCGGTGGGAATGTAGAGGTTTCCTTCTAGGGTCGATTCGGAATTGCCCGTCACCTGATGGGCGACACCGGTGTCGCGCCGACTGCCGAAGAAGAGCAGGCCGGCGAAAGGCCCGGTGGTCGGAGCGGATAGATCGATATCGCCGTTGCCGAGCAATTTCGCGGCGGCTCCATTGGTGAAGAACAGGGTGACCCCGTCGCCGGAGAGCTTTGCGCCCGCAGTGACCGTGAAGTCGCCGCCGTCCATGATGTAGAGGCCAGGCTTCAGTGTAATCGTGCCCTTGATCTCCAGTCCGCCGCAGAACCGGATTGCCGGGGTCCCGTTCGCAAGCTTGTCGAACGTGTAGGCGGAATTCGAGATATAGGCGAGCGTTCGACAGGGAAGCTGCTCGACATGCAGCTTGTCGGGCTCGGCGATGGAGGCAAAAGGATCCGCCGTCGGCGGCACCCGCTCCGCGGGTTCGCTGCAACCGGTCAGCGTCAGGCCCGTCGTGGTCACGGCCTCACCGACGGTGTAAACGCAATCGGTCGACATCACTGCGCTGCCGTTCTTCATCAGGAATGCGTCGGCGGCGCTCGAATTCGAGACCACGCTGCAGCCCGACAATTGCACCTGGGTCGAGCCGGTAACGGTGACTGCGCCGGACGCGGAATTCGACAGCGCAAGCACGCAGGCCTTCGAGCCGCCCTTGACCTCGGCGACCGCACGGGCCGAGATCGTCACGGGCTGCCCGATGAAGACGGAGGAGAACAGGCGCGCATGCGTCTCCGTCAGCTCGACCGTGATCTTGCTCGATCCGGCGCTCAGCCCCGGTTTGGTGCTGACGGTCAGGGTGCCGGGCGAGTAGCCGGAGGCGCGTGCGATCCTCAGCGCCGTGCTCTCAAGGCCCGATTGCTGGTCGCCCGCGCGATGGCGGATGGCTGCGGCATGAGCCGAGACGTCCGCCGCATGCTGCAGCTTGCGGCTCTCCATATGCCAGTAGCCGCTTTCCGCCCCGAGCCCCATGGCGCCAACCAGAACGGGGAACACGATCGCGCCGATAACGGCGACGGCGCCGAGATCGTCTTCCATGAAGGCGCGCGAAAGGCGCCGCACGTGCGGCGACGTTTTCTCGACTTCGATGACGTTTTTTGCTTTGCGCATCCGAGTGTCCTGGAGTGCCGATGGTCCGGCCGAGGATATATCCCCGGCCCGAAGCGGTTGCGATTCGGCCGGTTGGCCTAGTCCTCCCCATGCGCCTTGCGTCCTCCGCTTAGACCATCAGGCCGAATAGCGACCCGGCGACGCAGAAGGCATATTCCGCAGCACGTGAAACGGCCTTCCCGGCCCTCGTGAAAGGCGCCCTTGTGATGATCTCCACATCCGCAGCTTTACTCGCATTCCTAATCTTTGCCGGAACGATGACCTATGCCGGCGTGAAGGACGTGGCGACGATGACGATTTCGAACCGTCTCGTCGGTTTTCTGCTGGTCGCCTTCGCGGTGCTCGCGCCGCTCGCCGACGTCGATCTTTCGACGATCTGGTCGAGCATCCTGGTCGCCTCGGCGGTGCTCGCCTGCACCTTCGCCTTCTTTGCCCTCGGTTGGATCGGCGGGGGCGACGCAAAACTGCTGCCGGTGGCGGTGCTCTGGCTGGGCCCGGCGCTTGCCCTCAATTTCGTCGTCTACGCCTCGGTGCTCGGCGCAGTTCTCACGCTGACGTTGCTGCAGTTCCGCAGGGTGCCGCTGCCGGTCGTCCTGAAGAAACGCGCCTGGTCGAGGCGGCTGCACCAGCCGCAATCGGGTATTCCCTACGGCGCGGCGATGGCGCCTGCAGCACTTCTGCTGCTGCCGGAAAGCCACTGGTTCTCCGCCCTTCTCTGAAGAGACCTACAGCGCCGCGCGTCATTTCAGACGCGCAAAGGACGCTGTAACACTTTGAATCAACGCATTTCCGATTTTCGGGCGATGCTCTAGTCCGTAACGCACAGGTCCTGCCATGATCCGCTTGGTCATTCTCCTTTTCGCACTCGCCTCCGGCGGTGCCGCCTCGTGGTTAGCGCTCGGCTTCACCGAACAGCCGACCGTCGAGGCAGCCGAAGTTCAACCGTCTCCCTCGCAGGAGGTGCTCGTCGCCGCGCAAGAATTGGCCCGCGGCACGACGCTCGAGGAGTCGCACCTGCGCTGGCAGGCTTGGGAGGGAGAGATCCCGCCGGTGTTCATCAGCCGCAGCGCACGACCGGACGCGATGGTGACGCTCAAGGGGCTGCTCGCCCAGAGCAGTTTCGTCGCCGGAGAGCCGATCCGCGAGGATAAGCTAGCCCAACGCGGCAGCGGTTTCCTCTCCAGCATGCTGCCTTCGGGAAAGCGGGCGATAGCCGTCCGCGTGACGGCGGAAAGCACGGCCGGCGGCTTCATCCTGCCGAACGACCATGTCGACGTCATCCACACCGTCGCGCGCCCGGATTCATCTGGAAAGGACGGCAAGGTTATCAGCCGGGCAATCCTCTCCAACATACGGGTGCTCGCCGTCGATCAGACCGTTTCCGAAGGCGCCGACGGTACGTCGGTGGTCGGCAAGACCGCAACACTGGAGGCAGACCCCGAGCAGATCGCCGTCATCGCCGCGGCAGAAGCTTCCGGCACCGTGTCGCTCGCGCTGCGGGCTGTCGCCGACAACCTGGAAGCTCCGGTTGTCGAGACGGAAGGAAACCGACCAGGGGTCGTGCGCGTTGTCAGCGGTGGGCGGCTCTCTACGGTCGAGGTTCCCTCCCGCTCCGGTGGCAGTTGATCGATTTTCAGGGAATGACGGACAGATGAAACAGCTCAACGCAAAAATCCAGGACATCCCGCGGGAACCGGTCGCGCCGCTCCTGTCGATCCCGAAGGTGGATATCGCCGTCTTCTGCCGCTCGGAGGCGTTGAAGGAGACGATCGGCTCGGCCGCCGTCGATCGCCGCATGGCGCGCGCCTCCGTGACGGTCAAGGAAGGCGGCCTGAAGGAAGCGACGGCGCTTTACGCGGGTGTCACGTCGCCAAACCTCGTGGTCGTGGAGAACACCGAAGACGAGGAGCGCCTGATGAATGCGCTCGAAGCCCTGGCGGTTGAGTGCGTCACCGGAACCAAGGTCATCGTCGTAGGCTCGTCCAACGACGTGGGACTCTACAAGAGGCTCGTGGATGCGGGCGTCAGCGACTATCTGGTCATGCCGCTCGACCCCATCGACTTCGTGGCGGCGGTGCATCGCTGCTTTCGCGACTCCGTCGAAGAGAAGCTCGGGCGCATCGTCGCCTTTATCGGCGCCAAGGGCGGAACCGGATCGTCGACACTCGCCCATAACGTCGCCTATGCGATGTCGAAGCGCGTCGATGCCGATGTGCTGGTGGCCGACCTCGACCTCCAGTTCGGCACGCTGGGGCTGGATTTCGATGTGGAGGCGGTCCAGGGCATGACCGACATCCTCAGCAGCCCCGAGCGACTGGACGACGTCCTGCTGCGGCGCCTGGCGGTTCCCTATACGGAGCATCTACACCTGCTTCCGACGACCACCGATCTCAACAGGTTCTTCTATCTCAAGGAGGAGCATGTCGATCATCTGCTCGATGTCGCCCGGTCCAGCGCCTGGCAGATCGTCGTCGATCTGCCGCACATCTGGATGCAGTGGACCAGAAAGATCCTGCTTGAGGCCGACGAGATCGTGATCACCGCAACGCCCGACCTCGCCTCGATGCGCAACGTGAAGAACCTAGTCGACCTTTTGAAGAAGGCGCGCCCCAACGATCCGCCGCCGAGACTCGTGCTGAACAGGACGGACACACCGAAGCTCGCCGAGATCAAGCCGAAGGACTTCGTCGCCGCCGTCGGGCTTGAGGAAAGCGTATCCGTTCCCTTCGATCCCCAGCTGTTCGGCAAGGCGGCCAATAACGGCCAGCTGGTCATCGAATCGGCGTCCGAGTCAAAGGCAGGACAGGCGATCGTGTCGCTTGCCTGGCGCGTCGGCGGCACGAGGGAGAGACGGGCGCGGAAGAAAGGTATTGCAGGACTGGTGCAGAGATTCACGCAACGGCGAAAGCAGAAGGCAGCGGCGGGGCTTCGCAAGAAGGCGCAGGAGCTGAAGAAGTCAGAGGCCGGCGCTTCGGCCGTGGAATTTGCGCTGTTTGCACCGGTGCTGGCACTGGGCCTCGTCGCCATGGCCGACGTGGCACTGGCGCTCCACGAGCGGATGACGATCGACCACGTGCTTCGGGCCGGGGCGCAAGCCGCCATGGCCGATCCCGGGGCGACGCAGGTCGATAAGGTGCTGCAGTCGACCCTGGCGCAAAGCGCGACGCCGGCCAATGTCGCCCTGGCGCCGGTACAGCGTTACTGCGCCTGCCCGGAAAACGCCAATGTCAACCCTGAGGCCGCGCCGCAATGCGGGACGACACCCTGCGCAAATTCGGCGCAGCAGCTGGTCTTCTATCGTCTCCAAGCGGCGAAGAATTACCAGCCCATGTCCCTGCCGGAGGCGCTCCCGCCCTTCCAGCTCAACTCCTCGATGCAGGTGCAGGTCCGATGACGCGGTCGTTGCGCATCCTTCGTCGCGCCTGGCGCAGTCAGTCCGGTGCGACGGCGGTCGAGTTCGCAATCGTCTGTTTTCCCCTGCTTCTGCTGATCCTTGGCGTCGTCGAGTTCGGCCGCGCCTTTTACGTGCGCAACGACCTGTCCTATGCCGCCGACTTTGCCGCCCGGCAGGTGCTTATAGGCCAGATCGCGCGCGATGCGCCGGACAGCGAAGCGCAATCGAAACTGGCGAACGCCGTCCGCGACAAGTTCGACAGCGGCGATCCCGATCTGCTGCAAATTGCCGTCAGCAAGCAAACGGTCGACGGCATCGATTTTCGTGTCCTGTCGATCCGCTATCCATTCCGGTTCTTCGTCCCCGGGCTGGCCGAGACTCCGTTCAGCCTCGGCCTTTCCCGGCGTATCCCGATCGGCTGAGTGTATTGGTCGCTGTCATTGTTCGCCCCCTTCGTCGAGCGGCGGAGCGCTCGGCGGAGGAGGCGCCGTCGTTTCATCGCTGGGCTGAATCGGGTCGCAATGTTCCGTGCAGCTATAGGTCGATCGCCCGCCGCCGCCGTGCACGGTGACTAGGCGGCCGCCCGCTGCGACGACATCGAGGACGATGTTGGCAACCTCTCCGCCTTGGGCATCCATGACAATGAGGTTGGTCGAGCCGGGCGTCTTGCCGGTCAGGATGACCGTCTTGTCGTCGCTGAGCGTCGCGTGGGCGATGGCGGGATTGCCGATGATGAGCGTGCTCGCCGGTCGGGCGAGGATCAGTGGCCTCGCAAAATCGACAATGACCCTGACGACGCCCTCGGTCTGGCGGCTAGGCTCCAGGGCCGTGGACGGGGGGCTCTCTTCCGCCGCCTGCGCCGCGCTAAGGACGGTACAGGTCATCAGAGCGAGAACAACCCACCCGGCCCCGTCATGCCTTGGAACCACTCGCATTGTTCGCTCCCGATCTCTGTGAACGGACACACCATCCGTTCGAATAGGCTGGCAAAGCAAGAGGATAGTGCGGCCGGACGATTGGACTAGGCCAACAGGCCGACCTTACCGCGGAAGTGGTATCGGCCATCAGGCTGAATGGATCAAAAGGGTTAATAAAGTCTATATCAAGGCCACACAGCAAGCGGGAAACGAGCAGAAGCCGCCCCGGCCTGTGATGCCGAACTTGGCGTCGGCGCAACCCCAACCCACTCGAAGGATCGTCTCATGAAAAATCTTCTCGTCCGCTTCGTCCGCAACGAATCCGGCGCCACCGCCATCGAATACGGCCTTATCGCAGGCCTCATCGCGGTCGTCATCATCACTGCCGTGCAGACCGTCGGCACCGACATCGGCGCCAAGTTCACCGCCATCTCGACGGCCCTCTAAGGCGACGACCCCAAGTTACTGCGTCGGTCGCCAAGCGAAGCGGAAGGCACAATCGCCTTCCGCTGTCGCATCTGAAGAGCACAGACATCTCAACGACGAGCGAAGCGACAACGATGTTCGGCAGAAAATCCACCCCGGATCAAAAGGTTACCGAAACGGAAGCGCATGAGGCCGCGCGCGAGGCACACTCCGCCGTGCCGCGGGAAGTGCCGCGGCTTGCCGAAGTCCCGGCCGTCGCCAAGGCGGAAAAGGCCGACCAGTATTTCAGCTTTAAGAAGGAAATCTTCAGCGCGCTGATCGCCACCATCGACGTGGCGGCGCTGTCGAGCATGGACGGCGATCAGGCGCGCGAGGAAATCGGCGCGATCGTCAACGACATCGTCGCGGCCAAAAAGGCCGGAATTTCCATGGCTGAGCAGAACGAGCTGCTCCGCGACATCTGTAACGACATTCTGGGCTACGGCCCTCTCGAACCGCTGCTCGCACGCGATGATATTGCCGACATCATGGTGAATGGCGCCGAGCAGGTCTTCATTGAGGTCGGTGGCCGGGTGCAGCAGACCGGTATCCGTTTCCGCGACAACGAACAGCTCCTCAACATCTGCCAGCGCATCGTCAGCCAGGTCGGCCGTCGCGTCGACGAAGCAAGCCCGATCTGCGACGCGCGTCTGGCCGACGGCTCGCGTGTCAACGTGATCGCGCCGCCGCTCGCCATCGACGGACCGAGCCTGACGATCCGCAAGTTCAAGAAGGAGAAGCTGAACCTCGACCAGCTGGTGCGGTTCGGCTCAATCTCGTCCGAGGGTGCCGAGATCCTGAAGATCATCGGGCGCGTCCGCTGCAATGTGCTGATTTCCGGTGGAACGGGCTCCGGCAAGACGACGCTTCTGAATTGCCTTACCGGTTACATCGACGACGGCGAACGCATCATCACCTGCGAGGATGCGGCCGAGCTGCAACTGCAGCAGCCGCATGTGGTGCGGCTCGAAACCCGCCCGCCGAATATTGAGGGCCTGGGTGAGATCACCATGCGCAACCTCGTCAAGAACTGCCTGCGCATGCGTCCGGAGCGGATCATCGTCGGCGAAGTGCGCGGGCCCGAGGCCTTCGACCTGCTGCAGGCCATGAACACCGGCCACGACGGCTCGATGGGGACGCTGCATGCCAACTCTCCGCGCGAAGCGATCTCGCGCGTCGAGGCGATGATCACCATGGGTGGCCATTCGCTGCCCGGCAAGGCGATCCGGGAAATGCTGGTTTCATCGGTGGACGTGATCGTCCAGGCGGCGCGCCTGCGCGATGGATCGCGCCGCATCACCCACATCACCGAAGTGCTCGGCATGGAGGGCGACGTCGTGACGACGCAGGATCTCTTCGTCTATGACATTCTCGGAGAGGATGCGAAGGGCAACATCATCGGACGGCACCGCTCCACCGGCATCGGCCGCCCTGCCTTCTGGGATCGCGCCCGCTATTATGGCGAAGAAGCGCGCCTGGCCGCCGCCCTTGACGCGGCCGAGATCAAGGCGGCCGCCTGACGGTCGCTTCGTTGAACTGCCCCGAGCATCTGACAAAGGCTGATACGAACATGCTGAGTGCTTCGTTGTTTCCCGTGCTCATCTTCTTCCTGGCGTCGACCTCCGTCGGCGGCGTGATGCTTGCTGCGCTTTATCCGCGGGCCGCGAAAGCCAGCGCCTATCGGCAGAGGTTTGAGCGCGTCGCCGGACGCACGGAAATCACGGCGACAGAGACGACCGACGAGGAACGCCGCGACCGCCGCCGCTCCGTGGAAAAGACGCTGCGTGAGATAGACGAGCAGCAGAAGGCGCATGCACGCAAGGGCGGCAAGCCGAAGCTCGACGTCAGGCTTCGCCAGGCCGGTCTCGGCTGGTCGATTCGCACCTATTGGTCCGCTTGCGCCGGGTCGGGCCTTGTCACCTATTTTCTGGTGACGCTGCAGGGCCTC
The DNA here is from genome assembly GCF_001651855.1 of Sinorhizobium americanum. Taxonomy (GTDB): domain Bacteria; phylum Pseudomonadota; class Alphaproteobacteria; order Rhizobiales; family Rhizobiaceae; genus Sinorhizobium; species Sinorhizobium americanum. Next base: position 13,055 of record NZ_LNQC01000081.1, on the reverse strand, counting down.
GGCGGTCTCACGGCACTGGGCTTCGCCATAGCTGGCGGCCTTTTCCTGCCGCACCTCTATGTGAACGCGAAGCGCAATATGCGGATGAAGCGGTTCGCTGCCGAGTTTCCGAATGCTGTCGACGTGATCGTCCGCGGGCTGAAGGCAGGTCTGCCGATGACCGATTGCCTGCGGGTGATTGCGGCCGAAGCGCAGGAGCCGGTCAAGGGCGAATTCCTCACCATCGCGCAGGACCAGACGCTCGGGCTGCCGGTTGACGAAGCCGTCGAGCGCCTGTGCGATCGCATTCCCTTGTCCGAGGCCAGGTTCTTCGCGATCGTCATCGCAATTCAGAGCCGCACGGGTGGCAGCCTCTCGGAGGCTCTTGGCAACCTTTCCAAGGTGCTGCGCGAGCGCAAGAAGATGAAGGCGAAGATCAAGGCCATGAGCGCGGAGGCGAAATCCTCGGCTGGCATCATCGGCGCGTTGCCGTTCCTGGTCGCCGGCGCCGTGTACCTGACGAGCCCCGACTACATGTCGCTCCTGTTCACCACATTCGCCGGAAAGATGGTGCTTGTCGGCTCGGCCCTGTGGATGAGCATCGGCACGCTCATCATGCGCAAGATGATCAACTTCGATTTCTGAGAAAAGACATGAACCTTGGCGCCCACATCCCCGATCCCGACCAGCTTTCCGCGATGTTGGCTGGCCTTGCCGCCTTTTCCGCCGTCGTGGCGGTTTCCTGGCCCTATGTTTTTCGCGATACGCTGGCCGAGCGGATGCGCAAGGTGGAGGGCGAGCGCGAGCGCATCAGGCAGCGCGAGCGCACTCGGCTGAATGCCGAGAAGAGCAAAGTTTCCCTGCGCGTAGAGCCCAGGCGCTTCTTCCAGGCGATCGTCGAACGCTTCAACCTTGCCAAGCAGGCGGAGGATGGCGATATCCTCCGCATGCTGAGCATGGCGGGCTACCGCGGCTACGCGCCGGTGACGACCTTCCTTGCCTTCAGGCTGATAGCGCCACTCGTGCTCTTCGCCGCTTGCCTCATCTATATCTTGCTCGTGCTTCGGCCCGAGGCGCCGTTGCTTGTCGTCATCGCGGTGGCCGGCGCGATGGGTTCGCTCGGCTATTTCGCGCCAACGATTTTCATCCGGAACAGAATTACCAAGCGCCAGCAAGCGATCCGCCGCTCGTGGCCGGAGGCGCTTGACCTGTTGTTGATCACCGTCGAATCCGGCATGGGCATCGAAAGCGCCTTTCGCAAGGTGGGCGAAGAGATTGGCGCGCAATCGCCCGAAGTCGCGGAGGAGATCCTGCTCACTACGGCGGAACTCTCCTATCTCCAGGACCGGCGGCAGGCCTTCGAGAACCTGGGGCAAAGGACGGGCGTCGACGGGGTCCGCGCCGTGGTGACCAGCCTGATCCAGGCGGAGAAATATGGAACGCCGCTTGGTCAGGCGCTGCGGGTGATGGCGCAGGAGAACCGCGACATGCGCATGAGCGACGCGGAGAAGAGAGCCGCCGCACTTCCCCCGAAGCTAACCGTGCCGATGATCCTGTTTTTCCTGCCTGTTCTGTTCGCGGTGATCGTCACGCCGGCGGCCATTCAGATCATGAGTGTGTAGGTCGATTTAAGGACACATCCAGTAGAGTTGGGGTGGGCGAGCGCGGCGCTGCGTGTCGAGTTCGACGCGTAGCGCCGCAACTCTCTTTCAAGGCTCGTGCGTTCCGCTCGTAAGAGCAGTGATCTTCCCGGCTATATCGTCGAGGGGCAGAACGAAATCGACGAGACCGGCCGCGATCGCCGATTTCGGCATGCCGAAGACGACGGAGCTTTCTTCATCCTGCGCAATCACCTTCCCGCCCGCAACATGCAGCGCCCGAAGGCCCTCGGTGCCGTCTTCGCCCATGCCCGTCAAGATGACGGCAAGCGACTCGTCCTTGAAAGCGCGAGCGATCGAACCGAATAGATAGGATCCGGACGGCTTGAAGCCCTGGATGGGATCCTCGTCCACGACCCGCAGGCGCGATCTGCCGGAGACGCCGAGCTGGTAGCCATCAGGGGCGAGGTAAACTGTGCCTGGCCGCAGCCGTTCGCCATTCGCGCCAACTTTTACCCGGAGCGCAATCGTCGCATTGAGGGACGTAGCAACGCCTTCGATGAAGCCGTTCGACATATGCTGCACGACGAGGATGGGTGCGGGGAAATCGGCGGACAGGTCCTTCAATATCGAGCGGATCGCGGCAGGCCCTCCCGTGGAGGCAGCGATGCCCACGATCGCGAGCTGGGTGTTGGCCGCAGGCTGCGGCGCCTCCTTGCGCTGGTGATCGCCGCGCCCTTTCTTGCGCCATTGACGAACGACCTTCACCTGCGCCATGGCCTTGATCGTCGACAGGAACTTCTCCTCCATGGCTGCTTTCTCGAGCGACGTGCCGGATGCAGTCGGCGAAGGGATGACCGCGAGCGCGCCCGAGTCGAGCGCGCGCGAGGCCATGACTCCCAGGTGCGAACCGTCCTGATAGGCCACCATGACGACTGGCGTCGGTGCGGTGATCATGATCTCCTTGACGGTTTCGGCGGTGCCGTCGTCGCGCAGCTCCACTGCAACAATGTCCGGCAAAAGCTTGCCGGCCATCTTCACCGCGTCCTTGCCGCTTCTTGCGACGCCTATGAGCTCGACGGAGGCGTCGCCGAGAGTCGTCCTTCTGACGAGATTTTCAAGATCGGGCGTCGATGTCGCAAGAAGAATACGCGTCATCCTCGTCCTCACACGACCCGGCGCATCGTCTCCAGGAAGTCCTGCGCATCGAACTGGTCCTTTCTCAGATAGGCATTTGCGCCGGCACGCAGCCCCCGCACCTTGTCTTCGAGCGCTTCCCGACCGGTGACGAGGACGACGGGCGTGTTGGTGAAACGATCCGACCGACGAATGGCCTCGGTCAGTTCGAAGCCGTTCATCGACGGCATGTCGACGTCCGCGACGACCATATCGGCGCCTTCGTCAATAAGCTGCTCCCAAGCCTCCCGGCCATTGCTTGCCATCGCCACATTATACCCCGCGCCCTCGAGGATCAGCTTCACCAGAGTTCGGACGTATTTTGAATCGTCCACGACGAGCACCTTGCGCCGCGCGGCCGGAATTGGCCGGGGCATGCGTGCGCCGTCCATTGATCGCACCCGGGCGGCGGCCTCGGCGAGTGCTGCAACGTTCAGCAGGAGGGCGATGCGCCCGTCGTCCAGGACCATGCCAGCGCTATAGCGACGAACCTTCGCAAGCCGCGGACCGAGCGGGCGGGCGAGAAGCTCCCGCTCCCCGGCAACCGCATCGACAAGCACCGCCACTGGTCCGCCCGGAGCGTCGAGCACGACCGCCGGCACGGCATGCCCGATATCGGAGCGACCCGACCGCACCCCGAGCCAATCGGCGAGATCCACGAAAGGCATCGGACCGGTCGGGGTGCTGAGGATGTCCCTCCCCTCAGACGTTGCAAAGTCTTGCGCATGAACGCGCATCACCCGCTGGACCGATGCCGTGTCGATCGTGAACACATGCTCCCCTGCCATGACCTCCAGTACACGCACCATCGCAAGAGTCAGAGGAAGCGTAAGGGTAAAGGCGGCCCCTCCCGTCGACACTTGCGAAACCTCCGCGGTACCTCGCAGTGTTTCGACATTGCGTTTGACGATGTCGAGGCCTATCCCGCGACCCGACAGGCTGGTGACCGTCGCCGACGTCGATACGCCCGGCTCGAAGACACGCCTCAGGAGCTCCGCTTCGTCTTTCGCCTCTTTCAGATGTTCGCCCGCCGCGTTGCTGAGCCGGACTACATCCAATCCGCGGCCGTCGTCCTCAACGCGCACCTGCATCCGATCTCCCGATATGGCCGCTGCAATGAGGACTCTTCCCCTCTCCGGCTTTCCCGCCTTTCGGCGTTCCTCGGGCGACTGTATGCCATGTGCAACCGCATTGCGCACGAGATGGCGAAGCGAGTCCTGCAGACCCGAAAGAATGGAACGGTCGATCTCGATCTCTCCACCCCTGATTTCCAGTTCCGCCGATTTCCCCGATGCGACCGCCATGTCCCGTACGACCCGGTCGAGCCCCTTGCAGGCTTCGACGAAAGGTTGCGTGCGTGCGTGCCGTACCTCGTGATCGAGTGCTGTCGCGGCACTCTGCATCAGTCTCATATCCCGGCGCAGCGATGTCGCAAGCTGACGCAGTCCGCTTTCGATATCTGCCGCCAGTGCGGCGGGCTCGGAGCCCATCCCCCGCAGTTTCCTTGCCTGCTCCCGCAGCAACGCTGCATCCTCCGTGTGGCGCCGAATGACCGCGTTGAAGCTGAGCAATTCGCCACTCCTGTAGAGAAGCGCATCCAGTCGATCGGCGGAGACGCGCATGGAGCCGTCGGTATCGCCGGTGCGAACGGGCACCTGCGCCGTCTGCCGCGGATTCGACTTGCCGCTGGGGCCATCAGCCCCTGTCGCCACGGCAGACTTCAGGTCATCGATCACGCTCTCGCCGTGCGCCGGCGAGGGTATCTCGCCAATCTCCAGGAGACGGCCCGCGTCCTGGATTGCGTCGGCGGCCGACAGAAGCAGCTCGAGCTTGGCTCTGTCGAGCACCAGCTGTGCATTCATCGCGATCGAGAGTATCTCTTCCATCCAGTGACAAATCGCTTCCACGCCTCGCACTTGAAGCAGGCCGGCGGCGCCCTTGAGGCTATGCACCGTTCTTAAAAGCTGCTCCTGCAGGCGGAGTTTCTCGTCGGCTTCGCCGGCGTCCTCGATGGCGAGCAAAGCCTGCTCGATGTCGGACGCACGTTCCCCCACTTCCTGGGTGAACATCTGCAGCAATTCGCGGTCGAATTGGTCGGATTTGGTCATGTCAGCTACCATGGTCGGCGAGCATTTCCTTGAGCCTGGAGCCGAGTTCGTTCAGATCTTTCGCGGCCTCTTCCGCTTGCCGGATCGCCGAAAGGTTCTGGCTGCTCGCTTGCTCGATGTAGTGCATCGCATCGTGAATCTGCTTCATGCCCGCTCGTTGCTGGCCGGCCGAGGCGGCGATCTGGGCGACCGACCGTGCGGAATCGGCAACGATCGCCTCGAGCTGCCGGATCGTTTCGCCCGCTTCGTTCACCGTCTCGAGGGCGCGGCTGACACTCTTCGTGCCATCCTCGGCGCCAATGACCGCCGCATTGGTCGCTTTCTGGATTTCCATCAGAATTCGACGCACCCGAGTGGTCGCGGACTTCGACTGGTCAGCAAGTGTCCTGATCTCACTGGCAACGACGCTGAATCCCCTCCCGTGCTCGCCTGCGCGGGACGCCTCGATGGCCGCGTTCAGCGCCAACAGGTTGGTCTGGTCGGCGATCTCGGCGACGACCGTGACGATCTCACCGATTTCCAGGCTATTTTCTGCCAGGGATAGAATGTCCCCGGCAATCGCTTCGGTGCGGGCGCTCACCGCTTTCATCACATGCACGGTATCGTCGAGCGCTCTGCGGCCGTCATTGCTGATCCTGACGGCCTGGTCATAGGAGCCGGCAACCTGCTGCGCGCGCTGCGCCGCCTGTTCCGACGTCTGCAGCACCTCATCGACGCTCGTAACGGTCTGGGCCACCGCCGAGGATTGCTCACGCATGCCTTCGACCTGTTGCGTGGTTCCGGCAAGGATTTCGGCAGCGGACGACGAAAGATGTTGCGCCGTGTCCGAGATCGTGGCGAGCAGCTCTTCGAGCCTCTCCCTGCTGCTCCGTTCGCTGTCGATCATCCCGGCAAGCCTCCCCGTCATTGCATTGAAGGAGAAGCCGAGGACAGCGAGTTCGTCACTGCCTTCTACGGCGGCCTTCTGCGTCAGGTCGCCGGCGCTGACCCTTTCCGCCTGGCCGGCGAGCGCTCGCGTACGGCGGACGAGGCGGCGCGCGACCCGCAGCACGTGGAGAAGCATCAGAACGGCGAGGACGGCAAAACCCAGTTGCAGCAACTGAGAGCGCTGGAGCCGGGCCACTCCCGCCTGCTCGATCCGATTGATCAGTTCGTCCATGCCCGCCGCAAAGTCTCTGATCCTTGGATCGAGTTCATCCAGTGCCGCGGGACCGAGTGGCCCGCCGGCGATCGTGCTCTCGAGCGCTGGCCGCACCTGCTCCCGCCATTGTTGGCGGGTTTGCTCGAGCTGCGCGAGGGCGGCAGGATCCGTCATTGCCTCGAGTCCGAATCTTTCGTCTCCATCGGCCAGACTGGCAAGCAGTCGCTCATTGCGCTCCACCAGGCCGCGCAGCTCATCGGCAGCAGCGATCCGGGCGGGGCCTTCCGCTCTTTCCAGGCGACTGGCGACGTAAATCAGCTGATAGGCAAGGCGCTGCTTGCCCAGCGATGATGTCGCCGCAAGATCGGCTCGCACCCGCTGCAGGGCAACCGAGCTCGACCCGACGAGCAGCGCCGAAGCGGCCGCGAACAGCAGCATGGCCAAGCCCAAGGTGCCGTAGAGACTATTCGTCAATCGCGGGCTCATGGATTTCGGTCCTTTCCGTCTCACCGGTGGCGATCATCTGCTCGTCCTCGAGGAAGAAGCGGCGATCGTTCAAGAGAAGGTGGCCGTCCAGAAGGACGATGCCGGCGTCCGTCGTGGCGCAATCGAAGGATCCGTCGCCCTTACCGCGCTCCGCCGCAGCGAATTCCTCCAGTGGAAGCGCCACGATTTCGGGAACGGAATCGGACAGGATCAAGAATTCGGAATGCGCCTGCCCGCATACAATGGCCCAGTCGCTGGCGCTGCCGGCCGATCGCGGGAGGTCGAACAATCTGCTGAGGTCGAAGGCAGGGAGCAACTCACCGCGCAGATCATAGACGCCACAGGCGTGCGAGGGCATTACGGGAAGCGGACTGACGCGTGCCTTCGAAACGATCTCGCAAACAAAGCGTATCTCTAACGCAAACCGCCGATCCGATAACATGAAGGTCACAAGGCCGACTGTCTGCTCATCGCTCGGGCCTGCGAATGCATCGCCGGTCGATAGTGGTGATTGCTCGTACTGCGCCGCTTTCTGTGCCGTTTCCAAAAGCGCTTCGGTCTGTTCGATCGCTGCCTCCATGCGTCTTCTGACCGCGATCCAGTCGACCGGATGAGCGGCGGGCCGGGAAAGCATCGTCATCGGCTTCCGCTCCCCAGAGGTCGGCGGATCTTGCCGATCTCCCGCCGTGCGCGCTCAACCAGATCTCCAGCCGTCGCGTTTGCCATCAGCGAGACGCGTTCCTGTGGCGGACGAGAGAGGCAGGACTGCAGCACGTTTTCGAGAGCACGCAAGGACGCTTCAGGGTCGCTGTGCTGGAGGCAGATCCCGAGGAAGAACTGCGCGGCTGACAGAGTGCTGTCCAGGTAGACGACCCGTCGCAGTGCCGCCGCAGCCGCGTCGGTCTCACCGTCGGCCAACTGGGAGAGCCCCTGCAGGAAATGCAGTTCCGCTGAGAGCGGATGACTTTCAATCGCCTGCGCAGCGAGGCACGCAGCTTCGCGGGTTTCACCCATGTCGTAACGCGCGCGGATATTCCGGGCAATGGCTCTGGAGGCCTGGTCGCCGGGCGCTTTCTGCGCATCCGTGACGCAAGCTTGAGCGGCCGCCGTGCGGGTAACGGGTTTCTTGGGCTGGCCTTGCGCGGAGACGATGCCTGAGGTCGGGCTCTTGCGAACGCCTCGATGAACTATCATGCGCCGGTAGACAACCCCTGCCGGCGTGATGCCCGTTTCGAACGGGGCGTACTTCCACAAGGGCGGATCGGTCGGCGCCGTCAACAGCCAGCCGCCATCCGCAAGGCAGGCGAATAGCTGCCGTGCAATCCGACGTACTTTACTCGCGTCGAGATAGACGAGAACGTTGCGACAAAGGATCAAGCCGAAGTCTGCCAACCCCCTTTCCGGGGCCGGAAGGTCGGCTTCGCCAAGATTGAGGACAGCGAAATCGACCTGCCGGCGCAGTCGGTCGTTCAGTCGAAAGCGATCCTCACATGCGGTGAAGTATCTCTCCTTCAGCTTGCTGTCCGTGTTCCTCAACGACCATTCGCCATACTCGGCGGCCCTGGCCGTGCCGAGCGCCCTTCTCGAGATGTCCACTGCACATATTCGAACCTCTTCCGAGAGACCTTCCTCGTCGCAGAGAATGGCCAGGGAGTAAGGCTCCTCCCCCGTTGCACAGCCGACGCTCCAGATCCGGGTAGGCCCGCCGTCGGTCCGCCGCGTGAGTTCGGGAAGAATTTCCTGCCGTATCAGCTGGAATTGCTCGGGGTCTCGAAAGAAGTGCGTTTCTCCGACCGTGACCGCAGCGATGACGTCGTCGGCCAAATCCTGATCCAGCCCAAGCCGGAGAAGAAGCAGGCTGCTGTCGTCGATGCCGCGCCGCGCCATGATCCGGGCGATCGCCGAGGCCACGGACCCTTTTCGCGATGCGGGAACGCTCAGGCCGACCCTGCAGGCGACCTCGTCGGCAAGCTTGGACGGAAGCGCGTGGCCAGTCACCGAACGCCTCCTGCCTCGATCGCCGCAGCGGCGCAAAGAGGCCCTCTGGATAAGCTGGCTATGGAACCGGGCTGCCGCATTTTTGTCCCTCGATTCATGGCTCTGCCCTCGTCAGTACGTCCTCACATGCATTTGGGCTATTCGGCCGGATGGATTAGAAGGCGGCCTGTCCGGCCGGACTAGTGCGGGCTCCCGGTCATGGGTAAGAGGCGCGCCCCTGCGGCAGCGGCCTCCTGACGGTTCCTCACCCGCAAACTCCGGAACAGTGCTGCCATGTGGATCTTCACCGTACCCTCGCCGAGTTTCAGCTTGCGAGCGATCTCCTTGTTCGAGAATCCCTCGACGAGAAGCAGGAGGACCTCGCGCTGCCTCGGCGTCAGGAACTCGATTGTACGATGACTTCGTGCGTCCTGGTTTCCGCGGGTGACCTGAGGCAACTCTACTTCCTCGGGAGGGGCAGGACGGCCCGCTATGGATGGCGGTACGTAAACAGCGCCGTTGAGGATCGAGCCGATTGCTTCGGCCAGTTCGCTCGCCCCGAGCCCCTTCGGCACATACCCGTTTATGCCGGCAGTCAGGGCAGACAGGATGTCCGACCGGCGCGACGACGCCGATACGACGGCGACCTTCAGATCCGGATGGACGTCGCGAACGGCCGCAAGGCTCGCCGCACTTTGCATTCCCGGCATAGCCAAATCGAACAAGGCGAGCGATATGTCCTCGTGCTCACTGAGCCTTTCGATAGCTTCATCAAGCGAACCGGTTTCGATGATTCCGGTGAAGTGCAATTTGCTCTTCAGGATAAAACCCAGCGCGATCCGGAAGAATTCATCATCATCGGCTATAAGTGCGACGCGTGAGGTATTCATTACACTTCCCTCGCCGGTTGTCTGGCGCTTAAAGGCCTTCTATTCGGCCCGCTGGCAGGTCTGCAACTAACGATCGTCTCAGCGAATGCGTTCCCGTCATTGCCAATCAATGCGCGGTAGTACCAAAATTGTGCCACACACGCCTTGAGAGGTGTAGGGCTAAATGCTGCTGCTACCACTCAGGACTGTTCGCAAAACGTTCGTAAACGGGTGATGCGCCGCCCTTTTCGAGCGGTCCGTCAATCAATTTTGAGACTTCCGACGCAGGCAGGGGACGCGAGAAGATATACCCCTGCACCTCATGAAATCCTTCGGCGTTCACGATCGCCAGTTGATCCTCGGTCTCAATGCCCTCGATCGTCGTCGTCATGCCCAGGCTGTGGCCTAGGCCCGCGACGGCCTTGACGATGGCGAGCGACTCTCTGCCATGCGGCAGATCGCGGACGAAGGCTTGATCCACCTTGATCTTGTCGAAAGGAAAAGTTCGCAGATAACCGAGGGATGAATAGCCCGTGCCGAAGTCGTCCATTGCGATTTTCACACCGAGGCTGCGCAACTCCTGGAGCAGTTGGAGATTGTGTTCGCTCTCATCGAGCAGAACCGATTCCGTGATCTCTAATTGCAACCGCGCGGGCGTCAGGCGAGAGGCCGAAAGGGCATCGGCCACCGCCTTGACGAGGTTGCGATGCTTGAACTGGACCGGGGAGAGGTTGATCGCAATGCTGACGTGCTCCGGCCATTGTGCGGCCTGGCGACAGGCTTGATTGAGAATCCACTCGCCGATCGGCACGATCAGACCGGTCTCTTCGGCAATGGGGATGAACTCCGAAGGAGCAACCATACCTCTCTCGGGATTGCGCCACCGCAAGAGCGCTTCGCAGCCCGTTACGCGGCGCGAGCTCAAGCTTACCAACGGTTGGTAATGCAGCTCGAATTCGTTCCTTTCCAGCGCACCTCTGAGCGCGATCTTTACCTGCTGGTGCGCTTGCAACTGCGCATGCATGGCCACGTCGAAACGCTTGTAAGTGCCGCGGCCGCTGGACTTGGCGTTGTAGAGGGCGATGTCGGCGGCCTTGATCAATTCATCCGCGGAAGATCCGTCATCCGGCGCAAAAGCGATGCCGATGCTCGCCCCGATAGTGGCGCTGACGCCCTCTATTGTGAACGGCTCGCAAAGCGTGTCGATAATCCTCTGGGCGAGACGAACGGCCTCGTTAAAACTCGTCGCGAGAGGACGTATGATGGCAAATTCATCCCCCCCGAGGCGCGCGACGACGTCGATTGGTCTCACAGACTGGACGAGCCGCGCTGAAACCTGGCGCAGCAAAGCGTCGCCAGCGGGATGTCCAAGCGTATCGTTGATTGCCTTGAAACCGTCGAGGTCCAGGCACAGCACAGCCATGCGGCCGGCGGCACCCTTTTCACTGAGAGCCCGCTCAAAGCACTCTCGGAAGAACATCCTATTTGCCAACCCGGTTAGCATGTCGTGCCTGGCCAAATGGGCCATCTGCTTCTGGGCGAGCAACTTGTCCTCCTCTGCCCGGCGGTGCTCCGTTATGTCTCTGCAGAAAATGGAAATGCCGTCTTGCGTCGGGGAAGCATTTGCTTCGATCCAGCGATCGAGGGACGGCAAGTAGTCCTCGAAGAAGGAACGGACACGGCGGTCCATGACCTCTTGGCAATGCTTGGCAAAGTTCCCCCTTTTTTCTTTTGGGAACTGTTTCCAGAAGACTTTCCCCAACGACTCGTCGCCGATCCGCAAAAGCCTTCTGGCGTTCTCGTTCAAATAGCGGATGCGCCACTGGGGATCGAGGAGCATGACGCTATCCATGGTGCTCTCGAGAACCGAGGAAAGCTGATCAGCCGCCGCTTCCGCCGTCCTTTGTGCGCGCGCGATTTCGTCGCTGGCGCGCTTCGCATCGGTAATGTCGCGCCAGATCGAAAGCATTCGGGCCGGGTTTCCTTCGCGCCCGATGATGGGGGCTGCGATCACGTCCATGCATCTTTCTTTGCCCTCGGCATCCCGGATCGTAATCTCGAAACGGGCAGTCTCGCCGACTCTCACCTTTGCCCAGCCTTCTCGGACCTTTTTTGCATCGGACTCCTTCCCGATAACATCCCATGTTGTTCTTGTGAGCGGCGCTGCGTCCGCCAGCCCGAAGATTCGCCGGCCAGCCTTGTTCATGAGCAACGGTCGCCCTTCGAGATCGAGCACGCGTACACAGTCGGGACTGCTGTCGAAAATGCTCCGGATGAACGCTTGTGATTCCTGTTGGGCGAGCTCGGCGGCGCGGCGTTCGGTGATGTCGAGCACCGAGCCGACATATCCGAGGAACGTTCCATCGTCTGAAAAACGGGGTTGGCCGACATCGATCACCCACGCCCAGCTTCCATCGGCCCGCCGCAATCGGTATTCGCTTCGCACCGGTGCCTTTCCCGACGTCGCGCTGAAGAATGCTTCCTGCACTTTGTCGCGGTCGTCGGGGTGGATCACATCGACCCACCCGAACCCGAGGGCCTCGGCTTCCGTTTGTCCGGTGGTTTCCAGCCACAAGCGGCTGAAAAAACTCGTATCGCCCGATGGATCGGCTACCCAGATCATCACCGGTGCGTCATCGGCGATTGCCCGGAAACGCGCCTCGCTTTCGCGCAACGCTTCAGTCGCGCGACGTCTTTCATCGACGTCCTCCAGGACACCGTACCAACGCGCGATTTCTCCCGTGGCAGCGTGCTTGGCGACCGCCCTGGCTCGGACCCAGCGATAACGACCAGTTGCGGTCAAGAGGCGGTATTCGACATTGAGCGGATCGCCACCCGAAAGAGAACTTTGCCATTGCTGGCGGACCATAGCCGCGTCGTGCGGATGCACGGCTTTTGCCCAACCGCTTCCAAGGGTTTCCTTTTCGCTCAACCCGGTGAACTCGGTCCAGCGCGGGCCGACGTCCAATACCGCTCCCGTCGGACCCGCGGTCCAGGGAACTTGCGGATGAAGGTCGATGAGCGAGCGGTAATGATCTTCTCTTGCCCGTAGCGCCTCTTCGGCCTCGCGCAGTTTCGTGACGTCGACAATCACCGCGACCAGGAACCTTTCCTCGGTCAGGCCGGCCGGTATGCGCACGCAGCGGTTCTTGATCAGGAACGTCCCGGTGGCGCCATCCGCTGTGGTGATCTGCGCTTCGACATGGTGCTCCTCGCCCGTGGAGAGCACGGCCCGGTCGATAGAAATGATCCTCTCGGCCTTCTCCTTGGGCAGAATGTCGTGATCGGTACGCCCCAGGAGTTCATCGCAGCGGCGACCGAGGATCTCGCACCCCGCGCTGTTCACGTAAATGAACCGCGAGCGATCGTCCTTGACAATCACCGGTTCAGCGATGCCGTCCATCAGACACTGGAAGAAATCATGAGACTTCTTGGACGAACGTTCTGGCGGAGCGTTCATGTCACCGGCTCTTCGACTGGTTGGCGACAGACCCTCCCGCTACAGTGGAGCCCCCGCCTGGTTGCGCAACCTAGTTTAACTATTTTCGCCCGCAAGTGGTTCCCAAGTGGTACGCTCATTTTGTCGCTCGGGGGGGCGCCGGTGCGCGGAAACCCGACGCGCAGCGGTCGCGCGGGGCAGGAACGCAAAAAGGGCTCCGAGAATCTCGGAGCCCTTGATGTTGCTTGTGATTTGGTTGCGGGGGCAGGATTTGAACCTGCG
>NZ_LNQC01000080.1 GCF_001651855.1 Sinorhizobium americanum | reverse complement strand
CTGCCCCCGCAACCAAATCACAAGCAACATCAAGGGCTCCGAGATTCTCGGAGCCCTTTTTGCGTTCTGCCCCGCGCGACCGCTGCGCGTCGGGTTTCCGCCCACCGGCGCCGCGCCCCCGAGCGACAAAATGCTTCGTCCTGCATAAGCATCCCGAACTGACAGCGCAGGTGCGGAGAAGCGGTGGCATAAAGCTCGACGGCATGATGAAATGGGTACAGCGTCGAAATGAAACGATGCCGTGCAGGAGATGAGCGACAGGCATATCGCTTCGGTACGCAACCTTTTACGATGTCGGCCCGGACGAACTTGCGGATATCATCGGCAAGGCAGGCCTGATGAATGTGTGTGGCTGCGCGCTCGAGGACAGCGCGCCCGGGAATTGATCGAAAATACCCTGCGCGGCCTGGTCGCTGAACGCCGACCGAGCACGTTGCGGGCAACGATGTCCCGGCGCTCGTCGAATCAGCCTCGGCGGTTCAATGCGGTGCTTGCTGGGCCGGGCGTGCCGAGCGATTTTCTCAGAGCCGCCGCTGGCTTGTTTTTGGCACTGCGGGGAGCCGGAAGGTCTGCGCGGGTGCCGGACGGCCGACATGGAATCCCTGGACTTGGTCGATCCGGAATTGTCGCATCAGCGCCAATTGTTCCTCGGTCTCCACGCCTTCCACGAGGATCTTGTGGCCGCGATTTCGCACGAGTCCGATAATGTCCTCGAGCATCGCCTTGCCCCGCGGCGTGTCGCAATCGTGCAGGAAGGAGCGATCGATCTTCACCGTGTCGAAGTCGATCAGGCGCAGCCAGGAGAGGCCGGCAAAGCCCGTTCCGAAGTCGTCGAGCCATATTCTCACGCCCAGCGTCTTGAGATCGCTGATGCAGCGCAGAACATCGGAATGCATCTCCATCTCCAGGCCCTCGGTGATTTCGAGAGCCAGCCTGCCGCCGGCCACGCCCGTTTCGCCGAGAATCGCCGCCACCGAGGCCGCGAAACCCGGTGATTTCAGCTGGATCGGGGAGACGTTCACACTGACGACGGGCACGTGCTCGGCGGCCAGAAGTTCGCGGCACACTCTCCTGATCGCCCAACGCCCGAGATCCAGGATGGCGCCGGTGCGCTCCGCCACCGGGATGAAGAGGCTGGGGGGCACGGCGGTGCCATCCAGCATTTTAAGCCGCATGAGCGCCTCGACCGCATCGATGCGTCCCGATGCGACATTTCGTATAGGCTGGTAAACGAGCGAGACGAGGTCCTGATCGACGGCGATTTTCAGCAGGGCGGCAATATTTTCGCTCCCGTCGCTGCTGTGCGGATCATTCGGATCGAAGAGTCGGGCGCAGTTGCGGCCGTTCGCCTTTGCGCCGTAAAGCGCCCGATCGGCCTCGTGGATCAGCCTCTCGAGCTTCGAGCCCGTCTGGTTTCGACTGAACGCGGCACCGACACTGACGGTGACCACCGACATGCCGTCGCGTCGCTGCCCGTGCTCCAGAGCCAGTTTTTCCACGCTGCAGCGGATCGCTTCGGCAAGTCCCGCCGCCTCGTCGCTCGTCTCCATGCGGGCGAGCACAATGAACTCTTCGCCGCCATAGCGGCCGATCGAGCCGTTGAACGGCTCGATCGAGTCCTTGAGAGCGCTGGCAACGAGAACGAGACAGCGGTCCCCCTCCTGGTGTCCATAGAAGTCGTTGTATTTCTTGAAGAAGTCGACATCGATGAGGAGCGCGGCGAAACTTGTCCCCTTCTTCTGCCAGTCACTCCAGTAATCGCGGAGCTTCTGGTCGACGGCGCGCCGGTTGTCTAGCCCCGTCAGCGAATCGGTATTCGACAGGCGCAGCAAGGCCCTGCCGCGCTCGGAAGCCTCCTTCTGCTGAATCCGCGCTTCGAATGCGTTGAGGAAGACCTTGTAGCGTTCCCTGTTGAGCTTCCAGTTCACATAGGAGGTGAAGACGAAGCAGGAGATGTTGAAGGTGCCGAAGGCGAGCCGGTAGGAGACCTCCGCCGGAGAGAAGGACAGCACCGCCGCAAAGAAAATCATCAGGATGGTGACGGATGCGAACAGCGAAATGCGGAACTGAAAGCTGAAGAACAGGTTGACGCTCATCATGAAGATTGCGCCGAAGACCATGTAATAGGAGATGCTTTCGGTGTCCGCAGTCATCATCGCCGGATAGAGCCATCCGGCATAGGCGACGACGAGCGCTGCGGCAGCCGTGACATCGATGGCGTTCGCGCTGGCGTTCAGTCGGACCTGCGCTTCGATCAGCATCAGCGCGACGATGGCAATCGTGAACCGCGCGGCGATCGTATAATGCGCCACATCCGGAACCAGCAGGATGTCGGTAATCGAAAACAAGAGATAGACAGCGACCGCGGTCCAGAACCCGTGCCGCGTCGCCTGCTTGCGGGCGCCTTCACCCTCGTTTTCATAGAGCGCGCGAAGCTCGGTCGAGGCCGGTCGCGGCGGCTCGCTGTGAAGGTCGATCTCAACTACGTCGGCGAGCCTGTGCTTCATGCACCGATCCATTGCGTTTGCGTCTTCTTATAAGCCCGAAGTCTCTCTTCGACGAGTGCCACCGGGGCGTCCTGCACTTGCCGCTTGCTTAGGGAGATACTAAGGGCGCGCAGCTTTATTCGGCACATTAGTTCAGGTCCATTAAGTTTTGCTGAATTGGGAATGGATCAAATACGCACGTAATAGTGTAGCAAAACAGATCAGTCTGAGCGGCTGTTAACCATAATATTGGAAAGGTTGAAATTGGATTTGGCGCGCTCGGGGTTCTTGCGCATAATGTTAACGATCTATTAACGAACGAGTCTCGCGTGACCCAAATTCAGATTGCCCTCGACGGCGAAAGCCTGATTACCCCCACTGCCATTACAACCGAACTCTCGACAGCCAAGACGGATCGCCATGAGGAGCAGCTCAGAACCGGCGAAGCCGAGGTCGCTCTGGCGCTGCTGATTGCCCAGCAGCAGGTCGAGCAGCGCCGCGAACCGCCGGTGATCATTCACCAGCTGATCGGCGCGCTTCACGAGATACGCCGCAAGTTCGATGCAAGCGTCTGGCAAGAGCTGATCCCGATCGTTCAGAACCATCCGCTGGCGAGTTACTTCCATGAGGACCCGTTCACGCGCTGGTCTTTCCACAAACCGCGCGGCTATTCCGGCGACGCACAGCTGATTGACTTCATCTACGGTCATCCGAGCGTGTCCGAGGAGATCGGCAAGGCCTCGCCGCTTGGGCGCACCCTCTACGAATACACGAAGAATGCGCCGTCCTCGGTCGCCGTCAGGGAACGACGCGACCTGCTGACCCGGCATGTCGACGCGATCGCGGCCGAAAAGGGCCCCGAGACCGAAATCCTGACGATCGCCGCTGGACATCTGCGCGAGGCGGATCGCTCGGTGGCGTTGCGGGAGCGGCAAATAAAGCGCTGGATCGCCCTCGATCAGGACCCCTTGAGTGTCGGTTCGATGGTTCGCGACTTCAGGGGAACTTGCGTCGAGGCGATCGACGGTTCCGTTCGCGGCCTTCTGACCAGGTCCCAGGAACTGGGCCAGTTCGACTTCATCTACGCCGCCGGCCTCTATGATTACCTGGCCGACAAGGTGGCGGTGAAGCTCACGCAGCGGTGCCTCGAAATGCTGAAGCCGAACGGGATCTTCCTCTTTGCCAATTTCGCCCGCGACATCAGCGAAGACGGATACATGGAGACCTTGATGAACTGGGCGCTGCTGCTGCGCTCGGAAGCGGACATGTGGAGCATCATCAATGCGAGCGTCGACCGCAACGCGATCAACGCTCGACTGGAATTCGGCGCCAACCGCAACATAGTCTACGGCATCCTGCAGAAGCGTTCATAGGCAGCGCCGAAGCCGCTCGGGGCACCGCCCAGTTCGCGACCGGCTTCGTTTCCGCATCCAGTATGATGCGCAACAGCACTGAAGCGCTCCATCCCGCTCCCTCGCGAGCGGGATGGAGAAGCTGATTCCAGAACCAGCCTGTCAGTGTTTCCGCTTCGATCCGTTGGGATCGAACCGGATCGGTCTCGCATGCAGATGGGCGGAAACGCCGGCAGGCAGGGAAGGCTTGAGGAGTGCGGCCGGCGGCAGGAGCCGGACGGCTATTGCGGGAGCAACTGGCCCCTCGCCGGAGCGACGACCCGCCTCCGAGAGCGGTTTTTGCGTCCGCTTGGCTGTCCTCTGCTCTTCCATTGCCGATCGCAACCTCAGGCGCGACACCGCCTCTCGCGATCTGAGCTTGCATCGAAGATGCTCCGGATCGTCGGACGCGATGTCTTCGAAACTCCGGAAGATGGCGATGGCGGCGTCTCTCTGGCCTGCGGCCAGAAGACAGACGGCCAGCTTGAACCGGACGAGGCCGAGATGCGCGCTTCGGGCAAGCAGATCCTCGAAGGTTTCGCTCGCGTCGTGGTAGCGGGCTTGCGCCATCAGTGCGTCTCCCAGCCGGTGCTGGATCTTGTCCGCCTCCGGCATGGCCGAGAGCAGGCCGCGATAAAGATGTTCGGCCTCGGCGTGATCCCCCCTTTCGGTGCAGAGCTGTGCCAAGCCGTAGCGGGCATAGACATGCTTGGGGGCCGCGTGGATCACCTGGCGATAGCCGGTCTCTGCCGCGTCCAGCTTGCCTTGGCTGTGCAGGTCCATGGCGCGCTCGAAGACGAAGTCGATGCTGCGGTGATTGAGACAGTCGCGCAGATTGCGGCCGGTCCGGGTCTTGACGATGAGGCAGCGGACCGGCCGTTCGGAGACGTCGAACCCACTCTCGCGGCCGACGCCATCCTCGCGGATAAACTGTTCGTCGGCAAAGGCGTCGAGCAGTCGCTCAGTCCTATCGGAGGCGAGATCGAGGTAATCGAACCGCAGGCTCGCCCAGTTCTCGCGGCGGATAATGCTGGCAGATGCATCCGCCGCCTCATTCTCGAGGCCCGGCATGCAAAGCAGCCCGGCGCGGCCGGAGCCGTGATTGCCGATCATCAGAATCTCGTCGCAGAACAGGCCGCTCGTCTTGTCGCGGTAGGTTGCCACGCGAAGCGGCAGAAAGGCGCAGTAATCCGCATCGTCGGGTCGCCTTAGAGCCAGGATGAACCACCGCTCCTGCCGGGGCAGGTACTGGCGCAGCCAATCCCAGGAAAGGCAAGGGTGGGAGTCGGGATCGCTGCGATAAAGCTCGTCCCAGGTTTTCCGGATATTCTCAAAATCCTCAATACGCTCAATAATTTCTGCAAACATAGCTCCTCGCAATGAAATAAGTAATGAAAATAAAACTTCGACTATAGGACTTAAATTATCGAAAGATGAGCTAGCAATAAGTCATGATAGTAGCAATTTGCGAGTTATTTTGCAATGGCTAGGCACGCCGAGGATGTGGGGCGACTGAGCAATAATCCGGCCCTTTAACACCGTCACATGCGCGGACAAGGTGGCACGTTCGCAGACGGCCAATTGCGACCACCCGACGCCCGGGGCGTCAGGCGGTCCGCTTCGGGAGGGCATTGGCGGCGTCGACGGCGGCTGCCTCTCCAAGGCGGCTGGCTCTAAAGCGTGTCGCGTTCAAACGTAGTCACGCGGCGCGGTTTAGGTCTTTGTTTTCGTGCATGTCGTCATCCCAAAACCGCTGCACACTTTTAGGCGACATGCATTAGCGCTCCATGAAGGCGCGCGCCATGCTGTCGCGGATCGGTTTCGTCAGGTAGTCGAAGAAGGTCCGCTCGGCCGTCTGGATGAGAATCTCGGCAGGCATGCCCGGCGTCGGCACGAAGCCGGAGACCCGCGAGACTTCGCTCATCGGCAGGCTCACTCTGGCGAGATAGACTTCCTGCATGCCGTTGGTCGCCGGGTCGGGCATGGAGTCGGCGGAGACGTAATAGACCTCGCCGTTCAGGACCGGCGTCGTCCGCTGATTGAGGGCGGTGAGCCTCACGGTCGCCTTCTGGCCGATTTTGACGCTGTCGATCTGGGTGCGCAGCACCTGGGCTTCGATGATCAGCGGCACGTCCGAAGGAAGGATTTCCATAATCGGCTTGCCGGTTTCGACAACGCCGCCGGGCGTATGATAGTAGAGCCGCACGACCGTGCCGCTGACCGGGGCGTTGATCGTCGCGCGGCGCAACACGCTGGCGGCTCCCGTCAACTGCTCGCGGACTGAGTCCAGTTCGGCTTCCACCTTCTGGAGTTCTTCCAAAGCCGCTTCGCGGTAGCTTTCCTCCGTCTGGCGGATCTGCTGCTCCTGCTTCAGGATTTGCGAGCCGGTTTCCGAGATCTCGGAACTCAGCCTGCCGACCTGCCCCTCGGCGTCGGCAATCGCCCGCTGGATGCTCTTGATTTCCGTCTTGCGGATCAGGTTCTTGTCGAGCAGCGACTTCTTGCCGGCATATTCCTCCTGGAGTAGCGTATGCTGCTGGCGAACCGCGGCGAGTTGCTGCTGGTAGCCTTCGGCACGGAACTGGAAACCCTCGATATTCTGCTTGTACAGGCCGATTTCGCTGTCGAGCTTGCTCTTCCAGGCACGAAAATTGAGCTCCTGGCTTCGAACCATTGGTTCGACCTCCGGATCCTGCAGATGTGGGGCGAGGATTTCCGGCATTTCGATATTGTCGGCACCCTCGACCTGGGCCATCAGGCGGGCGACGATCGCCTCGAGCCTGGCGCGGCGCAGAAAGAGCTGGCGTTGGTTGGCGAGCGCTGCCGTCTCGTCCAGCCGCATCAGCGGCTGATCGGCGACGATATGATCCCCCTCGCTGACCAGGATATCCTCGATGATCCCGCCTTCCAGATGCTGGATGATCTTGTTCTGACCGGTGGCGACGAAACTGCCCTGGGCGATGACGGCGGCGGCGAGCGGCGCGGTGAAGGACCAGAGGCCGAAGCCGCCGAATGTGACCGCCATCAACGCCAGTCCGGCAATGGTCTGTTTCCAGATCGACCGCGGAACCTCTGCATACCATTCAAGATCGTAAACTTTGACTATGTCTGTCATGGCTTGCCTACGTAAGCTGGTTGTGGTCGAGCGGGTTGCCCTCGAGGTTCATGCCGCGCGAGGCGAGAGCCTTGAGGACGTCCTGGCGCATGCCGAAAAGGGCGACGGTGCCGTTCACCAGGAGCAGGACCTTGTCCACGCTGTTGAGCAGCGCGGGCCGCTGGGTGATGGTGATGACGGTGATTTTCTGCTGCTTGGCATGGGCGAGCGCCCGCGTAAGGGCTGCTTCGCCAGCGCTGTCGAGATTGGAATTTGGCTCGTCCAGCACCACCATGCGCGGGTTGCCGAAAAAAGCCCGGGCCAGCGCAACGCGCTGCTTCTGGCCGCCGGAGAGCGGTGATCCGTCGGCCGCCACGAAGGTCTCGTAGCCATGCGGCAGCAGGGCGATCATGTCGTGCACGTCGGCGAGCTTGGCGGCCGCATAGATGTCCGCGTCGGTGGCGTCTTCCTGCATGCGGGCGATGTTGGCCTTGATCGTTCCCGGAAACAGCTGAACGTCCTGCGGCAGGTAGCCGATGCTTTCGCCGAACTGGCGCTGATCCCAGTTCCGCAAATCCATGAGGTCGAGCCGTACGTTGCCGGATGTCGGCAGGATCGAGCCGACGAGCATTTTGCCGAGAGTCGTCTTGCCGGCTCCGGAACTGCCGATCACGGCAAGCGAGTCGCCCGGATTGAGCGCGAAGGTCACGCCGTTCAGGACCACACGCTTGGTGCCGTTGGGCACGAACAGCAGCCGTTCGACGTCGAGCCGTCCTTCAGGGCGCGGCAGTTTCAGCCGCTCGAAATTCAGCGGCGAGTTCTGGAGCAGCGAAGAGATACGCCCATAGGCGGCGCGCGACTGGACGACCTGGTTCCAGCCTTCGATCGCTCCTTCAATCGGGCCGAGCGCGCGGCCGGCGACGATCGATGCCGCGATGACCATGCCGCCGGTGAGCGCGCCGTCAAGGGCGAGATGGGCGCCCCAGCCGAGCATCATCACCTGGGTCAGCAGCCGAACGGCCTTGGAAAGCGAGGCGAGGGCGATGTTGCGGTCTTGCGCCAGCACTTGAGCTCGAAGTGACCCTGCCATGTCCTTGCCCCAGATGCGGACCGCCTCCGGGATCATTGCGAGCGCGTTGATGATCTGCGAATTGCGCGACATCGAGTCGAGATGGAGGTTGGCCTTGCTCTGGAAGCTGTTGGCCTCGCCGAAGGGAGCGGCCGTCGCCTTCTGGTTCAAAATGGTGACGATGAGCAGAAGCAGAGCCGAGGCGATGACGATCGAGCCGAGATGCGGATGGATCAGGAAGACCGCCAGCACGAAGAATGGCGCGATCGGGGCGTCGAGGAAGGAAAGCAGGGTGCTCGACACGAGGAAGGAGCGAAGCTGCTGCAGATCGCCCAGCGTCTGATATTCGCGCCCGTTGCTGTGGAGCGAGGCTCGGGCGGCCGCACTGAGGATTGGCGCGCCGAGCTGGGCGGCAACCTCCACCGCCGTCCGCATCAGGATCATGCGGCGAATCCCGTCGAAAACGGCTTGCAGGATGACCGCACCGACAATCAGAGCGGTCAGCATGACAAGCGTATCGACCGAGCGGCTGGTCAGCACCCGGTCCGAAATCTGAAACAGATAGACGGGAATCGCGAGCACCAGGACGTTGGTGGCGAGGGTGAAGACCATCACGACCATCAGGTTCTGCTTGATCGCCCGCAGACCCGCCTTGAGGCTGGCGGCAAAATCGACCGGCCCGAGACGTTTATGAAAAACGCCACCGCTTCCGCCGCCATTGCCGCCGCCGCCCCCGGAGCCTCCCTTGTCGGGCGACTTGGGCTCGGCCTTGATCGGGCCACGGTCGCCGTCGATCACCACCATTCCTGGGATCGCGGTATTGTTCTTCATTTCCGCCGTGGTCTCGACGGTCGGCTTCTCGAAGCGTGGTTCCGGCTTGCGCGCTTCCTGGACAGGAGAACGCTGGCCGGCGCCGGCGGCTTGCTGGCCAGACACGATTTCCGCCACGTTCGCGTTGTCGGCCGTCCGCGGTGGCGTCCTTGTCTGTTGCATGACCTCGGGGGCCGCACGCCATTCGGAAACGGTCGGTGCGGCCTTGTTGTCATGATTGGTTGCCTGGCTGGTTCTTGCGGCCGCCGCGCCGCGAAGCTGGTCAATCACCTGGTCGAACTCCTTAACAGTGCGATCCAAAATATCTTCACTGCGGTCTATCCTGCGTAGCAATTGCTGCCGGGCATCCTCCGCCTTCGGCGTCTGGGGAGAGGGTTCCGCCTCCTCGTCGCCGCTTATGGTGAAATGTTCAAATGACGGATTGCGGTCGTCGGTCATCGTCGCCCCCGCGTCCGATCAGGCCAACATGCTATGCATGGGATCGGCATTCGTCGTATCGAGCGGAGGCGGCGCGTGATCCGGCGGATGGGGCCCGGGGTCGGGGGCCATCATGTCGTCACCGAGGAAAGCAACCGCTTCGCTGACGAGCGCGTCAGGATCCTGGCCGCCGAGGTAAGGGTCGGTCTTGATCAGTTCGGCCTGGACGAGGATCTCGTCCGAATAGGCGGTGCCCCCTGTGTAAATGGTCTGGCCGGCATCGACGTCGATGATCCCGGCGTAGTTGACCAAGGTGTTCGAACCGGTCGAAATCGTCCAGTCCGCATCCAAATCGGCGGTAAGCTTGCTCATGGCGAGCGCAATCTGGTCGCTGTCGCCCAGAATGTTGGTTTGCTTGACATAGTTGAGGTTAACGAGGTCGCCCGAAATATAAAGCACCCGCAGGCCGTCCATGCCGGCGAAGGCGCCATCCTTTAGCACACCGTCCGGCAGCGTCTTTTTCCCGCCTGCGAGATCGCCGAAGGCGTCGAGATAGGATTTCGGCATCGGTTTGACGCTGGACCCGCCACCGGCTTCAACGATCGCCGCTTCGTTCCAGAGCAGGTTGCCGTCGGTGGACGCGGAGCCCTTGCCGCTTGTGCCAAACCCCTCGACGGCGCCGACAAGGTCGTTGTCGAGCAGGATATTCAGTTGCTGGATGATGTTAGCGTCGTAGACATTGCCGCCGATGAAGATGAGATCGTAATGGTGTCCGAGCTCAGCAAGCGAGACGTTGTTGATCGCCGTATTGTCTCCGGTGATGATCGAAGCGGTCGTGCCAGCCGAGGCCAGGATGGCCGTATCCTCATCGCTCATGAAGGTGAGTTGCTCGAACCAGTTCGAGATCAAGAGGTCACCTTTGATCTCGGTGACCGCCCAAGCCTTCGGGAAGTCGCCGCTTCCGGCCTGCTCTGCACCGTTCGGCTGCGGGTCGAGATGCTTGAACATCGCGATATTGAAGGCCTCAGACGGTTTACCCGGGTCGAGGTTCCAGCCATTCAGGCTGGTGCTCACGAGATCGCTGTCGGACAGGACGTTAATCTGGACGATTGCGTTGAGCTCGACATGATCACCGGCAACCGCCAGCACATTCGATTGAAGCCAATTGTTCGTCAGCTCGACGGAATTGACCAGCGTGTTGCCGCCGGCTTCCAGTTCGACCGATGCCTCGATCGTGACCTTGCCTTGGCCTGCGGTGAACTTGCCGCCGGCTTCAGTGGAGGTGGCCGGCTTTTCGTCCGGCGTTTCCTCGGGTGGCGGCAAGTAGTCATCGAGACTCGGCGCCTCCTCGACGAGTTCTCCGTTGACGAAGGTGCCTGCGACCGTCTCGCCTTTCGCAACGACGGTGCCTTCCTGTCCGTCCTGCTGCGCGGCAAAGGCATCAAGCTGCTCAGCCGTCGTGCTGATGAAGCTGGCGATTTCCTCCGGGGAGCCGGGAATCTCTGTATCGCCGAGTGGAGAAAACTGCCGCGCCGCTTCGATGAGATCGTTCATCAGGGCGCTGTTGTCCACCTGCGGGGAGAATTTCAGCCCGTGACCGCCTAGGCTGACGAAGTCGTTATCCGAAAGCCGGATCTGCTGCGATGCGTAGACCGCCACGGAACCGGGCGGATCGATTTGAAATTCAGGCGCACTCGCGGATGACGCGCTCGAGCTGCCGCGGGTGAAAAGGTGGGGATTGTCGATCTCGGCGGCCGGCCGCGCGATCGGTATTTCCGGCGGACGAAGCCCGGGATAGAAGCCCGGGGTCGGCTCGGTCGGGTCCGGCTCGGCCGGACGGTAGGGAATACCCGGGTCGAAATCCTTGAGCTCGTAGGGTGCCTTCACCGTGACCGGCACGGATGGGAGCTGCGGCGGTTCCTCCTGCGCCTCCTGATGCGCCTTGAATTCTTCATAGGCGTCGCGCAGGCGAATTTCTTCAAGAGCAATGGCGAACAGGCCGACGAAGTGGGCGATCGCCTCGGTCGTCTTGTCGAAATACAGGGTCATTGTCAGCCCCCAGTTTTTATTTCGGTGCTGTTGGACTGCGCGGGGCGAACCCGCGCAGTCCATTTCAATGCCCGATTGCGAAGTTGCGAACCGGTGGTGTCGCCTTACCGTTATGCGGCGTCGTCGTCTTCGCCGATCGCCGTCGAGCTGTAATCGCCGCCGACGACCGTCATGTCGATGGTGTTGCCCTGCAGGTTGGCACCAAGCACGATCTGCTGGTTGAAGGCGTTGGTGTCGATCACCGCATCGGCCGATGCCGAGGAGATTCCTTCGAGGAAACTATCGTCTCCATTGTAGGAGCCCCAGGTGCCGCCCGAGCCTGCCCCGCCATCGCCGGTCGTAGCGGTACCACCTGCACCACCGCCACCGCCCCCGCCGGCGTTTGCTGCACCGCCCGTGCCGCCGCCGGCAAAGGCATCGCCAGCCCATGCGCCGGAGAGAGCGAGGCCGCCTTCTCCTTCACCGCCGGTCGCCGTGCCCGTGCCGCTTCCGGCTCCGCCGTCACCGGTCGTTCCGCCATCCGCCGAAGCATTGGCATTACCGCCGTCGCCACCGATGCCCGCGCCGAGGCCGACGCCCGATCCGGCGCCGAAGCCGGCACCAAGCGCATCGCCGCCGTCGCCGGCATCACCGGAGCTGCCGCCAGTCGAGTCGCCGGTGCTTCCGAAGGCCACGCTGTTGCCACCGTCATTGTCGCCGCCGTCCCCACCGTCATTACCGAAGTTCAGGATCGGGATTCCGAAGTCGGCATCGATGCCGTCGCCGCCGTCGCCGGCGTCTTCGGCTTCCGCTTCGTCGCTCTCGATGTCTCCGGTATCGTCGCCATCGCCAGCGTTGCTGTTGCCGCCTTCACCGCCGGCTGCGGCACCGACGCCGAGGCCAACACCAAGCCCGAGCCCGAGGCCGGTGCCCGCAGCGCCGGCACCACCGGTGCCACCGGTTGCCGCACCGCCATTGGCGTTGCCGCTGTCACCGCCAACGCCAACGCCAACGCTCAAAGCGCCGCCGCCATTGCCGTCGCCACCGTCCGCGTCGCTCTCGGCTTCGCTCTCCGCCTCACCGCCACCGGCAAAGCCGCCGATCGCGAGGCCACCGTCGCCGCCGTCACCGCCGTCGGCATCGGCGTCGTCGCCGCCTTCGCCACCGTCACCGCTGGCGGAAATGCCGTCGTCCGACTTGGCATAACCGCCGTGGGCATCGCCGTTCTGGTAAAGGGTGCCGTCGTTGGAGACGTGGGACAGCTCGTCGTCATCCGACATGATGGCGTTCTGGCTGAAGACGTTACCGACGTCATTTCCCGCGCCGTTAAGCGACTCGTCCAGGATGTCCTTGAAGCTGACGGCAGCAAGGCCCTCGATTTCAGAATTGTCGATGTCGACGAAGTCGTCGTCGGAGGGCTTGTAGCCATCAAGATCGATGTCGACGTCGACCTCGACTTCAGTCTTGCTATCCACGTCGACGTCGACGTCGGTTTCGTTCTTGTTGACGTTGGCGTTGAGGTTGGCGTTGCCGTTCAGGTTGCCGTTGCCGTTCAGGTTGGCATTGCCGTTGCCGTTCAGGTTGCCGTTGCCATTGGCATTGCCGTTGCCGTTCAGGTTGCCATTGCCGTTCAGGTTGCCGTTGCCGTTCAGGTTGCCGTTATAGGACTCGCTGGATTGCTCCTGCTCCTGCTCCTGTTCGGACTCCTGCTCCTGCTCTTGCTCCTGCTCTTGCTCCTGTTCGGATTCCTGCTCCTGATCCTGATCCTGGTATTGGTCCTGATCCTGTGATTGGTCTTCCCACGGCCACAAGAAATTCTTGTCCTTGCCCATAATGGTCTTCCTCAGGTTGAGGCCGCGACAGCCAAGCCGCCTTTTTCTCTCACGCAGCTCACGGATGTGCGGTCCAGGGTTGAAATGAACAAAGCTACTTCAATGAAGAAAATTTCGATCGCCGGACGACAAAGCGCGACCGGGGATCAGACGTTCTAATGTAGTGGTAGATGCCCTCCTCCATGCTGGAGCACTGCTCGGGCCTATCCAAGGGGCACCTGCGCATCCGGCGCACTACCGGTCCCAAGGCTCGAGCCTCCCTGCTCATCGATTTGCCCGGGCAGTCTGTTGCCAAGTTGCACGAAATGTAAGCTGTCAGTTCGAGCTAGCCCCGTAGGGTAGTCCTGGGCGGGGATGATCATCCCAAGGTTGACGATGCGAGGAAAGAAAATTCGCGCTCAGCCAAATTTTCGGAATGGATTTGCAGCCATACTCCCTTAGGGCTACTTGCGGAGGGCAGGTTTAGGATCCAAACCTACTAAAGGGAAGCGATGGATTGGAAGCGAGTATGAGCGATGCGGACCGAGGCGTTCGGCAACAGCAGGCAGGGCCGATGAAGAGATTCCACGAGATCCTTCTTTTGATTGGGCAGCTGAACTACACGTGGACGAACACGGAAAGCCTGCTCATCTATCTGATCGCCGGACTTGCGAACGTGGATAAGGAAACGGCGGTCATTATTTTCCTGACGCTGAACACGACGCGCGCCCGCATCGAGCTCGTCGAGCGGCTCGCCAAGATGGCTAAGACGCCTTCCAATCGCCGGCAGGAGATTCTCGCCGTGACACAGCAGCTGGGCAAACAGGCGAAACTCAGGAACAAGTACAGCCATTGCATCTATTCGTTCGACGAGACCGGGGACCAGGCCAGCACCCAGCTCATGGCCATATTCGACAGCAAGGAAACCATTAAATACGGCAAGATCGAGCAGATCGACGACGCGGAATTGGCGAGGATCAGCGAGGCCATCGACCAAATTATGAAGATCAACAAATCGATCTGGGCAATCGTCGAGCGATATGACTTTCCGCGTTAACCAACAGGCACTGAGCTGTCGGCGTCACGCCTGAAGCGCGTCGCGTTCAAACGTATTCAGGCGGCGCGCTTTAGGTCATTGTTTCGTCATCCCAAAACCGCTGCACACTTTTAGGCGAGTGCACTAAGGCCGGGACCGGTCCAAATGACGTCAAGTTCGGATAGATACAGGCTGGCTCGCGACGGGCGAGGCGAACTGTACTTGGTTCTGCTGGACGCTGCAAGGAGATGCGAGGAGAGTGAGCCAGCACCGAAACCCTTTCATCTCTTTTAGGATTCTTGTGGCGCTGGCTCTTCTTCAGTCAGACAACGGTGATACCATTCATCTGCGGGTCTCGATATCTTCTATTTCTTTTTTCAGTATAGATGCAGGCAGGGCTTAGGCCCCGTCGAAAATTTATACGTCAGAATATAAGATGTCATACGCCTTGTCATGCAAACGCAATATAAATACTTCCGAACATACGCAGGACAACATCCGGAACGCATAAAACGCTATGCGATGATTGCAGTGTGATCCGGAATGGGAGGAAGCGATAGATACCAATTATGGTTAGTCTGGGCAGCCGCTCGACGGAGCTCGCGCCCTTCGAACTCGCATTGCGAATGTGACGGCGAGACCCCCCGGTGGTAGATCAGACGCTGCGAAGAGGGAGGCGCCCCCGTTATCTCCGCAATCCCGGGTAGCACTTTCTCGCCATGCGCGTTAAGGCAATGTTAATATTGTGAATCCGACACCGCCACTGCGGCCATCGGGCTACCCGCCACGCGCTCCCAACGGCGCCGATCTTCAACGTGTACTTGAGCCTCAGCGGTTGCGCGAGACGTGCGACGGCCCGCACAGGCGGCCCACCGGTCGGGTGCGCGCCGGGCCTTCGATAACCCTTTGTGGGTACCGCCTTCCATCTGGAACAGGCTAGAAGGTGCGGGGCCGTGATCTACATCCCAGACTTGAATGTTCTCACGGCCCACCGTTTTGTGCCCCGCCCCTTCGGTCCGCCGAACCCCTGAAAAGCAAAGGGTGCTCGAAGCCGGCGCAAAATGCACGGCCGCATCCCGGCTTGTCCCAGGCTTTTGGGTGGATAGACCCAAAATTGGTTCGATTTCGGACGATCTAGATCGTCTCGCCTCGCCAATCTAACCCATTTGGGCTGTTTCCCATCGCCCTTATTTACGATACATTAGTCATTACGAATTCTACCGTTGTGGGAATTCGCTTTTTAATCGAATTAATTTTTAATAGCAGGCGTTCTTCAAGAGGGGCTTCACACCCATAAGAATTCAGGGAACGCCCAAGGAGGGATAAATGTATCGTGAGAGTTCGGCCCTGAGTAATTTTGAAGACAGCAACAAGGTTTTAGTAAAGAAAAACAAGATTGTAATGCTCGCCAAAGCGGATTTGCTCGCCGAATGCCTGACGCAAGCAATTAGCGCCCGCTTTCAAGGTCATGACATAGTAAGCCTGTCGGAAGCCGACAGTCTGCTCGATGGTAATCTCGTCGATGTCGCTCTGGTCATGCTTTACCGCGTGCCGGCAAGCACTTTCCCGTCGATCATCAGAATGATCCATGAATTCCATCCCAAGGCCTCGATCGGAGTGGTCGTGGAGAATGCAGACGAGCTCGATACGTCGATCGCTGGCTTCGTCGATGAGGGTCTCATCCATGGCGTGCTGCCCTTGAACCTGCATCTCGATGTCTGCCTGACCGCCATCGATCTGCTGATGAAGGGCGGCGAGCACTTTCCGGCAGCATTGCTCAGGCGTCTGGCGCCTCGCGGGTTCGCGGCGGGCGGCTCGCCTGTCCAGCGGCAATCGGCCGTCGAAGAGAGCGACTCGGAGCGGCGGCGTGAAAACGGCAGGGGCGTGCTGACGACCCGGGAGATCCAGATTCTCGATCTGATCTGCATGGGAACCCAGAACAAGATCATCGCCGACCGGCTCGGGCTCTCGGAGAACACCGTCAAGGTGCACGTGCGCAACATCTACAAGAAGATGAACGTGCGCAACCGCACCGAAGCGGCGTCCCGCTATTTTCGGCACGAGGGCGATCTGGGCGAGCCACGGCACCGCTGGTCCAACTGAGGGAGTGAACAAAGTTCGCGCTGCGCGCCCGACGGGGGTGCGCAGCGCCTCTCGCCGCGCTGATAGGCGAGCGGGGCTTCGGAACGGCTCCGCCTCTACTCGGCTGCGGCCGGCGGTGTATTCAGCGCGCCGCGGCGGATCTGGTCAGCCTCGATCGACTCAAACAGTGCCCGAAAATTACCCTCGCCGAAGCCTTCGTCGCCCTTGCGCTGGATGAACTCGAAGAAGATCGGCCCGATGACGGTTTTCGAGAAGATCTGCAGGAGGATCTTCGTCATGCCGCCATCCACGACGCCTTCGCCGTCGATCAGTATGCCGTGCTTCTTCATGCGTCCGATCGGCTCGTCATGGCCGTGGACGCGCTTGTGCGACATCTCGTAATATGTGTCCGGCGGTCCGGGCATGAATTTGAGACCGTTCTCGGCCAGCCTGTCGGTCGCGTCGTAGATCGTCTCGGTGCCGACGGCGATGTGCTGGATGCCTTCGCCCTTGTACTTTTTCAGATATTCTTCGATCTGGCTGGTGTCGTCCTTCGACTCGTTCAGGGGAATTCGGATCTTGCCACAGGGCGAGGTGATCGCCCGGCTCAACAGCCCGGTGATGCGGCCGTCAATGTCGAAGAAATGGATCTGCTTGAAGTTGAACAGCTCGCGGTAGAAGGCCCACCACTTGTCCATGTTGCCGCGGTAAACATTGTGGGTCAGGTGATCGAGATAGTAGAAGCCGACGCCGTCCGGCTTCGGATCGCTTTCGCCGAGCCATTCGAACTCGGCGTCATAGGCGGAACCCTTGTCGCCATGGGTCTCGACGAAATAGAGAAGCGAGCCGCCGATGCCGACGATCGCGGGCACGTCGAGGCTCTTGTCGTCGCCAGTATAAGGTTCGGCACCCTTGGCAACGGCGTGCTCGATGGCATGTTTCGCATCGACGACGCGCCAGGCCATCGATGGGGCGCAGGGCCCGTGCTTGTCGACGAAGCGCATCGCATGCGAGCCGGGTTCGGCATTCAGGATGTAGTTGATGTCGCCCTGTCGCCAGACGGTGATGTTTTTCGTCCGGTGTCTTGCAACCGGCGTGTAGCCCATGCGGCAGAAGAGTTCCTGAAGCTTCTCCGGTTCCGGGTGCGCGAACTCGACGAATTCGAATCCATCCGTGCCGGCGGGATTGTCCGCCGATATGGTTGCGGGTGGGGCATCATGCGGAAACGGGCCCATCGAATATCTCCTCTCGTTCCTCCGACCTTTGTTGGAGTATGGCGCAGATCCGATGCATGATGCTTGTATTCTTGCGTGATTTCGCCAAGATCATGCATGAGTTGTGCGGTGAATGGCGTGAGTGTGCATGAATGGAGCAGCTTGATGGATTCGATCTCAAAATCCTCGCCGAATTGCAGCGTGACGGCCATCTGACGAACAACGAACTCTCCGAACGCATAGCACTCTCGCCGTCGCAATGTTCGCGGCGGCGCTCGCGGCTCGAGGCGGAAGGCTTCATCACCGGCTACCAGGCGCAGATCGACCGGCAGAAGCTTGGACTTGACCTGATGGTGGTGATTTCGGTCACGCTCGCCACCCACAACCGCGACAACGCCAAGCGTTTTGGCAAGCTCGTCTCCGGCCTGCCGGAGGTGCTGGAGGCCTATGCGCTGACCGGCGAGATGGACTATCACCTGCGCGTCGTCACTCCCGACCTTGCCGGTCTTTCGCGCTTCGTCAACGACGTGCTCTTGCCGCATGACAGCGTCCAGCATGTGAAGACGTCGATCGTCCTGGAAACGCTGAAGAGCTTCGAGGGCCTGCCGATTCCGGAGCGGGCGAGGGGGTAGAGGCAAGCCCCCGCCCAAAAAGGGGGAAGGGGCTTGGCGCTTGCCGCACCGCTCCCAAATTTAACGGCTTAGCCTATACGCGAAGAGCGAAATATGGGCAGGAGCGGTGCAGCAGGTTAAGTCCCTCCCCCTTGTGGGTTGGGGAGGGGTGACGCAGTGCCCCGTTTCCGCATAGCCCGTTCCACCGCCAGCAAGCCCGCCGAAAGCGCCTGCATATTCTCTACCCCGAGCATCGACAGCAATTCGTTCTGATAGGCACTCGCGAGCGCCGTCAGTTCCCGGTAGGCCTGCTCGCCTGCCGGTGTCAGCGCCAGGTGCTCGAACCGCCGGTCGCGGCCGTCCTCCTCGCGCTTCAGCCAGCGGCGCTGCTCGAGACCGAAAACGGCGCGGCTGACCTTCGTCTTGTGCATTGTCGAATGGGCGCCGATCTCGGTCGCCGTCATCGGGCGTTCCGAGCTGCCTAAAGCAGCCAGCGTTCGCCATTCGGGACGGGTCAACTGGTAGCGCGCCTTGTACTGAGCGGCAAAGCGCAGCGCCACGAATTCTGCCGCCCGGTTCAGCCGGTAGGGCAGGAAGTTCTCCAGTTCGAACCCGTTTGCCTCCATCCCTTCCATCCTTGATAGTTACAAAATCAATAGTTACGCTTGTAACTAATATGCCGATCAAAAAAGGAGATGCAAGCCATGTTGGGCAAGGCGGAGCAGCGGCACGGAGCCGCCATGGGCGAGGAACAGTCGCTTATCTACATGCCGGGCTTCGGCAACGACTTCGAGACTGAAAGCCTGCCCGGCGCCTTGCCGCAGGGGCAGAACAGCCCGCAGAAATGCAGCTACGGTCTCTATGCCGAACAGCTCTCCGGTTCCCCCTTTACGGCGCCGCGCGGCACGAACGAGCGTTCCTGGCTCTACCGGATCCGCCCGAGCGTCCGGCACACCGGCCGCTTCGCGAAGATCGACTATCCGCACTGGAAGACGGCGCCGCATGCCGCCGAGCACGCGCTGGCGCTCGGGCAGTTGCGCTGGGACCCTTTGCCGGCGCCGACCGGGCAACTGAACTTTCTACAGGGCATTCGGACGATGACGACTGCGGGCGATGTGCTGACCCAGGTCGGCATGGCGGCACATGCCTATGTCTTCAATGCCGATATGGTCGATGATTACTTCTTCAATGCCGACGGCGAGCTCTTGATCGTGCCGGAAACGGGGGCGATCCAGGTCTTTACCGAACTCGGCAAGATGGATGTGGCGCCGTCGGAAATCTGCCTTGTGCCGCGCGGCATGATGTTCAAGGTCACTCGGATCGGCGAGGGGGAGGTCTGGCGCGGCTATATCTGCGAGAATTACGGCGCCAAGTTCACGTTGCCGGACCGCGGGCCGATCGGCGCCAACTGCCTTGCCAATCCGCGCGATTTCAAGACGCCGGTGGCGGCCTATGAGGATAAGGAGACGCCTTGCCGGGTGCAGGTGAAGTGGTGCGGCTCCTTCCACGTGGTCGAGATCGGCCATTCGCCACTCGACGTCGTCGCCTGGCATGGCAATTACGCGCCCTACAAATACGACCTCAAGACTTTCTCGCCGGTCGGTGCGATTCTGTTCGATCATCCTGATCCGTCGATCTTCACGGTGCTGACCGCGCCGTCAGGAGAGGAGGGGACTGCCAATGTCGACTTCGTTCTCTTCCCGCCGCGCTGGCTGGTCGCCGAGCACACCTTCCGGCCGCCTTGGTATCACCGCAACATCATGAGCGAATTCATGGGGCTGATCTACGGGCGCTATGACGCGAAGGAGGAGGGCTTCGTGCCCGGCGGCATGAGCTTGCACAACATGATGCTGGCGCACGGGCCGGACGCATCCGGCTTCGAAAAGGCGACAAACAGCGAGTTGAAACCGGTGAAGCTCGACAATACCATGGCCTTCATGTTCGAGACCCGTTTCCCGCAGCAACTGACCCGCTTCGCAGCCGAACTGGAAACGCTGCAGGACAATTACATCGACTGCTGGGCCGATCTCAAGAAGCGCTTCAACGGGACGCCGGAGGGCGATTGGTCTTGAGTGCACGCCTTGTCTTGCTCGGCAGCAAAGGCGGCCCGGCGATCCGGCCGGGCGGCCCCTGGCCGACATCGTCGCTGCTTGAGATCGCCGGCCGCACGATCGTGGTCGACTGCGGGCTCGGCGTCACCCGTGGGCTGACCGATGCCGGCGTGCCCCTCAAGGCGCTGGACCTGATCGTCGTCACCCATTTGCATTCGGACCACGTGCTGGAACTCGGTCCGCTGATCCACACCGCCTGGACTGCGGGGCTCGCGCATGGCGTACGCGTCTTCGGACCCGCCGGCACACGCGGCTATTGGCAGGGCTTCCTCCAGTCGATGGCCTTCGATGTCGACATTCGTATCGTCGACGAGGGCAGGCCGGATCTCCGCAGGCTCGTTGAGGTTGTCGAATTCTCCGACGGTCAAGTCTTTTCGGAGAATGGCCTCACGGTCTCGGCGCTGCGCGTCGACCACCCGCCGGTCACCGACTGCTTCGCTCTGCGCTTCGATCATGCGGAGGGGACCATCGTGTTCTCCTCCGACACGGCCTATTTCCCGCCGCTGGCCGATTTTGCGAGCGGCGCCGACATTCTCGTTCACGAAGCGATGCTCGCTGCAGGGGTCGACCGTCTGGTGGCGCGCACTGGAAATGGTGCGGGGCTCAAAGAACATCTGCTGGCGAGCCACACATTCGCAGAACAGGCGGGCACGATCGCAGAGGCGGCCGGGGTCGGCCGGCTCGTGTTGCATCACCTTATTCCGGCCGATGACCCGGAGATCTCGCAAGCCGACTGGATCGCGGCGGCGCGCAAAAACTGGCCGGGCGCCTTGACGATCGCTTCTGACGGTCTTGTTGTGGAATTTGCGGACGATTCGTCCGGGTAGAGGGAGGACTGCATGAAACTGGCGACGTTGAAAGACTCCACGCGTGACGGAAAGCTTGTGGTCGTTTCCCGGGATCTGACGCGCTGCTCGGAAGTCGGGCACATCGCCCGCACGCTGCAGGCGGCGCTGGATGATTGGGCGCATGCGGGGCCGCGGCTGGCGCGCGTCGCCGAGGGGATCGAGACCGGCTCGCAGCCTACCATGCGCTTCCATGAGCATGATGCTGCTTCGCCCTTGCCGAGGGCCTTCCACTGGGCCGACGGCTCGGCCTATGTCAATCACGTCGAGCTCGTCAGAAAGGCGCGCAATGCCGAGATGCCGGCGAGTTTCTGGATCGACCCGCTGATCTACCAGGGCGGCTCCGACAGCTTCCTCGGCCCCCGCGATCCGATCCTCATGGCCGACGAGGCCTGGGGTATCGACATGGAGGGCGAGGTGGCGGTGATCGTCGATGACGTGCCGATGGCCGCGACGCTCGAGGAGGCACGCGCGGCGATCCGCCTCGTCATGCTCGTCAACGACGTTTCGCTGCGCGGGCTCATCCCCGCGGAACTCGCCAAGGGCTTCGGCTTCTACCAGTCGAAACCATCTTCTGCTTTCTCGCCGGTCGCCGTGACGCCGGATGAATTGGGCGAGGCCTGGGACGGCGGTACGCTGCACCTGCCGCTTCGCGTCGACTTGAACGGGAAGCCCTTCGGCCGCGCCAATGCGGGGATCGACATGACCTTCGATTTTCCGCAACTGATCGCGCATGCGGCCCGCACACGGCCGCTCTCTGCCGGCACCATCATCGGTTCGGGTACGGTTTCGAACAAGCTTGACGACGGGCCGGGCAGACCGGTTTCGGAAGGCGGCGTCGGCTATTCCTGCATCGCGGAGCTGCGCATGATCGAAACGATCGAGAGCGGAGCGCCGAAAACGCCCTTCCTGAAATTCGGCGACATCGTCCGTATCGAAATGCGGGATGGCACCGGCCATTCGATCTTCGGCGCCATCGAGCAGAAGGTGGCAAGTTACGAGCGCGGCTGATGGGCATCGTGGCGAACGGAACCGTCCTCTACGACTATTGGCGCTCATCGGCGAGCTACCGGGTGCGGATCGCCCTCAATCTCGTCGGCGAAGACTACCGCTCCGTTCCTGTCGATCTTCTCGCGCGGGCGCATCGAGCGCCCGAGCATCTCGCCCGCAACCCCCAAGGTCTGGTCCCAGTCCTAGACATCGACGGCGAGCGCCTCACCCAGTCGCTCGCCATTGTCGAGTATCTCGCCGAAACGAGGACGGCCGGCCTTCTCCTTCCTGCCGATGCAATCGGGCGGCAGCGGGTGCGGGCGCTCTCCCACGCCATCGCGATGGATATTCACCCTGTCTGCAATCTCGGAGTCGTTGCCCATGTGATGGCGAGCGCGACGGATGGCGAGGCGGTACGCCTCGCCTGGATGCAGAAGTTCATCGGCGAGGGTCTTGCTGCTTTCGAGCGGCTGCTCGATCATCCCTCGACCGGCAGCTTCTGCCACGGCGAAAGTCCGAGCATGGCGGATATCTGCCTCGTGCCGCAGCTCTATAACGCGCGCCGCTGGCAGGTCGACCTTTCCTGCTGCCCCCGGCTCGTGGCCATCGACGCGCGCTGCGCCGAGATCGACGCCTTTGCCAGAGCGCATCCGGACCGGACGAAGCCGTAGACCTCTCAGATCACCACTTTCGCCCGGCTGGCTGCACCGTGGCCCGTTCGGTCCATCCGATGTCGCGAATGGATCGGCAGGTCTCAAATCGCCACGGTAGTTTTCGCGTGACTGCCCGTGTAAGGGGGCGCGGAAACACTTCAGGAACGAGAGACCCATCGATGAAAAGCTATGTGCTGACCGTCACTTGCAAATCCACCCGCGGCATCGTTGCTGCCGTCACCGGCTATCTCGCGGAGAAAGGCTGCTACATCAGCGACAGCTCGCAATTCGACGACCTCGAGACGGGTCTGTTCTTCATGCGCCTCACCTTCATCAGCCAGGAGGGCGCCAAGCTCGAGGAACTGCGCGAAGGCTTCGCTCCTGTCATCAAGCGGTTCGGCATGGCGATGGAGATCCGCGATTCCGAAGAGCGGATGAAGGTGCTGTTGATGGTGTCGCGTTTCGGTCATTGCCTGAACGACCTGCTCTACCGGTGGAAGATCGGGGCGCTGCCGATCGACATCGTCGGCGTGGTCTCCAATCACTTCGATTACCAGAAGGTGGTCGTCAACCACGACATTCCCTTCCACCACATCAAGGTGACGAAGGAGAACAAGCCGAAGGCTGAGGCGCAGCTGCTGGAGTTCGTCGAGCAGACCGGCGCCGAGCTGATCGTTTTGGCCCGCTACATGCAGGTGCTGTCGGATGCGCTCTGCAAGCAGATGTCGGGGCGGATCATCAATATCCACCATTCCTTCCTGCCGTCGTTCAAGGGCGCCAACCCCTACAAGCAGGCCTATGAGCGCGGCGTCAAGCTGATCGGCGCGACGGCCCACTACGTCACCGCCGATCTCGACGAGGGCCCGATCATCGAGCAGGACATCGCCCGCATCACCCATGCGCAGTCGGCCGAGGACTATGTGTCGATCGGCCGCGACGTCGAGAGCCAGGTGCTGGCGCGCGCCGTGCATGCCCATATCCACCACCGCACCTTCATCAACGGCAATCGCGTCGTGGTGTTTCCGCCGAGCCCCGGGAGCTATGCGTCGGAACGCATGGGCTGATACGCCCGCACCAGCCGGCGGCCCTGCCAATAGGCATGGTGCCGCCGGCGTTGCCTCGCAGCGTGCGATGGCTATAGTCGTCTCAAAGCTTTTGGGAGGACCAAGATGAGCAGTCGCGATCCGGTGGTTATCGTTTCGGCGGCACGGACGCCGATGGGCGCCTTTCAGGGCGGCCTCAAGGATTTGACGGCGCCGGAACTCGGCGCCGTCGCGTTGAAGGCGGCGCTCGATCGCGCCGGCCTCGGCGCAGTCGACGAAGTGCTGATGGGCAATGTGCTGCCCGCCGGCCTCGGGCAGAATCCGGCCCGGCAGGCGGCGCTTGGCGCCGGCCTTGGACAGGAGACGCCGTCGACGACCGTCTCCAAGGTCTGCGGGTCGGGCATGAAGGCGCTGATGCTCGGCCATGATGCGCTTCTCTCCGGCAGCGCATCGCTCGTTGCCGTGGGCGGCATGGAGTCGATGACCAATGCTCCCTATCTCCTGCCGAAGGCGCGCGGCGGCTTCCGGCTCGGCCATGGCGAGGTCAAGGACCACATGTTCCTCGACGGGCTGGAGGACGCCTATTCGGGGCGGCTGATGGGCACCTATGCCGAGGACACCGCCCAGCATTATCAGTTTTCCCGCTCCGACCAGGACGCTTTTGCCCTGCGCTCGCTCGAACGGGCGCTGAAGGCTACGGAGGACAAGTCCTTCGCCGAGGAGATCGTGGCGGTGACCGATGGCGGCAAGCGCGGCAACGCCAATCTCGATCGAGACGAGCAGCCGACGAAGGCCGATCCGACGAAAATCCCGAAGCTGAAGCCCGCCTTCCGCGACGGCGGCAGCGTCACGGCCGCCAACTCGTCGTCGATCTCCGATGGTGCCGCGGCGCTCATCCTGATGCGCGCCAGCGAGGCGGAGAAGCGCGGGCTGACGCCGCTCGCCGTCGTCGCCGGCCATGCCGGCCATGCGCAGGAGCCCGCCTGGTTCACGACCGCACCGATCGGCGCTATCGACAAGCTCACCGAAAAACTCGGTTGGGACAAGGGGAGCGTCGGTCTCTACGAAATCAACGAGGCCTTCGCCGTCGTCGCCATGGCGGCGATTCGCGACCTCGGCCTTTCCGACGACATCGTCAACATCCACGGTGGCGCCTGTGCGCTCGGTCACCCGATCGGCGCCTCGGGTGCGCGCATCGTCGTCACGCTTCTCCATGCGATGCGCGCCAACGGCGTCAAGCGCGGCATCGCCTCGCTCTGCATCGGCGGCGGCGAGGCGACGGCGGTGGGGCTGGAGTTGGTGCAGTAGGGCAGAAAAGCCCCCTCCCCAACCCCTCCCCACAGGTGGGAGGGGCTAACCAGCAACGCCCTGCGCATCAAAGCGTCTCCACAAAGTAGCGGCATTGCAGGTCATGCGCCAAGCGAGCCGCGGGGGAAGCCCCTCCCACCTGCGGACACCTGTGAGGAGGGGTTGGGGAGGGGTCTTTCCGAGGCGCTCAAATATGCAGCGCGTGCCCCAAGCCCTTCAACGCGGCTTCCTGAAATGCCTCCGACTGCGTCGGGTGCGCATGGATGGTGCCGGCGATGTCCTCCAGCCGGGCGCCCATCTCGATCGTTAGCGCGAAGGTGGCCGAAAGCTCCGAGACGGCATGCCCGACGGCCTGGATGCCGAGCACGAGGTGGTTGTCGGCGCGGGCGACGACGCGGACGAAACCGTCCTCGGCGAGCGTCGTCATGGCGCGGCCGTTCGCCTGGAAGGGGAACTGGCCGATCTTGACCTCGATGCCGGCCGCGCGTGCTTCCTCTGGTGAGAGACCGGCGCTGACGATTTCCGGATCGGTGAAGCAGACGGCCGGAATGCAGCGCTTGTCCCAGCTTCGCTTCTGGCCGGCGACGATCTCCGCGACCATCTCGCCCTGCGCCATGGCGCGGTGAGCGAGCATCGGCTCGCCAGTGACGTCGCCGATCGCATAGATGCCGCGCATCGAGGTCCGGCACTGGTCGTCGATGCGGATGAACTTGCCCGAGCGGTCGAGATCGACCTCCTCCAATCCCCAGCCCGCGACGACGGGCCGGCGGCCGACCGTGACGAGCACCTTTTCCGCCGGCACCTCGAAG
This sequence comes from Sinorhizobium americanum, assembly GCF_001651855.1. Classification (GTDB taxonomy): domain Bacteria; phylum Pseudomonadota; class Alphaproteobacteria; order Rhizobiales; family Rhizobiaceae; genus Sinorhizobium; species Sinorhizobium americanum. Next base: position 195,760 of record NZ_LNQC01000080.1, on the reverse strand, counting down.
GCGCGGCCGCTTTCCTCGGCAAGCAGGCCGCGCCGGTCGGCCGACAGGCGCTTGACCGCCGTACGGGTGAAGACCTCGATCTCGAGTTCGCCGAGCCTCTTCATCACTGGCTTCGACAGATCGGCGTCATATTGCGGCAGGATGCGGTCCATGGCTTCGAGCACGGTGACCTTCGAGCCGAGCTTGGCGAAAGCGGTGCCGAGTTCGAGGCCGATATAGCCGCCGCCAATGACGGCGAGCGTCGGCGGAACCTCCTTCAAGGCCAGCGCCTCGGTCGAGGAAATGACATTGTCGCCGAACGGCAGGTCGGGAAGTTCGACCGGCTCCGAGCCGGTGGCGATGACGATCGCTTCGGCGCGGATGCGCTGAACGCCGGTTTCCGTATCCACGTCGACCGTCTTGCCGTCGACGAATCGCGCCTCGCCGACGACGGCCTTGACGCCGGCCTTCTTGAGAAGGCCCGTCACACCGCCGTTCAGGCGGCCGACGATCCCGTCCTTCCAGGCTATCGTCCGCTTGAGGTCGATTGCCGGAGTCTCCAGCGAGATGCCGAGCGGACTGCTGCCTGAAGCGGCGACGCGAAGCTTGTGGAATTCCTCGGCCGCATGGATCAGCGCCTTCGAAGGAATGCAGCCGACGTTGAGGCAGGTGCCGCCGGCCTTCGCCTTTTCGACGATCACGGTGTTGACCCCGAGCTGTCCGGCGCGGATGGCACAGACATAGCCGCCGGGGCCGGCGCCGAGCACCAGGAGCTTGCAGGAGATTTCCTTCATGGTCGCGTCACCCTTCAACAAAAATCAGAGCCGGCGTTTCGAGCAGCGTCTTCAGGCGCTGCACGAAGGTGGCGGCGTCCCAGCCATCGATGACGCGGTGGTCGAAGCTCGACGACAGGTTCATGATTTTTCGCGGCACGAACTGCGACCCGTCCCAAACGGGCCTCACGGCGATCTTATTGACGCCGACGATCGCCACTTCCGGATGGTTGATAACCGGCGTCGAGGCGATGCCGCCAAGCGCGCCGAGCGAAGAGATGGTGATCGTCGAGCCGATCAGTTCGTCGCGCGTCGCGGTACCGGTCCGGGCCGCTTCGGCCAGCCGGTTCAATTCCGCGGCGCAATCCCAGATCCCCCGTGCCTCGGCGTGGCGCACGACCGGCACGGTCAGGCCGGCGGGCGTCTGGGTGGCAATGCCGATATGGACGGCCGCGTGACGATGGACGATGCCGGCGTGATCATCGAAAATGGCATTGACGCCCGGTTGCTCGGCGACGGTCCTCACTAGTGCCCGCATCAGGAAGGGCAGGATCGTCAGCTTCGGCTGGTCGGGCTTGCGGTCGCGGTTCATTGTCGCCCGCAGATCCTCGAGCGCCGTCACGTCCACCTCTTCGACATAGGTGATGTGGGGAATGCGCGAGGTGGAGAGCGACATCTTCTCGGCGATCCGCCGCCGCAGGCCGGCGATCTTGATCTCCTCGACCGCCGTCTTGCGGACGAGGCCGACCTGGGCGGGCAGCGGTTCGGCGCCGCGGCTGATAAAGAGATCGAGATCTTCATGGGTGATACGCCCGGCCGGCCCGGTGCCGATCATCTGCCGGAGATCGACGCCGCTCTCCCTGGCGCGCAGCCTGACTGCCGGCGAAGCCAGCGGCTTCTTCGCGATGTCTGCCGCCTCGCGTGGCGCCGGTCGGGGCTCGACCTTCTCAAGCTTAGGCGGCGCCTTGGGGGCCGGTGGCGCGGAGACTGCGACGGGCTCTTCCAGCACGGCTTCGGCAAGCGCCTCCGGAACGCTGTCCGGCGGGGGTTCGCCAGCCTCGCCGGCGGTCTCGATCCTCACCAGCGGTGCCTTTACGGCGACCGTGTCGCCGATCTCGGCGCCGAGCCAGAGGACCTTGCCGGTGACCGGCGAGGGGATCTCGACCGTCGCCTTGTCGGTCATGACCGCGGCGAGCACCATGTCCTCGCGCACCGGGTCGCCCGGCTTGACGTGCCACTCGACGAGCTCGGCCTCGGCGACGCCTTCGCCGACATCCGGCATCTTGATGATGAATTCGCCCATGGCGTCAGGCCTCCATCGCTTCGGTGAGCGCGCGGCCGACGCGCGCCGGACCGGGGAAATAGTCCCATTCCTGGGCATGCGGGTAGGGCGTATCCCAGCCGGTCACCCGGACGACCGGGACTTCGAGGTGGTAGAAGCAGTGCTCCTGGACGAGCGCGACGAGTTCGCCCCCGAAGCCCGAGGTCAGCGTCGCCTCATGCACGACGACGCAGCGCCCGGTTTTGGTGACCGATTGCACGATCGTGTCGAGATCGAGCGGCAGCAGGCTGCGCAGATCGATGACTTCCGCATCGATGCCGGTTTCCTCCGCGGCGGCGAGCGCCACATGCACCATCGTCCCATAGGCGATCACGGTGACGGCCGATCCCTTGCGGCGGATTTCCGCCTTGCCGATCGGGATAGAATAATGCCCCTCCGGCACGTCGCCGAGCTCGTGCTTCGACCACGGGGTCACCGGGCGCTCGTGATGGCCGTCGAAGGGGCCGTTATAAAGCCGTTTCGGCTCCAGGAACATCACCGGGTCCGGATCCTCAATTGCCGAGATCAGCAGGCCCTTGGCGTCATAGGGGTTCGACGGCACGATGACCTTGAGGCCGCAGACATGGGTGAAGAGCGCTTCCGGGCTCTGGCTGTGGGTCTGGCCGCCGAAGATGCCGCCGCCGGTCGGCATGCGCACGACGATCGGACAGGTGAAGTCGCCGTTCGAGCGGTAGCGGATGCGGGCCGCCTCCTGGGTGAGCTGGTCATAAGCCGGATACATGTAATCGGCGAACTGGATCTCGACACAGGGCTTCAGCCCGTAGGCCGCCATGCCGATGGCGGTGCCGACGATGCCGGATTCACTGATCGGCGCATCGAAGCAGCGGGTCTTGCCGTATTTCGCCTGGAGCCCCTGGGTGCAGCGGAAGACGCCGCCGAAATAGCCGACGTCCTCGCCGAAGACGACGACGTCCTCGTCTCGCCCCATACAGACGTCCATGGCGCTGCGCACTGCTTCGATCATCGTCATTCTGGCCATGTCAGTACCCTGCCTTCTGCCGCTGGCGGCGGATATGCGGCGGCATCTCGGCATAGACGCCCTCGAAAATATCGCGCACAGAGGGCCTGCCGCCGGCATGCAGCGTGCCGTGGCTTTCGGCCTCCTTCTGCGCCTGGATCACCTGATCCATGATCTCCGCCTCGGCCTGCGCATGCCGCTCGTCGGACCAGGCGCCGCGCAGGATCAGGTGCTTCTTCAGCCTGAGCACCGGGTCGCCGAGCGGCCAGGCCTCCGATTCCGTTTTCGGCCGGTAGGCGCTCGGATCGTCGGAGGTCGAGTGCGCTCCGACCCGGTAAGTCACGTATTCGATGAGCGTCGGGCCGAGATTGCGCCGCGCCCGCTCCGCGGCCCAACGCGCCACCGCATAGACGGCGAGATAGTCGTTGCCGTCGACGCGCAGCGCCGGAATGCCGAAGCCGAGGCCGCGGGCGGCAAAGGTTCCGGAACCGCCACGGGCGATGCCCTGGAAGGTCGAGATCGCCCATTGGTTGTTGACGATGTTGAGGATGACCGGCGCCTTGTAGGTGGAGGCGAACACCAGCGACGAGTGGAAATCCGACTCGGCCGTCGAGCCGTCGCCGATCCAACCGGCGGCAATCCGGGTGTCGTTCTTGATGGCCGACGCCATCGCCCAGCCGACCGCCTGGACATATTGGGTGGCGAGGTTGCCGGAAATGGTGAAGAAGCCGTGCTCCTTCGACGTGTACATGACCGGCAGCTGCCGCCCGTGGCAGGGATCCAGCTCGTTCGAGAAGATCTGGTTCATCATCTCGACCATCGGGTAATCATCGGCGATCAGCAGCCCCGCCTGGCGATAGGTCGGGAAATTCATGTCGCCCTTGCGGAGCGCTCTTCTGAAGGCGCAGCTCACTGCTTCCTCGCCGAGATGCTGCATGTAGAAGGAAGTCTTGCCCTGGCGCTGCGCCATTAGCATTCGGGCGTCGAAGGCGCGCAGCATCATCATGTGCCGAAGACCCGTCAGCAGCTCCTCGTCCGAGAGCAGACCGGCCCAGGGGCCGACTGCCTCTCCCTCGCGGTTGAGCACCCGGATGATCGAGTAGGCGAGATCGCGGATCGCTTCGGGCTCCACATCGACCTCGGGCCGCGGCACTGACCCCGCCTTCGGAATCTTGACGTTGGAGAAATCGGGCTGATCACCGGGCCGGACGGCCGGTTCGGGGACATGCAGACTCAGTCGGCTGAATTCATCCATGCAGGTTCCGGCCTCCCTTCCGGATTGCGCATCGCACAGAGGTCAACCGCTGAGCGAATGGTCTCGCGGTCGTGCGACGTCCATGACCATCGGCGATTGCCCGGGGCGCTCCTGCGCCTCGGGCAGTGCAGTCATAGACAACCCTCGTTCTCCCAAAGGGTTACAGCCACAGACTGCCATGAGTTCGGGGTTTGATGAAGGGTTTTCGGCAGCGAGCCGAACGTCCGGATGAAGAAAGACAGATTCATGCCGGCGTCCGCGCCGGACTGATCGCGGAGCCGTGACCGTGCCCCGGCAGCGCGTAATTTTCTTTCGCGATCGGTTTGGGAAAATCGCTCTCAGACGGGCGGTGCGATCTCGATCGGCGTGCCGTCCGAGAATCGCGACAGCCGAAATTCGCTGGGATCGACGATCGGTCTGTCGCCGGTGACAAGGTCCGCCACGAGGTGTCCTGCACCGGGCCCGATGCCGAAGCCATGGCCGGAAAAGCCGGTGGCGATGACGAGGCCGGGAAGTGCGTCGGCGTGCGAAATGACCGGCACCGCATCGGGCGTGACGTCGATCAGCCCGGCCCAGATCTGCACCGGCTCGACCTGCCGCAGCGCCGGCAACGCACGTCTCGCCGCCTCAAGGGTGCGCAGGACCGAGCGCGCATTCGGTTGCGGATCGAGAACTCGGTGCCGCTCGAAGGCGCCCGGGCGGTCGAGCGGAACGGGCGTGATCTCGAACAGTTCGCGCCAGCTCTGGGCGCTGAAGCCCACCTGGACCGAGTCCGGGTCGGCCTTCCGCACCGGCCGGAAGTCACGGAAAAAAGCCAGGCTGTCGGGGACGAACGGATGCAGGTTCACACCGGCGGTGGCGATCGTATAGCCGCCGTCGAGGCGTTTCCTGTAGGCATAGGTTCCCGTTGCGCCGGCGCCGTCCGGCCCGCCCTCGACCGGCGCGGTCCTGAGCACGGTGTTGCGCACCTTCAACTGCGGCAGGCGGATGCCGAGCCCCTTGCAGAAAAGCCGCGACCAGGCGCCGCCGGCAAGCACGACCGCCGCCGTTTCGATGCGGCCCTTCTCGGTGATGACCGCGCTCACCCGTCCGCCACTTTTCTCGATGCCGCGCACGGCGCAAGCGGTGACGATCGTCGCACCGGCGCGGCGGGCTCCAGCCGCGATCGCCGGCACGGCCTTCTGCGGCTCGGCCCTGCCGTCGCTCGGCGTGTAGAGTGCGCCCTTGTAGCGGATTGCGGCGCCGGCCATCAGAGCTTCGGTCTCTTCGGGGCCGATCTGTCGACTATCGACGCCATGCGGTTTGGCAAGCGCCAGCCAGGCATCGCGATTGGCGATGTCCTGCTCGGTCTCGGAGATATAGAGGATGCCGCTGCGGCGAAATCCGGTTTCGCCACCGACCCGCCGATCGAGCGTGTCCCAGATCTTCAGCGATGCCATCGCCAGCGGGATCTCGCGCCGGTCGCGGCCCATGACCCGCACCCAGCCCCAGTTGCGGCTCGACTGTTCGCCGGCTAGCACGCCTTTTTCGCAGAGCACCACCTTGACGCCGCGCTCGGCGAGGAAAAGCGCCGCGCTGACGCCGATGATACCCCCGCCGATGATGACGACATCTGCTTTGCGCGGCAGCGACGGGTCGGTGACGACGGGATCAAGGGTGGGGCCAGGCATCGTAGTTCTCGCAGAAGGGCAGGGGCGGTCTTCTATCGCTGCATTTTTCGGCCGCCGGGATCAAGCTTGCAGGAGACCGCTGCGGCTCGTCATGCACAGCTCTATCATCGCCGGGTTCTGTCTTTTTTCGATAAAAATACGAAGTACCCGCTTGACAGGCCCGCAGGCTTCGATGTCTGTTGAGAAGCGAGATGCGGGGCCGCAGAGCAGGCCCCCGCTGACAATCATACCGGTTCGATGGGGCGGATAATGAGCGGACTTCTTGCGGGCAAGCGTGCTGTGATCACGGCTGCGGCACAAGGTATCGGCCGCGCGGCGGCCGAGGCGTTCAGCCGGGAAGGGGCGTCGGTCATCGCGACGGATGTCAACGAGGACAAGCTCGCCGAGCTTGCGGCCGTCGGTATCGAGGTCGCGAAGCTCGATGTATTGAGCGAAGCGGCAATCGCCGATTTTGCCGCGCGCACCGGTCCCGTCGACGTCCTCTTCAACTGCGCCGGCTTCGTCCATGCCGGCACGATCCTGGAGACGAGCGAGAAGGACTACGACTTCGCCTTCGACCTGAACGTCAAATCGATGTTCCGGATGATCCGCGCCTTGCTGCCGGGCATGCTCGAAAAAGGCGGCGGCTCGATCATCAACATGTCGTCGGTCGCCGGCGTGCCGATGGGCGTGCCGAACCGCTTCGTCTATTCCGCGAGCAAAGCGGCGGTCATCGGCCTCACCAAGTCGGTGGCGATCGACTACATCGGCAAGGGCATTCGCTGCAACGCCATTGCGCCCGGCACCGTGCAATCGCCGTCGCTCGAGGAACGGATGCGGGCGCAGGGCAATTACGAGGAGGCGCGCGCCGCCTTCATCGCCCGCCAGCCGATGGGCCGGCTTGGCACGCCCGAGGAAATCGCTGCCCTCGCCGTCTATCTCGCCAGCGACGCTTCGGCCTATACGACCGGCCATGTGCATGTGGTCGACGGCGGCATGAGCCTCTGAGTGCAGGCCTTTTCGCCGCCTGCCGCAATGTCTATGCTGCGGCGCATGCCCGAAGCCGACAATGAGCTACACCCCGTCCTGCGCATCGATTTCCCGCCCGAGGATCGCCTCGGGCGCGGCAAGATCATGCTTCTCGAATTGATCCGCGAGACCGGCTCGATCTCCGCCGCCGGTCGCGCGATGGACATGTCCTACCGGCGCGCCTGGCTGCTGGTCGATGCGCTCAACCGAATGTTCAAAGAGCCCGCAGTCGAGTCGCAGCGCGGCGGCAAGCAGGGCGGGGGTGCGGCGCTTACCGTCTTCGGCGAGACGCTGATCGAGCGCTTTCGGGGGATGGAAGCGAGGACCAGGGAGGCGATCGCGGAGGACCTCGATTGGCTGGAAGCGGCGCGATCCGGCGAAGCATCGCACCGAACGGAAAGCGCATCCCCGAAACGACCTGCGCAGCCGTCCTAATAGTCCAGCGCGACCGTCTTGATGATCGCGTGGACGGGCTTCCCGGGCTCAAGTCCGAGCGCATCGCGGGAGAGGGCGGTGATGCGGGAGACGATGACATTGCCGCCGCAATCGACGCGCACGTCGACGCTGCCCTCCTGCGCCGGTGAAAGGTCGACGATCGTTCCCATCAGGACGTTGAGGGCGCTGATTCCTTCCGGTTTCGTCGTGGCGAGCATCACGTCGCGCCCGGCGATGTAAAGGCGGAGGCGATTGCCCGGCGCGGAGACGAGATGCGGTATGCGGATCAGGCATTCGCCGGCCCGCACGACCGTCAACCTGTGCTGGGCGTCATGGCTTTCGACCGCGCCTTCGACCAGGGCGCCGGTTTCGCGCCGCGCGATGGCGGCTGCCGGCTGGTTGAGAATCACGGAGGCCGTGCCGGATGCCTTGACCCGGCCGTCCTCGATCACCACCACGCGCTCCGCCAGCCGCGCCACCTCCGCGACGGAATGGCTGACATAGACGATCGGTATCTTCGTCTCGTCGCGGAGCCGCTCGATATAGGGCAGGATCTCCGCCTTTCTGGCCTCGTCGAGGGCGGCGAGCGGCTCGTCCATCAGCAGCAGCCGCGGAGTAGCAAGCAGCGCCCTCCCGACGGCGACGCGCTGGCGCTCGCCGCCAGAGAGAGTCGAAGGACGACGCTCGAGCAGATCCCCGATGCCGAGCATCTCGACGATTTTGGCGAACTCGGAGGCGGATTTGCCGGCACCGGCGAACCAGCGCCCATAGGCGAGATTGTGGCGGACGCTCAGATGCGGAAAGAGCCGGGCCTCCTGGAAGACATAGCCGAAGCGCCGGCGGTGAACGGGGGTGAAGAGCCGCTTCCCGCTGTCGGCGATAACGTCGCCGTCGAGCACGATGCGGCCACGATCGGGTCGCAGCAGCCCGGCGACGATATTGACCAGCGAGGTCTTGCCGGAGCCGGAACGGCCGAAAAGCGCCGTCACGCCGCCCTCCGAGCGGAAGGCGGCGTCGATGGCAAATGAGCCGATCCGGTGGCTGGCTTCGACCTCGAGGCTCATGCGGCGACCGTCCGTCGCGCAGCAGCGGCGGCGAGCAATTCCGACAGCATGAGCGCCGTCATCGAAAGGATGATGGAGATGATGGCGAGCCGCATGGCGCCGGCGTCGCCGCCCGGCACCTGGGTGAAGCTGTAGATCGCCGCGGAAAGCGTTTGCGTCTCGCCCGGGATGTTGGAGACGAAGGTAATCGTCGCCCCGAACTCGCCCATCGCCTTGGCGAAGGAAAGGATCATGCCGGTGACGATGCCGGGAAGGATCAACGGCACGGTCACGGTCAGGAAAACCCAGATCGGATTGGCGCCGAGCGTTGAGGCGGCGTCCTCCAGCTTGCGGTCGACCGCTTCGATCGACAGCCGGATGCTGCGCACCATCAGCGGAAAGCCCATGACGGCGCAGGCGAGCGCCGCACCGGTCCAGCGGAAGGAGAAGACAAGGCCGAAATTGTCGGCGAGGAAGGCGCCGATCGGTCCGCGCCGGCCGAACAGCAGGAGCAGCACAAAGCCGGTGACGACCGGCGGCAGGATCAGCGGCATGTGCACGATGCCGTTCAGGATCGACCTGCCCCAGAAGCGACCGCGTGCCAATGCCATGGCGACGAGAAGTGCGACCGGCAGGCTCGAAAGCATCGCGACCGTTGCCACCCGCAGGCTCAACCGGACGGCCGTCCATTCCGCGTCGCTCAAGGCCATCCATTCCAAATTTCGTGCTCCCGTATCACAGAGGCGCCTCGCCGAAACTAGACGCACGACGCGAAAACCTTCTGCCCGGTCGAAGGCCAGTGGCGCAAGACCCTATTCACGCACGATAAATCCCTGTGCCTGGAAAAGTGCTGCGGCCTTGGGCGACTTGACGAATTCAAGATAGGCCGCGGCGTCCGGGTTGCTCTCGGCCGTGATCGCGATCGGGTAGATGATCGACGGGTGGCTGTCTTCGGGCAAGGTTCCGACCACCTTCACGCCCGGATCGGCGGCCGCGTCTGTCTGGTAGACGATGCCATAGGGGGCCTCGCCGCGCGAAACGAGAAGCAGGGCGGCGCGCACGCTTTCAGCTCCCGCGACTTTTGCTTCGACCGTCGGCCAAATGCCGAGCTTTTCGAGTGCCGACTTGCCGTATTTGCCGGCCGGAACCGAATCGACGGCGCCCATCGCGAGGCGTCCGTCGCCGAGAAGAGCGGCAAGGTCCAGGCCCGGCTTGATCTCGACAGGCGCGGCGTCGGTCTTGCCGGAAACGAGAACGATACGGTTGCCGAGCAGGTTGGAGCGGGTTTCGTCCTTGATCAGCTTCTTCTCGGCAAGGTAATCCATCCAGGCGAGATCGGCCGAGATGAAGATATCGGCGGGCGCGCCCTGTTCGATCTGCTTTGCGAGCGCCGAGCTTGCCGCATAGGAGGCGGTCGTCTCCTTGCCGGTTTCCTCTTTCCATTTGGCGTTGATCTCGTCGAGTGCATTCTTCAGGCTCGCCGCAGCGAATACCATTACCTTCTCGCCTGCCTGGGCGGGGGCGAATGCCGCGCCCGCCAAAGTCATGCCGAGCGCCAGCATCAAGCCGGACAACCCGAAGCCCTTGATCCACTCTCTCCGTCCCTTGAGCATGCCTGTCTCCATCTCTCGTGATATTTGTCAGGGTATAACGGCTCTCCGTCTTCGTTAGCGCTATATCCGTAGAAATACAATGCTCCGTGACAAGGGTAATCAAAGCGGTGAACGGAAAGGGCAAATGCCACGCAAGCGCTTGCGATAGGCGCCCATCGGGCTAAATTTGCGAGGCGGAACCACGCGAGGCGAATCCATGGATGCGACGATCAGGCTGGAAGAGAGCTGGAAGACGGCGCTGGCGCACGAATTCCTCCACGGCTACATGGCCGATCTCAAGCGCTTTCTCACGGATGAAAAGCAGCACGGCCGGCAGGTCTTTCCGAGAGGCAGCGAATATTTTCGGGCGCTCGACCTGACGCCGCTCGACAGGGTCCGGGTCGTCATCCTCGGCCAGGACCCCTATCACGGCGACGGCCAGGCGCATGGACTCTGCTTCAGCGTCCGGCCGGGCGTGCGCACGCCGCCGTCGCTCGTCAATATCTACAAGGAACTTCGCGACGACCTCGGCATTCCACCGGCCCGGCACGGCTTCCTCGAAAGCTGGGCCCGCCAGGGGGTGCTGCTGTTGAACAGCGTGCTGACGGTCGAGCGGGGCCGGGCGGCTTCGCATCAGGGCAAGGGTTGGGAACGCTTTACCGATGCGGTCATCCGCGCCGTCAACGAGCAGGCCCAGCCGGTCGTCTTCCTGCTCTGGGGCTCCTACGCGCAGAAGAAAGCGGCCTTCGTCGATCGCTCCCGCCACCTAGTGCTGACCGCGCCGCATCCGTCGCCGCTCTCGGCGCATGCGGGCTTCCTCGGCTGCAGGCATTTCTCCAAGGCCAATGCCTTCCTGGAGTCGAAGGGGCTCGATCCGATCGATTGGCGGCTGCCGGAGGATCCTCCTCTCGCCGTCGATCGGCAGGCCGCGGCACCCTGCTGACGCCGTCGTGGCCTCTCCTGTCGTGCATGGACCTTGCGTCGCCGGTGCCGATCCGTCAAAGGCTGGTGTCTAAAGCGCGGCGCACTCAAAGATGCGACGCGCTTTAGGAATTTGTTTTGTGCATGTCGGTGCCCCAAAACCGCTGCACACTTTTGGGCGACATGCACTGCGCATAGCGGGAGAAACGGCATGCGGCATATCCTGGTCATCGGGATCGGGGCGGGCAACCCCGAACACATCACGGTCCAGGCGATCAATGCGCTGAACCGGGCCGACGTGCTCTTCATCCCGACCAAGGGAGCGAAGAAGACGGAGCTTGCCGAAGTGCGCCGCGACATCTGCGCTCGCTACGTGACGCGCAGCGACAGCCGGACCGTCGAATTCGCCGTGCCGGTCCGCCGGACCGAGGAGCGCAGCTACGTGCAAAGCGTCGATGATTGGCATGCCAGCATCGCCGGCACTTATGAGGCGCTGCTCGAGAGCGAACTCGCGGACGGGCAGACCGGCGCCTTTCTCGTCTGGGGCGATCCGATGCTCTATGACAGCACGATCCGCATTGTCGAAAGGGTTCGTGCGCGGGGCAGCGTTGCCTTCGACTTTGACGTGGTTCCGGGCATCACCAGCCTTCAGGCGCTTTGCGCCAGCCATCGCATTCCGCTCAACCTCGTCGGCAAGCCCGTGGAGATCACTACCGGTCGCCGGCTTGCCGAGAGCTTTCCGCACAGAAGCGAGACGGCCGTCGTCATGCTCGATGGCGAACAGGCGTTTCAGAAGATCGACGATCCGGATGCGGAGATTTACTGGGGCGCCTATCTCGGTACGCCGGACGAGATCGTCATTTCCGGGCGCCTCGCCGACGTAAGGCAAGAAATCCTAAAGACGCGAGCCGAAGCGCGCGAGCGCATGGGCTGGATTATGGATATCTATCTGCTGCGCAAGGGTGCCGACTTCGACGAGTAGCCGCCACGGACGGTCGTAAGGGTGGACGCATGCCGGGGCTTTGATCTCTCTCAAGGAAGGCGGCTGTGATATAGGCTTTATCACAGACGCGGAGTGTGTGCCCGCAATGCGCCCCGAGGATATTGGAACAGGATGACGAGCTGCGCTGCGCCCAGGTCACAAATTAAACCCGGCACATCGATGCGCCGCGGCGCCTGTCCGTCGCTCGCAACGCCGATGCAGACCGGAGATGGTCTGCTCGTGCGGCTGCGTCCGGCGACGGATGGTCTCACACCTGCCGAGCTACGGGCGCTGGCCGACGCGGCGGCGGCCTGTGGCAGCGGCATCATCGAAGTAACTGCCCGGGGAAACCTGCAGGTCCGCGGGCTGACCGCAGCAAGCGTTCCGGCCCTTGCCGCCGCGATTGGTGAAGCGGGAATTGCCGTTGCGACTGGGATCGTGATCGAAACGCCACCGCTTGCCGGATTCGATCCAAACGAGATCGCCGATCCTCGACCATTGGCAGCGGCGCTGCGAGCGGCGATTGCCGGCCGGCGGCCGGCGCTTGCACTCGCGCCGAAATTGTCGATCGTTATCGATGGGTGTGGCCGCTTTCATCTGCGTGATAGTTCGGCTGACCTGCGTGTTGAAGCGCAGAACAGCGACGATGGTTTTCGCTGGCTGTTGTCTCTCGGCGGCACGGCGCGTTCGGAACGGACCGTTGCCCTTCTGGAGACGGAACGGGTTGTCCCCGCGGTGATGGAAATTCTCGCTGGCCTGGATTCCCTGGGCGCGGCCGCACGCGGTCGGGACCTCGATGCGGACCGCATCCGGAAGCGCTTGTCCGCTGATATCGGCGCCTTCCCGACGATAGAGCGCGGCGCCTTGCCATTTTTGCCGGCGGGCATTCACGATTTCGGCGACGGTCGCATCGTGCTCGGTATGGCTCTCGCTTTTGCACAGACGCATAGCGCCAGCCTCATTGCCTTTCTGCACCACGCCGAGGAACTGGGCGCAACGGAAATACGGCTCGCACCACGCCATGGCCTCCTCGTCCTCGGCTTGTCGCGCGAGGCTGCCGCCGTCGCGCAACGGCTCGCGCTTTCCCATGGTTTCCTGGTCGCCGCCGATGATCCGCGCAATCACATCGCCACCTGCGCCGGACTTGCTTGCGCCTCGGCGCTGATGGACACCAAGGCGGTGGCCGGGCTATTGCTCGACGTCGGTGCCGACCTTCTCGACGGCTCGCTCGCAGTCCATCTCTCGGGCTGTCCCAAAGGGTGCGCCAGGCCCACGGCTTCCGCGCTGACGCTTGTCGGTGCGCCATCAGGATACGCGCTTGTCGTAAATGGGGCTGCTTCCGTCGCGCCGAGCGCCTACACGGATGAAGACGGAATAAAAGCCGTGCTGGCCGGGCTCAATGCGCTGGTCAGAAAAAACAAAGACGCTGGCGAATCGGCGCGCTCCTGTCTTACACGGCTCGGGGCCGCGCGCATCGCCGCAGCGTTTGAACAGGGATAGAAATGCCTGACTACGATTATATCCGCGATGGCAACGCCATCTATGAGCGTTCCTTCGCGATCATCCGGGCGGAAGCCGATCTTTCCGGCTTCTCGGACGAGGAGGCCGACCTAGCGGTTCGCATGGTGCATGCCTGCGGTTCCGTCGAGGCAGCGCGCCAGTTCGTGTTCTCTCCCGATTTCGTCTCGTCCGCACGCACGGCACTGAAGAACGGTGCGCCGATCTTCTGCGATGCGGAGATGGTCGCCCACGGCGTCACCCGGGCGCGGCTGCCGGCCGGCAACGAGGTGATCTGCTCGCTTCGCGATCCGCGGACGGCGGAGATCGCCGCCGAAATCGGCAATACGCGCTCGGCGGCGGCGCTCAAGCTCTGGGGCGAGCGGATGGCGGGCTCGGTCGTTGCCATCGGCAATGCGCCGACGGCGCTCTTCTATCTCCTGGAAATGCTGCGCGACGGCGCGCCGAAGCCGGCGGCGATCCTCGGCATGCCGGTCGGCTTCGTCGGCGCGGCGGAATCGAAGGACGCGCTTGCCGAGAATTCCTATGGCGTTCCCTTCGCGATCGTTCGCGGCCGCCTCGGCGGCAGTGCGATGACGGCGGCGGCGCTGAATTCGCTGGCGAGGCCGGGGCTGTGAGCGGGTTGGGCAGGCTGATCGGCGTCGGGACCGGCCCCGGCGATCCGGAGCTTCTGACCGTCAAGGCGGTGCGGGCGCTCGGCGAGGCGGATGTCGTCGCCTATTTCGCCAAGGCCGGGCGCAATGGCAACGGCCGCGCCGTCGTCGAAGGTCTTCTCAAGGCGGACCTCGTGGAACTGCCGCTCTATTATCCGGTGACGACCGAGATCGACAAGGACGACGAGGCCTATAAGCGCCAGATCACCGCCTTCTACAACGCCTCCGCGGAAAGGGTCGCCGCACATCTCGAGGCCGGGCGGACCGTCGCCGTGCTGAGCGAGGGTGATCCGCTCTTCTACGGCTCCTACATGCACCTGCATGTGCGGCTCGCCGGCCGGTTCCCGGCCGAAGTCATTCCCGGCATCACGGCGATGTCCGGCTGCTGGTCGGTTGCCGGCCTGCCGCTGGTGCAGGGGGACGAGGTGCTTTCGGTTCTTCCCGGCACGATGGGCGAGGCAGAGCTTCAGCGCCGCCTCGCCGACACCGAAGCCGCCGTGATCATGAAAGTCGGCCGCAACCTGCCAAAGATCCGCCGCGCCCTTGCGGCCGCGGGCAGGCTCGACGCCGCCGTCTATGTCGAGCGCGGCACGATGAAGAACGCGGCGATGGTTCCGCTCGGCGAGAAGCCGGACGATGCCGCCCCATATTTCTCGTTGGTGCTCGTTCCCGGCTGGAAGGATCGGCCCGGTGCAGGGGAGAGATCATGACCGGAAAGCTCTTCATCGTCGGAACGGGGCCTGGCAATCCGGGGCAGATGACGCCGGAGGCGCAGGATGCGATTGCGGTCGCGACCGAATTCTTCGGCTATGCTCCTTATCTCGACCGGCTGCATCTGAGAGCCGACCAGCGCCGGATCGCCTCCGACAACCGCGAAGAGCTGGACCGGGCGAGCGCCGCCCTGATGCGCGCCAGCGCCGGTGTTGATGTCTGCGTAGTCTCCGGCGGCGATCCGGGCATCTTCGCGATGGCGGCCGCCGTCTGCGAGGCGATCGACAATGGGCCAGAGGCGTGGCGGCAGGTCGATCTCACGATCACCCCCGGCGTCACCGCCATGCTTGCCGTGGCGGCGCGCATCGGGGCGCCGCTCGGACACGATTTCTGCGCCATGTCGCTGTCGGACAATCTGAAGCCCTGGGAGGTCATCACCAAGCGGCTGCGGCTCGCGGCGGAAGCGGGACTGGTCATCGCCCTCTACAACCCGATCAGCAAGGCACGTCCCTGGCAACTCGGCAAGGCCTTCGATATCCTGCGCGAGGTCCTGCCGCCCCGCGTGCCGGTGATCTTCGGTCGGGCGGCCGGCCGGCCGGACGAGCACATCGCGGTCATGCCGCTCGGCGAAGCCGATGCCGATCGCGCCGACATGGCGACCTGCGTGATCATCGGCTCGCCGGAGACGCGGATCGTTGCCCGTAGCGGCAAACCGGATCTCGTCTACACGCCGCGGTCCTTCACCGGGGATAGGAATTGATGAATGCGTTCGAGCGCCTCATCGCAGGTGGAGACCGTCGGCGCATCGGCGGGCTTGTGGCGCTCGACCATCACCACCTCGAGCCCGAGCTTCCGGGCCGCGGCGATTTTGCCGTAGGTGGCGGTGCCGCCGCTGTTCTTGGCGACGATGACATCGATCTCCTGTTGACGGAGCAGGTCGAGCTCGTCGGCTTCCGCGAACGGGCCGTGCGCGAGGATCGCGGTGGCATCGGGAAGATTGAGCGGCGGCGTCACGGGGTCGACGCTGCGAACGAGATAGCTGTGCTGCGGAGCCTTCTCGAAGTGGAACGCCTCCTGCCGGCCGATCGCCAGGAAGACCCGGCGCGGCGCGGCGCCAAGGGCGGACACCGCCTCGGCGACACTGGCGACGCGCGTCCAGCGGTCGCCCGGTTGGGCCTCCCAGGCGGGC
Organism: Sinorhizobium americanum; assembly: GCF_001651855.1. Lineage (GTDB taxonomy): Bacteria > Pseudomonadota > Alphaproteobacteria > Rhizobiales > Rhizobiaceae > Sinorhizobium > Sinorhizobium americanum. Next base: position 179,731 of record NZ_LNQC01000080.1, on the reverse strand, counting down.
CGGCGCAGCGCGAAGAGCGGCTTTCCGGTTGCCGCCGCGGCAGTCGCTGCATTGTGGGAAATCCGCGCGGCAAAGGGATGGGTAGCATCGACGAGCAGGCAGATATTCTCTTCACGCAGGAAAACGGCCAGTCCCTCGGCGCCGCCGAAGCCGCCGACGCGCGTCGGCAATGGCTGTGGCCGCGGATCGGCGGTGCGCCCGGCCAGCGAGATCGCCGCGTCGTAGCGCGGATCGGCCGCAAGCCTTTCGCCAAGTTGCCGCGCCTCGGTCGTGCCGCCGAGGATCAGGATGCGAGGTCTGCCCGTGGCTGACATGTCGAATAGCGGCTCGGCCATTGTCGCTCCCTGGTTGACCGTAATCGGGGTCGGGGAAGATGGTGTAGCCGGTCTCGGCGACGAGGCCAAGCGGCTGATTGCAGCAGCCCCCGTCGTCTTCGGCGGCGTCCGTCATATCGAGCTTGCGGCGTGCCTGATCCAGGGCGAGAGCGAAGCCTGGCAAAGCCCCTTTGAGAAATCGGTCGAGGCGATCGCTTCGAGGCGCGGCAGTCCCGTCGTGGTGCTCGCCTCCGGCGATCCCTTCCTCTACGGCGTGGGCGCCACACTGGCGCGCCGTATCGATGCCAGCGAAATCCGGACGATCCCCGCGCCTTCGGCCTTCAGCCTTGCAGCCTCGCGGCTCGGATGGCCGCTCCAGGACGTGGCAACCATCTCGCTGCACGGCCGCCCGCTCGACCTCATCCGGCCGCAGCTGCAGCCGGGCGCCCGCGTGCTGGCGCTGACGTCGGATGGGAACGGTCCCAGGGCGCTTGCCGAACTGCTCAGCGAAAGCGGCTTCGGTCAGTCACGGCTTACCGTTCTCGAAGCGCTTGGCGGCGAACGCGAGCGCATCTCCCGGAATATTGCCGCGAGCTTCGCGCTGGAAAACATCGCCGCCCTGAACGTCTGCGCGGTCGAGATCGTCGCGGGTGGCGGGGCACGCGTCCTGCCGCTTGCCGGCGGGCTCGACGATGCGCTTTTCGAGCATGACGGTCAGATCACCAAGCGCGAGGTCAGGGCGCTGACGCTCTCGGCGCTGGCGCCGCGCAAGGGCGAGCTTCTCTGGGACATCGGTGCCGGCTCCGGCTCGATCGCCATTGAATGGATGCTGGCGGATCCGGCGATGCGGGCGATCGCCATCGAAGCATCGCCCGAGCGGGCGGCGCGGATCGGCCGCAACGCCGGCCGCTTCGGCGTGCCCGGCCTGACGGTGGTCGAGGGGCAGGCGCCGGAAGCGCTTCGCGGGCTCACCCGTCCGGACGTGATCTTCATCGGCGGCGGCGGCAGCGATGCCGGCGTCATGGAGGCGGCGATCGCCGCGCTTTCCTCCGGCGGCCGGCTGGTCGCCAACGCCGTGACGACGGAAATGGAAGCGGTGCTGCTTGCCCATCACGCCCGGCTCGGCGGCTCGCTGATCCGCATCGATATCGCCCGCGCTGCGCCGGTCGGCACGATGACGGGCTGGCGTCCGGCCATGCCGGTGACGCAATGGTCCTGGGTCAAGAGCTGAGCAGAACAAGAGGTAGACAATGACCGTTCACTTTATCGGCGCGGGACCGGGCGCAGCAGACCTCATCACGGTCAGGGGCAGGGACCTGATCGGCCGCTGCCCAGTCTGCCTCTATGCCGGCTCGCTCGTCTCGCCGGAGCTCCTCCAATATTGCCCGCCCGGCGCCCGCATCATCGACACGGCGCCGATGTCGCTCGACGAGATCGAGGCGGAATATGTGCGCGCGGCCGAAGCCGGCGAGGATGTCGCGCGGCTGCATTCCGGCGACCTCTCCGTCTGGAGTGCGGTGGCCGAGCAGATAAGGCGGCTGGAGAAACACGGCATCGCCTATACGATGACGCCGGGCGTGCCGGCCTTCGCCGCCGCCGCGGCGACGCTCGGCCGCGAATTGACCATTCCGGCGGTGTCGCAAAGCCTGGTGCTGACGCGCGTTTCCGGCCGTGCATCACCGATGCCGAACAGCGAGACGCTCGCCGCCTTCGGCGCCACCGGCTCGACGCTGGCGATCCACCTCGCCATCCATGCGCTCGACCGCGTCGTCGAGGAACTGACGCCGCTCTACGGCGCCGAATGCCCGGTGGCGATCGTCGTCAAGGCCTCCTGGCCGGATGAACGCGTCCTGCGCGGCACGCTCGGGGACATCGCCGACAGGGTCGCGGCCGATCCGATCGAGCGTACCGCGCTGATCTTCGTGGGACCGGGGCTGGAAGCATCGGACTTCCGGGAGAGCTCGCTCTACGATCCGGCCTATCAGCGCCGCTTCCGCGGCCGCGAATAGAGCGGCATCATTCGGAGTCCAGTTCCGCGGCGGGCTTCGGCTTGCGCGGCACGTCCTGGCGGTTCTCGACACGGTCGCGGTAAAGAGTCGCCTGGCCGAGCAGCATCAGCGTCACCGGCGTCGTCACCGTGATGAAGAAGATGATCAGCAGTTCGTGGAAAATCCAGCGGCTCTGCAGCACCGCGAAGCAGAGCATCGAGGCGAGGCAGATAAGAATCGTGCCGCCGCTGGTCGCGATTGTCGGGGCGTGCAGACGGTCGTAGAAGCTCGGCAGGCGCAACAGGCCGAGCGAGCCGATGAGCGTCATCGCGGCTCCGAAGAGCAGCAAGCCGCAAACGGCGATCGCCGCCCAGGGCGGCAAGTCGGTCAGATGGCTCATTCGATCACCTCGCCGCGCATGAGGAATTTCGCGAAAGCGATGGAAGAGACGAAGCCAATCAGAGCGATGATCAGCGCTGTCTCGAAATAGATCGAGTTGGCGGTGCGAACGCCGAAGGCAAGCAGCATCAGCATCGCGTTCATATAGAGGGTGTCGAGCCCGAGGATGCGATCCTGGGCGCGTGGTCCCTTGATCATCCGATAGAGTGCGAAGGCCATCGCCAAAGCGAGCATGACCTGGGCGAGCAGGATCGACCAGACGATTGCAAGCGCGATCATTGAAGTATCTCCTTCAGTCCTGCTGCGTAGCGCTTGACCGTTCGCCGCCACAGATCCTCGTTGTCGATATCGAGCACATGTATGAGCAGGCTCTTCCGGCGCCGGTCGTATTCTAGCCAAGCGGTGCCGGGGGTCGCCGTCAGGATGCAGGCGAGCAGCGCCAGCGCGTTCTCGTTTTCCAGATCGACGTCGACGCTCATGAACCCGGTGTTCGCCGGCCTGCCCCGGGCTCGCAGGATGATCCCCGCAACGGCAACATTCGAGCGAACGATGTCGGCGGCGACCGCAAGCGCGAGGCTTCCCATAAGTCCTAGACGGTGCAGCCGCGATCGGGTCGGCTGCAGCTTCACCAGGACCCAGCCGAGCAGCGCGCTCAGGAAGACGCCGACGACAATCGAGCCCGGTGCAACCGATTGGTTGAGCAACAACCACATGAGGAAGAGGGCGATCGAGAACAGCGGATAGGGGAGCCAGGCACGCATCGCTATTGACCTCCCGCCCTGGGCGCGGAGAGGACCCGCTCGCTATGGACAAGGGGGGCGAGCAGATCGTCGGCGGTCGCCTGCATGTATCGCATCGCGGGGCCGGCCTGGAAGCTCAGGAAGACGCAGGCGGCGAGGAGAATGGCAACCGGCGTGATCTCGATGACGACGACGCGCGGTATGGTTCCCTCGATCGACGCCCAGAAGGTGCGGATGCCGACACGGTTCAGGGCGATCATGGCGGCGAGGCCCGAAAGGATGAGAAGCGCCACATATGTCCAGTCGCCAGCGGAAATCGGGATCGCCTGGTTCGCCTCGGGCCCGTTGAAGAGCCCGCGCAGCAGTGCGAATTTGGCGATGAAGCCCGAAAGGGGCGGCAGGCCCGACAGCAGAATGGCGCAGAGGCAGAAGCAGAGACCGAGAATGGCCATCGTGCCAGGAATGGCGACGCCCACTTCCTCCTCTTCCTCGTTCTCGTCGAAGTCGCCATAGGCTTCCATCGTCACCGCCAGAACGTCGGCGCCGGCATCACGGCCGCGTTCGACGAGTTCGATGAGCAGGAAGAAGGCGGCAATCGTCAGCGTCGAGCTGACCAGATAGAGAAGGGCGCCGGCGAGCATTTCCGGTCGTCCGAGGCCGATCGCCGCGAGCAGCGTTCCAGAAGAGACGAGGACGGAATACGCCGCCAGCCGGCCCATGGCCTGCGAAGCAAGCACGCCGATGGTGCCGAAAGCGATCGTCAGCATGCCGCCGGTCAGAAGCCAGTCCTGGCCGAAGCCGGCCGATGCGCCGGCCGCTGTCCGGAAGACGAGCATGTGCAGGCGGAGGATGACGTAGATGCCGACCTTCGTGAGTATGGCGAAGACAGCGGCGACCGGCGGGGTCGCTGCCGCATAGGCCGCCGGCAGCCAGAAGCTCAGCGGCCACATGCCCGCCTTGACGAGAAAGGCGACGCCGAGCACCGCGGCGCCGGTTTCGACCAGCCGCCGGCTTTCCGGCGCGAGCGTGGCGAGCTTCGTGGCGAGATCCGCCATGTTGAGGGTGCCGGTGGCGCCGTAGATCAGGCTGACACCGATCAGGAACAGCGACGAGGCGGCGAGATTGATGGCGACGTAGTGCAGCCCGGCCTTGACGCGAAGCGGGCCAGAGCCGTGCAGCAGCAGTCCGTAGGAAGCCGCAAGCATCATCTCGAAGAACACGAAGAGGTTGAACAGGTCGCCCGTCAGGAAGGCGCCGTTTAGACCGGCGACGAGCAGTTGAAACAGCGAGTGGAAATGGTGACCGGCCGTGTGCCAGCGGGCCATCGAATAGGCTTGCGCGGCAAGCGCCAGGCCGCTCGCAAGGCAGAGCATCAGCGCCGACAACCGGTCGAGGACGAGGACGATGCCGAACGGCGCCGGCCAATTGCCGAGCTGGTAGACGCCGCCGCCCGGCAGGCTGCCTTCGCCTGCCGCCGCAAGCCGCATCAGGATCATCGTGACGATGAAGACGACGAGCGTCGATGCGAAGCCGATCGCTCCCTTCAGGGTGCGCTCGCGCTCGTCGATCGGGATCAACACCGCCGCGACGGCGAGCGGCAGCAGGATCGGCAAGATCAGGAGATGGTGCAGCCAATCAGTCACCACGCGGCGGCTCCCTTCCGTCGACATGGTCGGTGCCGGTGAAGCCGCGTGACGCGAGCAGCACGACGAGGAAAAGCGCGGTCATCGCGAAGCCGATGACGATCGCAGTCAGTACGAGGGCCTGCGGCACGGGATCGGTATAGCGCAAGAGGTCGCCCGCGCCGCCGGGTTCGAGCACCGGCGGGGCGTTCACCCGGAGCCTCCCCATGCTGAAGATGAAGAGGTTGACCGCATAGGAGAGCAGCGCAAGCCCGATGATCACCTGATAGGTTCGCGGTCTCAGGAGAAGATAGACGCCCGATGCGGCCAGTGCGCCGATGCCGGCGGAAAGAATGAGCTCCATTACTGTGCCGCCTCCCTTTCGGGTCGCGCCGCCCGCGCGTGGACGCGGGCAGCGCGGCGGACCGACTGGTGCGCCAGCGCGATGAGCATCAGCACCGTGGCGCCGAGCACCAGGGAGAAGACGCCGAGGTCGAAGAGGATGGCGCTTGCGAGCGGAACCTTGCCGATGACCGGCAGGCTGGCATATTCGGCGCGCGATGTGAGGAACGGGTAGCCGAAGAGCCAGGATCCGACGCCCGTCGCCAGGGCGACGAGGAGACCGATGCTCATCCAGCGAAGCGGGTGAATGCGCAACCGCTCCTCCACCCAGCGGGTGCCGCCCGACATATATTGCAGGATGAAGCCGATCGACATGGCTATTCCTGCTGCAAAGCCGCCGCCCGGCAGGTCGTGGCCGCGCAGGAACAGATAGGCGGCGAGCATGCCGGTGACGGGAAACATCCAGCGCATGATCACCGAAGGGATGTGAAGATATTCGGCGACGCTGTCGCCCTCGGCCCGCTCCGGGTGATCGTCGTCATAGGCGTTTTGCACTCTTTGCTGTTCGGGCGTTTCCAAGCTGTCCAGGTGCGGGCGGAAGCGCAGCAGCAGCGCAAAGACCGTGAGCGCGACGATGCAGAGGACGGCAATCTCGCCGAGCGTGTCGAAGCCGCGGAAATCCACAAGAATGACGTTGACGACATTTGTGCCGCCGCCCTCGTGATAGGCCTGTCCGAGGAAGTAGCCGGCGATGGTCTCCGGCACCAGGGGCCGGGTCATCACCGTGTAGGCGACGAGCGCCACGCCGCCGCCCGCCATGGTCGCGAGCAGGAAGTCGCGCAGGCGCCGGAAGCGGACCTTCATCGGAATATCCGCCGTCGCGGGCTCCTCGATGCGCTTCGGCAGCCAGCGCAGACCGAGCAGGATGAGCACCGTGGTGACGATCTCGACGAGGAGTTGGGTGACGGCAAGGTCGGGAGCAGACAGCCAGACGAAGGTGATGCAGGTGACGAGCCCAGCTCCGCCGAGCAGCACGAGCGATGCCAAACGGTGGAATTTCGCCAGGATTGCCGAGCCGACAGCGCAGGCGATGCCGACACCCCAAAGCAGGGCGAAAGCCGGATCGATGCCGCGGACGATGAGCGGCGGCAGCCGAAAGCCGCCAAGAGCAAGCGGCAGGGCCCCGGCGGCGAGCGCCAGGGACACCAGGAGCCGCATCTGTGGCTGCAGATGGCGGGTGCCGAGGCGCTGCTCGAGCGAGCGGGCCCATTTCCACGACAGCGTCACCAGAACGCGCTCGAAGATGCGCTGCCCCTGGAGCAGGCGGAAGACCGGCGGACCCTCTGTGCCCGTCGCAAGATAGGAGCGCATCAGGAAATAGAGACCGACGCCGCCTGAGAGCGCCACGAAGCTCATGATCAGCGGGATGTTCAGGCCGTGCCAGACGGCCAGGCTGTAGCTCGGCGTATCCTCGCGCAGGATCGAGACGACAGCGGCATCCAGGAAGGGCCCGATCGTTTGCGCCGGAATGATGCCGACGACCAGACAGGCGAGCACCAGGAAATCGACGGGGGCGCGCATCCAGCGCGGCGGTTCGTGCGGCTTCTTCGGCAGGTCGGACGGCAGCGGCCCGAAGAAGACGCTGTGAATGAAGCGCAGCGAATAGGTGACCGCAAACATGCTGGCAATCGTCGCGACATAGGGCGTCGCCGAATCGAGCGCATTGACGAGATGCGTCTCGATAGCCTCGGCGAAGAACATTTCCTTCGACAGGAAGCCGTTGAGCAGCGGCACGCCGGCCATGGCGGCACTCGCCACCATGGCGAGCGTCGCGGTGATCGGCATGTAATGGAAAAGGCCGCTCAGCCGGCGCATGTCGCGCGTGCCGGTTTCATGGACGATGATGCCGGCGGCCATGAACAGCGAGGCCTTGAAGGTCGCGTGGTTGACGATATGGAAGACCGCGGCGACGGCAGCCAGCGGGCTGCCGAGGCTCAGGAGAACGGTGATTAGCCCCAGATGGCTGATCGTCGAATAGGCGAGCAGCCCCTTCAGGTCCTGTTGGAAGATCGCGAAATAGGCGCCGAGCAGCAGCGTCGTCAGCCCTGCAAGGCCGACGATCCAGAACCAGGCTTCCGTGCCGGCCATCACCGGCCATAGCCGCGCCAGCAGGAAAACGCCCGCCTTCACCATCGTCGCCGAGTGCAGATAGGCCGAAACCGGTGTCGGTGCCGCCATGGCATGCGGCAGCCAGAAATGAAAGGGAAACTGCGCGCTCTTCGTCAGGGCGCCGAGCAGGATGAGAACCAGGATCGCATTGTAGAGCGGATCGTTGCGGATCGCCTCGCCCGAGGCGAGCACGGCGTCGAGATCGTAGCTGCCAACGGCGCGTCCGATCAGCAGCAGGCCGACCAGCAGCGCAAGGCCGCCAATGCCCGTCATTGTCAGGGCGATACGTGCGCCATCGCGGGCATGGGCATTGTGATGCCAGTAGCCGATCAGCAGGAAGGAAACGATGCTCGTCAGTTCCCAGAAGACGGCGAGCAGGATGAGGTTGCCGGAAAGCACGACACCAAGCATCGATCCCATGAAGGCGAGAAAGAGCGCGAAGAAGCGCGGCACCGGGTCTTCCTCGGCCATGTAGTAGCGGGCGTAGAGGACGACCAGAAAGCCGATGGCGGTGATCAGCGCCGAAAACAGCCAGGCAAAGCCGTCCATGCGCAATTTGAAGTTCAGCCCGAGTTCGGGGATCCAGTCGAGCTCGAAGCGAAGCACGCCGCCGGTGGCGACGAAGGGGTAGAGGCCGGCGGTCACCAGGAAGCAGATGAGGGCGATCGCACCCGCGAACCAGGCCGTGGCGCCGCGTTGATCGGACGGAAAGAAGATTGCGATGAGGCTTCCCCCGAACGGGGCAAGAATGAAGACTGACAGCAATTTTTCCGCGTATTCGATCGTTCAGCCCTCTCGGTCGGCGTGTTTCGGAGATTGGAACGACTGGTTCCGATGGGACGGCCGCCGAAGCAACGGTCACCAGGCATGCCCGGATGATCCGCGAAGCGGCAGAGGCATATGTTTTTATGACTTTTTTGCGCTCTACTGCCAAGCCTTCCGGCAGAGAAAAACACGGCCGCCCGGCGAGACAAATGCCCCGGCGCCAGAGCGCCGCGTTTCCGAGGGAGCCCTCAGGCGGCGCGCCACTTCCGCTCGAAGACGAAGGTCGCGAGATCGTTGGCGCTCATCGGCCGGGCGAAGGCATAGCCCTGCAGCCCGTGGCAGCCGAGCTGCTTGAGAATCGCGGCGTGTTCGCGCGTCTCGACGCCCTCGGCGATCACTTCTATGCCGAGCGAGGTGCCGATATCGATGATCGATTCGACCAGCCGGCGCTGCTGGGGTGACGCGAGAATGGGCAGCACCAGCTGCCGGTCGATCTTCAGGCGGCGCGGCGTCAGCTTCAACAGGCTGAGAATGGAAGCGTAGCCGGTGCCGAAATCATCGATCTCGATGTCGATGCCGAGTTCCTTGATGCGTCTGATGTTCGACAGCAGCGTCGTGTCGTTCTCGTCGAAGGAGATCGACTCGAGCAGTTCGAAGGAAAGCCGGCCCTCGGGTATCCGCATCTGCTCCAGCCGCTCGATCAGCCCCTCGTCGCGCAGACGCGAATAGGAAAGATTGACCGACACCTTGGGTATGCGGATGCCGTTTGCCTCCCAGCGGCAGATCTGGAAGAGCGCCTGTTCGAGGATCGTCTGGTCGATGGCTGCGACGACGTTGATGTCCTCGGCTGTCTTCAGGAAGGCATGCGGGCCGATCAGCCCCTTGGTCGGGTGATCCCAGCGGGCCAGCGCTTCGACGCCGATGACCTCCAGCGTCACCGGACAAAATTGCGGTTGGAAATGGGCGACGAATTCGTTCTGCTCGAGACCGCGAAGGATCTCGTCGGCCGTCCGTTTCGTCTGGAACACGGCGGTCTTCAAAGCGCCGGTAAAGGTTTCGTGCCGGTTGCGGCCGCGCCTCTTGGCCTCGTAAAGCGCAATATCGGCATTGACGAGGATCTGGGATAGCTCGTCGGTCGCGGCGGTTTGGGCGGCAATGCCGATGCTGACGCCGATGCGGCACTCCTGGTCCATGTAGCGGACCGGCGTGCTCATCGCCTCGATGATGCTCGAGGCCAGCGCCGCATCTTCCGCGGCGTTGCCGCCGGCACGAATGATGACAAACTCGTCGCCGCCAATCCGCGCGACGAAGTCGTTCTCCCGTGCGCTCGAGCGCAGCAGTCCGGCGGCGTGCCGGAGTATCTCGTCGCCCGCCGCGTGGCCCATCGTGTCGTTGATCTGCTTGAAGCGGTCGAGGTCGATATGGAAGATGCTGACCCTGCCCTCGGCGGCGAGCTGCGGCGTGCGGTCACCAAGGATCTGGTCGAGGAAGCGACGGTTCGGGAGCCCGGTCAGCGGGTCGTGCAGCGCGTTGAATTCCATCCGGTGCCGCGCCGTCTCCAGTTCGGCGCTGTGTGCCTCGGCGAGGCGCTTTGCCTCCGAAAGTCTCGCCCGCGTTTCGACGTCGGCCGTCACGTCCCAGTTGACGCCGACGATCTTGCGGCTGCCGCCGGCACCGATGTGGACCGAGCCGCTGGCGCGGATGTAGCGGATGTCGCCGCCGGGCAGACGAATGCGGAACTCGGAATTATAGGCGCCGCCGCTTGCGACCGTCTCGGCGTATTCCGCCTTCGCGCGGGGAAGATCGTCGGGATGCAACGCCTCTTTCCAGTCGTCGAAGGTTTCGCGGACGGAGGGGCCGACGCCGTAAAGCTCCTTCATGCGGTTGTCCCACAGCAGCTTGCCGCTGTCGATATCGAGTTCCCAGATGCCGATCTTGGACGTGTCGAGCGCAATCTTCAGGCGATGCGAAAGCTCGAGCAGCTGATCCTTGCTTTGCCGCAGGGCGCGGATATTTTGCTGGCGTTCCTTCGTCAGATACCCCGTGACGATCATCGGAACGACGATCATCACGCCGCCGAGCATGATCAGCAGGCGAACCTGCAAGGCATTGTCCGGCGTCGCCGGCCATCCGCCCTTCGGTATCGCCGCCATACGCCAGGAGCCGCCCGGCAGCGTCACGTCCACCTCCACCGGCGCCTTTCCGAAGATCGCCGGATCGCCGAAGAAAATCGCGCCATCGCGCCCCTGACCGTCACGGCCGGCAATGGCGATGTCGATAGCGAGAGCCGATGAGACAAGGCCACTGTCGCGGTAGAGCTGGTCGATGTCGATGACCGCCGACATCAGGCCCCAGAAGCGCTTGCTGCCGCCGGCATTGGCCGTTACCGGAAAGCGGCCGATCAATCCGCGCCCGCCCTGGACGAGATCGACCGGGCCGGCAAGCACCATCTTCCCGCTGGCGACCACATGCATGACGGACTCGCGTTGCTTGTCGTTGTTGCGGTAGTTCAGGCCGATCGCCTTCTCATTGCCCGCCAGCGGGTAGACCATCGAGACGATGAGATTGGGCGCTGCGGCGAGGTTGCGCAGTTGCGAGCGCTCGCTGAAGATGCTCCGTGCAAGTTGGCTGAAGCGCTGCTGGTGCATGTCGGGCTCGGTTGCGATCGTGCCGATCAGCCCGCGGACGAGCTGGATATTGCCGTTGACGCTGCTCTCCAGGCGCGAGCGTATCGGATTGAGCTCGTCCGCCACCTCGGAGCGCAGACGTGCCTCGAAAACGACCCGGTTCTGATTGTCGGCGAGAATTCCGGCAATCAGCACGACGACGGTCGCGATCAGCGCCGGAACGTAATTGAGCGTCAGAATCCGCGAGAGCCGGTATTTCCCAAAATATTGACCGTGTAGTTTTGGCACGAGGCGACCCTGCAAATGCGGACGGCGAGACAGACAGCCCGAATATTCCAAACTCTCCTTAACAATTCTTCATTCGGAACCGCTGAAATAGGCGAAGGCGGGAAACCGGGATTCTAACCTTTCATCCCGATCATCGCCTGCAGTGTCTCCAGCCTGTCGGCCTCCCGCGGCAGCTTGTCCGGTCTCAGCCGGGCGATGCGCGGGAAGCGCATGGCGACGCCCGATTTGTGGCGGGTCGAGCGGTTCAGGCCCTCGAACGCCACTTCCACGACAAAGCCGGCCTCCGGTTCGGCGCGAACCGCGCGCACCGGGCCGAACCGCTCGACCGTGTTGTCGCGCACATACCGGTCGAGCACCTCCAACTCGGCATCTGTGAAGCCGAAATAGGCCTTGCCGACGGGAACCAGCGCCGCGCCGCCTTCCGCCTCCGTCCAGACGCCGAAGGTGAAATCCGAATAGTAGCTCGAGCGCTTGCCGTGGCCGCGCTGGGCGTACATCAGCACCGCGTCGATGTTGAACGGCGCGCGCTTCCATTTGAACCACGGGCCCTTCATCCGCCCGGACAGATAGGGCGAGTCGAGCCGCTTCAGCATGATCCCCTCGATGACCGGATCCGGTGGGTCCGAGCGCAGCCGGTCCAGTTCCTCCCAGGTCGAGAAGGGAACAAGCGGCGACAGGTCGAAGTGCTGTGGCGAAGCGGTTTCGATCAAGGCCGCCAGGGCTTGGCGGCGGACTTGGAAAGGTTCGGGCCGCATGTCGCGTTCGCCCGAAAAGAGGATGTCGTAACCGCGAATAAAGGCGGGATAGTCCTCGAGCAGCTTGCGGTTGACGGTCTTTCTATTCAGGCGCTGTTGCAGGTCGCCGAATGTGGCGGTGGCGCGATTGGTGCGCATCGTTCCGCCGACCAGCAACTCGCCGTCGATCACTCCGGCAATGTCGGCCGCCTCGATGATTTCCGGGAAAGCGCCAGATATCTCGTCGCCGCTGCGGGAATAGAGCCGCCGCACGCCGCCGATATTGGCAAGCTGGACGCGGATCCCGTCCCATTTCCATTCGGCGGCGAAGTCGGCAGGGTCCAATCCATCCAGATCGCCCTCGCCGATCGGGGTCGCGAGCATCACGGAATGGAAGACGGCCGGCGTGCTGAGAAGGGGCATCTCCGCTTCGCCGGAAAGCCACAGAAAGAGCGGCACGTAAGGCGGCGACAGCCCGTGCCACAAGGTCTCGATCTCGCCGATGTCCTTGCCGCCCAAGTCAGCGAGGGCCTGCTTAGCGAGCCGCGCCGAGACGCCGATCCGTAAACCCCCGGTGACGAGTTTCAGAAAGGCGAAACGGCCGGCGGTATCGAGCCGGTCGAGCATGTCGCGGACTAGCGAGCGCACCTCGGAACGCCCCGCCCTCTGAAGCCGTTCGACGACCTCACCGAGCGGAATGTCCTCAGGAACGACGTCCGCCGGCGGTTCCCAGGCCAGCGACACCGTCTCGGCGAGATCGCCGACATAGTCGTAGGAATAGTGGAACAGCACGTCGTCCATGCGCTCGAGCAAGAGGTCGCGGATCAAGGCCGGTTTGACCGTGTTGAGCGAAAGCGTCCCGGCGATCGCCGCCAGTGCATAGCCGCGGCTCGGATCGGGGGCGCTGCGGAAATAGTCGGCGAGCAGCCGTATCTTGGCGTTCCGCTGGGGGGTCAGAACGAGGCGGCCGAGAAGTTCGGCGAAGGCTTTCATCCGTCATTCCCCTTCGTCGTCGTAGCCGACGAGATGCAGCGGGCGCGCCGGAATGCCCTGCAATTCGCACCAGCGCACCAAGGCCTCCTCGCGGCCATGCGTCACCCAAACTTCGGCCGGGGCAATTTCGCGTATGGTACCGGTCAGTTCGGCCCAGTCGCAATGGTCGGAGATGACGAGCGGCAATTCGACGCCACGCTGCTTGGCGCGTTGGCGAATGAGCATCCATCCGGACGCAAAGACCGCGACAGGTTCGGCGAAGCGCCGCGCCCAGCGGTCGGCAAAGGCCGAAGGCGGGCCGATGACGATGCCACCGGCGAAATCCGGCCTTCTGTCGCCGGCAAGGGTGGCTGGCCGGATATCGCCAAGATCGATGCCCTCGGTCTGGTAATATTCGCAGAGTTTGGCAAGCGCGCCGTGGATATGGATGGGCTCGTCGTAGCCTTGCTGACGCAGCAGCGCGATGACGCGCTGCGCCTTGCCGAGCGCGTAAGCGCCGACGACATGGGCACGCTCGGGAAATTGCTTCAGCGAGGCAAGGAGACGGGCGGTCTCCGCCCTGTCGTCCGGATGGTGGAAGACCGGAAGGCCGAAGGTCGCCTCGGTAATAAAGACATCGCAGCGGACCGGTTCGAAAGCGCGGCAGGTCGGGTCGGGCCGCCGCTTGTAGTCACCCGAAACCACGATCCTTCTTCCACCCGCCTCGACCGAAATTTGCGCGGAGCCGAGCACATGGCCGGCCGGATGAAAGCAGACCCGGACGCCGTCGATCGCGATCGTTTCGCCGAGCTGGGCGACGTCGCTTTCACCGCAAAAGCTGTCGCCGTAGCGAATGCGCATGATGTCGAGCGTTTCGCGTGTCGCAAGCACGCGGCCATGTCCGGCGCGGGCATGATCGGAATGGCCATGGGTGATCAGCGCCCTTTCGACCGGCTGAACCGGGTCGATGTAGAAGTTTCCCTTCTCGCAATAGAGCCCCTTCGGAGCGGGATAGAGCAATGATTCCGGCTTCATGCAGACAAAGATAGCTGGCGGGCGACTGTCTGCCAGCTATCCGCGCAAGTTTTTCGTCGGCTGAGAAAGACCGGGGGACTTATCGACCGTTCGCCAGCGTATCGCCGATCAGCTTCAGCACCGCCTCGGCATCAATGCCGATGCAGGCCTTTTGGCTCGGCAGATTGTCCCAGGCATTCGGCGGGAAAAGCCGCCCGTCCGGCTTCTGGATCGTCTGGCCGTCGGCTATGCCGCCGCAGAGCACGCGGATTGGCCCGCTGCGGGTGCGGAACAGTTCCGGGGCGACGACATAGGCGCAGGCACAGCTGTCGTGCACGACCATGCCGTCATCGACATGCTGCTCGTAGAAGACGATGTAGAACTGCGAAATGTCGGCGAGGAGTTTTGCCGCCTTGCCGCCACGTTCGGCGATGTCCGCGAGCACGGCGCGCGTCATCACCGTCTGCGACGTCACGTCGAGGCCGATCACCGTCACCGGCCATGGGGCGGTCATCACCGCGTCGGCTGCCTCCGGGTCTCCATGAATATTGGCCTCGGCGGCCGGGGTGATGTTGCCGGGAACGTCGAAGGCGCCGCCCATGATCACCACGGCTTTCACGAGGCTGGCAATATCCGGGTCTTCGCGCAATGCGCGCGCCAGATTGGTCATGCGGCCGACCGCGACGAGCGTCACTTCCCCTGGATTGGCGCGCACGGTGTCGATGATGAAGCGATGCGCGGGCCGATGATCGAGCGGCAGGTCGATCACATCCGGCACGTCGATATTGCCGAGGCCATCGTGGCCGTGAATGCCGGTCGGCCAGTCGATATGCGGCCGGTCGGGATTGAACATCTCGCCGAGGCCCTTGGCGACCGGCGCGGCAATGCCCCAGGCCTGCTTCAGGAACAGGGCGTTGCGCGTCGTCGTTTCGATGGAGGCGTTGCCGAACACCGAGGTAATGCCGATGAGGTCGATCTCCGGGTGACGGTGCAGGAAGAGAAGCGCCATGGCGTCGTCGACGCCGGGATCCGTATCGAAAATAACCTTGTGCATATCGTCTTCCTTCTCGGGGACATCGGCCCCTTTTGCCTGAACCTGATCCTGCGTGCTGGCGGCAATGGACAAGCTGCGCGCGAAAGTCAATCGATCGCCGGGCTTATTGAAAACGTCGGATGCTGAACGATTCGAGGTCGGTACCAGCCCGGTTGGAGAGGAGGGCGGCGATCTTGGCGCCAGTGATCGCCGAGAGCGTCAGACCGAGATGGCCGTGGCCGAAGGCCATGGCGATGCGGGGGTCGGACGGATGGAGGCTGATGACCGGCACCGAATCCGGTGTCGAAGGGCGCCTGCCCATCCATTCCTTGCCGCCGCTCTCCGGCAGGGCCGGCACATAGCGCCGCATCTTGCGGCGCATGGCAGCGGCGCGCGCGTAGTTCGGGGGCGCCTCCGGCCGCGCCAGTTCCACCGCACCGCCGATGCGCAGGGCGTTGGCAAGCGGCGTTGCCACGAAGCCGTGCTCGGCGAAGAAGATCGGCATTTCCAGCTTCACCGGCGGGTCAGCGAAGGTGGTGTTGTACCCGCGTTCCGTTTCCAGCAGCACCTTCAGCCCAAGCTGGCGGACCAGCGTGCGCGACCACACGCCGGCGGCGATCACCACCTTGTCGAAGACGTGCCGTTCGCCGCTGTCGGCGACTATGGTGATCCCCTCGGTGCTTGGCTGCACGGCCTCGACGCCGGCTTCGACGAGCGTGCCCTGTTGCCGGACATGGTGCTGCAGATCGCGCAGCAGTTTGAGCGGATCGGGAAAGGTCTGATATCCGCTGCTGAAGACGCCGCCGGCGAAGGCGCCCTCGAGCGCCGGGATGCGGCCGCGGGCGGCGCGGGCGTCGAGCCGTTCGACGGCGAAGCCGAAAAGGCGGGCGGTTGCCTGCTCGTGCCGGAAGGCGGCGTCGAGGGCAGCCTCGCTGTCGAAGATCGTCAGCGCCCCGGTCGGTTTCATATGGCCCGAAATGCCGCAGAGTCTCGCCATGGCCTGATGTGCGGCGAGAGCTTCACGCATCAGGCCGAGCAGGGCCTGGCGGGAGCGTTCGACCTGGGCGGGCCGAGCCGCAAGAAGCAAATGGAAGAGCCAGGGCGTGAGGGCCGGCAGGTCTTGCCAGCGCAGCGTCAGCGGACCAAGCGGATCGATCAGCCATTTCGGCGCCGCGAAGAGCATTTCGGGGCGGGCGATCGGATCGATCTCCGGAACCGCGAGGATGCCGGCGTTGCCGATGGAGGCAGGCAGGCCGTCGGGGTCCTTCTCGAATACGCTGACGGCGTGGCCTTCGGCGATCAGATGGACCGCCGAGGCGCAGCCGATGATACCCGCTCCGACTATTCCGATGCGCGCCATGATCTCCCTTATCCCCCAATCGAGAACTGACGCTTCGTTTTTAGTGACGGCGGGCAGGAGAGCAAGTGTCTTGCGCCCGTCCGCTTAAACTTTCCGAAAGGGTGTTTCGCCTATCCTCGATGGCGTTCTGGCTTTTCTCGTATTTGCGTCCAGCGGAGCCGCCTGTGAAGGCTATCTTGAGTAAATTGCGCCCTTCGAAGCGGCTCGTGGTCATCCTTGCCGCGGCCTTTGCGGTCTCGGCCGCATCCGGCGGTGCCGCCGTCTATGTGGGGCGCGACAGGCTCGTCGCGCGGCTTTCGGAGCCTTCCGCTTCCGGTCTCGAATGCACGGCGCTCCGGACGCTGAAGCTCGACCACCGCGGCCAGCGCTGGATCCGCATGCATGTGAAGACCGACAGCGCGGCTGGCCCGGAGCGCGTCCGTACGGCGCTGCGCGTCGTCGGCGCATTCGCCAAGAAGGAAAGGGCCGACCTCTATCAAGTGGTCGTGCTCGATGCCGCCGGGCCTGAGGAGCGCGCCGCGGTGCGGGGTGCCGCGATCGGTGCCGAAGTGCTTTTCGCGCCCGGTCCGCAGAGCGTCAAGGGCATGGGCGAGCCGTTCCGGGCTTCCTACAATGACGGCACGGCCAATCCGGACGGCATGTTCCATGGCAAGCTCGTGAGCCTCGGGCTCGACGAAGTTCACGCCATCATGGCCAAGATGGACGATCACTCGCTTTGCATCGATCCGGCTGCGGCCGAGGCGGAAGACGCGGAGGCTGCGGCCGTGTCGGAATCGAGCGAGCATCCGGCCGAGAGTGCCGAGGCGCATGGCGGGCATTGACCCGCCAACAACATTTCCCCGTCAAACGAAAAGCCCACCGCTTGCGCGATGGGCTCAATGCTGTCCGGGGTCTGCTTATCAGCTCAGTCGCCCTTGTGGCGCCGGGCCGGGAAGAGAATGATGTCGCGGATCGACGGCGAATTGGTGAGCAGCATGATCAGCCGGTCGACGCCGATGCCTAAGCCGCCGGCGGGCGGCATGCCCTGGTCCATGGCGTCGAGGAAGTCGTCGTCGAGCGTCTTTTCCTTTTCGCCGCGGGCGTGGGCCTGTTCCATCTGCTCGACCATGCGGGCGCGCTGCTCGACCGGGTCGTTGAGTTCGGAGAAGGCGTTGCCGATCTCCCAGCCGTTGCAATAGGTCTCGAAGCGCTCGACGAGCCGCGGCTCGCCCGGCACCTCCTTGGCGAAGGGTGAGATGTCCTTCGGAAAATGAATGACATGGGCCGGCTGGATCAGCGTCGCTTCGACCTTCTCCTCGAAGATGAAGGCGAGCACTTCGCCCCAGGTCGCGTCCTTCTCGACCTCGATCCCGGCATTGCGGGCCGCCTGGCGGGCTTCCTCGTCGCTCCGGATGGCAAGGAAATCGATGCCGGTCGCGTCCTTGACGGCCGCCGGCATCGAGACGCGCGGGAAGGGACCCTTGAAGGAGAGCTGCTTGTCGCCGAATTCGAACTCGGTCGTGCCGTGGACGGCGAGGGCGAGCTTTTCGAACATACGCTCGACGAGGCCCATCATGTCCTCGTAATCGGCATAGGCCCAGTAGCACTCCATCATGGTGAATTCTGGATTGTGCCGGGTAGAGACGCCTTCGTTGCGGAAGTTGCGGTTGATCTCGAAGACCTTGTCGGTCAGGCCGGAAACGAGCACGCGCTTCAGGTAAAGCTCGGGCGCGATGCGCAGATACATGTCCAGCTTCAGCGTGTTGTGATGCGTCTTGAAGGGTTCGGCCGTGGCGCCGCCATAGATCGGCTGCAGCATCGGCGTCTCGACTTCCATGAAGCCTTCGTCCTCGAGGAAGCGGCGGATGCCGGAGACGATGCGGCTTCGTTGCTGGAAGCGCAGCTTCGATTCCTCGTTGACCATGATGTCGAGATAGCGCTTGCGGTAGCGCGTCTCGATGTCGGCAAGCCCGTGATACTTCTCCGGCATCGGCAGAAGCGACTTGCAGAGCATGGTGATTTGCTTGGCGTTCACCGTCAACTCGCCACGCTTGGTGCGGCGCACCTCGCCGGTAACGCCGATGATATCGCCGAGATCGATCATCGGCAGCAGCGCGCGCGCTTCCTCCGGGGCCGTGTCCTTGTGCGAGAAGATCTGGATCTTGCCGGAGGCGTCATGGATATCCATGAACATGCCGGAATTGCGCGAGGAGAAGACGCGGCCGGCGACCGTCACCAGGTCGCCGCTTTCCGTGTCCGGCTCGAGCCCGGCATATTTTTCCGCGAGTTCCGCATTGGTCAGCGTGCGGTGGAAATGCGCCGGATAGACATCGCCGATCTGCGTGCGCAAGAGGTCGAGCTTCTGGGCGCGTACTTCCGTGGCGTCGGAGGAAAGGCCGGCGGTTTCTGTCTTCTCGTTCATGGGTATCGTCCTTACTTTCCGCTGCCAACCATGGAGGCGACCACCTGTGCCGCCACCTTGAGCCGCTGGCGCACGACGGCGCGGCCGAGCAGTTCCATCGAGTCGAAGAGCGGCAGCGAACGCTGCGAACCGGAGATGGCGACGAAGAGCGGCGAGACGACGGCCTTGAGCTTCTTGCCCATCCGCTCGGCGCTGGCGCGCAGTTCCGCCTCGATCGATTCCTTGTTCCATTCGAGGATCTTTTCGAGGTCCGGCTGAACGGTGTTCAGGACCTCCAGCATCTCCTCAGGCGTCGCCTTTACGCCGGCAAAGGCGGCCGGCTGCAGGCCGAGATCGGACTTGAAGAGGAAGGCGGCCAGATCCGGCAGCTCGCCGAGCTTCGAGATGCGCGACTGCGAGAGCTTCAGGCCCTCCTTGAGACGTTCGTTTTCGGACGCCCAGGCGAAGACCCGCGCGGCAAACTCGTCTTCCGAGAGCTTCTCGCGGATCCAGCGGGCGTTCAGCCAGTCGAGCTTCTGAATGTCAAAAATCGCGCCGGCCTTCGACAGGTTTTCAGGATCGAACTTTTGCGCCAGTTCCTCGATCGTCAGCAGTTCTTCGCCCTCGGCGATCTGGATGAAGAACAGGCCGAGGAAGTTCATCAGCGCTTCCGGCAGATAGCCGAGCGCCGTGTAATAGGAGATCGAGGTCGGGTTCTTGCGCTTGGACAGCTTCGACTTGTCGGCATTGCGCATTAGCGACAGATGCATGAACTTCGGCGGCTCGAGGCCGAGATACTGATAGATCAGGATGTGCTTCGGCACCGAGGCGAGCCACTCCTCGCCGCGCGCGACATGGGTGATCTTCATCATATGGTCGTCGACGACATTCGCCATATGATAGGTCGGCATGCCGTCGGCCTTGAGCAGCACCTGCATGTCGACCGCATCCCACGGGATATCGACATCGCCATAGACGCCGTCGTGGAACTTGCAGGAGCCCTCGGTCGGGATCTTCATGCGCACGACATGCGGCTCGCCGGCGGCGACGCGGGAGGTGACTTCCTCGGCCGACAGGCTCAGGCACAGGCCGTCATACTTCGGCGGCTTGCCGGCGGCGCGCTGTGCCTCGCGCATCTTCTCCAGCCGCTCGGGCGTGCAGAAGCAGCGGAAGCCGTGGCCGTTCTCGACGATTTTCTCGACATAGGGCTTGTAGATATCCTTGCGGTCGCTCTGGCGATAGGGGCCGTGGGGGCCGCCGATATCCGGACCTTCCGACCATGTGAGCCCGCACCATTTCAGCGCATCGAGCACCTTCTTCTCGAATTCCGGCGTCGAGCGCGTCGCGTCGGTATCCTCGATGCGCAGGATGAATTCGCCGCCGTGCTTCTTCGCAAAGAGATAGTTGAACAGCGCGATATAGGCGGTGCCGACATGCGGTTCGCCGGTGGGGGAGGGTGCGATGCGTACCCGGACTGCAGAATCTGCCATGGTCTTTGCCCGTCTTGACGTGCTCTTGAGCCCTTGGCCGGAGTGCCTACCAGCTGACGGGCGCGTATTTTATGGGAAGGAAGGCCCGCAAGGGTGCCGTTTGAGCGGTATCGGCGGGCAATTCCAGTCGGCAGGGGTGAGACCATAGAAAGCCCTTGATGTCAACGGAAAGAGGAAGTCGCGCTGTCGGTCGCCTCTCTCGTCGAACAAGGATTGGAACGCTAACAGCGTGGCTGCGTTATCCGCTGCGAGGACGCGGACTGTGGCAACCGGACGCGACAGACCAGGAGAACACGGGAATTTTGCCGGTTTCTTCCCGTGGCCAACGGAACGGCAGACGAGCTCTTGACCTGTCCAGTCCGCATCCTCGCCTCCCGCAGCAAGAGGCCCGCACCAATGGTGCGGGCCTCTTTGTCATCTTCGTCATCCTCGCCGATTGCAAAGTCAGTGCAGCTTGCTGGCCTGCTGCTTCTTCAGGCGCGCGTTGCGGGCGATCATATTGAGGATTTCGACCAGGGCCGAGAAGGCCATGGCGGCGTAGACATAACCCTTCGGCACGTGGAAGCCCATGCCTTCGGCAATCAGCGTCGTGCCGATCATCAGCAGGAAGGCGAGCGCCAGCATGACGATCGTCGGGTTCCGTTCGATGAAGTTGGCGAGCGGGTTGGCTGCAACCAGCATCACCGTCACGGCGACGACGACGGCGATGACCATGATCGGCAGGTGCGGGGTCATGCCGACGGCGGTGATGATGCTGTCGACGGAAAAGACGAGATCGAGCAGCAGGATCTGGCCGATCGCCGCCGTGAAGCCGTTGATCGCCGAGCTCGCGATGAAGTCCTCGTCATGGTCGCTCGGATCGACATTGTGGTGGATCTCCTTCGTCGCCTTCCAGACGAGAAAAAGGCCGCCGGCGATCAAGATCATGTCCTTCCAGGAGAAGCCATGGCCAAAGGCCTCGAAGACCGGCTCGGTGAGTTGCACGATCCAGGCGATCGTGCCGAGCAGCCCAAGTCGCATGATAAGCGCGAGGCCGATGCCGATGCGCCGGGCGCTGACCCGGTTCTCGGCAGGCAATTTGTTGGTGAGGATGGAGATGAAGATCAGGTTGTCGATGCCGAGGACCACTTCCATCACAATCAGCGTAATGAGAGCGACCCAAGCCTCCGGGCTTTGAGCGAGCGTGAGGATTTCCTGCATCGGCGAACTGTTCCTTTCTGACGAGCGTGATCGGTTCCACAAAACGGAGCGAAAGGCCGGCGGAAACCGCGCACACTTTGCCTCCGCGGCGCGTCGTCGCGCCAGACTAGCCCGCAGTATTTAAGGAGTAACGCCGAAGTAGCAAGCGCTGCCGCGGCTTTGCGGCAGCGTTTTACCGTTTACTGTTTTATCGGAACCCACATCTCGACGACGCCCATGCCGGAATCCGGGTCGAACCGCTCGTCGTAGCGTTCCATGAGATCGGGCATTTCGCCGTGCTCGAGCCCAGACTGCGGAAACCAGGTTGCGAAGATGTGATGGGCCGTGGCCGAGATCGCCGAGATGTGGCCGCGATGCAGGAACACGGCATAGCGCTGCTTCGGCAGCTTCAGGGTCGAAAACCCGTTCGGCAGTCCGTCCGCATCCGCGACTTCGACGGCCGCCATGTAGCGGAAGCCTCCGGCCTCGGCATCCGAATGGGTGCAGATGCCATAGGCGACGTTGCCCCGCTGGCCCGGAATATGACCGAAGTGGCCATTGAAGCGCTGCCAGAGCGAGGGAATGCCTTCGGTGCGATCGTAGGCATAGGTTTCTTCAAGGCCGGCGAGGAGCAGGGCAGGGCCCTCCTCGAAGCGCGGCGGTTCGATCTTCTTATTGCGCGTATCGTCCATCCTGATGGGCTCCACAAGTTCGATATTGCAGACATGCCTCTGCTTGCGGACAGACTCGGGCGTGACCCCGAATTGCTCGCGGAAGGCACGGGTGAATGCCTCGTGCGAGCCGTAGCCCGCATCGAGGGCGGCCTCGAGAATGGTGGAGTTGCCCTCGGCAAGGCGAAGCGCCGCCGAACTCAGGCGGCGTCCGCGGATATAGGCACTGATCGAATGGCCGGTCGCAAGGCCGAAGACGCGTGATAGATGATAGCGCGACAGGCCGGCGGCGTCGGCAATCCGCTCCAGTGAGATATCCTTGGCGAAATGGCTTTCGATGAACCAGATCGCCCGTCCGATGGCACTCATGTTCACTCCCGTGGCAAGCGACCTAGCTCTTATGGATTTATAGGAGGACGCGTTTGATCGCGGTTGCTGGATTTTAATCGGCACGGCCTGCCGACGGCGAATTCACCTTCTGGATTTCCCGATTGCGCAGGCTGGACGAACGGGGTCCGCGTCCTACATCCGCCGTCATGGCAACGACCGGTCCTCTCTTTCGTGGCATCAACGTGGTCTCGATTTCGGTGACCGACCTTGATCGTGCCCGCGCGTTCTATGGGGAGGTGCTCGGATTCGGGCCGCCGCTCTACGACCTGCCCGAAGCGGGCTGGATCGAATTCTCCACCGGCGGCGTGGCCGGCAACGTTTCGGTGACGTTGGCGGAGAGCGGCTGGACGCCCTCGACGGGGACGACGCTCGTCTTGAACGTCGAGGACTGCCATGCGGCAGTCGAGGAACTGCGCCGCCGCGGTGCGAGGATGCGCAGGTCGTTCCCGGCTTCGTCACCTTTGCGAGCTTCTACGATCCCTTCGGCAATCGCCTGCAGATGTGCAGCCCGGCTTAGGATTTCTGATCAGCGTGCTGCCCATAGGCGGCCATGAAAACACGGATGGCCGAGGCGACGTTCTTTTCGATCTGTTCGGGCGGAACCGCTTCACACATCCCGAAGAGACGGCCCTTGAACAGGCCGGCCATACAGAGTTCGATGAACTGCTTGGCGGCCAGTTCCGTATCGTCGATCGACAGCCTGCCTGCCGCTTTCTGCTGCTCGAGATAGGCCTTCAGCACCGTGTAGCCGTTTTCGGGCGTTGCGGTGAAGAAACGCTGCGCCAGCCGCGGCATGCGGTCGATCACGCCGAGCACGGTCCGCATGGCCCGGATCGTGTAGTCCGATGTCATGCTGGTAACGAGCGTCACGGCGAAATCGTGTAGCGCTTCCTCGATAGGCTCGATGTCGTTCAGCGACTGCTTGATGCTGTTGACGATGCGGCTGCGCTCGCGCGCGATCAAGGCTTCGAACAGATCTTCCTTGTTCTCGAAGTAGACATAGAGCGTGCCCTTGGAGACGCCGGCCTCGCGGGTGATGTCGTTCATGCTGGCCGCGTCGAAATTGCTGCGCATGAAGACACGCTTGGCGCCTTCAAGAATCTGCTCGCGTTTGACCGGATCCTCGCCGGCGACGCGGCGTCCGCCGCTCGAAGGCCGCTGTTCCGGCTGCAGGGACCTTTCCTGCCGTGCACTTTTCGCTGACGTCATGATTACCCGGACGTTTCCACTCCTGTAGATCACGGTGGATTTAAGAACTCGCTCCAACCCATTAGCGTGACCGTTTCAATAAAAAGCAACGGGTGCGGAATTGGATCCGCATTTTTTTTCAGCCCGCGGCAAGCGTTTCGAACCGCTCGGTTCGATTTCCTCTTGATATGCGCTGCGGAAGGAATTATGTCAAGGATAATCGAACCGAACGGTTCAGTTCAATTTAGCTAATTTAGCCGAAAACAGGTGTCTCATGTCCCCTTCCAGCACCTCCAGTGCCGCGCGAGCCCGTCCCGTAGGTGATGATTTCGAAGCCGTTGATGTTCCAAGCACGGAAGCCAAGGCACCCACAGCGGAGGCGCCGGCGGCGACGGAACCTTCCGCCGCTGAGGCTGCTGCTCCGGCGAAGAGACGCCGCAAGCCGATCCTTCCAGCCATCGGTCTGGCGCTGCTCGCAGCCGGCGCCTGGTACGGCTACGACTGGTGGACCAACGGCCGCTTCATGGTTTCGACCGACGATGCCTACATCGAGGGCGACATTGCGACGATCTCTCCGAAGGTCTCCGGCTATGTTGCCAAGGTCGACGTCGTCGCCAACCAGCACGTGAAGGCCGGCGACCCGCTCGTCACGCTCGAGGACGGCGATTACCGGATTGCGGCGGAACAGGCCGAGGCGCAGATCGCCACGCAGAAGCTGGCGCTCAGCCGATTCGACGCCCAGATCGCCGGCGCAGCGGCGAGCCTGAACCAGGCAGAGGCGCAGAAAAGGGCCTTCGAGGCGACCGTCCGCGGCGCCGAGCTGACCCAGAAGCGCGCCAGCGACCTGCAGTCCAAGGCGTTCGGAACGGACGCTTCGCGCGACAGTGCCCAGGTCGCGCTCGACCAGGCGAAGGCAAATCTCGTCGGCGCCGAAGCCAATATCGCCGCGGCCAAGGCGAATATCACCGTGCTCGCGGCGCAGCGAGCGGAATCGGAAAGCACGATCCGTTCACTGGAACTGGCGCGCGACAAGGCGAACCGCGATCTCGGCTTCACTGTGCTCAAGGCGCCCTATGACGGCGTCATAGGCAACGTCGCCGTCCAGGTAGGCGATCTCGTTTCGGCCGGGCAGCGGCTTGCCGCCCTGGTGCCGGTGGACCAGCTCTACATCGACGCCAACTTCAAGGAAACGCAGATCGCCCATCTGGTCCCCGGCTCAAAGGTCAAGGTCCATGTGGACGCTTACGAGGAGCACTCGATCGAAGGCACCGTCGCTTCGATCTCGCCGGCCTCCGGCTCGGTCTTCTCGCTGCTGCCGGCGGAAAACGCCACCGGCAACTTCACCAAGATCATCCAGCGCGTGCCGGTGCGGATCACGCTCCCGGCAGATGCGCTCGCCAAGGGTAACCTCCGGGCGGGCTTAAGCGTCGTGGTCGATGTCGATACCCGGACGGCGCCCGAGACCACGAAGGTCGCCGAAGCGAAGTAATCGCGCGAAGGAGTAGCGGACATGGCTGCGACCATAACAGCAGGCCCGGCGGCGACAGGCGGCGCCGGGACAGAGGAGCGCATGGATCCGCGACGGCTCATCGCCTTTTTCGCGATGGTCGTCGGCATGTTCATGGCGATCCTCGACATCCAGATCGTCTCGGCCTCGCTTGCCGAAATCCAGGCCGGCCTGTCCGCCGGATCGGACGAGATCGGCTGGGTGCAGACCTCCTACCTGATCGCCGAAGTCATCATGATCCCGCTGTCGGGGACACTTGCCCGCATCGTTTCGACGCGCGTACTCTTTTCCGTCGCCGCGGCCGGCTTCACCGCCTCGAGTGCGCTGGCCGCAACCGCCACCAATATCGACCAGATGATCGTCTACCGGGCGATCCAGGGCTTCATCGGCGGCGGCATGATCCCGTCGGTGTTCGCCGCCGCCTTCACGATCTTCCCGCCGTCGAAGCGCAACATCGTGTCGCCGATCATCGGCCTCATCGCCACGCTGGCCCCGACCATCGGCCCAACGGTTGGCGGCTATCTGAGCCACGCCTTCTCCTGGCACTGGCTGTTCCTCGTCAACGTCATTCCCGGCATCATCGTCGCAACCCTGACCTGGATTTTCATCGATTTCGACGAGCCGGAGCTTGGACTAATCAAGAAGTTCGACTGGTGGGGGCTGTTCTCGATGGCGGTCTTCCTCGGTTCGCTCGAATATGTGCTCGAGGAGGGCAATGCCAACGACTGGTTCAACGACGACCATATCGTCATGGGGGCGGTCGCCACGGCTGTCGCCGCCGCCATATTCTTCTACCGGGCCTTCAAGGTCGAGTTTCCGGTGGTCGATCTCCGCGCCTTCGCCAATCGAAATTTCTCCTTCGGCTCGCTGTTCTCCTTCGTGATGGGCATCGGCCTCTATGGCCTCACCTATCTCTATCCGCTCTATCTCGGGCGCATCCGCGGCTATGATTCACTGATGATCGGCGAGACCATGTTCGTCTCGGGGCTCGCCATGTTCCTGACGGCGCCGGTCGCGGGCTTCCTGGCCGGCCGGCTCGACCCACGGGTGATGATGACGATCGGGTTCACGGGCTTTGCCGCGGGCACCTGGACCATGAGCCAACTGACGGCGGATTGGGATTTCTGGGAACTGCTCGTCCCGCAGATC
The DNA here is from genome assembly GCF_001651855.1 of Sinorhizobium americanum. GTDB lineage: Bacteria > Pseudomonadota > Alphaproteobacteria > Rhizobiales > Rhizobiaceae > Sinorhizobium > Sinorhizobium americanum. The sequence goes on along the minus strand of NZ_LNQC01000080.1, from coordinate 153,410 downwards.
CTGCGCGGCTGCTCGCTGATGCTCTGCATGGTACCGATCAACAACATTGCGCTCGGCACGCTGCCGCCGGCACGCATCCGCAACGCGTCCGGCCTGTTCAACCTGACGCGCAACCTCGGCGGCGCCGTGGGCCTGGCGATCATCAACACGATCCTGACGCAGCGCCAGGATCTTCACTATGCCCGCCTCGCCGAGCATATCCAGTGGGGCAATCCGGAGGCGGTCGATCGTTTGAACAACATGGCGTCGAACTTCGACGCCTACGGCCTCGACGGCGCGACGGCGGCCGTCAAGCAGCTGGCCCAGATGGTTCAGCAGCAGGCGGTGATCATGTCCTTCATCGACGTCTTCCTGATCCTCACCGTGCTGTTCCTGGCGATGGTGCTCGGCGTTCTGATGATCAAGAAGCCGGAGGGTGCCGGCTCGGGAGGCGGCGGGCACTAAGGCTTCCCTCATCCCGCTGCCGCGACCTTCTCCCCGCGGGCGGCCGCAGGCGGGGAGAAGGGGCCTCGTGGCGACCGCATTCAGCACAAACGGCATGCTTTACGCCCCGAAAACCTTGCGGCACTATCCTCGCGACCCTTCAGTGGTCGCGTTGGCTAAAGGGCAGGGCAGGCGATGATCGGCAATCCGTTCCTCAACCCTTCCAGGCGGAGACTTCTGGCTGGTACTGCCGGCCTCGGCCTTTCGCTGATCGCAGGCGGCGGGCGTGCCGCAGCGCGGCCCCCGATCGATGCCACATTCGTCTTTTCGAATGACATCCATGCCTGCCTCGTCTCGACGGAAGGCCTTGCGCCGAATTGCGAGCAGGAGGGCAAGACCGACGCCAATCTGCTGCGCCACATTGCGGCGCTCAACGGACTTCCGGGACAGCACTGGCCCCAAACGATCGACGGCAAGCCAAGCGGTCTTGCCAGCGCCGGCGCGAAGATTGCCCGGCCGTTCGGCCTCGTACTCGGCGGCGATATCACCGACGACGGCGGCGGCCAGGTTCGCGAGCCGCGCGAAGGGCGGCAGCTGCAGCAGTTCCAGAGCCGATACGAGCATGGCGTCGGGCCGCATAATATCCACTATCCCGTCTATGTCGGCCTCGGAAACCATGATCTCGACCAGGACGGCGCGCCTCCGAACGCCGACTGGTATCGCCGGGAATTGCGCGACTACGTGGAGCTCACCCATCGCCAGTCGGTGTTCTACCGGCCGCCGGTGCCGGTCGCCAACTACGATCCGCTTTCGGACAATTATTCCTGGGACTGGGGCGGCCTTCATCTCGTGCAATTGCAACGCTTCGGCGGCGACGAGCGCAAGGGGGCCGTGAGCGGCCTGCCGTGGCTGACGCGCGATCTTGCTGCCTACGCCGCGGACGGCCGACCCGTCGTGCTGTTTCAGCACTATGGATGGGATGCGTTCTCGACCGAGGTCTGGGACGCTGAGGCAAAAACCTTCGACGACCAGGGCGATGGCGAGCCGCATTGGTGGAGGCCGGCTGAGCGCGATGCCTTGATCGCGGTGCTGAAGGGCTACAATGTCGTCGGGCTCTTCCATGGCCACGAGCATGACCGGGTGATGGCCTATCGCGCCGGCGAACTCGACATTTTCAAGCCGAAAGCGGCCTATCTCGGCGGCTTCGCACTGGTGCGGGTGACCGAGAAATTCCTGGATGTCGTCTTCGGTGAGGCGCGCGGCGAGATGGGCCATGTCGCATTCACGCACGCCTTCAGCAAGCGTTTCGTCTGAGACGTTGGCGCGGAAGTTTTGCAGGCTTTCCGCTTGTCTCGAAATTTTTGATTTACGTACATCAAAACTTCCTCTAAGGGGTCTGCAGGAGGAAGAGATGCGACCGACCGTTCACGATATTGCCGCGGAAGCGGGCGTCAGCCTCGCGACCGTCGACCGGGTGCTGAACAACCGCCCGGGCGTTCGGTCGGTGACGCGCGACAAGGTGGAGCGGGCGATCGCGACGCTTGGCTATGTGCGTGACGTGGCTGCGGCCAATCTTGCCAAGGGCCGCAGCTATCCTCTGATTTTCATCCTTCCCGGCGGCGAAAACGCCTTCATGCGCGGCCTCGAGGCGGAGGTGAGGGCGGCGATGGCGCGCTCACCGGCCGAGCGGACGGAGATCGCACTTCTTTGCGTCCCCGCCTTCGACGCGCGTGCCTTGGCCGATGCCCTGGCCGAGGCACATCGACGGCGGCCCGCCGGCGTGGCCGTCGTCGCGGTCGACGCCCCGGAGGTGACGCAAGCGGTGAAGCGCCTGCGCGATGACGGCATTGTCGTCGTCACCCTGGTTTCGGACCTGCCCGGATCGGCGCGCGATCATTTCGCCGGCGTCGACAATATCGCGGCCGGGCGCACTGCCGGGAACCTGATGGGCCGCTTCCTCCGCGGTCGCAAGGGGCCGGTCGCGGTTGTGGCCGGCTCGATGCTGGTACGCGACCATAGGGAGCGGCTGGAAGGTTTCCAGGCGGTCATCCGCGACTGCTTTCGCGCCCGGCAGATTCTGCCGGTGGTCGAGGGACAGGATGATGCGGCCCTGGTCGAGAAACTTGTCGCCGCACTCCTCGAGCGCCACCCGGACCTTGCCGGCATCTACAGTCTCGGCGCCGGCAATCGCGGTCTGGTTGCGGCGCTCCAACAAGCGGGAAGGGCCGAGGCGGTGTGCGCGATCGCCCATGAACTGACGCCCCATAGCCGGGCCGCTCTTCTGTCCGGGACGATCGATGTGCTCCTCAACCAGGATGCGGGTCACGAGATCCGCAGTGCGATCCGGGTGCTGAAGGCCAAGGCAGACGGTTTGCCGGTGATCGAGGCGCAGGAGCGCATCCGCATCGACATTTTCCTGAAAGACAACCTGCCGAACGGGCAGGCATAGGAGGACACCCATGTACCTCGGACTGGATCTCGGCACGTCCGGCGTCAAGGCCATGCTGATCGACGGCGGACAGCGGATCGTCGGCTCCGCCTCGGCTGCGCTCGACGTCTCGCGGCCGCATCCCGGCTGGTCGGAACAGAACCCGGCCGACTGGTCTCGCGCCGCCGAAGGAGCGATCAACGGTCTCAAGCAGGCGCATCCGCAGGCGCTTGCTGCGGTGCGCGGTATCGGTCTTTCCGGCCAGATGCACGGCGCGACGCTGCTGGACGAGAACGACGCGGTGCTGCGTCCCTGCATTCTCTGGAACGATACGCGCAGCTACCGCCAGGCCGCCGAACTCGATGGCGACCCGCAGTTCCGGGCGCTGACCGGCAATATCGTCTTTCCCGGCTTCACCGCGCCAAAACTCGCCTGGGTGCGCGAGAACGAGCCGGAGATTTTCGCTAGGGTGCGCTGGGTGCTCCTGCCCAAGGACTATCTCCGCCTGTGGCTGACGGGCGAGTATATGTCGGAAATGTCAGATTCCGCTGGCACCGCCTGGCTCGACACCGGCAAGCGCGAATGGTCCGAGTGCCTGCTTGCCGCGACAAATCTCGAAGAACGGCAGATGCCGGCGCTTGTCGAGGGCACGGAAAGTGCCGGCATGCTCAGGCCGGAGCTCGCCAATCGCTGGGGGATGAGCCCGGGCGTCGTCATTGCCGGCGGCGCCGGTGACAATGCGGCCTCTGCCTGCGGCATGGGCACAGTGGGGGAGGGGCAGGCCTTCGTCTCGCTCGGCACTTCGGGCGTGCTGTTCGCCGCCAACGCTAGCTATCTTCCCAATCCGGAAAGCGCCGTTCACGCCTTCTGCCACGCCCTGCCGAACACCTGGCACCAGATGGGGGTGATCCTCTCGGCGACCGATGCGCTCAATTGGCATTCGGGCATTACCGGCAAAAGCGCTGCGGAGCTGACGGGCGAGCTCGGCGACACGCTAAAGGCGCCAGGTTCCGTTTCGTTCCTTCCCTATCTCTCCGGCGAACGCACGCCGCATAATGACGCGGCGATCCGCGGCGCCTTCGCCGGTCTCGGCCACGAAAGTTCGCGCGCCGCGTTGACGCAGGCGGTGCTCGAAGGCGTCTCCTTCGCGATCCGCGACAGCCTGGAAGCACTGCGCGCCGCCGGTACGACGCTTGATCGCGTCACCGCGATCGGCGGCGGCTCGCGGTCGCGCTACTGGCTGAGGTCGATCGCAACCGCGCTCGACCTGCCAGTCGACCTGCCGGCGGACGGCGATTTCGGCGCCGCCTTCGGTGCGGCCCGGCTCGGGCTGATCGCCGCCACCGGCGCGGACCCAGTAGCGACTTGCTCTGCGCCGGCGACGGCGGAGACAATTGCGCCGGATGCTTCGCTGGTGGGCGCCTACGAGGACGCCTATCAGCGCTACCGCCGGCTTTACCCCGCCATCAAGGAAGCGACGATTTAGCCAAGTCCCAGTCAGGCCGGTACCGCCGGTCGCACCATAACTGAAATGAAAACGATTACTTTCCACGAAATCGCCGTGTTCCGCACAAGCGGGCCGGCAACAGCCCAGGATAGGAGACAGCCGTGAACACCGGTTTTTTCGGCGATATCGCCAAGATCAAATATGAGGGACCGGAGAGCACCAATCCGCTCGCCTTCCGCCACTACAATCCCGACGAGGTCGTCCTCGGCAAGCGGATGGAAGATCATCTGCGCTTCGCCGTCGCCTATTGGCACAGCTTCGTCTGGCCGGGCGGCGACCCGTTCGGCGGCCAGACCTTCGAACGGCCCTGGTTCAAGGACTCGATGGAGGCCGCAAAGCTGAAGGCGGACGTCGCCTTCGAACTCTTCCAGCTTCTCGGCGTGCCCTTCTATTGTTTCCACGATGCCGATGTGCGCCCCGAAGGTCGGAACTTCGCGGAAAACACCAGCAACCTCGAGGAGATCGTCGATCATTTCGCCAGGAAGCAGGCCGACACCGGCGTCAAGCTGCTCTGGGGCACGGCGAACCTGTTCTCGAACCGGCGCTATATGGGCGGTGCCGCGACCAATCCGGACCCGGACGTCTTCGCCTTCGCTGCGGCGACAGTGAAGACCTGCATCGACGCGACGCAGAAGCTCGGCGGCGAGAATTACGTGCTCTGGGGCGGGCGCGAGGGCTATGAGACCCTGCTCAACACCGACCTGAAGCGCGAGCTCGACCAGCTCGGCCGCTTCGTCAACCTCGTCGTCGAATACAAGCACAAGATCGGCTTCAAGGGCACGATCCTGATCGAACCGAAGCCGCAGGAGCCGACTAAGCACCAGTACGATTTCGACGTCGCGACCGTCTACGGCTTCCTCAAGACGTACGGTCTCGAGAACGAGGTGAAGGTTAATATCGAGCAGGGCCATGCGATCCTTGCCGGACATTCCTTCGAGCACGAACTGGCGCTCGCCAATGCGCTCGGCATCTTCGGCTCGATCGACATGAACCGCAACGACTACCAGTCCGGCTGGGACACCGACCAGTTCCCCAACAATGTCCCGGAAATGGCGCTCGCCTATTACCACGTGCTGGCAGGCGGCGGCTTCAAGACCGGCGGCACCAATTTCGACGCGAAGCTGCGCCGTCAGTCGATCGATCCCGAGGACCTCTTGATCGGTCATATCGGCGGCATGGATTGCTGCGCGCGAGGCCTCAGGGCGGCGGCGAAGATGATCGAGGACAAGGCACTCTCCGCACCACTCGAAAAACGCTATGCCGGCTGGAACGTGCCGGAGGCGAACAAGATGCTCGAAGGCGGTTTCTCGCTCGAAGAGATCGAGGCCTGGGTGCGCAAGGCCGATCTCAACCCGCAGCCGAAGTCCGGCAAGCAGGAGTACCTGGAAAACGTCGTCAATCGCTACGTCTGACCTGGCGATTGGATTTTCAGCTGCACTCGCGGACGAATTTTGGCGCCCGCGAGTGCTATTCGAAAGCTCTTCGCGACAGGGCAGAAGCCCATTGCCCCTCGCGAAGAATCTGTTAGGTTCTCGCTCCTGCAACGTTGCAGGTATTTAAGATATCGCGAAAATTTGCGGGGCGAAGCGCTCGAATACCACTCGACCGGCAGACCGGTGTTTCAGTAAACCGATCCACTAGGAGGAATTTTGCATGAAGACCATAAAGGGACCGGGGCTTTTTCTTGCGCAATTCGCCGGTGACGCGGCGCCTTTCAATTCCTGGGATTCAATTACGAAATGGGCGGCCGATTGCGGCTACAAGGGCGTACAGGTCCCGAGCTGGGACGGTCGGCTCTTCGACCTGAAGAGGGCGGCTGAATCGAAGGCCTATTGCGACGACATCGCCGGAAAAGCGCGCGACAACGGCATTGAGATCACTGAGCTCTCGACCCATCTGCAGGGTCAGCTGGTGGCCGTGCATCCTGCCTATGACGAGGCCTTCGACGGCTTTGCCGTACCGGAAGTGCGTGGCAATCCGAAGGCGCGCCAGCAATGGGCGGTCGAACAGGTGAAGCTGGCGCTGACCGCCTCGAGGAACCTCGGCCTCGAAGCCATGGCGAGCTTCTCCGGCGCGCTCGCCTGGCCCTTCGTTTATCCTTGGCCGCAACGACCGGCAGGTCTGGTGGAGACCGCCTTCGACGAGCTTGCCCGGCGGTGGAGGCCGATCCTCGACCATGCGGAGGATTACGGCGTCGACGTCTGCTACGAGATCCACCCGGGTGAGGATCTGCATGACGGTATCACCTACGAGATGTTCCTGGAGCGCACCGGCAACCATGCCCGAGCCTGCATGCTCTACGATCCGTCGCACTACGTCCTGCAGTGCCTCGATTATCTCGACAATATCGACATCTACAAGGACCGCATCCGGATGTTCCACGTCAAGGATGCGGAGTTCAACCCGACCGGCCGGCAGGGCGTCTATGGCGGCTATCAGGGATGGGTGAACCGCGCCGGCCGCTTCCGCTCGCTCGGCGACGGCCAGGTCGATTTCGGCGCAGTCTTCTCGAAAATGGCTGCGAATGATTTCGCCGGCTGGGCGGTGGTCGAGTGGGAATGCGCGCTGAAACATCCGGAAGACGGCGCCCGCGAGGGGGCCGAGTTCGTCAAGGCGCACATCATCCGCGTCACAGAAAAGGCCTTCGATGATTTCGCCGACAGCGGCACGGACGAGGCGGCGAACCGGCGGATGCTGGGACTCTGAGGGGGCAAGACCCCTCCCCAACCCCTCCCCACAAGGGGGAGGGGCGTACTGCACCGCGACGCAGCGGCCAAATCGAGGCTCCAAGAGTCGCCTGATCGACCTTTGTCTTGCCTAACCGCGAGGTTCTATCTTTCGAGAGGGCGGAGCGTCGCCACGATTTTCTCCCCCCTTGTGGGGGAGATGCCCGGCAGGGCAGAGGGGGTCTCAATGCCCCGATGACAAATCTGTTCAGGAGAGAAAGCACGATGGCAATTGAGGGAAGCAGTAGCGAAACGCGGCAAAGGCGAATCCGGCTCGGCATGGTCGGCGGCGGCTCGGGCGCCTTCATTGGGGCGGTGCACCGAATCGCGGCGCGGCTCGACGACCACTATGAACTGGTGGCCGGCGCTCTGTCGTCGACGCCCGAGAAGGCGCAGGCCTCAGGCCGCGAGCTCGGACTCGACTCGTCGCGCGTCTACTCGGATTTCAAGGAAATGGCGATCCGCGAGGCGAAGCTCAAGAACGGCATCGAAGCGGTGGCGATTGTCACGCCGAACCATGTGCACTATGCCGCCGCCAAGGAGTTCCTGAAGCGCGGCATCCATGTCATCTGCGACAAGCCGCTGACCTCGACGCTTGCCGACGCCAAGAAGCTGAAGAAAGCGGCGGAGGAAAGCGACGCGCTCTTCGTGCTGACGCATAATTACACCGGCTACCCGATGGTTCGGCAGGCGCGCGAGATGATCGCCAATGGCGAGATCGGCGCCGTCCGACTGGTGCAGATGGAATATCCGCAGGACTGGCTGACCGAAAATATCGAGCAGTCCGGCCAGAAGCAGGCGGCCTGGCGGACGGACCCGGCGCGTTCCGGCGCCGGCGGCTCCACCGGCGATATCGGCACGCATGCCTATAACCTCGGCTGCTTCGTCTCCGGGCTGGAGCTCGACGAGCTCTCGGCAGATCTCGACAGCTTCGTCGCCGGCCGCCAACTCGACGACAACGCCCATGTGATGCTGCGCTTCAAGGAGAAGGACGGCGCGCGAGCGAAGGGCATGCTGTGGTGCAGCCAAGTGGCGCCCGGCCACGAGAACGGCCTGATGGTGCGCGTCTATGGCACCAAGGGCGGCCTTGAATGGGTCCAGAAGGACCCGAACTATCTCTGGCACACGCCGTTCGGCGAGCCGAAGCGGCTGCTGACACGCGCCGGAGCCGGCGCCTCGGCGGCGGGGGCACGGGTTTCGCGCGTTCCTTCGGGCCATCCGGAAGGCTATCTCGAAGGCTTCGCCAATATCTACACGGAGGCTGCCCGCGCCATCTACGCCAGGCGGAACGGCGAGACGGTGGACCCGGCTGTCACATATCCGACGATAGACGATGGCATGAAGGGCATGGCCTTCGTCGATGCCTGCGTACGCTCGTCGCAGCGCAACGGAGCCTGGGTGAAGGTCTGAACCGCAACCGGTAGACAGACAAGGAGCCTCGTCCTTTGCCCTCGCGGCATTGGGCCACGGCCAAACAGCAATAATGCAGCGGCGCCATTCGGTGCGCCGCTCGTCGAATGACGGGACATGTATGATGATCGAAGCCAAGAAACTCGCAGAACGATTCCCCGGCGATTTTGTTTTCGGCGTGACCACCGCCTCCTTCCAGATCGAGGGTGCGAGCAAGGCGGACGGGCGCAAGCCGTCCATCTGGGACGCCTTCTCCAACATGCCGGGCCGCGTCTTCGAGCGCCACAATGGCGACGTCGCCTGCGACCATTACAATCGGCTCGACCAGGACCTCGATCTCATCGAAAGTCTCGGCGTCGAGGCCTACCGCTTCTCGATCGCCTGGCCGCGGATCATTCCGGAGGGCACCGGGCCGATCAACGAGAAGGGGCTCGACTTCTATGACCGCCTCGTCGATGGCCTGACGGCCCGCGGCATCAAGGCCTTTGCAACGCTCTATCATTGGGACTTGCCGCTGGCGTTGATGGGCGACGGTGGCTGGACGGCGCGCACGACCGCCTATGCCTATCAGCGCTATGCGAAGACGGTGATCGCCCGCCTCGGCGATCGGCTCGATGCGGTGGCGACCTTCAATGAGCCCTGGTGCTCGGTCTGGCTCAGCCATCTCTACGGCATCCACGCGCCGGGCGAACGCAACATGGATGCGGCGCTCGCCGCACTGCATTTCACCAATCTCGCCCACGGCCTCGGTGTCGCTGCGATCCGTTCAGAACGGTCGGACCTGCCGGTCGGTATCGTCATCAACGCTCACCCGGTCTATCCCGGCAGCGACAGCGCCGAGGACAAGGCCGCGGCCGAGCGCGCCTTCGATTTCCACAACGGCGTCTTCTTCGGCCCGATCTTCAAGGGCGAGTACCCGGAAGGCTTCCTCTCGGCACTCGGATCCCGCGTGCCTCTGATCGAGGACGGCGACATGGCGACGATCGCCCAGCCGCTCGACTGGTGGGGTCTCAACTACTACACGCCGATGCGCGTTTCGCATGATCCGGCCGCCGGTGCCGAATATCCGGCAACGGTCAATGCGAAGCCGGTGAGCGAGGTGAAGACCGATATCGGTTGGGAGGTCTATGCGCCGGCGCTGGGGACGCTCGTGGAAACGCTCAACGCCCGCTACACGCTGCCGGATTGCTACATCACCGAGAACGGCGCCTGCTACAATATGGGCGTCGAGAAAGGCGTCGTCGACGACCAGCCGCGCCTCGACTATATCGCCGAGCACCTGTCGGTCACCGCCGACCTGATCGCCAAGGGCTATCCGATGCGCGGCTATTTCGCCTGGAGCCTGATGGACAATTTCGAATGGGCGGAAGGCTACCGCATGCGCTTCGGCATCGTTCACGTGGACTATGAGACGCAGATCCGCACGATCAAGAAGAGCGGCCATTGGTACAAGGCACTGGCGCAACAGTTTCCGAAGGGCAACCATAAGCCGGCCTGACAACTCCCAGGCTGCACTGCAGGCGCAATCGTTCTACATAAAAAGAGTAGACTTTTGCGTCGGGCTGCGGCGCAGGGAAAAATCGTGTCTGTGAAACAGGAGGGTCGAAGGGCATAACAACCTAGACGAGGCGGCATGGCAGCCATGCCGTACGCGACCTTGAACCGACCGGTTGCCCGATGATAGAGAAATGCTCCCCGTTCCGAATGCGTTGTCGCAGGTCCGAGTGACCCGACACGCCTCCCGTCCAGCAACGTGACAGGGACGAGAGTTTCGAACATCCGAGAGCATCATGTATCCTGACATCCCTGTGATCCCTCCTGCGGAGGCGACCGGACAATGACCGTTTCAACTTCCCCTATTGAGACCGGCGATGCCGCCGTCGTCTTCGACGGCGTTTCCAAGCGCTTCGCGGCATCCGGCCAAAGCGCTGCCTTCACGGCGCTGAACGATGTGAGCCTGACGGTCGGTCGCGGCTCGATCACCGGGGTCATCGGCCGCTCCGGCGCCGGCAAGTCGACGCTGATCCGGCTGGTCAACGGCCTCGAGAAGCCCACAGCCGGCAAGGTGCTCGTCGACGGCGTCGATGTCGGCGCACTCGACGAGGCGGCATTGCGCGAGCTTCGACGCTCGGTCGGGATGATTTTCCAGCACTTCAATCTGCTGTCGTCGCGGACCGTCTTCGGCAATGTGGCGCTGCCGCTGGAGATCGCCGGCATGGATAGGCGAGCGATCGATGAGCGCGTGCGGCCGCTGCTCGACCTGGTCGGGCTCGCCGACAAGCACGGGCGCTATCCCGCCGAGCTTTCGGGAGGTCAGAAGCAGCGCATCGGCATTGCACGAGCGCTGGCGACCGAGCCGAAGCTGCTGCTTTCGGATGAGGCGACGTCGGCGCTCGATCCGGAAACCACCCAGTCGGTCCTCGAACTGCTGAAGCGCATCAATGCCGAACTCGGCCTGACGGTGTTGCTCATCACCCACGAGATGGAGGTGGTGAAGGCGGTCACCTCGGACGTTGCAGTGATCGACAAGGGCGAAATCGTCGAGCGCGGCCACACCTTCGACGTCTTCACCCATCCGAAGCACGAAACGACGCGGGCCCTTCTATCCGGCCTGCCGGGCTCGAAGCTGCCGGAAGCCGTTGCGAGGGACATCCGGCCTGCTGCAGCGGCTGGCGACCGGGTGGTCGTGCGTCTCACCTTCTTCGGCGCGGCGGCCGAGCGGCCGCTGATCTCACGGCTCATCCAGTCGATCGGCGCCGAGGTCAATATCATCGCCGGCACGATCGACGAGATCGGCAGCAAGCCCTACGGCTCGCTCGTCGTCGCCTATGGCGCGGATCCGGAAACCTCGGGCAAGGCGGATCGTTTCTTCGCCGAGAACGGCCTTACCGTGGAGGTGCTCGGCTATGTCGCCTGATCTTCTCATGCTTATCGGCAAGGCCACGCTCGATACGCTTCGCATGGTGGCGATCGCCGGTTTCATCGGCGCGCTGATCGGCCTGCCGATCGGCATCTTCCTCGCGACCAGCGGCAGGGGCGAACTTTTTCCGGCGCCGAATGTCAACCGCGCCGTGGGCCTTATCGTCAACGCGACGCGTTCGACGCCCTTCATCATTCTCGTCGTGGCAATCATTCCCTTTACGCGGCTCGTCACCGGCACCTCGATCGGCACCAAGGCGGCAATCGTGCCGCTGACGATCGCGACCATTCCGTTCTTCGCCCGCCTCGTCGAGGCGGCGATCCGCGACGTCGACCGGGGCCTCATCGAGGCGGCCCGCGCCATGGGCGCCACTCCAATGCAGATCGTCTTCAAGGTGCTGCTTGCCGAAGCCCGGCCGGCGCTGACGCTGGCGCTCACCATGACCATCGTCAGCCTCATCGGCTATTCGGCAATGGTCGGTGCCGTCGGCGGCGGCGGTCTTGGCGATCTCGGCATCCGCTACGGCTACCAGCGCTTCATGCCGGACGTCATGCTGATCGTCGTCATCGTGCTGATCGTCTTGGTGCAGCTCGTCCAGAGCGCCGGCGACCGCCTGGCGCGCCGCTTCGACAAGCGCAGCCGCAAGACCTGACCTTTCCTCCCACACGTGACTTCCTTTAGATAACAAGGAGCCTCCCATGAAGAACTTCCTCCTCGCAGCATCGCTCGCCCTTGCCTTTGCGGCCGGGGCGGCCAACGCCGAAACCATCAAAGTCGGCGTGACACCGGGCCCACACGCCCAGATCATGGAAAAGGTCAAGGAAGTGGCGGCCGGCAAGGGCCTCGACATCGAGATCCTTGAATTCTCCGACTATGTCGTACCGAACCAGGCGCTCGCCGACGGCGAGCTCAACGCCAACTCCTTCCAGCACAAGCCCTATCTCGACAATCAGGTCGCCGACCGCGGCTACGACATCGTCAGCGTCGCCTATACGGTCAACTTCCCGATGGGCGTCTATTCGAAGAAGGTGAAGAGCCTCGAAGAGCTCGCCGAGGGTGCGACGGTGGCGATCCCGAACGACCCGACCAATGGCGGCCGGGCGCTGCTGATCCTCGCCGACAAGGGGCTGATCAAGCTCAAAGAAGGCGCCGGTCTCAAGGTCGGCCCGGCGGACGTGGCCGAAAACCCGAAAAATTTCACCTTCGCCGAACTCGATGCCGCGCAGCTGCCGCGCTCGCTGGATGACGTCGACGCTGCCGTCATCAACACCAATTATGCGCTCGAAGCCGGCCTCGACCCATCCAAGGACCCGATCGCCCGCGAGGGCGAGAAGGCGCCCTATGCCAATATCATCGCCGTCAACGGCAAGGACAAGGACGCGCCCTGGGTCAAGACGCTGATCGAATCCTACCACAACGACACGGTGAAGGCCTTTGTAAACGATACCTTCAAGGGCTCGGTGATTGCCGGCTGGTAAGCATTCTTCGCTTTGAGAAGAACCGCGCGTCGGGACCAGACGCGCGGTTCTGTTTGATTGACGCGGGCACGGCTCTATTTCTCCCACTTTCGAGGAGGAAAGCACACATGAAGGGTGGATGTCTGTGCGGTGCCATTCGCTACGAGGCGCAGGGGGCACCGATCTATTCCGGGTTTTGCCATTGCCTGGATTGCCAACGGGCCACGGGGACCGGACACAGTTGCTATATGATCTTTTCGCGGGGTGATGTCGCTTACACCGGCGAGTTGCGCGCCTACGCGAAGTCTGCCGAAAGCGGCAATGTGTCGATCCGTCATTTCTGCCCCACCTGCGGCAGCCAGATTTTCGCTTCCGGTCCGCCCGATGACGATCGATGGACCGTTTTTGCGGGGACGCTTGACGATCCCTCGCTGTTCGAACCGACAAATGCGGTCTTCGCGCGCAGCCGCCCGCATTGGGACCGGTCCGCTCTCGGAGTCGACGAGTACGAGACGCTTCCGGCCTGACAGCGACGCGGCGAATTGACTTGCGCTCGGCAAAGACTTTAATCGGCCGCATGCCCGTTGCGCTTTCATCCTTCGATCGATCGCTTCTGTCCGGCGAGCAAGGCGCGGCTGCCGCTTTCGCCATGCGGCTGCTCGTCCGCTTCGCCGAGGCGGTCGGCGCAGAGCGCTTCACCGATATCGAGGCGGCGCATATCGACGGCTGTCTCTATCTCGGCCAGGTGAGCCTCGATTTTGTCGAGCATCTGGTGCGTCTCGGCGGCCGTGTCCGCGTGCCGACGACGCTCAATGTCGGCTCGGTCGACCTTATCCACCCGGAGCTTTTTCTTGGCAGCGACGAGGTCGGTCGTGGCGGGGCGCGGTTGATGCAGGCGCATGAGGAGCTCGGCTGCGTGCCGACCTTCACCTGCGCGCCCTACCAGACGATCTTCCGGCCCTGCTTCGGCGCACAGATCGCCTGGGCCGAATCGAACGCCATCGTCTTTGCCAATTCCGTGCTCGGCGCCCGCACCAACCGCTATGGCGATTTCATCGATCTCTGCTGCGCCTTGACCGGCCGTGCCCCCTATTACGGCTTGCATATCGGCGAGAACCGCCGCGCGCGCGTCCTGGTAGAGGTTGAGAGCCTGCCCGAGGAATGGGCGGAAGCGGGGCTTACCTGCGTCGCCGTCGGACATGCGATCGGCAGGCGCTGCGGCGACCGGGTGCCGGCGATCACCGGCCTGCCGGCCTCGACGAACGAGGACGATCTGAAGGCGCTCGGCGCCGTCGCCGCTTCCGCGGGCGCCGTTGCGCTCTTCCATGCGGTCGGGCTGACGCCGGAGGCGCCGACGATCGAGGCGGCCTTCCAGGGCAGGGTACCGGAAGAGGTGATCCGGCTGGCGGCGGCGGACCTCCTGGAAACGGTGCGCAAGCTGTCGACGGTTCCGGACGGAACACCATTGACTGCCGTCAGCTTGGGCACGCCGCATTTCTCGCTTGCCGAGTTCGAAGGGCTGATGCCGCTGATCGACGGGGCGCGGCCGGCGATCGATGTCTATATCAACACCCACCGGGCGGTGCTCGAGGAACTGCACAGACGCGGCTGGGAGGAGCGCCTGCGGGAAGCCGGCGTGACGCTGGTCATCGATACCTGCACCTATGTGACGGCGGTGATGCGCGACCTCTCCGGCGCAGTCATGACCAATTCCGGCAAGTGGGCCTATTACGCGCCCGGCAATATCGGCGTCGACGTCGCCTTTGGCTCGCTTGCGGACTGCGTCGCATCGGCGCGGGCCGGAAAGGTGGTGCGGCTGTGACTGTGCGGCTGCAGGCAACAACGCTGGTTGCAGGATCGGCGGCGGCGGAAACGCTGGTGCTTTCGGAACCCTTAAGCTTCTGGGGCGGCCTCGACTCGGCGACCGGCCGGATCATCGACCAATGGCATCCGCAGAAGAACGAAGTGATGAGCGGCCGCATCCTGGTGATGCGGGCTGGGCGCGGCTCGAGCTCCGGCAGTTCGGTGCTGGCGGAAGCGCTCCGGCGCGGAACCGGTCCGGCGGGGATCGTGCTCTTGGCGCGCGACGCGATCGTCACCGTCGGGGCGATGGTCGCGGCCGAGCTCTATGGAAAGGCCTGTCCCGTGGTTCTCGCCAGCGAGGCGGATTGGACGGCGGTCACCGGAGCCGCATCCCTTTCGATTGACGCGCAAGACGAGGCGGCGACGATCGAGATTTGATGTTGGCGACTGGGGCTCGCCTCAGTTGCCGAGATGCCGCTCTCCGCGTTTCTTCGCCAAGGCGATCTGCCGCTGCCGCTCCCGGTAGCGCTCGCGGTCCTCGTCGGTGCGGATCTCATGGCAATGGACGCAGGAGACGCCCTCTTCGTGAAGCGGCGACTGCAGGTCCGCCAGAGTCAGGGGCTGTCGGCAGGCGTGGCAGAGCGTATGCTCGCCCTCGGCGAGGCCATGGGTGACGGAGACGCGCTCGTCGAAGACGAAGCAAGCGCCGTCCCAGAGGCTTTCCTCGGCCGGGACTTCCTCGAGATATTTGAGGATGCCGCCCCTGAGGTGATAGACCTCCTCGAAGCCCTCCTCCTTCATGAAGGCGGTCGCCTTCTCGCAGCGGATGCCGCCGGTGCAGTACATGGCGATCTTCGGCTTGTTGTGCAGGCCGGTGTTGTTGCGCACCCAATCGGGAAATTCGCGGAACGTCCTGGTCTTCGGATCGACGGCACCGCGGAAGAGGCCGATCGCCGTCTCATAGTCGTTGCGCGTGTCGATGACCAGCGTGTCCGGATCGGAGATCAGCGCGTTCCAGTCCTTCGGCTCCACATAGGTGCCCACCACCTTATTGGGGTCGATGGTCTCGACGCCCATGGTGACGATCTCCTTCTTCAGCCGCACCTTCATTCGCAGGAAGGGCATCGCCGACGCCCGGCTTTCCTTGTGCTCGAGACGGGCGAATTCCGGTTGCGCGCGCAGAAAGGCGAGCACCGCCGCGAGGCCTTCGTCAGTGCCGGCGATCGTGCCGTTGATGCCTTCATGGGCGAGGAGCAGCGTGCCCTTGACGCCGTTGGCGTCGCAGACCACCTGCAGCGGCTCGCGGAAATCGGCGAAACGGGCGAAGGAAACGAAATGGTAGAGCGCGGCCACCAGAAACTGGCCCTGCGCCGCCGGGCGCGGTGTCGTGAACATGTCGGTCATGGGGCACGCAAATACAGCTTTCGCCGGCCGAGCGCAATTGCAGTGGCCGCGCCCGATCGCCCCACCTGCCGAGCGTCAGCGCCCGGCATCGATCCACAGCAATTCGACGGTGCGGCTTTCGCACTTCGGATCGTCGAGAAACACGGCCTCGGTCCGCTTCAGTGCCTCTCGCCTCAGTTCTTCTTGGCGGGCGATGACGGCGGAAAGGAGATGCGCCTGGTTCTGACTGTCGCCGGCGAGCTCCGGTTGCTCGTTGATGAGCGAGGTCATCGTGGCGAGGTCGTTCAAATGGCCGAGCACGTCGACCAGATCTTTGGTCTCCGCCCGCTTCGCCTGCATCGCCGATGGCCACGCCTCGCGTAAGAGCGCCAGCTGCATCCTGTAGTCCTGGGCACGCTTGCGCAGGTCATGGAAGCGAGCGGCCTCCGTGCTCGTTTCGCAGGTCGCCCGGGCGCCGGCGGCACGCTCCAATGTTCGTCGCCATCCCTTCGCCATTCGACGCGCAGACTTCCGCTTGCCGTCGTCAAAGGAAACATGCCCGAGTGCCGCGAGCGCCCGCTCGCAATTGACGATCGTCGCTTCGATTCTTCCGTCGAGATCGGCTTCACCTTCGGCGATCCGGTCGCGGCGGGAGGCAAGGATCGAACAGACTTTGTCGAGTGCCAGTTGCTGCTCCTCGCCTGCCGCGTGTTGACGCAGGTAGCTGGCATTCTCGACGAGGGCGGCCGCGTCGCGGACGGTCGACAGATTGTGCGCCATATCGCGGATGCGGGCGTTTTCCTGCTTCTGGAAAAGCGGGGCATCGGAGGCGACGAGCCGATAGAGAGAGCGCAGCCGCTTGAAATTCTTGCGGACGTCGTGGATTGCCTCGTGCACGCCGGCCGGCTGCTCGTTGAGGACGGTCATCGCACGCTCGATCTGTTCGGCGCCGACGGCGCGAAAGTCCTCGGTAAAGGGGCGGTCCGGACTGAAGGCGTAGGTCATCGTTGCGCGACCAAAAGCCCCTCGGTGGCAAGCGCCTGGTTGGAATAGCGGCGGTCGCCGGTAATCTCCCCTCCGACCCAGGAGGGCAAGGCGGGCAAATCCGTTTCGCGCTTCATCTCGACTTCGGCGACGACAAGGCCTTCGAGGGCCCCCTCGTAGACGTCGACCTCCCAGGTAAAGCCCTTGTGCGGCACGCGGTAGCGCCGCTTTTCGATGACGATGCCAACGCCCTGGGCCAGCAGCTCGCGGGCGTCTTCCATCGGCAGATCGTATTCGTACTCATTGCGGACCAGGGCCGACTTGCCGATCTTGACGGTGAGACGGGCCCATTTGTTGCCATGGATCCGCACGCGCACCGAGCGATCCTCCATAGTAACGATATAGGCCTGGCGCAGCCTGATGCCTCCGTCGGCGCGCTCCTTCCAGCCGTCGGAAGCGACCAGGAACTTGCGCTCTATCTCCTTCGCCATGGAATGTCCCGCCACTTCGAGAAGTCGAATGTCATGAAACTATCGGATTGTAGCAGAGGCTCAAGCCATGTCTTTGCGCCAAATCATATTTTATCATTTGCTTGCATAGGAGGCGCGAATGCGCGCGCCTTTCGGGCTCGACATTGCTTGGCAGGAAGAGTATGCGAGGGGCGGATTCAATCGTTTTAAAAGGACCCGGGCATGAGTGCGAAGACCGACAAGCTTCTATCCATTCTCAAGCTGCAACCGGTGGTGCCGGTGCTGGTGATCGACGATGCGGCAACTGCAGTGCCGCTCGCCCGCGCCCTGGTGGCCGGCGGCCTGAAGGCGATCGAGATCACGCTGCGCACGCCGGCGGCGCTCGAGGCGATCCGCGCTGTGGCGAACGAAGTGGAGGGCGCCGTTGCCGGTGCCGGAACCATCCTCAACGCCGCCCAGTTCGAAGCGGCGGTGGAAGCCGGCTCCGAGTTCATCGTCAGCCCGGGCACGACGCAGGAACTGATCGATGTCGCCAATGACCACGCAGTGCCGCTGCTGCCGGGGGCGGCAACGGCCAGCGAAGTGATGGGGCTGCGCGAGGAAGGCTACGGCGTCATGAAGTTCTTCCCGGCTGAGCAGGCCGGCGGCGCCGCCTATCTCAAATCGCTGTCCTCGCCACTCGCGGGCACGCTGTTCTGCCCGACCGGCGGCATTTCGCTCGCGAATGCGCGCGACTATCTTTCGTTGCCGAACGTCGTCTGCGTCGGTGGATCCTGGGTGGCGCCGAAGGAGCTGGTCGCCAAGGGCGATTGGGCCGGTATCACCAAGCTCGCCGCCCAGGCCTTCGCGCTCAAAGACTGACCGGGCCAAACGGGCAACTTACAAGAGCCGGGCTTACGTCCGGCTTTTTTCGTGTCCAGTGCGTATTTGTATTTTCGCGCCGCTGTTCCTATGTCTCACTCCGCAACGACGTGCCAGGGCGGGAGCTTCCGCGCGTCAAACCTAAGGAGCGAGGCCGATGTTCGACGCGAAAAAATTGCTGGATCAGTTCTTGGGTTCGCAGATGCCCGGTGCCGGCGGCACGGTCGGCGGCCGCGCCGATCAGGTAACCAAGCTCGCCAAGGACAATCCACTGGCAACCGGCGCGATCGCGGCGGTGCTGCTCGGCACCAAGTCGGGACGCAAGCTGGCCGGCAACGCGGCCGTTCTCGGCGGCCTGGCGGCGATCGCCGGCCTCGGCTATCAGGCCTACAAGAACTACCAGGCCGGTCAGGCGCCGCAATCGGCAACTCCCGCACCCGCTCAACTCCCCGCACCGCCGGCCGATTCCGGCTTCGCCGCACCGGAAGCGCTCAGCAACGATTTCGCGCTGGTGCTCGTTCGCGCCATGATCGCCGCCGCCCGGGCGGATGGCCATATCGACGAAACCGAGCGCGGCCGGATCATGGACAAGCTATCCGTTTCCGGTCTTTCGGCGGATGCGGCGGCTTTCCTTGAAACGGAGCTCGCCAATCCGATCGATCTGGATGCCATCGTCGCTGCCGGCGAGACGGAGGAGGAACGGGTCGAGATCTATACGGCGTCACGGCTTGCGATCGAGCCGGAGGGTCGGGCGGAGCGCGGCTATCTTGACCTTCTCGCCGGGCGGCTCGGACTTGCCGATGCGCTTGTCGACCATATCGAGGCGACGGTCTCCGCGGCGAAGGTTTCCATTTAGCCAAAGCGCGGAGCGGAGCACATCCGTTCCGCTCATGGTTCGATCACCAGTTTGAATTTGAAACCGGCTGGCGTCTGTCCTATTCCCGAAGCAAGTGCAACGCAGGGAGTGATCGATGCGCGATCTTGCCAATTGGAAGGGATGTCCGGCGCCGCAGCCGGTCTCGATCGAGGGCCGATATGTCCGCGTAGAGTCCTATGATCGGACGGCGCATCTCGAGCCGCTCTGGCACGACGCCTTCGGCGGCCTGGCGATCAACCCGCTGCTCAAATATTTCACCCAGGACGATTTTTCGGGAATCGAGGCCTTCGACGCTTGGCTCTCGGCGGTCCAGACGAAATCCGGCTGGATCACCGAGGTGTTTCGCGACAAGGCGACCGGCAAGGTCGTTGGCATGGCGAACTATATGCGTGCTGACCCCGCCAACGGCGTCGTCGAGGTCGGCGGCGTCGCGCACGGGCCGGCCATGTCGCGTTCGCCGCTTTCGACCGAAGCGCATTATCTGATGGCGAGGCACGTTTTCGAGGACCTCGGCTATCGCCGCTACGAGTGGAAATGCCACAGCGAGAACCAGCCGAGCCGCACCACGGCGCTCAGGCTCGGTTTCACCTTCGAGGGCATTTTCCGCCAGCACATGATTTCCAAACACGGCAATCGCGACACGGCCTGGTTTTCGATGATCGACAGCGAATGGCCGCTGCTCAAGGCGGCTTTCGAGGCGTGGCTTTCGCCGGAGAATTTCGATCCCGAGGGGCGCCAGAAGCGGCGGCTGGACGAGATTCGCGCAGAACTCGCGGCAAAGGAGCAAGCGTGAAGGCGCCCGAGAAGAAGGATAGATCGCCGGCAGTTGCCGCCGCCATCATCCTGATGGTCGTCGGCATCGGCTTTTTCGTGCTGCCGTCGATCATGGTCAGGCTCGGCGACATCTCGCCTTGGCTCGCCGCTGGCGTCGGAGCGCTCTTCGTGCTCGGCTTCTTCCTGATCTTTTGGCTGCGCGCCCGGCATCAGCGCCGGCGGGGGCTGTAATTCTGCCGGCGCAAAGCTGCCGTAATGCAAAGTGATTGCCCCTCACCCTAGCCCTCTCCGCGCAGGCGGTGAGAGGGGACTGGAGAGCTCGCGATTTGCCCTTTCTCGCCTGCGCTCAAACGGGGAGAGGGACTGGCGGCGCGGCATGTCCCTTCTCCCCGCCTGCGGGGAGAAGGTCGCGGCAGCGGGATGAGGGGCCGTCGCGGCAGCAATTTTCTTGATCAGCCCTGCAGCGCAGCCCCCAACAGGACAAGCCCCAGAACTAGCACCAGCAGCGCGCCGGCGATCTCGATGCCGTTCGAGAGGCGGGCCGCGGCCGATTGGCTGGAGGCGTAGCGGAGCGCGAAACCCTTGGCGGTGACGGCGAGGGTGGCGAGGATCGAGACGGTGATCGCGGTGCCGATCGACATGGCGAAGACCGAGAGGATGCCGCCGAGGTAGAGACCGTTCAGCAGCGCGAAGGAAAGCACGATCAAGGCACCGGAGCAGGGGCGCAGGCCCACGGCCACAATCGCCGACCAGGCTTCGCTGAGCGCAAAGCGGTCGCCCCTCAGCAGCGCAGGGTCAGGGGCGTGCGCGTGGCCGCAGGTGGCGCAGACTTCGCCCGGACCATGCGCGTGGCCGTGATCATGGTGGTGATGCGAATGGGCGTGATGGCCGGGATCATTGGAACCATGGTCATGATGGGCGTGCTCGCCGCTGACGGCGAGCGCCGGTCGGGCCATCGACCGCAGCTTTCGGTAGACGAGCCAACCGCCGAAGGCGGCGATCAGCGCATAGCTTGCGACCTCGAGCGAATGGGTTGCATGCGTCATGTTGATGGAGGAGCCGCGCAGCACCAGATAGACGGCGCCGATCAGCAGGATGGCTACGACGCCCTGCAGGATCGAGGAGAGGAACGACAGGAGCACGCCGCGTTTCAGTTCCGTCTCGTTGGCGATCATGTAGGAGGAGATCACCGCCTTGCCGTGGCCAGGGCCGGCCGCGTGGAAGACGCCATAGGCGAAGGAAAGGCCGATCAGCGACCAGAGCTGCCAGGGGTTCTCGCGCATGCCTTTGAGCGCCCCGGTCAGCAGCCGGTAGAAGCTCTGCTGCTCCATGTTAACCCAGGCGAAAAACCCGCCAAAGAGGCCGCTGGTCGGGATCGAAGGTTCGGCGGAGCCGATGCCGAGCGGCGATTGCGCCATGGCGAGCGTCGCCGAAAGGGCCGCCAGCAGAAGGCCGGCGGCGAGCGGACCGCCGATCCTGCGCAGGTTCAGCATGTGACCTCGATCCTGGTTGCAAAGAGTTTCGACATGTCGGTCCCGGTCGGATCGTTCCAGAAGGCGTCGGTGAGCGTGTCCTTGTTCTCGGCCAGCACCTCGTCGGGGTCCGGCCGCACCACCTGATGCTTGCACGCTTCGATCTTCTCACCGATGACGGTCAGGTCGTCGTCGGTCGGGAAGTCCATCGCTGTGTACATGGTCGGGTCGTAGACGCCGAAAGAGAGCTTGCCCTTGAGCGGCATCGCCTCGGCCGGCTTGACCGCGAACATCATCAAGAGCTGGTTGTCCTTGTAGTCGACGGTGATGCTGTCAGGCCGATTGACCTTCACGGATTTCCCGTTGTCGAAGATCGTCGTGTAGTAGTTGTACTCGGAAAGCGACTCCAGCACGGTCTGGCCGACCTCTTTCAGCTCCTCCGGATCGAGCGTGGCATTGGAGTTCTTGTCGAAATCGAGCACGACGCTTGCCGAAAATAGCTCGTCGAAGCGCCAGACGTTGCGCAGCTCGCCAATGTTGCCCTGGTCGTCGGAGACGATCTCCAGCCGCGCCTCGGCGAAGATATGCGGATGGGCGGCAGCGAGCCCGGGCGTCAGCAGGGTCGCAAGGCCGGCCAGGACGAGGCGTTGTGTGTTCATCGGAGCGGGATTTCCTTTTCGGTCGAAGCGGACCGTACGAATCGCCCCGAAATGTACCGAAAATGGGACGGAATTGGGACTTCGCCAGGCAAAGCGCCGGACGTCTTCATTGCGTCTTGCGGAACCAGCCATGCAGGAAATCGACGAATGTCCGCACCTTCGTCGGCAGATAACGCCGGTGGGGATAGATCGCATAGATGCCGCGGTCCTTGGGCAGGTAGTCGTCGAAGAGCGTCACGAGCTCGCCAGACTGCACCCTCGGCCGGGCGATGAAGTCGGGGAGGACCGCGATCCCGATGCCGGTCACCGCGGCGCGGGCTGCGGCAAGCGGGCTGTTGACCTCGATCGGACCGCTCACAGGCACCGTGAACGGCGACCCGTCCGGCTCGACGAAACGCCAGTTCGAGTAGGATCGGCCGTTGGTGTCGAGGATGCAGGGTATCTTCGAAAGCTCGCTCGGATGCGCGAAGGGACCGGCCTTCGCCATGAAGTCCGGCGAGGCGCAGATCAGCACCTGGAAGTCGTCGAGCTTGCGAGCGATCAGCGTCGAGTCCTCGAGCCGGGTGATGCGGATCGCCACATCGAAGCCCTCCTCGACGAGGTCGATGAAGCGATCGTCGGAAACGATTTCCAGCGACAGTTCCGGGTGCTGCCGGCCGAAGTCGATCAGCGATTGGCCGATCTCCGCATCGACGAAGGTTCGCGGCACGGTGATTCGAAGCCGTCCGCGCAGATCGGAATTGTTGGCGCGGACGAGATCGGCGAGATTGTCGATCTCCTTGAGGATCTCGGAGGCGGAGCGATAATAGGTGTGCCCGGCCTCGGTCAGCGAGAATTGCCGCGTTGTCCGGTTGAGGAGCAGGGCGCCGAGCTCGTCTTCGAGTTCGCGGACATATTTCGACAGCAATGCCTTGGATTTGCCGACGCGCCGGGCGGCCGCCGAAAAGCCCTCCGCGTCCACGACATCGATGAAGGCGCGGATGCGGGTCAAGGTGTCCATGATTCGTCTTTCTCTTCTGACCCGCGGGAAGCCGGAAAGCCCCACCGAATCCCCGGTTTGAGGTGTCTTTCCGGCGCGCACCGGCGCGGCTGCAATCGTTCATCGAAAGTGAACACGCCCGCTCTGGCTCGGTCCAGAAAAAATTAGGGGCGAAGCGGCAAAAAACTCTTGATTACGACAGCGAATTTTCTTACCTACGCCCTTGCCCAAAGTCGCACGTGCCTGTGGGTGTCCGCCGACCCTCGATTAGGTGAGGATCTCGGTAAGGTACCTGGAACTAACCCCTCCAGTCGCTATTCCGGCCAACCGGGAAATGCGAGGACATCTTGAAGCAACGACGGTGCGGGCCTTTCTGGTGTCTGCCGGCTCTCCAACAGCCGGGGTTACTGAAGAGGCACACCTTCATTGCCGGAAGTGCGGTTGGGTTATTCCCTCCAATCCATGGCAGACAAAGCCGAATCTTAGCCTTTGCGGGCTTCGATTCATCGTTCGCGCATCGAGCGCATGCATGGTTCCGGGGTCTCCACCGGCTGGTTCCAGTGCAAGCGCGCGTATGCCCTTTGTCCTCCACAGTTGTGGAGTCTAATGGATCGG
Organism: Sinorhizobium americanum; assembly: GCF_001651855.1. Lineage (GTDB taxonomy): Bacteria > Pseudomonadota > Alphaproteobacteria > Rhizobiales > Rhizobiaceae > Sinorhizobium > Sinorhizobium americanum. The sequence continues at coordinate 129,662 of NZ_LNQC01000080.1, read as the reverse complement.
GGAATACAGCCATGACCACCGCACGCATCATCGACTTTCTCAACACCCGACGACCCGAAGGCCCCTGCCTCGTTGTCGACCTCGACATCGTGCGCGACAATTTCAAGGCTTTCCGTCACGCGTTGCCCGATAGCGCCATCTACTACGCCGTAAAGGCCAACCCGGCGCCGGAAATCCTGCGCCTTCTCGCCGGTCTCGGCTCCAACTTCGATTGCGCGTCCGTCGCCGAAATCGAAATGGCGCTCGACGCCGGTGCGACCCCGAGCCGCATTTCTTATGGCAACACCATCAAGAAGGAGCGCGACATTGCCCGCGCTCACGGCCTCGGGATCACCCTCTTCGCGGTCGATAGCCATGAAGAGGTCGAGAAGGTCGCGCGCGCCGCTCCCGGCGCCCGGGTCTTCTGCCGCGTGCTGACCGATGGCGAAGGCGCCGAATGGCCGCTGTCGCGCAAGTTCGGCTGCGTTCCGCAGATGGCCGTCGACGTGCTCGTCTACGCCCATCAGCTCGGCCTCGTCTCCTACGGCGTGTCGTTCCATGTCGGCTCGCAGATGACGAAGCTCGACGCCTGGGATGCGGCGCTTGCCGATGCCAAGCGCGTCTTCGTACAGCTTGCCAAGCAGGGCATCGAGCTCAAGATGGTCAACATGGGCGGCGGCTTTCCGACGAAGTACCTGCGGGACGTGCCGTCGGCCGAAGCCTACGGCCAGGCGATCTTCGGTGCGCTGAAGAAGCACTTCGGCAACAACATTCCGGAAACGATCATCGAGCCGGGCCGCGGCATGGTCGGCAATGCCGGCGTGATCAAGGCGGAGGTCGTCCTCGTCTCGAAGAAGTCGGACAACGACAGCCACCGCTGGGTCTTCCTCGACATCGGCAAGTTCGGCGGTCTCGCCGAGACCATGGACGAGGCAATCCGCTATCCGATCCGCACGGCGCGCGATACGGACGCGATGGAGCCATGCGTGCTGGCCGGCCCGACCTGCGATTCGGCTGACGTGCTCTATGAGAAGAACATGTACCCGCTGCCGATCTCGCTGACGATCGGCGACGAGGTTCTGATCGAGGGCACCGGCGCCTACACGACCACCTACTCGGCCGTCGCCTTCAATGGCTTCGAGCCGCTGAAGGCCTATGTGATCTGATCCTGCTCGCTCCCGCTTCAGCGGGAGCGGCGACTTCACAATCATCCTTGGTCCGCCTGAAGCGGTTTTGATGACGGGAGGCCCCGATGGCCGCTGTTGTTGACACCCTGCGCGCGTTCTTCGCGCCGTCCACCTTTGTAATCGACTCCGAAAACCCGGGCGACGTCGTCGCGCGTGAAAACCTGCTCGACCGGGCCATGGGGCCCGGCCGCCGCAGGAAGTCGTCGGAGAAGCTGCGTCGCGGCCGCGTGCCGGCCGAGGGGCTCGCCCTGGTCGCCCGCGACGCCGACGGCCACGTCATCGGCACCGTGCGTCTCTGGAACGTCGAGGCCGGCGTCAACCGGGAGGGCAACGTCGTGCCGGCGCTGCTCCTCGGCCCCCTTGCCGTCGATCCGGCCTATGAGGGCAAGGGCATCGGCGGCATGCTGATGCGGGCGGCAATCCAGGAAGCCAAGAGCCGCGGCCATGGCGCGATCCTGCTCGTCGGCGACGCGGCCTACTACGAGCGCTTCGGCTTCTTCACCGAGCGGACGCAGCACCTCGTCATGCCCGGTCCGTTCGAACGCGACCGGTTCCTGGCGCTCGAGCTGAAAGAGGGCTGGCTGGAAGGGGCCGCCGGCATGCTCGTCGCCAGCGGCCGCAAGCTCGCTCTGCCGCCGGTCAAGCGCGCCGCCTGATTTTTCCGCCTCTCACCCTGCGGAGGCGGACAACGAACAGCGCTCCTGCCGCGAGGCAGGGGCGTTGTCGCGTTTTTGCGAGGCCATGTCAGGTGGTGACGCGACGATAGAATGCCAGCGAACCGGCAAGCGCCAGCAGCGCGCCACCGCAGACGCGATCCAGCCAGACCGCGCCGGAGCGCTTCAGGAAGCGCACGGCTTGGGAACCAAGCAGCGCATAGCCGAACATCACCATGAAATCGATCGCGGCGAAGACGAGGGCCAGCACGGCGTATTGCTGCGCCTGCGGCAGCGTGGGGTCGATGAACTGCGGCAGGAAGGCGGAAAAGAACAGGTAGCCCTTGGGGTTGGTGACGGCGACGAGAAGACTCTTCAGGAAGATCGCGCGCCGCGTTCCGGCTCCGGTGCCCTGCGGCTCCTGCGAGATATCGAGCGTGCCGTGGGAGCGCAGCAGCGTGACGCCCAGGAAGGCGAGATAGGCGGCGCCGACCCACTTGACCACCGAGAACCAGAATTCGGATGCGGCCAGCAGCGCGCCGAGGCCTAGCGCCACGGCGCCGATCAGCACGAAGTCCGAGAGCACTGCGCCGAACATGCCGTAGCCGGAGCGGCGGACGCCATAGCGCGACCCGTTGGTCAGCGCCAGGAGCACGGTCGGCCCCGGTGTTGCGATGCCGATGAAGGCGACGGCGGCGAATGCAAGGATGGTCATCTCGTTCATGGAAATCTCCTCTCGCGCCGCATAGTCGTTCCACATCTTCGAAAGCGCTGCAACGAGGAATTGCGTGGGGCCTGCGAGCGCCTGCTGTGCGGCACGATTTGACAGCATTCACCGCTTCGCCTATGGAGGCGGCGGGCGAGGGCCCCAGCCGTCCGCGAGCGTCAAGCTTTGGTAAAGTCCCTCTCTTCCGACTCGGTCACGCCGTGAGGCATGCGAACCGATGGCAATGCGGGCACCCATCCGATGAAATGCATGCCGCAGCAGGAGACCCTGTCATGACGCATGAATCACGCACGCTTCCCTCCCTGGACACGCTCAAGGACCAAGCCAGACGCCTGCGCACCCGGCTTTGCGCCGAAGGCGAGCAGATTGGACATTCGAAATCTCTCGAGTTGATTGCCGCGCAATACGGCTATCGCGACTGGAACACGCTACACGCGGCCGCCGGCAACCGGCCGCCATTCAATCCATGGATGCTCGGCGCGCGGGTGAGGGGTAGCTATCTCGGCCAGCCCTTCGCGGCGGAAATCCTCTCGGCGCAGGCCCTGACCGCGAAGCCGGGCCACTACCGGCTGACCTTCAGGTTCGACGCGCCGGTGGATGTCGTCACCTTCGAAAGCTTCTCGGCCTTCCGCCACAGGGTGACGGCGACCGTCGACGAAAACGGCCGCACGGTCGAGAGGACGTCGAACGGAAGGCCGCATCTGGAGCTCGAGTGGTGAGGGTTGGTGATGGGTCATGCCGCTCATCCCGCTGCCGCGACCTTCTCCCCGCACGCGGGGAGAAGGTCGCGGCACCGCTTCCTTCGAACAGAGAGGCTGCGCCTTGCGTCCCCTCCCCCGTGCGGGGAGAGGACCTAGGGTGAGGGGCTATCGCGAGCGTAAACGCCGGCTATCCAGCTAGATCCACCACACCGCAATCGCCGGCGGCGGAGCCGAAGGCGAGCTGCCGGCCGGTCCGGTTCCAGGCCATGGCGGTGATCGCGCCCTTGCCGGGGCGGCGCAGCAGCACTTCCTTGCTGTCGGCGAGACGGGCGGCAAGGATCATGCCGTCCTCGTAGCCGATCGCGACGATATCCTCGGCCGGATGACAGGCGACCGTCGTCACCATCGTGTTGCCGCGGGTGCCGAGTTCGAGCGGCGCCTTGCCCATCGGCCCGTCCTTGCCCTGGAAGGGCCAGACGATCGCCGCCGGGGCGCCCGCGGAGGCGAGCCACTTGCCCTTGGCGGACCAGGAGAGCGACTTCACCTTGGCCGGGTAACCGGTCATGCGCATGTGGCGCGCCTCGGCCCCTGCCTTGGCATCGAGCTTCCAGCCATGAAGCGCATTTTCCTGCATGGTGGTGACGACGAAACGGCCATCGGGGGAGAAGGTGACGCCGGTATGGGCGCCCTTCCATTCAAGGTCGATCGGCTGGCCGGCCATCCCCACCCAATGCAGCGACACGCCATTATAGCGCGCAACCGCGATGCGCAGGCCCTTCGGGGCGAAGGCGATGCCCTCCACCGTGCGTTCTTCTGAAAATTCCTTCATCGTGCCGTCGGCAAGGCGGACATAGCTCGTCTTGCCATAAGCATAAGCGACCGCCTTTTGCGGGCCGGCGGCGACCTGGGAAATCCATTTGCGCGGCGTCTCGGCGACGAGGCTCGTCGTGCCGTCGGGCGCAACGCGCATCACCTTGCCGTCCTCGCCGCCGGTCAAGAGCGTATCGGTTGCTTCGTCATAGGCGAGCGACAGCAGGCCGTCGTGCAGGTCTGTCGTCTTGTGGCCCTGGTCGAGGCGGTGGATGGTGCCGGCGGCCCCGGCGAAAAAGGGAATGTCCTTCAGAAAGGCGACGCCGACGACGTGGCCTTCGAGATCGAGCGGAGCGACGGTCGGCATTAGTTGGTCAGGCTCTCTTGGTTACCACTACCCCGGATCATGCCTGCACTTCGCAGGCCTTGAAGGTGCGCTCGAGCTTCTCGCGGTCGAGGTCGCGGCCGATGAAGACCAGGCGGCTCTCGCGCTTCTCGCCATCCTTCCACGGCCGCTGGTGGTCGCCCTCGATGATCATGTGTACGCCTTGCACCACGTAGCGCTCGGCGTCGCCAGCAAAGGCGATGATGCCCTTGAGGCGAAGGATGTTCGGTCCTTCCGTCTGGGTAATCTTCTGGATCCAGGGGAAGAAGCGCTCCGGATTCATCTCGCCGCCACGCAACGAGATCGACTGCACCGTCACGTCGTGAATCGGCGACGGGGCATGATCGTGGTGATGGTGATGATCGTGGCCATGATCATGGTGGTGATGGTCATGATCATGGTGATGGTGATGGTGGTGATGGTCGTGATCACAGTCGGGGCCGCAGACGTGATCGTCATGCTCGTCCTGGTCGAGGAAATGCGGATCGTTCTCCAGCGCCCTATCGAGATTGAAGGCCCCCTGGTCGAGGACCTTGCCGAGATCGATATCGGAGCGCTGCGTCCGGTAGATGCGGGCGGAGGGATTGATGACGCGGACCGTCGCTTCGATGCGCTCCAGTTCTTCGGGCGTCACGAGATCGGTCTTGTTGAGCAGCACCACATCGGCGAAGGCGATCTGGTCTTCCGCCTCGCGGCTGTCCTTCAGGCGGAGCGGCAGGTGCTTGGCATCGACAAGCGCAACGACGGCGTCGAGCTCGGTCTTGGCGCGCACGTCGTCATCCATGAAGAAGGTCTGGGCAACCGGCACCGGATCGGCAAGGCCGGTGGTCTCGACGATGATCGCATCGAAACGGCCGGGGCGGCGCATCAGCCCTTCGACGACGCGGATCAGGTCGCCGCGAACCGTGCAGCAGACGCAGCCGTTGTTCATCTCGTAGATTTCCTCGTCCGACTCGACGATCAGGTCGTTGTCGATGCCGATCTCGCCGAATTCGTTGACGATGACCGCATATTTGCGACCGTGGTTTTCGCTGAGGATGCGGTTGAGGAGCGTCGTCTTGCCGGCGCCGAGATAGCCCGTGAGCACGGTGACGGGGATCGGCTTCTGGGTGGTCGTTTCGGTCATGGGAGCCTCGAGGATTGGCGATGCGCCGCGGGCATCTTCGTTGGCGTTTCATATAGGAGATGACGCAGCGATGCGCAAATGTGCGGCGCGCCTTTTCGCCGCCGTCATCCGCTCACGCGAGCTCGTCGGGGTCGAAGGCCTGCACGTCCTTGAGCAGCTCGATGATGCCGCCGACCGCATGGCTGAGGAGAGCTTCGCCGCGCTCCGCCGTGGCGGCGGCCGCATTGCCGGCTACGCCGTCCGGGTTGAGGTCCGCCATCTTCCAGCCGAAGGCATGCGGGCCATAGGCGCGCAGATGCTTGAAACGCCGCTGAAACTCGCTCTGACGGGAGGGGAAGTGGCGCGCCCTTGTCATGTCGACCTTGTCCGGGTGGAGGGCCAGCATCACCGATGTTTCGATGTCGCCGCCATGGATGTCGATCGCCTTGTCCTCGGCTGTGATCCAGCCGTCCGGCTGCCCGAAACGGGTCCAGCTCGTCGCGACCGCGAGCATGCCGATGCGCACCCTGGCCTCGGTTGCCACAATGGTCGTCAGCGGCGAATTGCCGCCATGTGCATTCAAAAGCACCAGTTTGCGGATGCCGAGCCGGCCAAGGTCTTCGGCGATACCAAGCCAGCGCGAAATTGCTTCGTCATAGGCAAGCGTCCGGGTTCCGGCAACGTCCATATGTTCGATCGAATAGCCGACCGGCTCGGCCGGCAGGAAGGTCGCCGGGAGGTCGCGGGGCAGCCTTGCAATGACGCGATCGACAATGCCCTCGGCGATCAGCCGGTCCGTTTCGAAGGGCAGATGCGGGCCGTGCTGCTCCTCAGCGCCGAGCGGCAGGACGGCGATCCAATCCCGCCGCTCGGTGGGAGCAAGTGCGGCGTCATTGTCGCCCCAGCGGGGCTTCGGCAGCGACATTTCTCTTCGGTCCTCGGCGGCGATTGTCGTAAAATCGTTATTTGAGTCATACAGTTCGTATTCGCAAGCCGACTTGCTATAAAGAAAGTGTCAGGGATTCGGCCGGAGGTCCAATGGGCAAGAAGAGCAAAGCCGAAAAGAAGGGCAAGAACGGCAAGAAGCGCGACGAGCTGAATGCCGACGTGCAGGACCACGACCTTGCCTCGCTGCTTGTCCAGGCTGCCCGCTCGATGCGCACCGTGCTTTCCCGCAACCTCGTTGAGAGCGGCCTCTATGCCGGCCAGGACGGCGTCATGCTCGCCTTGGCCGAAACGGACGGCCTGACCGCTGGCGCGCTCGCCGTGAGACTCGGGGTCAAGGCGCCGACGATGACGCGCACGATCGGCCGCATGGAGGCTCAGGGCTTCCTCGAGCGCCGCCCGGACGAAGACGATGCGCGCTTGACCAAGGTCTTTTTGACGGCTCCGGGGCGCGACCGACTGCAGACGATTGCCGAGGCCGGTCAGCATTCCGAAAAGCTCGCCACGCGCGGCCTCACCGACAAGCAGGTGCGCACGCTTCTGAAACTCCTGCGCGTGGTCGACAGCAATCTGCAGGCGGCGCGTGCTGCCGACTGACGCAGCTCGTATGGCCAATTCCCGATTGCAGCGGCGATTTAAACAGTTTAAAGAGGGTTTAAAACGAGCCGAGACATTCGACGGGCAAACGGGGGGCACGGTGGCGCAGAAGGTCAAGCTTTCGACAATCGCGGAAACACTCGGACTTTCGACGGCGACCGTATCCCTGGCATTGCGAGACAGCCCGCTCGTGGCGATCGCAACCCGTGAGAAGATCAAGGAACAGGCGCGCGCCCTCGGCTACATCTACAATCGCCGCGCCGCGAGCCTCAGGACCTCCCGCTCCGGCATCATCGGCGTCGTCGTGCACGACATCATGAATCCGTTCTACGGCGAGATCCTGAAGTCGATCGAGGCGGAGCTCGATCGCGACAAGCAGACCTTCATTCTTTCCAATCACTACGATTCCGTCGAGAAACAGCGCGATTTCATCGAGACGCTGCTGCAACTCGGCGGCGACGGCGTCATTATGTCGCCGGCGATCGGCACGCCGCCGGAGGATATCCAGCTCGCCGAGGACAACGGCATGCCGGCGATCCTAATCGCCCGTTCGATCGAAGGCCTCGACGTACCGATCTTCCGCGGCGACGACGCCTACGGCATCGCGCTGGCCACCAACCATCTGATCGGTCTCGGCCACCGCTGCATCGCGATGGTCGGCGGCACCGACCAGACCTCGACCGGGCGCGACCGCTACCAGGGCTATGTCAACGCCTTGCGTAAGGCGAATATCGAGGTCGATCCGGACCTGCGTATCCCGGGCCCCCGCTCGAAGCAGGGCGGCTTCGAGGCGGCGGTGCATCTCCTGTCGCTGCCGCAGAAGCCGACCGCCGTGGTTTGCTGGAACGACCTGGTTGCAATCGGCATGATGAACGGCATCGCCCGCGCCGGCCTCGTGCCGGGCGTCGATATTTCGGTCACCGGCTATGACGATCTCGAGGAAGCCTCGATCGCGACGCCGGCGCTGACGACCGTCTGGAACGGCCAGGCGGAAGTCGGGCGCAGTGCGGCCCGTGCGCTCCTCGACAAGCTTTCCGGCAGCCATGAGCCCGACGGCATTCACCTGATCAAACCGGAGATGCGCATCCGCCAGTCGACCGGTCCGCTCCGGGTAACGGCTTGATCCCTCCTTGCGAGTCGGAACAAGATGCAGGCATCCGTATTTTGTGACGCATTGAAAGGAAGCCTCGATGAGCCGTCCTAGAATCCTGGTGCCCGGGAAGATCAACCCGCGCATCCTCGAGCGATTGCCGGAGATGTTCGAGACTGTGCGCATCGAGCGCGCCGATGCGGCACTGGTGACGGCAGACATGGCGGATGTCGTCGGCATCGCCGTGTCGGGACGTCTTCCGACGGGACTGATGGATGCCTTCCCTCGGCTCGAAATCGTTGGCAACTTCGGCGTGGGCTATGACGGCGTCGATGTCGCCCACGCAGCGGAGCGCGGTATCGTCGTCACCAACACGCCGGATGTGCTGACGGAGGAAGTCGCCGATACGGCGATCGGGCTGCTCCTCAACACCGTGCGTCAGCTGCCCCAGGCGGAGCAATGGCTGCGGCAGGGCCGGTGGGTGCGCGACGGTGCTTTCCCGCTGTCGCCGCTGTCGCTCCGGGGCCGGAAGGTTGGGCTTTTCGGCCTTGGCAGGATCGGCCTGGCGATCGCCCGCAGGCTGGAGGCGTTCCGCGTGCCCATCGCCTATCACACGCGCAGCCGGCGCGAGGAACTGCCCTTCGCCTTTTATCCGAGCCTTCTGGCCCTGGCCGAGGCAGTCGACACGCTGATCGTCATCGTACCGGGGACGGCGAGCACGGCGAAGGCCGTCAATGCGGAAGTTCTCGCGGCGCTTGGACCGCAAGGGGTGGTGATCAATGTCGGCCGCGGTTCGACGCTGGACGAGGCTGCCTTGGTTGCGGCGCTCGAAAGCAACACAATTGCCGGTGCCGGGCTCGACGTCTTCGAGAACGAGCCGCATGTGCCGGAGGCGCTTCTCGCTTTCCCGAACGTCTCGCTGCTGCCGCATGTGGCGTCCGCCTCGGTCGTCACCCGCAATGCCATGGCCGATCTCGTCGTCGACAATCTGAAGGCCTGGTTTTCCACCGGACGGGCGCTGACGCCGGTCGCCGAGACGCCGTTCGAGCGCAAAGGCCGCTAGAGCGCCGCGCGTTCATTTGAACGCGCAAAGGACGCTCTAGCACTTTGAATCTAGAGCATCTTTCTGCTTTCGGTGGTTCCACTTGAAAGCACGATGCGCAGACTTAAAGTGCTACAGCGTCCTTTGCACGTCTGAAAAGACGCGCGGCGCTGTCAGAGCGGCTATTTCGCCTTGCTCTCCCGATAGCCGCGCACCGCATCGCCAAAGGCCTTGAAGAGGGCGGCGGAGGGGCCGTCGGTCCGCACCCAATATTCCGGATGCCATTGGACGCCGACCGCAAACGCCTTGGCGCCGATGACCGACACCGCCTCGATCGTGCCATCGTCGGCGACGGCCTCGACTGCCAGCCTTGGCGCGGTGGCTGCGATCGCCTGGCGATGCAGCGAGTTAACCCGAATCCGCCCGGTGCCGAGAACGGGAGCGAGGCAGCTTCCTTCCTTGACGACCACGTCCTGGCGGATGCCATAGGCGATGTCGAGATCGGGCACGTCCGGCTTGCGATGGTCCGAAATCCCCGGCAGATCCTGGATTTCGGTTGCGAGCGTGCCGCCGAGCGCGACATTGAGTTCCTGAATGCCGCGGCAGATGGCGAGCAGCGGAATGCCGCGATCGAGCGCCCCACGGATCAAGGGGAGGCTGGTCGCGTCGCGGCCGGCGTCGAAGGGTCCATCCGCATCGGTCGCCTCTCGGCCGTAATGCGACGGGTGGACGTTGGAGCGGGCGCCGCTGGCAAGCACCCCGTCGACCCGGTCGAGGATTTCATCGATGTCGTTGCCGCTTTCGAGCGCCGGAACGAGGAAGGGCATGACGCCTGCCCCCTCGACGGCAGCACGCACATATTGATGGGCTACCACGTGCCAGACATTGCCGTCGAATTCGCGAAAGTCGCAGGGTATGGCGACGACAGGTTTCGGCATCATCAAACTCCGGTTATCGTTTTGAAAAGCCTTGCCGCCAGAGAGCGGTCAAAGTCAACCACGGAGAGAGGCGGGTGCCATGCGAGGCCTCCCGGTGGAGTTTTACGGCGCGTTTCAAGGTTTGCAACGGGCATTCGGCGCCGTTTCTTCAAGATCGGCTAACCATTTCCTTTTGAAAGGGGGTTTGCCCACTCGACAACCATGGAAGTTCGATTGGTTTTTATTTCCTTAACGCACGCCTATGCGCGGTTGCAAAACCCGTGCATTATCGGCGGCTGGCCGCAAGAGAAGGTTGAATCTCCGCCGAAACGCGAAAACCGAGTTGCCGCTGATCCGGAGTTCTGCAGTTATATTCGACAGTTAGACGAAATCATTCCTTAAGTCCTCACTTCTAACAATCCGGCAAACCGGAGCTTGGTTCATGACGCGCAATGAACAGGGCGCTTTTCCGACAGACATCTACCTCTCGTCTGTAAGCTCGCTCTACCAACATCGCCGGGCCTTGGTGATCGGCATGCTGTCGCACGTCGTGACCTTTCTGCTCGTCTTCCTGAAGACGTCCGATGCCTTCTATCTCGGCTGCGCCGTTGCGATCGTCATCATCTGGACTCTCCGAAATCTCGACATGCGGCGCTTCGACCGCGAGGATTTCTCTCACGCCGATCGCATGATCGTCAGAAGATGGGAAAACCGATATATAGTCGGTGGCATCGGCGTCACGCTGACCTGTGGCCTCACCTGTGGCTATGCCATTGCCGTCAGCCAGGATTCATTCGCGGAGCTCGCCTGCATTTCGGTGACGCTTGCCTCGATGATTTCGCTGGTGGGCAGGAATTACGGCTCCGAACGCGCGGTGCTGTTGCTGTCCTCGTCGGCCTGCCTGCCGATCGTCATGGGCCTCATCACGTTGGGCGACCCCTACATGCTGGTGCTGGCGGTCCTAATCCTGCCGTTCATCTTCACGACATGGAAGATGGCGAACAACGTGCGCGCGTTTCTCTACGACAATGTCCTAGCCGCTCGAGAAATCAGGTCGATCAACGGCCAGTTCGATGCGGCTCTCAACAACATGACGCACGGCCTGTTCATGTTGGACGGCGACAACCGGATCGTCGTCGCCAATGAGCGCGCCTGCGAGCTTCTGAAGCTCGGCGACAAGGCGGAAACGAAAGATGTGCTCCTCAACGAGGTGCTGCGGCGTGGCGCCCGCGAGATGACGCTGGACGCGGAAAAGACCGCGACCATGGTTCGTAGGCTCGACCTCCTGCTCAAGGGAAAGCGATCGCGTGCGCTCGTTCCCGTTTCCGAAGATTTCTTTCTTGAATTTTCGGCGAGCCGGCGCGAAAGCGGCGAGATCGTGCTGATTTTCGAAGACGTGACGGCGCGGGTTCAGGCGGAAAGACAGATCCTGCAGATGGTACGCTTCGATACGCTGACCGGGCTGCCGAGCCGCGACTATCTTTTCGAACTGGCGCACAATGCGGTCGCCGGCGAGGCTGTGCCCGACCGAGACATCGGGCTGCTGCTCATCGACGTCGCCGAATTCAAGCACGTGAACGATACACGCGGTCACGTGGTCGGCGACAAGTTGCTGCAGTCGATCGCCGAGCGCCTCAAAGATGTCGCGGGCAGCGGCGCGATCGCGGCACGGCTGATGGGCGACGAGTTCGTCGTCTTTTTCCCCAACAAGGAAAACCGCCCGGACCTCGACGAGCGCATTCGCGATGTCCACGTCCGGATGCGTGGCGCCTACGAGGCGGGTGGCTTCACATTCTACATGACCATGAGCTCCGGCTTCGTCATTGCCAGGAGCAGCGCCTTTCGATTCGAGGATCTGCAGATCAAGGCCGACCTGGCGCTGGCGGAAACGAAATCGCGCGAAAGGGGAGGGTGCACCGCCTTCGAAGCCGAAATGGATGCGCGCTATCTCGACCGGCAGAAGCTCAAGAGCGATCTGCGCGAAGCGCTCAAGTCCGGTGCTCTCAGCGTTTCCTACCAACCGATGTTCACGCCCGACGGGGCGCGCGTCGAATGCTGCGAGGCCTTGGCGCGCTGGACTCACCCGGAACGCGGGCCGGTGCCGCCGAGCGTCTTCATCCAGCTTGCGGAGGAGATGGGGCTCGTCACCGAGATCACATGCTTCGTGCTCCGGCAGGCCTGCCGCGATTGCTCGACCTGGCCCGCGGGCGTCTCGGTTTCGGTCAACCTGTCGGTGCTTGATCTCCGCGACAGGCAGATTGTCGAGATGGTCGGCAAGGCACTGCACGAGACCGGTCTGAACCCGGCCCGGTTGCATCTGGAAGTGACTGAAAGCTGCCTTATGGATGAGCCGGCCAAGGGCCAGTCGCTACTTCACGAATTGCGCGAGCGCGGCATGACCCTTGCGATCGACGACTTCGGGACCGGCTATTCGAGCCTTAGCTATCTCGACGCACTGCCCGTCTCGATCATCAAGATCGATCGCTCCTTCGTCCGCAACATCCGCGACGATGCGCGCCGCTTCAAACTGCTGTGCAGCGCAGTCAATCTCGGCCGCGCCCTCGGCCTCAAAGCAGTCGTAGAAGGGGTCGAGACCCTCGATGAGCTGCAGCTCATCAACGACTATCGCTGTGCCGATCTGATCCAAGGTTTCGTGTTCTCGGCGCCGATGCCGGCATCGGCGATAAGGGACTTGTGCAAGCCGCGTGTCCGACGACGGAACGCGAAAGCGTCGCGCTCGCAGATCGCTTAAACGCGAATAGGCGACTGTCGTACCGCTCGCCGCCCGTTAGCCGCGGCGATTTAACTTTTTGTTAAGGTTAACAGAACGTTAATTGTGAGTTGTGCCATTTTGTTGTTGCCGACGGCCCTCCCATAAATAGGTTTAACCACCTGTTAACCATGGGATGGGGTGATGCGTGCCAACGGGGGCCAGACCGGTTCTGGCAGTTTTTCCGAGAAGCTCATGCTGCTCCTCGATCGCGTCGAATACCGGCGGGTCGAAGGCGGCGAGGATATGGAGGATATCGCACGCCTGAGATTCAAGGCTTACAGGGCCGTCAACCTCATGGAGCTGCCCGGTGCGACGCTCGTCGACGCGCTGGACTTCGACAACCACGCCTATGTCTTCGGCATCTATCTCGACGAGAGGCTGGTCAGCACGGTGCGCGTCCACCATGTGACGCCGGACCATCGCGCCAGCACGTCCGGGCTGATTTTCGGCGAAGAGATCGAGGTCTTTCTGGATGCGGGCATGGTGCTGATCGATCCGGGCAGACTGGCCGTCGATCCGGAGGTCCTCGGCGACGATCTGAAGGCCCTGCCGTATCTGACGCTGCGCCCGGTGGCGATGGCCTGCGAGTATTTTGCCGCCGACCGCTGCCTGACCGCCTGCCGTCCACGGCACACCGCCTTCTACAAGCGCATCTTCGGATCGACGACCGTGGTGGAGCGGCGGGAGAATCTCGGCGTCTACAACGCCGACGGTGCGCTCCTCGTTGCGCAGGTGCGTGGCCAGAGGCCGTCCATTCTGGATCGGTACCCGATTTTCGATTCCGAGCCGTTCGAGCGCCGCCTGATGTTCGGCGGGCGCGAGGAGGTGCCGTTTGCGCCGCTGACGATCCTGCCAACCGCGAGATTCGCGCAATTGGGTCAGGGCCGCTCCTTCTTGCGGGCATAGCCAGGCGCTTAGGCGCGTCTCGCGTTAGGCCTGCGTTACCTACGCCGAAACAATTCGCCGGCATGCGCGTTCGACTATGCCGCAGCCTGGCGGGGCGGGTTTTCGTTGCGAAGGGCCGTCGCTTTGTGTATGCGGAAGCTAAAGGACCGCTCTCTCGCGTTACACGCGGAGCGGTTCCGAATAGTGGGTCAAAGCGAACCGCCGAAAGGCGGTGCCACAGCATTCTGGAGAACTGGAGATGGCAGAGCATCATACGGGACCGGCCGAGACGGGCGCCCCGATGGACTATTCCGAGCATGAGAAGACCTACACGCTCTTTCTCAACGCAACGAAATACGGCACGGTGTTTTGCGTTGCCCTGCTGATCGCCATGGCCGCCGGCTTCTTCACGACCATGGGCTTCATCAGTGCCTTCGTGCTGTTCATCCTCCTCAACGTCGCCGGCTACTTTTTCCTGCGCTGAGCGACCTTTCCGACATTTCCTGTCGTAGGCAGGGGAGGAGGACGCCCCTGCCTGCGTCGCCGGATGCAATCCGGACTCACCTCACCGCGTGAGGAGCGTTTTTCGGCGGCGGACAAGGTCTGCCTGCGAAGGAAGAGTGCCTGTCGCTGCAGCGATCGTGCCCTGGTCCGCACAAGCTCGCTGCAGCGCATTGAAGTGCTGCATGGCTTCTCCTTGGATCGCGGATCCGTTTAAGGAGCGAGCATTCGGGGCGGCTCGGTTCAAGCCGCCGACTCGGCAATCGAACATGTACCCGCATTCAGCGAGGGCCTGGCTGCGGGGCGGAGAGGGGGAGTATTGAGCCAGATTGTTTTTATCGCGCGGGAATCGGATTCCGACGAGCCGCGCGTCGCGGCTTCCGTCGAAAGCGTCAAAAAGCTGAAGTCGCTCGGCTTCGACGTCGTCGTTGAAGCCGGGGCGGGCATGCGCTCGCGGGTGCCGGATGCGGAGTTCGAGAAGGCCGGCGCCCGGATCGGCTCGGCCGCCGATGCGAAGAGCGCCGACGTCATCCTCAAGGTGCGCCGGCCGACGGCCGAGGAAGTTACCGGCTACCGATCCGGCGCCATCGTCATTGCCATCATGGATCCCTACGGCAACGAGGCGGCGATCGCCGCGATGGCTGAGGCCGGGCTCACCGCCTTCGCCATGGAACTGATGCCGCGCATCACCCGGGCGCAGTCGATGGACGTGCTGTCCTCGCAGGCGAACCTCGCCGGCTACCAGGCGGTGGTCGACGCGGCCAACGAATATGACCGGGCGCTGCCGATGATGATGACGGCGGCCGGCACGGTGCCGGCGGCCAAGGTGTTCGTCATGGGCGCCGGTGTTGCCGGGCTGCAGGCGATCGCCACCGCACGGCGCTTGGGCGCCATGGTATCGGCCACCGACGTTCGCCCGGCGGCCAAGGAGCAGGTCGCCTCGCTCGGCGCCAAGTTCATCGCCGTCGAGGACGAGGAGTTCAAGGCGGCCGAAACCGCCGGCGGCTACGCCAAGGAAATGTCGAAGGACTACCAGGCGAAGCAGGCGGCCCTGGTCGCCGAGCATATCGCCAAGCAGGACATCGTCATCACCACGGCGCTGATCCCCGGCCGGCCGGCGCCGCGGCTGGTGACCCGCGCGATGCTCGATGCGATGAAGCCCGGCTCGGTCGTCGTCGACCTTGCCGTCGAGCGCGGCGGCAATGTCGAAGGCGCCGAAGCCGGCCAGGTCGTCGAGATCGGCGGCGTCAAGGTCGTCGGCCATCTCAACGTGCCGGGCCGCATCGCCGCCTCCGCCTCGCTGCTCTATGCCAAGAACCTCGTCACCTTCCTGGAGACGATGGTCTCGAAGGAAACGAAAGCGCTGGCGGTGAACATGGAGGACGAACTCGTCAAGGCGACGGCGCTGACCCACGGCGGTGCGGTCGTGCATCCGGCCTTCGGCGGCCCGAATGGGGGGGACAAGTAATGGCGAACGAACTTCTCGACAAGGCGCTGACCGACCTCGAACGGGCGGTCGAGGCGGTCAGGACGGCGGCCGAATACGTGCCGGACGCGGCCGGCGCGGTGGCGCATGGCGCCACCGGCGGGGCGATCGATCCGTTCGTCTTCCGGCTGGCGATCTTCGTGCTGGCGATCTTCGTCGGCTACTACGTCGTCTGGTCGGTGACGCCGGCGCTGCACACGCCGCTGATGGCGGTCACCAATGCGATCTCCTCGGTGATCGTCGTCGGCGCGCTCCTGGCGGTCGGCATCTCGGCTTCGGGACTGGCCACCGGCTTCGGCTTCGTCGCCTTGGTGCTCGCCTCGGTCAACATCTTCGGCGGCTTCCTCGTCACCCAGCGGATGCTCGCCATGTACAAGAAAAAAGACAAGTGAGGCGGGCCGATGAACGCTAACTTCGCAGCCTTCCTCTATCTCGTCTCCGGCGTGCTGTTCATCATCGCGCTCCGCGGCCTGTCGCATCCGACCACCAGCCGCAGGGGCAATGCCTACGGCATGATCGGCATGGCGATCGCCATCGTCACGACGCTGCTGCTCGCCCTGCCGTCGATCGGCGGCTTTCTGATGATCGTCGTCGGCCTTGCCATCGGCGGCGGTGTCGGCGCCGTCATCGCGCGGCGCATCGCCATGACCTCGATGCCGCAGCTTGTCGCCGCTTTCCACTCGCTCGTCGGTCTCGCTGCCGTGATGGTGGCGGCCGCGGCGATGTACGCGCCGGAAAGCTTCGGCATCGGCGCCATCGGCGACATCCATTCGCAGGCGCTGGTCGAAATGTCGCTCGGCGTCGCCATCGGCGCGATCACCTTCACCGGCTCGGTCATCGCCTTCCTGAAGCTCGATGGCCGCATGTCGGGCAAGCCGATCCTCCTGCCGGCACGCCATCTCGTCAATGCCGGCCTTGCGGCGGCGCTCGTCGCGCTGGTGATCATGCTGGTCTTCACCGAGAGCACCACGGTCTTCTGGCTGATCGTCGCCCTGTCGCTGGCGCTCGGCGTGCTGATCATCATCCCGATCGGCGGCGCCGACATGCCGGTGGTGGTGTCGATGCTCAACTCCTATTCCGGCTGGGCGGCGGCCGGCATCGGCTTCACGCTCGGCAACCTGGCGCTGATCGTCACCGGGGCGCTGGTCGGCTCCTCCGGTGCGATCCTCTCCTACATCATGTGCAAGGGCATGAACCGTTCGTTCATCTCGGTGATCCTCGGCGGCTTCGGCGGCGAGACGGCCGCCGCCGGCGGCGACGACGGCATCCAGCGGACCGTCAAGCAGGGCTCGGCCGACGACGCCGCCTTCCTGATGGCGAACGCCTCGAAGGTGATCATCGTGCCCGGCTACGGCATGGCGGTGGCGCAGGCGCAGCATGCGCTCAGGGAGATGGGCGACCAGCTGAAGGCGGCCGGCGTCGAGGTCAAATACGCCATCCATCCCGTTGCCGGCCGCATGCCCGGGCACATGAACGTGCTCCTGGCGGAAGCGAACGTCCCCTATGACGAGGTGTTCGAGCTCGAGGACATCAACTCGGAATTCGCCCAGGCCGATGTGGCCTATGTCATCGGCGCCAACGACGTCACCAATCCGGCGGCGCGCGATGACAAGGCCTCGCCGATCTACGGCATGCCGATCCTCGACGTCGACAAGGCCAAGACCTGCCTGTTCGTCAAGCGCTCGCTCGGCTCCGGCTATGCCGGCATCGACAACACGCTGTTCTACAAGGACGGCACGATGATGCTGCTCGGCGACGCCAAGAAGGTCACCGAGGAGATCGTCAAGGCGATCAACCACTGAGGCGGGATGGACTTTGAATTGCCCGCCCCTCATCCGGCCTGCCGGCGCCTTCTCCCCGCAAGCGGGGTGAAGGTGAGACGTGGCAACGCTTAGTCCCTCCCCGCCTGCGGGGAGAGGCTAGTCCTCGGGGTAAACCCGGGGAGAGGGGCAGTTCGGACAGGCTGCGTACCGCCAGTGGACTCAACCTCCCGCCGTGTCGGGATCCCAGGTGAACAGCTCCTTCGCCCTTGTGACGCCGCGAAGCGCGAAGCGGCCGAGCGAAACGGCATTGGCGCGGTGGGCAGCCGGAGAGGCCTCGATGAATTCCGAAGACATGATGAGGTGCCGTTCCACCGAGCGGCACATCGAAACGATGCGGCTCACCTCATTGACGGCTGGCCCGACCACGGTGAAGTCGAGCCGGTTCTGGCTGCCGATGTTTCCGTAGAAAACCTCGCCGATATGCAGACCGAGATAGACGTCGGTGGTCGGCTTTCCCTCGTCGAGCCGCCGGTCGTTCAGCTCGGCGAGCATGACGCGCAGTTGTCGCTCTGCGGCGATCGCCGCATTGCAGGCATCGGCGGGCTGGCGGCCGTTGAAAATGGCGAGGACGCCATCACCGATCAGCTTCAGCACGCTGCCGCCATGCTCCTCGATCGCAGTGATCACCGTGCCGGAATAGTCGTTGAGGAAAGGAATGACTTCCTCCGGCGCGATGCTCTCGGCGATGCGCGTGTAGTTGCGCAGGTCCGAGAACCACATGACCGCCTCGATGCGCTCGGCCGCTCCCCGTTCGATGCTGCCCTCGACCACCCGCCGCCCGGCGTCCTGGCCGAGATATACGTCTGCGAGCGTGCCGATGATGCGGACGCAGGAGGCCGCCTTCACGGCGAGCGCAAGCGTCGGCACCAGCGCCCGGAGCACGTTAAGGTCCTCGTCGCTGAAGCCTGCGCGTCTCTTCGTCGCCCAGTGAGAGTAGAAACAATCCATCTGGCCGACGCGGCCGCGGTCGGTGAAGTGGTGGATGAAGCCGACACAGTCGGTGTGCCCCTCGGTCTTGAGCGCGTCCAGCGTGGTGAAGGGGATATGCCGTTCCTGCGCAAGGCGAATGCGCCGTTCGGTTTCGTCTGCCTGAAGCATGTGGAAGAAGAGGGAGCGTTGCCAGTTCGCCAGCGCCTCACCGCTGGTTGTCGAGCCGTAGTGCAGGACGTCCGGCACTTCGTCGCTTTCGCTGTTCCACTGGAAGGCGCGTCCCTCGAACTCCGGGTGGAGCGTGTCGATCAGCCCGAGTGCGCGGTCGACGTGAACGCCGGCGGCGTGGCAACGGTCGCAGAAGCCCGCGAGAAGATCCTGTTCTTTGAGCCCGCGAATTCCCTCGTCCGACATCCACAGAACGATGTCGCGGATTGCCTGGTCCTTCATCCCCTGTCCGATCGTGCTGTCGCGCCGGGTCGCCCGGCGATCAACAGCACAGTGGCGCGCCTTGCCTTGGCGCGCAAGTCGCCGCAGTTTCAATCGACCGCCTGGAGGAGTGACCTGCGACGCCCCGACGAGGCCTCGGCAGTTGTTCGCTTATGCGATCAGCCCGCGGGCGCCAGAACCAGATGGTCGATGCCGAGCGCGACGTTCAGGCCCTCCTGGACCTGGACGTTGATCGGCTGCAGCATGAAGGCCTTGTTGGTGCCGCCGGCGATGACCTTCGCGCCGCCACCGACGGCGAAGCTCGCATCGGCACCGAGACCGGTATATTCGCCGGCCAGTGCATATTCGGTGAAAGGCGTGCCCGTCTTCGCCATCACGTCCCAGACCATGACGGTCTTGCCGGTCGACCCGATATCGATGCCGATCTTGGTGATCTTGCCGGCATAAACGGCTCCTGGCGATCCATCCGCAGGCTTGAACGTGCACATCAGGTTCTTGGTGGAGGTGATGATGAGCCCCGTGCCGCCCTCGGAGCCGCAGGTAAGGCGACCGAGCGCCACATAATTTTGAGCGGGCGCCGTTCCTGAAAGGGCCGCAAGCGCGGCCGCCGCGATGACAATCTGTCTGATCATGGCTCAGATCTCCGTTTGGAAGCTCTGGTCAAACGGATTGGGCCTGTGATGGTTCCGCAATCGCCGATCTGGCGGGCCGCGACCAACGTTGAGGCCCCAAACAAAAAAAGCCCGCGACAATAGTCGCGGGCGTTTCGAAGAAAACGGCGGCGGTCTCAGGACATCGCCTTGACGCGCTCCAGCCCGGCGCGGGCCGGTTCGTACTTCGGATCGAGCTGCAGCGCGTGGGAATAGGACTTCTGCGCCTTGGCCTTCTCGCCTCGGCGCTCGTAGATCAGCGCCTGGTTCGCCCAGGATTCTGCGAGCTTACCGTTGAGGTTGATGGCGGTGTTGAAATCCGAGAAGGCGTTGTCGTCGTCGCCTTGCGCCGCATAGGAAATGCCGCGGCCGTTATAGGGCTCGGCCGAGCTCGGCGACAGCGAGATCGCCGTCGAGAAATCCTCGATCGCCTTGGCGTGATCGTTGCGCGCCTGATAGATCAAACCGCGATTGTGGTAGGCGCGGGGATCGGTGGTGTCGAGCTGGATTGCCTTGCTGAAATCATTGAGGGCAGGGTCGAGCTGGTTGGCCTGGCGGTAGAGATTGCCGCGGCCGATATAGGCGACGTCGTAATTTGCGTTGAGCTGCAGCGCCGCATTGTAATCGGCAAGCGCGGCCTGCTGGTCGCCCATGTTGCGATGGACGAGCCCGCGATTGGCATAGGCCTGGTAGAAGCTCGGATTGAGCTTGATCGCCTGGTCGAAGTCGGCAAGCGCCCGGCGGAATTCGCCGGCGCGGCCATATGCCGAACCGCGCACATTATAGGCTTCCGGGTCGCTCGGATTGGAGGCGATGACGCTCGACAGCGACGCTATATTCTCCTCCGAGCCCTGCGCCCGCTCTACGCGGATCATCGATTCGGAGGCGTTGTCGGTCTGGCATCCGGCAAGCAGCAGAGCCGAGCCGAGTATCAGCATGGCGGCAAGCTTCGGATTGCGCTGGTGGCGGCGTTGCGCCTCTTGGACGGTGAAACCGGAGACGTCCGCAGTCATGGCAGCAAGTGTCAAAGTCGATCCCTCAAGCGACAGGTCCCAGTGCTTTCCTTTACGGAGAGCGGCGAAGGCGCGGGGGCTCCGGGGCTCAATGAGCGCCTCGGCTGAACCAACCGGCCTGTTTCCGGGCGGCTGACCGTCGCCAACTGATGCGGCAGTCACGCTAAACTGCCGACGGACAGGGTGTCCATATCAAAATGGCGGCGGCGATGCCTCGCCCCCGCCACGATTTACATTGGAAAGCGTCGAAAAAACGACCAATCAGCGGGCCAGGAGGCCTTCACGCTGCGCGCGCTTGCGAGCCAGCTTGCGAACGCGGCGGACGGCCTCGGCCTTTTCGCGCGCACGCTTCTGGGACGGCTTTTCGTAGAAGTCACGCATCTTCATTTCGCGGAAAATGCCTTCGCGCTGCATCTTCTTCTTGAGAGCGCGGAGCGCCTGGTCGACATTGTTATCGCGGACAAGTACCTGCACGTGAATCCCGTTCCTTTGTTCGAGTTGGTAGCCTCACCGTCAGGTTTGGGAGGCAATAAGTCTGCGTTCGCTGAGCCGACAGCTCTACGATTAGAGGAGCGGATACCAGATGACGGGCCGAAAGTCCAGCGGCGACATCGGAGCTGCCGGCAAAAATGCGCCGCAGCGGGAGAGAAGAAGCGATCGCGCCCCTGAATGCTTGTCGCCGTTTGTCGCCCATGTCGCAACTCCGACCAAGTCCGCCGGATCGCGTCGCAAAAGAAACGTTGCGCCGTCACCGGATTTGCGATTTCTAACGCCGACGGACAAGTTTTTTGAGGTTCATGGAGTAGCAGGCGGATGCGCAAATATTCTGTTTTCGCCGTGGCGCGCGAGGCACTGCGCGGCCACAAGGGCTGGGGCCCCCACTGGGCCTCGCCGGAGCCACGCCCGCACTATGATGTGATCATCATCGGCGGCGGCGGGCATGGCCTTGGGGCAGCCTATTATCTTGCCAAGGAGCACGGCATCACCAATGTCGCCGTGCTTGAAAAGGGATGGATCGGCGGCGGCAATACCGGCCGCAACACGACAATCATCCGGTCCAACTATCTCTATGAAGAGAGCATGGACATTTACGAGCATTCGTTGAAGCTCTGGGAAAACCTGTCGCAGGACCTGAACTACAACGTCATGTACTCGCCGCGCGGCGTAATGATGCTGTCGCACAATATTCACGATCAGCAGTCCTTCAAGCGGCACATCAATGCCAACCGGCTCTACGGCATCGACAACGACTGGCTGACGCCGGAGCAGGCAAAGGCGTATTGCCCGCCGCTCGATATTGCCAAGACCGCCCGCTACCCGATCAACGGTGCCGCACTGCAGCGACGCGGCGGCACGGCGCGTCATGATGCGGTTGCCTGGGGCTATGCGCGTGCGGCCTCGGACCGTGGCGTGCACATCATCCAGAACTGCGAAGTGACCGGCATCCGTCGCGACGAAACCGGCCGGGTCACCGGCGTCGACACCAATCGCGGCTTCATCGGCGCGAAGAAGGTCGGCATTTCCGCAGCCGGCCATAGTTCGGTGCTGATGCAGATGGCCGACGTGCGCGTGCCGCTGCAGAGTCAGCCGCTGCAGGCGCTGGTCTCCGAGCCGTTGAAGCCGATCTTCCCCTGCGTGGTGATGTCGAACTCGGTGCACGCCTATATTTCGCAATCCGACAAGGGCGAGTTCGTCATCGGCGCCGGCACCGACCAGTACAATTCCTATTCGCAGACCGGCGGCCTGCAGATTATCACGCATACGCTTGATGCAATCTGCGAGCTCTTCCCGATGTTCCGCCGCGTCAAGATGATGCGGCAGTGGGGTGGCATCGTCGACGTGACGCAGGATCGTTCGCCGATCCAGGGTGTCACGCCGGTACCCGGGCTTTACCTGAATGCCGGTTGGGGAACGGGCGGCTTCAAGGCGACGCCGGGCTCGGCCAATCTCTTTGCCCATCTCATCGCACGCGGGGAGCCGCACCGGCTCGCAGCGGGGCTGACGCTCGAGCGCTTCCGCACCGGGCGGCTCATCGACGAGGCGGCCGCCGCCGCCGTAGCGCATTGATGCGAGGACTTTCCAGATGCTTCTGATTTATTGCCCCTACTGCGAAGAAGAGCGTTCCGAGCTCGAATTCCGCAACGGCGGTGATGCCCACATCGCCCGCCCCACCAATATCGCCGAGATCAGCGACGAAGAGTTCGAGGCGTATTTCTTCCTGCGCGACAATCCCAAGGGCGTGATCTTCGAGAGATGGCGCCACATCCACGGCTGCGGCCGGTTTTTCAACGCCGCCCGCGATACGGTGAGCGACCGGTTCCTGACGACCTACAAGGCCGGCGAGCCGAAGCCCAATCTCGACGCGGCGCCCGAGACGAGCGCGACGGTCGAAACCTACGAGGCCCTGGAAGGAGCAGCCCAATGAGCGGGGTCAATCGTATTTCGGGAGCGGGACGCCTGACGCCGGCCCGCACCGCACGCTTCAGCTTCGACGGCCGGACTTTGACGGCGCTCGAGGGCGATACGGTCGCCTCGGCGCTGATCGCCAACGACATCCATCTCGTCGGCCGTTCGTTCAAGTATCACCGTCCGCGCGGCATCCTTTCCGCGGGCGCCGAGGAGCCGAATGCGCTTCTCGACGTCTCGCGCGATGCGGCCCGCCGCCAGCCGAACGTGCGCGCCACCGTGCAGGAAGTCTTCGACGGCATGAAGGTCGCCTCGCAGAACCGCTGGCCGTCACTTGCCTTCGACGTCGGCGGCTTCAACGATCTCCTGTCGCCCTTCTTCGCCGCCGGCTTCTACTACAAGACCTTCATGTGGCCGAAGGCGGCGTGGCACGCGCTCTACGAGCCCTTCATCCGCCGGGCAGCCGGCCTCGGCGTGGCGCCGACCGAGCCCGATCCGGATCATTATGCGAGCCGCTATGCCCATTGCGACGTGCTGGTCGTCGGCGCCGGCGTTGCCGGTCTTGCGGCCGCGCTCGCCGCGGCAAAGGCGGGCGCGAAAGTGATCCTCTGCGACGAGCAGCCGGATGTCGGCGGCGCGCTGCGCTATGACAGCGGCACCACCATCGACGGCAAGCCCGGTTACGACTGGGCCCAGGCGACCGGGCAGGCGCTCGCCGCCATGGACAATGTCACGCTGCTCACCCGCACGACGGCTTTTGGCTATTACAACCACAATTTCGTCGGGCTGGTGGAACGCGTGACCGACCATCTCGCGGCGCCTGACAAGGCGCTGCCGCGCGAACGTCTCTGGCAGGTCCGCGCCAAGAAGGTGGTCCTCGCCAACGGCGCGATCGAGCGCCACATGGTGTTTGCCAACAACGACCGGCCGGGCATCCTGCTGGCCTCGGCGGGCCGCACCTTCCTCAACCATTTCGGCGTTGCCGTCGGCAAGAAAGTCGGCGTCTACACGGCGCATGATTCCGCCTACGAAGCCGCCTTCGACCTCAGGAAAGCCGGTGTCGCTGTTCCAGTGATCGTC
The DNA here is from genome assembly GCF_001651855.1 of Sinorhizobium americanum. Lineage (GTDB taxonomy): Bacteria > Pseudomonadota > Alphaproteobacteria > Rhizobiales > Rhizobiaceae > Sinorhizobium > Sinorhizobium americanum. The sequence goes on along the minus strand of NZ_LNQC01000080.1, from coordinate 105,527 downwards.
GATTGCCGCGAACGGCCGGGTGAAGCGGTGCTGGAGAAGGCGAGAGAGCTCGGCATCGAGGTGCTCAAGGGGCACTCCGTCGTCAACACGACGGGCAAACTCCGGATCGCCTCGATCACCGTCGCCCGCAACGGCGGCAGCGGGGCCCGCAAGATCGCCGTCGATGCGCTGCTCGTCTCGGCCGGCTGGACGCCGTCGGTGCACCTCTTCTCGCAGTCGCGCGGCAAGGTGAAGTTCGATGCGGAGACGGAGCGTTTCCTGCCCGGCACCTATGCGCAGGATTGTCTGTCGATCGGCGCCTGCAACGGCACCGACGATCTCCAGGCGACGATCGACGAGGCGCTTGCCGCCGGCGAACTGGCGGCACGCGCTGCTGGCGCCGAAGGCGGGGCGCAGGTCGCGCTCACCGGCCAGAACGCCTTCGACTGGACGGGCGGCATGATCGGGGCGGCCGAAGGGGCCGGACCGGACACGACCGTCAAGGCCTTCATCGACTTCCAGCACGACGTCTGCGCCAAGGACATTCGTCTTGCCGTGCGCGAAGGCATGCACTCGGTCGAGCACATCAAGCGCTTCACCACCAACGGCATGGCCTCCGACCAGGGCAAGCTCTCCAACATGCACGGGCTTGCAATCGCTGCGGAAGCGCTCGGTAAGGGGATCCCGGAGGTCGGCCTGACGACCTTCCGCCAGCCCTATACGCCGATAACCTTCGGTGCGATCGTCAACCATTCGCGCGGCAGCCTGTTCGATCCGGCCCGCAAGACGCCGATGCATTCCTGGGAGGAGGCGCAGGGCGCCGAGTTCGAGGATGTCGGAAACTGGAAGCGCGCCTGGTTCTATCCGAAGGCGGGCGAGAGCATGCATGACGCGGTCGCTCGCGAGTGCAAGACGGTTCGTGACGTCGCCGGGGTTTTCGATGCATCGACGCTCGGCAAGATCGAGGTGGTCGGCCCCGATGCGGCCCAGTTCCTGAACCTCATGTACACGAACGCTTGGGATAATCTGAAGCCCGGCCGCTGCCGCTATGGCATCATGCTGCGCGACGACGGCTTCGTCTATGACGACGGCGTCGTCGGCCGGCTGGCCGAGGATCGTTTCCACGTGACGACGACGACCGGCGGCGCGCCGCGCGTCCTCCAGCACATGGAAGACTATCTGCAGACGGAGTTCCCGCATCTGAAGGTGTGGCTGACCTCGACGACGGAACAATGGGCCGTCATCGCCGTGCAGGGTCCGAAGGCGCGCGAGATCATCGCGCCGCTCGTCGAAGGCATCGACCTCTCCAATGAGGCGCTTCCGCATATGAGCGTCGCCGAAGGAAAGATCTGCGGCGTGCCGACAAGGCTCTTCCGCATGTCGTTCACCGGCGAGCTCGGCTTCGAGGTCAACGTCCCGGCGGACTATGGCCAGGCGGTCTGGGAGGCGATCTGGGCCCGGGCGGAACCGATGGGCGCCTGCGCCTACGGAACCGAGACGATGCACGTGCTGCGCGCCGAGAAGGGCTACATCATCGTCGGCCAGGACACCGACGGCACCCTCACGCCGCATGATGCCGGCGTTTCCTGGGCGGTGTCGAAGAAGAAGCCGGATTTCGTCGGCATACGCGGCCTGAAGCGCCCCGATCTCGTCAAGGACGGTCGCAAGCAGCTCGTCGGCCTGCTCACCAAGGATCCGAAGGTGGTGCTGGAGGAGGGCGCGCAGATCGTCGCCGATCCGAACGAACCGAAACCGATGACCATGCTCGGCCATGTGACCTCGTCCTACTGGTCGTCGAATTGCGGCCGCTCGATCGCGATGGCTGTCGTTGCCGGCGGCCAGGCGCGCCTCGGCCAGACGCTCTACGTGCCGATGGCCGACCGGACCGTCGCCGTCGAGGTGAGCGACATGGTGTTCTTTGACAAGGAAGGAGGTCGCCTCCATGGCTGACCAGGCAATTGCAACTCGCAAAGTTCCGCTCGCCGGCCTCAGGGGCGGTTCGCACGCGGCGGTCCTCACGCCGGCGGCACCCGCAGCGCGGATCGCGCTGCGCGCCGGCAAAGACGCGGTTCCGGCCCTTTCGGCTGCTCTCGGGGTGACGCTCCCAACGCGGCCGAAGACCTCGGCTTCGACGGCCAAGCGCCACGCGCTCTGGCTCGGCCCGGACGAGTGGCTGGTGATCGACGAGGACGGTGCCGAGCTGATGGGCGCCGCGGCGTCCAGCGGCGCCTTGCATTCGGCCGTCGATGTGTCGCACCGCAACATGGCGATCATCGTCAGCGGACCGGGCGCGGAAGTGGCGATCAACAGCGGCTGCCCGCAGGACCTGTCGCTCGGCCTCTTCCCGGTCGGCGCCTGCTCGCGCACCATTTTCGGCAAGGCCGAGATCGTTCTCCTCCGCACGGCCGAGGACACGTTCCGCCTCGAGTGCTGGCGGTCGTTCGCGCCCTTCGTCTTCGGCCTGCTTTCGGAAGGCGCTGAAGACGCGGCGCATTGAAAAGGCGCGTCTCGGAAACTGGAAAAGCGGCAGAGCACCTGCCGCTTTTTTTCTTGCCAAGCGGACATGGTCAGGCGCTTGCCGGCCAGCCTTGCCATGTGACCCATCGGCCGTGGTAGTCGGCGCGGCCGATGAGGTGCTTTTCACCGCCCGGCCATATCTGAAGCGACAATGCCGCTCCGGGTGTTTGGCCGTCTCCCTCCATCTGCAGCCGGGCCAGCGGCGCCTCGCCGGTCGCTGCCGCGCCGGCGGCCGAAATCGGGGCCTCGCCTTCACGCTGCGCCGTCGCCGGCAGGTATTGCCAGGCGATTGAGTGATAGATGACATGCACCGCGCCCGGAAACCTCAGCGCGAGCCGGACCTTGAGCCAGTCGATTGCGTCGGCGCGCTCGACTGGCCGGCCTTCAGACGCGGCGATGTCCAAGGCTTTCCTCGTTCGATCGAGCCGGTCCAACTGGTCGGCCCAGATATAGGAGAGCAGCCGCAGCCGGTCGTCCTCGTCGGCCGGGTTCAGCGGGTTGAGATCGCAACCGGCGCGCTCGACTATCTCCACGGACCCAAGCTTCGGCGTTTCTCCTCGCCACTCGGGCGCGATGACAACGTCGGCCGTCTCATCGCCCCAAGCCCCGTCGGGGTGAGCGTATCGATAGCGATCCCAGTAGAGGTTCAAGCCGGCGCTGGCGCCGATCTCGGAGAGGACAAGGCCCTTGCGAAGTAGGCCGGTTATTGTCAGGAAGCCGGGAAGCAACGCACCGGAGCGGCGCACCTCATTGGTTTGCGGCGCAGAGCGAAGCCTCTGAAGAATGAAGTCCGCGTGCCTCGCGAGTGCGCCCTCGCAAGCGGCCCATAGCATGGCGTCATCGGTGTGATTGGGCGAATAGCATCCTGCCAACACCTCGTCGCGGTTGAGGAGAACCAGTGCGTGAAGGGAACCGAAAAGCCTGAGCGCGAGCGCGTCGACATTGGCGGATGGGTCGCCCGGCCAAGTCAGGACGCGGCGCCCCACCGCGGTCTTTTCGTTAAGATGCTCGGCAGCTAGCCGGCAAAGGCGCGCCGTGAAAGGCGAGCCGAGTTGCTCGCAGGCTTTCGCCTGGTCGCGAAATGCGCTGCGGACGGAGTCGGCCGGCCCGGCGTCAGGCATCGGCCGGCCGGTCCTTCGGGTCGAACTGGACGATCGTCTGCCACACGGCCGTCAGGGCGGGCTTGCGCTCGCCCTCGATCTCGACGGTTGCGTCATAGGTGATCATCAGCATGCCGGCGCCGCGGAAGCGCGCGTCGGCCATGCTGAAGCGGCCGCGCACCCGTGCGCCGCTCTTGACGGGTGCCATGAAGCGCACCTTGTCGAAGCCGTAATTGATGCCCATCGTCTGCTCGCGGATCTTAGGCAGGCAATTGTAGTTCATGGCTGAGAGCAGCGAGAGCGACAGGAAACCGTGCGCGATCGTGCCGCCGAACGGGGTTTCGGCGACCGCCCGCTCGGGATCGGTGTGGATGAACTGGAAGTCGCCCGTCGCCTCGGCAAAATTGTCGATGGTCTTCTGGGTAACGGTGATCCAGTCGGATACGCCGATCTCTTTGCCGATCAGATGCTTGACTTCGGAAAGTGAAATGTCCTGCGGCATGTGATTGTCCTGAACCAGCGGCCTGCCTATCGATCTATAGGCCGGCCGGGCAATTTCTAGCAAGTGGCGGTAAATCTTTAGAAAACCTCGAGGAGAAAGGTCACCGATCGCGCCGGGGCTTCGGCCGGCAGCGCCGCGTCCGAGAGGGCATCTTGCCATTCGCCGTTGAGGCTCGTGGGCGGGCTGAACGGATGCGGCGCATGGCTGCGGTTGATGACGACGGCGAGCCGGGTCGATCGCTGCTGCTGCCGATCCTCGGTCGAAAGGACCATGATCAGGTTGTCGGTTGCCGGATGTTCCCAATCTTCGATGGTCATCGGCCGACCATCGAACCGCAGCCAGGCGACGTCGCCCTGGCCGGTGAAGAATGGGGTCTCGGCGAAGACGCCGAAGCGACGGCGCATGGCGGAGAGCGCAGCCGTGTGGTCGACCAGTTTCTGGTCGAGCCTCCTCCAGTCGAGCCAGGTGATCGGGTTGTCCTGCGCATAGGCATTGTTGTTGCCATGCTGGCTGCGGCCGCCTTCGTCCCCTGCCGACAGCATGATCGTTCCGCGGGAGGCGAAGAGGCTGCCGAGGAGCGCCATGGCATCGTTCCGCCGCGCCGTAACGACCTCCGGATCGTCAGTCGGCCCTTCGGCTCCGTTGTTCCAGGAATAATTTTCGTTGTGCCCATCTCGATTGCCTTCGCCATTCGCCTCATTGTGCTTGCGCGCATAGGAGACGAGGTCGAAGAGCGTGAAACCGTCATGGGCGGCGATGAAATTGACGCTGCGCGTTCTCGTTTCGCCCCAGCGCGAAAACGTGTCGGAGGAGCCGGCAAGCGCGGTGGCGAGCGCGCCCACGGCATGCCGGTCGCCGCGCCAATAGCGGCGGATATCGTCGCGCGCCCGATCGTTCCATTCGAGGAATCCTTCAGGGAAATTGCCGAGCTGATAGCCGCCGGGACCGGTGTCCCAAGGCTCGGCGACGAGCACGCGGTCCGACAACAGCGGATCGGCTGCGATCGCCGAGAAGAGCGCTGCGTCGCGATGAAAGCCGCTCGTATCCCTGCCGAGGATGGAGGCAAGATCGAAGCGAAAGCCGTCGACGCCGGCGGCGAGAACGAAGTGACGCAGGCTATCGAGGACCAGCCTTTGAACCATCGGGTGATCGCAGGCGATGGTATTGCCGCAGCCGGTGTCGTTAATGAGTTCGCCGGGCTGGCCGGTGACATGGCGATAGTAACCGAGATTGTCGAGACCGCGCATCGAAAGCGTCGTGCCGTAGCGGTCGCTCTCGCCGGAATGGTTGAAGACGAGATCGAGGATGACGCCGATGCCGGCCTTGTGCAGGGCTTCGACGGTCTTGCGCAATTCCTTGAGCCCGCCCGGAACCAGGCGCGGATCGAGCGCCATCGGCGCGATCGGGTTGTAGCCCCAGCCGTTGTGAAGTCCGAGCGGCGGCAGGTGCCGCTCGTCGATCCAGGCGACGATCGGCATCAGTTCGACGGCCGAGACGCCGAGGTGGTGCAGGTGCTCGATGACGACCGGCTCGGCGAGGGCGGCCAGCGTGCCGCGCTTCTTTTCCGGAACCTCCGGATGAAGAATGGTGAACGGCTTGACCGCGACCTCGTAGATCAGCCCACCGGGCCGGAACAACGGCGGCTTCGGCTTTGCCGCCTTGACGTCCGCCACGATTCCTTTCGGCACGAGGTCGGCGGTTTCCTCGCCGAAGACTGTCAGGCGCGGCTCGTGGCGAAAGGGGCGGTCGAGTTCTATGGCATAGGGATCGACCAGCAGCTTCGATGGATCGAACCACAATCCGTGATCGGGTGAGTAGACGCCCTCGGCGCGCAGGCCATAGCGACTGCCAGTTGGGACGTCGGCAAGGGTGATGCTGTGCACATCGCCGTCGCGTGCCATCGACAGGCGGCGCAGTTCCTTTTCGCCCTGCTTGTCGAACAGGCAGAGATCGATACGGGCGGCATTGTGCGACCATACGGCAAAGCGAGTACCGACAGGCGTGCGCGTCACGCCGAGGGGTGGAATTCCGGTCGTTGGCATGAGGGTGCGGTCCTTGTTGATCTGCAGTTGAAATCGGTCCCCCGTCCACCACCTCTGCCCTGCCGGGCATCTCCCCCACAAGGGGGGAGATTGGACGGGGCTTGCGGCAATGCCAAATCACAAGGCTCCGAATTGCAGGCTTTCCTGGTGGAGCTATGAGTTCGCCGCGAGTCGATCTCCCCCCTTGTGTGGGAGATGCCCGGCAGGGCAGAGGGGGGTAAAGGACAACATAGAGAGCGACGTGATGGCAAACGGTCTCAGGTAATAACGCTCGGCGCCTGGCGGCCGGTGCGCGACTTGATCTCGGCGATGTCGTCGGCGACGGCGATCAGGTCGGCAAGGGCTTCCTGGGTGTCGAGGTCGTGGCGCGCCGGGTCAGGCTCGAAACGCTCGATATAGACCCGCAGCGTCGCGCCGGAGGTACCGGTGCCGGAAAGCCGAAAGACGACGCGCGATCCGCCCTTGAAGAGGATGCGGATGCCCTGGTTGCTGCTCACCGACTTGTCGACCGGATCGTTGTAGGAGAAATCATCCGCGGTCTCGACCTTCAGCGCGCCGAAGCTCGTGCCCGGCAGGCCGGCGAGCTTTTCGCGGAGTGCGGCGATCAGGGCGTTTGCAGCGTCGGAATCGACGCCCTCATAGTCATGGCGCGAATAATAGTTGCGGCCATAGGTCGACCAGTGCTGGCGGACGATGTCGAGCGCGCTTTCCTTGCGCACCGCCAGGATGTTGAGCCACAGCAAGACCGCCCAGAGGCCGTCCTTTTCGCGCACGTGGTTGGACCCGGTGCCGGCGCTTTCCTCGCCGCAGATCGTCGTCATGCCCTCGTCGAGCAGGTTGCCGAAGAATTTCCAGCCGGTCGGCGTCTCGTAGAGGCCGATGCCGAGCTTTTCCGCGACGCGGTCGGCAGCACCGCTCGTCGGCATGGAGCGGGCGATGCCGGAAAGTCCCTTGGCGTAGCCGGTCGCCAGATGCGCATTGGCGGCCAGGATCGCCAAGCTGTCGGACGGGGTGACGAAAATACCCTTGCCGACGATCAGGTTGCGGTCGCCGTCGCCGTCTGAGGCGGCGCCGAAATCGGGCGCGTCGGGCGCCATCATGGTCTCGTAGAGCGCACGGGCGTGGACGAGGTTCGGGTCCGGATGATGGCCACCGAAGTCGGGCAGGGGGATGAAGTTCATCACCGAGCCTTTCGGCGCGCCGAGCCGTTTCTCGATGATCTCCTTGGCATAGGGTCCGGTGACGGCGCTCATCGCGTCGAAGACGACGCGGAAGCCGCCGGAAATCAGCTTGCGGATCGCCGCGAAGTCGAACAGGCTCTCCATAAGCTCGGCATAGTCGGCGACCGGATCGATGACCGTCACGGTCATGTCCTCGACCTGCTGAGACCCCTCGACGTCGAGATTGACGTCACCGACATCGGCAATCCTGTAGCTGTCGATCGTCTTGGTGCGGGCGAAGATCGCATCCGTCACCTTTTCCGGTGCCGGACCGCCATTGCCGACATTGTACTTGATGCCGAAGTCCTCAGTCGGTCCACCGGGGTTGTGGCTTGCCGACAGCACGATGCCGCCGAAGGCCTTGTATTTGCGGATGACATTCGAGGCGGCGGGCGTCGAAAGGATGCCGCCGCGGCCGACGAGCACACGGCCGAAGCCGTTCGCCGCGGCCATCTTGATCGCCTTCTGAATGACTTCGCGGTTGTAGTAGCGGCCGTCGCCGCCGATCACCAGCGTCTCTCCCGCGAAGCCTTCAAGCGAATCGAAAATCGACTGGATGAAGTTCTCAGCATAGTTCTTCTGCTGGAAGACCGGAACCTTCTTCCTAAGGCCCGATGTGCCTGGCTTCTGGTCGCCATAGGGGTTGGTGGAGACGGTTTTTATCATTGTCTTAGCCTTTCGCGAGAAGACCGGAGTAGAGTGAAGCGTAGCGTTCCGCACTCTTGGCCCAGGAAACGTCGGACTTCATGCCCTGGTTCTGGAGGCGCGCCCACACTTTCGGCTCGTTGAATGCATGCATTGCGCGCCGGATCGCAAGACGCAGGCCGTCGGCGGTGACCGGGCGGAACTGGAACCCGGTTGCGACTCTCGCCGACAGCGCCGCCTCGTTGGCGTCGATCACCGTGTCGGTGAGGCCGCCGGTGCGGGCAACAATCGGCACGCAACCATAGCGCAGACCATAGAGCTGCGTCAGGCCACAGGGCTCGAAGCGTGAGGGAATGAGGATCGCGTCCGAGCCCGCTTGCATGAGGTGCGACAGCGGTTCGTCATAGCCGGTGACCATGCCGATGCGGCCACGGTGGCGCGAGGCGGCTGCCAACAGCGCCCCCTCGAGCGCGCTGTCGCCGGAGCCGAGCACGATAAGCTTGCCGCCGAGCGTCACGATATCGTCCGCCACTTCCGCCAGGAGGTCCATGCCTTTTTGCCAAGTGAGCCGGCTGATCACACAAAAGATCGGGCCGCGGCTATCGTCCAGGCCAAAACGCTCTTCCAGAGCCTTGCGGTTGGCCGCGCGCTGCTTGATCGCCGTCGGACCATAATTTCGGGCGATGTGCGGATCCGTCTCCGGATTCCAGGTGTCGACGTCGATGCCGTTGACGATCCCGGTCAGATCCAATGTGCGGCTTGCGAGAAGCCCTTCCATGCCCATGCCGAATTCCGGGGTGAGGATCTCATGCGCGTAGGAGGGACTGACCGTGGTGATCGCCGTCGCCGTCTGCAGGCCGCCTTTCAGAAACCCGACATCGCCGTAATATTCGACGAATTGCACCGAGAACGCCTCGGGCGGCAAGGAGAGCTCGGCGAACACCGAAGGGCCGAACTGTCCCTGGAAGGCGATGTTGTGAATCGTCAGGACGGTCGGCATGTTCCGCGCCGAGCCGAAGCGCATATAGACCGGCGTCAGCGCCGCCTGCCAATCGTGAACATGGACAATGTCGGGCTTCCAGCCGGGAACGACGTCATCGCCGGCAATCTCGGCGGCGGCGAGCGACAAGGCCGCGAAGCGGCGGAAATTGTCCGGATAGTCGCGTCCTGTCGGATCGAGATAGGGGCCGCCGTCGCGGTCGTAGAGAGCCGGCTGGTCGAGCACGAGCAGATCCAGTCCGTCGAACTCGGCCGCAAGCACGGTCGCGGGATTGCCGAACAGGTTATCGATGCCGCCGACCGCCTTCTTCTTCTTGAGCTTGTGGAGCACGGCCGGATAACCCGGCACCAGGGTACGGGTGCGGATGCCGTGGGGAAGAAGCGCCGCCGGGAGCGCGCCGACGACATCGGCGAGCCCTCCGGTCTTGACCAGCGGGTAGACCTCGGACGCAACGGACAGGATATTCATACGAGGCGGACCTACATTCCCAGCTTGTCAATCATCGTTTGGGTGATCAGGCAGACGCCGTTCTCGGTCCGGCGGAAGCGCTTGGCGTCGAGCTCCGGATCATCGCCGACGACCAGTCCCTCCGGGATCACGACCCTGCTGTCGATGACGACATTGCGCAGGATCGAATGCCGCCCGACCGTCACGTCGGGGAGAACTACGGCATTTTCGAGTCTGGAGTATGAATTGACGCGCACGCCGGTGAACAACAGGCTCTTGTTGAGCATTGCGCCGGAGATAATGCAATCGCCCGAAACGAGCGATGAGGTCGCCGAGCCGCGGCGATCTTCGTCGTCGTGCACGAATTTGGCCGGCGGCTTGATTTCGGAGAAGGTCCAGATCGGCCAGGTGCTGTCGTAGATGTCGAGCTCGGGCGTGATATGGGTGAGGTCGATGTTCGCCTGCCAGTAGGCGTCGATCGTGCCGACGTCGCGCCAATAGGCCTCGCGCTCGAAGTCCGAGCGGACGCAGGAGTGGGTGAAGCGGTGCGCCACTGCTTTCCCGTGCTCGACGATATGGGGAATGATGTCCTTGCCGAAGTCGCGGCTCGACTTAGGATCGGCCGCGTCGCGGCGCAGCATGTCCATCAGGAACTTGGTGTGGAAGACGTAGATGCCCATCGAGGCGAGCGCCATCTCCGGGTTGCCCGGAATGCCGGGCGGATCGGCCGGCTTCTCGACGAAGGCGATGATCCGATCCTTGTCATCGACATGCATGACGCCGAAACCAGTCGCCTCCATGCGCGGCACTTCCAGGCAGCCGATCGTGACATCGGCGCCGGAATCGACGTGCTGCTGCAGCATCAGCTCGTAGTCCATCTTGTAGATGTGGTCGCCGGCGAGGATCACCATGTACTCGACGCCGTGATCCTCGATGATGTCGATGTTCTGGAAGACCGCATCGGCGGTGCCTTCATACCATTGCGTCTCCGAGACGCGCTGGCTTGCCGGCAGAATGTCGAAGCTCTCGTTCCGCTCCGGGCGGAAGAAGTTCCAGCCGCGCTGTAGGTGCCGGATCAGCGAATGGGCCTTGTACTGGGTCGCGACTCCGATTCGGCGGATACCGGAATTCAGCGCATTGGAGAGCGCGAAATCGATGATGCGCGCCTTGCCGCCGAAATAGACGGCCGGCTTGGCGCGCCGGTCGGTAAGTTCCTTCAGTCGGCTGCCGCGGCCGCCGGCGAGAACATAGGCCATGGCATCACGGGCCAGAGGTTGAGTACGCTTTTCCACCATTCGTCCTCCCCAAGATCAGTTCTTCGAGGACCGCCCGGCGGCATTCTGCGACGCCTCGCGGGCCCCATGTTTCTTCCTGCTCGTCCGCCGACGGTGTCGGTCGGACCCGCTCCTCACTCCTGCTCCAGCATCAGCGTCGCCAGCGGCGGCAGCGTGATGGTGGCCATCGTCCTTCCGTTCGATTTCTTTTCCGCGAGAACGGCGCCGCCGTTGCCCTTGCCGCTTCCTCCGTAGATCTCCGCATCAGTGTTGAGGATTTCCTTCCAGCGTCCCGCGACCGGCAGCGGCACGTCATAGCTTTCGCGGTAGACGGGGGTGAAATTCGTGACGACGGCGACGAGCTTCTCGCCCGGCGCCTTTCTCAGCCAGGCGAAGACCGAATTGTCCCGGTCGTCGGCAATCAGCCACTCGAAGCCCTCGCCCTCACAGTCGCGCGCGTGCAGCGCCGGCTTCGCACGATAGGTGCCGTTCAAGTCGCGGACCAGCCGCCGCATACCTTCGTGCAGGTTGTATTCGAGCAGGTTCCAGTCGAGCTGGCGCTCTTCCGACCATTCGCGCCATTGCGCGAATTCCTGGCCCATGAAGAGCAGCTTCTTGCCCGGATAGCCCCACATGAAACCGTAGTAGGCCCTGAGATTGGCGAACTTCTGCCAATCGTCGCCGGCCATCTTGGCGATCAGCGATCCCTTGCCGTGCACGACTTCGTCATGCGACAGCGGCAGGACGAAATTCTCGCTGAAGGCATAGAGCAGCCCGAAGGTCATGTCGTTGTGGTGGAATTTGCGGTGCACCGGCTCACGCGACAGATACTGCAGCGTGTCGTGCATGAAGCCCATGTTCCACTTGAATCCGAAGCCCAGCCCGCCGGCGTGGACCGGATGGGAGACTTTCGGCCAGGAAGTCGACTCCTCGGCGATGGTCAGGACGCCCTGATGGATGCCGTAGAGGCGGGCGTTCATCGTCTGCAGGAAACGGACCGCCTCGAGATTTTCGTTGCCGCCATACTCGTTCGGCACCCATTCGCCATGCTTGCGCGAATAATCGAGATAGAGCATGGAGGCGACCGCATCGACGCGCAGCCCGTCGACATGGAACTTCTCGGCCCAGTAGAGGGCGTTGTTGACGAGATAGGCGGCGACCTCCTCGCGGCCGAAATTGTAGATCGCCGTGTTCCAGTCGGGGTGGAAGCCCTGGCGGGGATCCTCGTGCTCGTAGAGCGCAGTGCCGTCGAACCAGCGAAGCCCGTGTTCGTCAGTCGGAAAATGCGCCGGCACCCAGTCGAGGATGACGCCGATGCCGACCTTGTGGCAGCCATTGATGAAACGGGCAAAGCCCTCCGGCTCGCCGAAGCGGGCAGTCGGTGAAAAAAGCCCGGTGGTCTGGTAACCCCAGGACGGATCGTACGGAAATTCGGAGATCGGCAGGAATTCGATATGGGTGAAGCCCATGTCGACGCAATAGGGGATCAGCCGCTCCGCCAGTTCGTCCCAGGTGAGCATATCGCCATTGTCGCGGCGCTGCCACGAACTGGCATGAACCTCATAGATGGAAATCGGCTGCCGGCGCGGATCGACCTCGTCCCAGTGCCGCCGGTGCGCCTCGTCCTCCCATACCTGGACGATCTCGGCCGCCGTTACCGATGCGGTGTCCGGGCGCAGTTCCGAGCGTCGGGCGAAAGGATCGGCCTTCAGCGGCAGCAGCGTGCCGTCCTTGCCAAGGATCTCGTATTTGTAAGGGGCACCGATCGGCACGCCGGGGATGAAGATTTCCCAGATGCCGGTATCGGCCCGCAGCCGCATGACGTGCCGGCGCCCGTCCCAATCGTTGAAGCTGCCGACGACGGACACGCGCCGGGCATTCGGTGCCCAGACGGCGAAGTGAAAGCCTTCGGCGCCGTCATGCGAGATCGGATGGGCCCCCATCTTGTCGAAGAGCCTGAGGTGCGAGCCTTCGCGGATGTAATAGTCATCCATGGGCCCGAGGACGGGACCGAAACTGTATGGATCGACGACGATCCATTCGCCGCCTTCGTTGCGGGCGCGGTAGCGGACCGGCTGCGCCTTGCGGAGCGAGACGGGACCTTCGAAAAAACCGGCGTCCTCGCGCCGTTCAAGTGCTCCGACTTCGCTGCCGGAGAGAGTCTCCGCGACCACCGCTTCCGCGCCGGGGACGAAGCATCGTGCGACATAGCTCTTGCCGGATGCGTGCACACCGAGAACGGCAAAGGGGTCGCTGTGGGTGCCGGAAAGTATTGCCTTGATCTCCTGCGCCGGCAAGAAGCCTGACACAGCGGGCGTTTCGTCCTTGCCGGGCGGTGACGTCATCCAGCTCTCCAGATTTCACCGGCATATTGCCGGATCGTGCGGTCGGATGAAAACCAGCCCATGCGCGCCGTGTTGCGGATCGTCTTCGAATACCAATCGGACGGGGTTGTCCAGAGTTTGTCGACCTCGCGCTGCGCCTTTGCATAGGCTTCGAAATCGGCAGCGACCATGAACCAGTCATGGTTGTAGAGGCCATCGACAAGTCCGGCAAAGCGGTTGCGATCGTCCGGCGAGAAGACGCCGGAGGCGATCGCCGAGAGCGCCTGCGACAGCTCGCGCGAGCCCTCGATCACGGCCCGCGGATTGTGCCCTTCGGCCCGGGCCTTCGCCACTTCCTCGGCGGTCATGCCGAAGATCTTGATGTTCTCCTCGCCCACCCAGTCGCGCATCTCCACATTGGCGCCGTCGAGCGTGCCGATGGTGAGCGCGCCATTGAGGCCGAACTTCATGTTGCCGGTGCCCGACGCCTCCATGCCGGCGGTCGAGATCTGCTCGGAGAGATCGGCGGCCGGAACCATCACCTCGGCAAGCGAGACGTTGTAGTTAGGAACGAAGACGATCTTCAGGAGACCGCGCACCGCGGGGTCGTTGTTGATGACGCGGGCGACATCGTTGGCGAGCTTGATGATCAGCTTGGCGTGGTGATAGCTCGGCGCCGCCTTGCCGGCGAAGAGCTTGACGCGCGGCACCCAGTCGAGTTCCGGATGCGAACGGATCTGATCATAGAGCGCCACGGCCTCGATGATGTTCAGCAACTGCCGCTTGTACTCGTGAATGCGCTTGATCTGGATGTCGAACATCGCCGAAGGATCGAGCCTGATGCCAAGTGTTCCTTGGACCAACTTCGCCAGCCGCACCTTGTTGGCGCGCTTGACGGCGGCGAAGTGTTCCTGGAAATCCGCCTTGTCGGCGAAGGCGTCGAGTGCCTGCAGCGCTTCGGTATTGTCCATGAACTCGTCGCCGATCGCCTCCCGGATCAGCGCGAAAAGGCCGGGATTGCACTGCATTAGCCAGCGGCGCGGCGTGATGCCGTTGGTCTTGTTGTTGATGCGATCCGGGTAAAGACGGTGCAGGTTGGCAAATACCGTTTCCTTCATCAGGTCGGTGTGCAGCGCCGAGACGCCGTTGATCGAGTGTGAGCCGACAAAGGCGAGATTGCCCATGCGGACCCGCCGCTCGCCCGTTTCGTCGATCAGCGAGATGGCGCGGATTTCCTCGTCGGCCGCATGCTTCTGCCGGCGTGCCTCGATGAGGACCTTTGCATTGATCGCATAGACGATCTGCATGTGGCGCGGCAGCAGCCGCTCGAAGAGCGGCACCGGCCAGCTTTCGAGCGCCTCCGGCAAGAGCGTGTGGTTGGTGTAGGCGAAGGTCCGCCGGGTGATGTCCCAGGCCTCTTCGAAACCGAGCCCGTGGACGTCAGTCAAGAGCCGCACCAGTTCCGCGACGGAGACGGCCGGATGGGTGTCGTTGAGCTGGATGGCAACCGCATCCGGCAGTGACGTGAAGTCCGGATATTGCTGCAGATGCCGGCGCAAAATGTCCTGCAGCGAGGCGGAGGAGAAGAAATACTCCTGCCGGAGGCGCAATTCCTGGCCGGCGGGCGTTGCGTCGGCCGGATAGAGCACGCGGGTCAGCGACTCCGCCTTGTTGCTCTCGCGCAGCGCACCGATATGGTCGCCGGCATTGAAGGCATCGAGCAGGATCGGATCGATCGGCTGTGCGGCCCAGAGCCGCAGCGTGTTGACGCGCTTCGCCCGCCAGCCGACCGCCGGCGTGTCGAAGGCGGTGGCGATCACCCGTTCCGCCGGCTTCCAGACGTAGCGCTGCACTTCCTCGTCGATATTGACCGTCTCGACGCTTCCGCCGTAGCCGATCTCGTAGGAGCTCTCCCGCCGCTCGAATTCCCAGGGATTGCCGTGCGCCAGCCAGGTTTCGGGCAGTTCGACCTGCCAGCCATCCGCCATCTGCTGGCGGAACAGGCCGTGCATGTAGCGGATGCCGTAGCCATAGGCGGGCACGTCGACCGTCGCCATCGATTCCATGAAGCAGGCGGCAAGGCGCCCAAGGCCGCCATTGCCGAGCGCCGCGTCGGGCTCGAGCTGCGCGACCATATCGATATCGACGCCGAGCGAGGCAAGCGCATCGCGCATCTCGTCCATCAGGCCGATATTGGTCATGGCGTCGCGCATCAGGCGGCCGATGAGGAATTCGAGGGAAAGATAGTAGACCCGCTTCGCTCCGGTCGCATAGGTCTTGCGGGTCGATTCCATCCACTTGTCGGTGATCCGGTCACGAGCCACCAGAATGGCGGCGGTCAGCCAGTCGTGGGGCTTGGCGACCTTCGGATCCTTGCCGATGCGATATTTCAGGCGCTCGAGAATCTCGACGGCGAGCTGGCCGGGTTCGGAGGATCTCAGGGCCGGCTGCGGCAGGTCGTTGGTGGAGAGCCGATTCATCATGAGAACTGTCAAACCCTTGTTGCATTTCAGGAAACCGCAGGCCGAAGCGGCCGGGAACAGGGCATTTATGCATCGATCCGAAGCGCTTGCAACAGCTGTTTTTAAATGGATTAGACCGTTTCGATGTCGGGCGCGGATGCACTTAGGCTTCTATTTCAATAGTTTCGCAGCAAGAAAAATGCCGCCCGGCAACGGCCGAGCGGCATAACAAAACGGATTGAGTCGCTTACTTCGTGAGGCGGGAAACCACTGCCGCGGCGCGTTCGCCGATGGCCTGGAAGGCCGCGACGAGATCCGTGACTTCCTCGGCCTCGAAATAATGCGAGGCGGACGAGGCGCAATATCTCAGCAGTTCCTGACCGCGCTGCGGCGCCATGAACGCGACGCTATAGATCTCGACCTTGTTGGCCTTGGCGGTGTCGCACCATTGTTTGGTCACCGTGTCGTCATTGGCGTAGTTGTTCTCGCCGTCGGTCATGAAGACGATGTATTTCGACGGCATCTGGCCGTTCTTGGCGGCGTGCGCCGTGTTTTCGGTTTCCGCGATGACCTTCTGGTAGGCGGTCTTGAAGGCGCCGGCCGATGCCGTGCCGCCGGTTGCGACGAGCGCGTTGACGTAGGTTGCAGCGCCGCTCGTACCCCAGGCGAGGGTTCCCGCCGCGTCCTGCACGGAGTTATAGGAGATCGCAGCGGTCCGAACGTAGATCTGATCCGGATCGGCGACCAGCAATTGCGCCAGCAGGTCGCTGACGGCAGTCTTCAGGGCGTCGATCTTGGTGACGTAGCAGGGACTGGTCGCCTTCAGGTACGGGTACTTGCTCCAGGTCGCCTCCGTATAGTTGGGGCAGCTCTTTTTTGCCGTGTTGATGGTGTTCGTCTTCCATGCCATCGAGCCGGATCTATCGAGGACCAGATACATCGACAGCGCGTTCTTGCTCTCGGTCGCGCTTTCCGCCGTGGAACTGGCTTCGAGCTCGATCGAATCCGTGCCGAGCAGCCGTGTCATGGCATTGAACTCGATGACGCGCTTGTTAACGACGGTGACCTGGAAGATCTTTCCCTTCGTGCCGTTGGGCGTCTCGGTGATGTCTACTTCGAGCGTGTTGACGTCGTCCCACGCTGGAGCCGACGATTGAGTGTCGGTCGGAGTTCCATCGCCGCTGCCAGCCGGAGTATCCGGTGTCGTGGTCCCGCCCCCCTGGGTTTTCAGGAATTTGCGGGCAATCTCCTTGGCCTCTGCGATACTCGGCTGTTCCTCGGAAACAAGCGCAGACGCCGCCGCAAGAGCGGCAGCATCGGTGGCATCCTGGAGCTGGTTCTTCGTCATCAGCATATTGGCCATATCGATGGACACGCCGCCGGCCGCGAGAAGCAGCGGCGCAGCGACCGCCGTCATCATGCCGAAATTGCCGCCCCGATCCTTCAGCATCTTCATCAAGGATTGGCCGATAATGGACCCTCTTCCCATGCTGCACCCCCACACGTTGTAGCCTGTCGCCCATGACACTAGTGGATGATGCGTTACCGTCCCGTTCAAACAATCGCTGCAATCTTAACGAACCGCCGCAAAGCCCATGCTTTCTGCGGGGCGCCGGTAAGGGCGGACTTGCCTGAATCCGTGTGAAAATGGCGCGAAGCGTGTCAGTTTCGGTCAATCGACCGGAATGACGTCGACCGCCTGTTCGGTGGTATGGCTGCCGTAGCTTTTCAGCACACCGATGACCGGCGCCACGTCACCATAATCGCGCCCATGGCCCACGACGATATGGTCGGTGCCCGCCGGAATATTGTTGGTCGGGTCGAGTTCCATCCAGCCACCGGTTGTTCCGCACCAGAAGCGGACCCAGGCATGCATGGCGTCCGCCCCTTCGAGCCGCTCCTTGCCGGGCGGCGGCAGGGTTCTGAGGAACCCGCTGACATAGCCGGCGGGAATGCCGAGGCTGCGTAGCGCCACGATCATCACATGGGTGAAGTCCTGGCAGACGCCGCGCTTCAGCTTGAAGGCTTCGGCGGGCGTCGTCGTCACCGTGGTCGCTTCGGCATCATAGGCGAAATCGCGGTGGATGCGCTCGCAGATGGCAATGCCGATCTGGCGGACCGTCATGTTCTCCGCGGCGATCTCGCGCGCATAGGCGGCGATTTCCGCAGCTTCGGGCAGCAGCGGACTCGGGCCGACGAAGTGGTGCGGCGACTCGGCATCGACGGACCAGCTGGAGGCGAGTTGCAGGGGCAGGCCGGCCAGAGGCGGCGAGAAATCGGCGGTGAGCGCCGCCGCCTCGGCCTGGACGCGCGCCTGCATGCGAATGACCAAGTGCTCGTGCACGGTGCGGAACAGGATGGAGGTGGTGGCGTTGGCGAAGAAGTCGATGCTCTCCGACCGCTCACCGGGCGTGGGCTGAAACGTGACGGAACCCGCGATGAGGCGCTGACGACCCGGGATTGAGGCGGGCAACACGCGCACCAGATGGCGTCCGCCGCTCACCGGAACCTCGTAGCCGTAGGTGATCTTCAGTTTGATGTCATAGAGCATGGGAGCAGTCGCTCTCCGTCAGCCGAGATAGGTTTGCGCGAGCAGGTCCGAAAGTCTTTCCAGATCCTGTTCCAGCCGCCTGTAGACCGCCGCGGTCATCGCCTCGGGCGTCATCACCGCAAGGCCGGAGTGAAGCCGCATCGTCTCCCGGTAAAAGGGCGACATCTGGCCGTTGACGAAGGCGTTCGGCAGCAGCTCCACCTCCGTCTTGATCTCGTTCAGTTGAAAAAGCACCGAGCGGGGATTGAGCGGGTCGAGCGCCAGAAGGTCGGTAACCGTCAGGGCCGCCGTGTTGACGTTGTAGCGGCGCCGGTGGGTCATAACGCTGTCGCCGATCTCGAGCAGCATGTCATAGGCGCCGTCGGGAGCCTCCGGTCCGGACATATGGCCGAGCAGCCGTGTCATGTGCAGGCCGCGCTCGAGATAGCGCCCGATCGACAGGAATCGCCAGCCGGTAAAACGATACATGTTTTCGTGGACGAGACCGGCAAAACCCGCCAGCTTGCGCAGGAGGATGGTCATCGCATGGGTCGCGTCGTCGCCGGCCTGCACGGTCGCGTGGAACTTGCGCGCCGTTTTCGACAGGTCGTTCAGGGCGAGCCAGCCGTCCGGAGAGAACCGGTCGCGGATGTTGCCGGCGCTGAAGAGGGCGCTGTCGATATTGGCAAGCAGACTGGCCGGCACCGGCTGGCGCGTGCTGATGTCGAGGGCAGCGAGATAGCTGCTGACATCCTTCAGGAGCGGCATGTTCGGATCCGCCGCTTCGGCAAAGCGGGCGTGCCAGGCGCGCAAGATCCGGAGCGCACCCTCGGACCTTTCGATATAGCGGCCCAGCCAGAAAAGATTGTCCGCCGCGCGGCTCGGCAGGCTCCCCGGCAGGTTGCGGGTGAAGCTCTCCTCTGCAGGCAGCAGCGTGGTGCGCTCGACCGGCCTGTCGCTGACGATCCAGACATCGGCAGCGGTGCCGCCTGCCTGCATGGCGATCGCCGCCACGTCGTCGCCGGAGCCGATGCGGGCGAAGCCGCCCGGCATGATCTGCCAGCCGTCGCGGGTGCGTGCTGCAAAGACGCGCAAGCTCATCGGCCGCGGCCTCAGCCGGCCGCGCACCCAGGCCGGCGTCGTCGACAGCGTCACCACCTCCTGACCGACCAGCTTGCCTCCGCCTGCCGCCAGCCATTCGGCGGCCGACGTCTTGGTGGTTTCGCGCAACGCCGTACCGAGCACCGATTGCCCGTTGTCGTCGAAAAAGGGCCGCGTCGAATAGGCCGGGCCGATGACCATGCCCTCGATATTGCTCGCGACGTGCTGGCGCTCCTGTTCCTGGCCGCACCACCAAGTGGCGATTGACGGCAGCTTCTGCTCTTCTCCAAGCAGGTGGCGACAGAGCGTCGGCATGAAGGCGAGGAAGGCGCGCGTCTCAAGAATGCCGGAGCCGATCGCGTTGACGATCGAGACGGAGCCGGCGCGGAGCGCTTCGACGATGCCGGGCGTGCCGATATGGGAGGATTGGTTTAGCTCGAGCGGATCGGCGAAGGAGGCGTCGAGGCGGCGCCAGAGTACGCCGATCGGCTTCAGGCCGGCGACGGTGCGCACCATCACCCGGCCGCCGACGACCGTCAGGTCCTCGCCCTCGAGCAGCATGAAGCCGAGATAGCGGGCGATATAGGCATGCTCGAAATAGGTTTCGTTGGCGATCCCGGGCGAGAGCACGGCGATGCGGTCGTCCGGATGCAGCTTTTGCGCCTGGAGCGTATCGCGAAAGGCCCCGAAGAAGCTCGCCAGGCGTTGCACGTGGGTTTCGGCATAGAGGTTGGAAAAGGCGCGCGTCGTCGCCACGCGGTTTTCAAGCGCGAAGCCTGCTCCGGAGGGCGCCTCCGTCCGATCGGCAAGAACCCACCAGGTGCCGTCTGGGCCTCGACCGATCTCGAAAGAACAAAAGTGCAGGAAATGTCCGTCTGCCGGCTTTACGCCGACCAGCGGCCGCAGGAACTGCGGATTGGAGGCGACGAGTGCCGGCGGCAGCAGGCCTTCGCGCACCAGGCGGTTCTCGCCATAGATATCCGCAACCACCTTCTCCAGAAGCTCGGCGCGCTGGATCAACCCTTCCGAAACGGCGGCCCATTCGGCTTCGTCGATCAGCACCGGTATGTGCGAAAGCGGCCAGCTTCGTTCGGTGTTTTCCTTGCCATAGGCGCGATAGAAAACGCCGGCGTCGCGCAGATAGCGGTCGGCGCGGGCGAAGCGGTTGGCGAGCTCCGTTTCGTCCATCCGGTCAAGCGCGGCGAGCAGCCGCTGCCAGACCGGCCGGACATTGCCCTGCGGGTCGAGCATCTCGTCGGCGACGCCCGGCAGGGCGCGATAGCCGAACGCCGGGTTGCCACCGAGCCGAACCTTGCCTGTTGCCTCTGCCGCCTGCTTCTTCGCCATTTACACTCCTGCCGGACGCCTCAAGTCGAGCGTCAGGGGAAACTCCGCCGAGGGTGTCTCGGGTCGCAGCCGATACATGCCGGTCGTGTGGCCCCAGGGTTCGAAGCGCGCCAGCCGGCGTGCCTCCGCCTCGTTGCCGTTGACCGGAAAGGTCTCATAGTTACGGCCGCCCGGATGCGCAACATGGTAGACGCAGCCGCCGATCGCCCGATTCGACCATGTATCATAAATGTCGAATGTAAGGGGAGTGTTCACCGGCAAGACAGGGTGCAGGCCGGATGCCGGCTGCCAGGCCTTGTAGCGCACGCCGGCGATGGCGACGCCGTTCGTACCGGTTTTCGACAGCGGCACCGGCCGGCCGTTGCAGGTGACGATATAGCGATCGGGATTGCCGGTTTCGAGCTTCACCTGCAGGCGCTCGACGGAGGAATCGACGTAGCGCACCGTGCCGCCGATCGCGCCCTGCTCGCCCATCACGTGCCAAGGTTCGAGGGCTTGGCGGATTTCGAGCTTCGCCTCCTCGTATTCTACCTCGCCGCAGAAAGGGAAGCGGAATTCGAGCTGCGCCGCGAACCATTCCGGCCGGAAGTCGAAGCCATGCGCCCTCAAATCAGCGAGAACGTCGAGGAAATCCTGCCAGACGTGGTGCGGTAGCATGAAGCGGTCGTGGAGCGCCGTGCCCCAGCGAACAAAGCTGCCTTCGACCGGGTTTTTCCAGAAACGGGCAATCAGCGCGCGGACCAGCAATTGCTGGGCGAGCGACATGCGCGCATTGGGCGGCATCTCGAAGCCCCTGAACTCGATCAGGCCGAGGCGCCCGGTCGGACCGTCGGGCGAAAACAGCTTGTCGATGCAGATCTCCGAGCGGTGCGTGTTGCCGGTGACGTCGACGAGCAGATTGCGGAACAGACGGTCGACGAGCCACGGGAGCGGCGGCATGCGGCCGGCGTCCGGCGTCGGCACCTGCGCAAGGGCGATCTCCAGCTCGTAAAGCGAATCGTGGCGCGCCTCGTCTATGCGTGGCGCCTGGCTGGTCGGTCCGATGAACAGGCCGGAAAAGAGATAGGAAAGCGAGGGATGGCGCTGCCAGTGCAGCACGATGCTCTTCAAGAGGTCCGGCCGGCGCAGGAAGGGACTGTCGTTGGGGCTGCGGCCGCCGACCACCACGTGGTTGCCGCCGCCGGTTCCCGTGTGGCGGCCGTCAATCATGAACTTGTCGGCACCGAGCCGGCTCTGGCGTGCTTCCTCGTAGATCGCCGTGGTGATGTCGACGCATTCCTGCCAGGTCGAAGCCGGATGGATATTGACCTCGATCACGCCCGGGTCGGGTGCCACGCGGATGACATTGATGCGCTCGTCCTGCGGCGGCGCATAGCCTTCGATATGAACGCTGAGGCCGAGCGCCGCCGCGGCCCTTTCGGTCGAGGCGATCAGGTCCAGATATTCCTCGATGCTCGTCGTCGGCGGCATGAAGACACTCAGCCGGCCGTCGCGGGGCTCGACGGTGAGCGCGGTGCGCACCGAGCCGCCGATCTCGTCGCGCGAAGCGGGCAGCGGCGTTTGCGGCTCCTCGGCGGGTTGGAAGCGTGACTGTTGGGTACGACCCTTCCCCTCGGCAAAATCCGGCAGGTCTGCGCGCGGAACGGTCGGGTCGAGCGGGTTGATATAGGGATAGGCGGAGGCGGAGATGTAGGGCAGGGAACCGAGCGGCAGCCGGTAGCCGACCGGGCTGTCGCCGGGCACGAGAAAGATGCGGCCGCGCCGGGTCTGCCATTTCTCGCTCGTCCATTTCCGCCCCGAAGCCCGCGAATTCCAGGCCTGTACCGGCAGCACATAGCCTGTCGGCGTCGTCAGGCCGCGTTCGAAGACGCGGGCGAGGCGGCTGCGTTCCTCCGGGTCCTTGAGCTTGGAGTTGGACGGATCGACATTGTCCGGCAGGTTCGCTTCCTTGACGATCCATTCGGCCGGATCTTCATAGGCCGGAACGACCATGTCGGCGGCGAGGTCGAGCTCGCCGGCAATCGCGACCAGTAGGCGCTCGGCATCGCGCTCCGTCACGCCGTTCCTGCCGTGTTCCTCGGCAATGAGCTCCGGCCGCTGCCAGATCGGCAGGCCGTCCCGGCGCCAATAGAGTGAGAAGGTCCAGCGCGGCAGGCTCTCGCCCGGATACCACTTGCCCTGTCCGTAATGCAGGAAGCCGCCCGGCGCGAAGCGCTCGCGCAGGCGGCGAATGAGCGCATCGGCCTTCTCCCGCTTGGTGGGGCCGACGGCCGCGGTGTTCCATTCGTCGGATTCGAAGTCGTCGATCGATACGAAGGTCGGCTCGCCGCCCATGGTCAGCCGTACGTCGTTGTCGGCGAGCACCCGGTCGACGGCGTCGCCGAGCGCATTGAGCGCCTCCCAGCTCTCGTCGGAAAAGGGCTTGGTGATGCGCGGATGCTCGGCGACGCGCGCGACCTTCATGTCGAAGGCGAAGTCCGTCTTCGTATCCGGGTCTCCGAAGAAGCCGCCGGAGATCGGCGCGGCATTGCGGAAGTGCGGAGTCGCGGCAAGCGGGATATGGCTTTCGCCGGTCAGGAGGCCGGAGGTCGGATCGAGGCCGATCCAGCCGGCGCCGGGAAGGTAGACCTCGGCCCAGGCGTGAAGGTCAGTGAAGTCGTATTCGGTGCCGGAGGGGCCGTCGAGGGCCTTCAGGTCCGGCGTCAGCTGGATGAGGTAGCCGGAGACGAAGCGGGCGGCAAAGCCGAGATTGCGGAGGATCTGCACGAGCAGCCAGCTCGAATCGCGGCAGGAGCCCCTGGCGAGGCCGAGCGTCTCCTCCGGCGCTTGCACGCCCGGCTCCATGCGGATGACGTAGCCGATCTCCTTCTGCAGCCGCGCATTGAGGCCCACGACGATGTCGATGGTGCGCTGGCGCGAGCGATCGACGCCTGAGAGGAAGGTCGAAAGCCTTTCGCCCGCCGGTTCCGGCGTCATGTAGATCTTCAGGTCCTCGCTGAGGTCCTCAGGGTAGCAAAACGGCCAGTGCTCGGCTTCCTCCTCGACGAAGAAGTCGAAGGGATTGTAGACGGTCATGTCGGCAACGAGATCGACTTCGATCTTCAGTTCCGTCACCGGATCGGGGAAGACGTAGCGGGCGAGGTAATTGCCGTAGGGATCCTGCTGCAGATTGACGAAATGGTTCTCCGGCGAGATTTTCAGCGAGTGGCTGATGACCTTCGTCTTCGAATGGGCGGCCGGTTTCAACCTGATGATCTGTGGTGAGAGCCTTACCGGCCGGTCATATTTGTAATGGGTCAGGTGATAGATACTGGCCTTGATCGACATGCAGCGTTTTCCCCTCGAATGGCGGATCCATCGCCCGCCATTCGAGAGGACTTTGTGCAATGCAAAGAAAGAAAGCAAGCCGAAACCGAGGCTTGGCTTGGCCGGGTCATCGGGGGTCGATTCCGGTTTTAGACTGGCGGTGGATTGATCCTCGCGAAGCCCTCCTGCCGGTAGTAGGGGAAGTGAGGGTAGGGTGCCGTCGTCGCGCTCGCCGCATCGAGGCGGGCGATCTGCTCAGCCGACAGCGACCAGCCGACGGCGCCGAGGTTCTGGCGGAGTTGCTCCTCGTTGCGCGCCCCGATGATGACGCTCGAGACGGTGGGGCGCTGGAGCAGCCAATTGATCGCGATTTGCGGCACCGTTCGGCCGGTTTCCTCCGAAATCTGATCCAGCGCGTCGACGATGTCGTAGAGCTTTTCGTCGTCGACCGGCGGGCCGAAAGCGGCGGTGTCGTGCAGCCGGCTTCCTTCCGGCCAAGGCTCGCCGCGGCGGATCCTGCCGGTCAGCCGGCCCCAGCCGAGCGGGCTCCAGACCAGCGCGCCGACGCCCTGGTCGAGGCCGAGCGGCATCAGCTCCCATTCGTAATCCCGCCCGACGAGAGAGTAGTAGACCTGATTGGCGACGTAGCGTGGATAGCCGTGGCGGTCGGCGGCCGCCAGAGACTTCATCAATTGCCAGCCGGAGAAATTGGAAACGCCGACATAGCGCAGCTTGCCGGAGCGCACGAGCATGTCGAGGGTCGACAGCACTTCCTCGACCGGCGTGCCGGCATCGAAGGCGTGCAATTGCATCAGGTCGATATAATCGGTGCCGAGCCGTCGCAGCGCGGCGTCGACGCCTTTGACGAGGCGTGCGCGGGACGAGCCGGCATCATTCGGTCCGTCGCCGGTCGGCAGCGACATCTTCGTCGACAGAAGCACGTCGCCTCGTCGGCCCCGGATCGCCGCTCCGAGGATTTCCTCGGAGGCGCCATCGGAATAGACATCCGCCGTGTCGAAGAGGTTGACGCCCGCCTCTAGGCAGATGTCGACCAGGCGCCGGGCCTCCGCTTCCGCCGTCGTGCCCCAGGCGCTGAAAAGCGGACCCTTGCCGCCGAACGTGCCGGCGCCGAAGCTGAGCGCCGGCACCTTCAGGCCAGACGAACCAAGCCGTCGATACTCCATTCCAAGAACTCCTTCGTGCTCATGTCACTTACACGGGGAGAAAGATGGAGCGGACGGCGTTTTGGATATAGACTGGTGGCGGGAACATTATCTGTGAGTTGAATTCACATGTCGCGACCCTCGGTCAACCGCTCGGGTGAAATGGAAGTCTTTGCGAAAGCGGTGGAGCTCGGCGGTTTCTCCTCCGCCGCCCGCCACTTCCGCATGACGCCTTCCGCCGTCAGCAAGCTCGTGCTGCGCCTCGAAGAAAGGCTCGGCGTTAGGCTGGTAAACCGCTCGACGCGTAAGCTACAGCTTACGCCGGAGGGCCATGCCTTCTACGAGCGCACGACGCGGATACTTGCCGACATCGACGAGGCGGAACGCTGCGCTTCGGTCGGCGAAAGCCCGACCGGCAGGGTGCGATTGAACGTCAACGCCTCGTTCGGCACGCATGTCCTGATGCCTCTGGTGCCACAGTTCCGCGAGCGATTTCCGGCGGTCACGCTCGACATCGTCCAGACCGATGCGGTGGTCGACCTGATGGAGGCGCGCGCAGATGTGGCGGTCCGGGCGGGACCGCTGAAGAGTTCGACACTGATCGCCCGCAAGCTCGGCGCGACGCGGATGGTCATCGTCGCAGCCCCGTCCTATCTCGCGCGCAACGGCATGCCCTCGAGCCTGGAAGAACTGCGGGCGCATGATCGGCTTGGCTTCTGCTATGCCCGCGCCGTCGACGGCTGGCCCCTCCGGCAGGCCGGCGAAACGGTCGTGCTGCCCGCTTCGGGAGCGGTGCAGGTCAGCGACGGCGAGGGGCTGCGGCACCTCGCCATCGTCGGCGCCGGGCTGGCGCGGCTTGCCGAGTTCGCGGTGCGCGAAGACATGCGCGCCGGCCGGCTGCTGCCGGTGCTCGAGGACTTGAACCCGGGGGACCTCGAAGAGATCCATGCGGTTTTCCTGGGGCAGGGCGGGGCTCTCCCCTCCCGCGTGCGAGCGGTTCTCGACTTTCTTGCGAGCCATGCCCGCGTGACGCCGGTGCTGCCCGACGACCTCGATCGGCAGCGGTTAGGTGTGTCGGGATAGAAGAAGGCCCGCGGGGACCGCGAGCCATTTCTTGATTGGCGCTTGCGTCAGCGCTTCGGTGCGACAAGCGCGAAAACTGCGCCCTGCGGGTCGGTGCCCTGCACAATCCAGGCGCCGCCGGGCACCTCCATCGGATCCTGAATGATGTTGCCGCCGCCGGACGTGACCCGATCGATCGCCGCATCGAGCGCCTCGACGTTGAAATAATAGAGCCAGTAGGGTGGCGCGGGTATTTCCTTCGGCTTGGTCATCATGCCGCCGATCGGCTGGCCGTTGAAGGCGAAGATCTGGTAAACGCCCATCTCGCCCATGTCCATCGCCTGGTCCTTGGTCCAGCCGAACAGCTTCGAATAGAACTCGAAAGCGGTGTCGAGGTCGCCTGCCATCAGTTCATGCCAGCCGACATTGCCGGCTGCCATCTGGTCCATTGCTGGCGGCGGTTCGCCATCGCCCTTGAACAGAGCGAAGGCAGCGCCATGCGGATCGGTGACGATCGCGAAGCGGCCGACGCCGGGGATGTCGTCCGGCGCGCGGTGGACGGTACCCCCCGCGGCGGCGAGCTTGTCGGCGCTTGCATCGACATCATCGACTGCCACATAGCCGAGCCAGGCCGGCGGCACCTTCATCTCGAGCGCGCCGTCGGGCATGGTCATCAGGCCGGCGACCTGGTGCTCGCCCTTGGAGAAAAGCGTGTAGTTCATGTCCGGCATGCCCGCGTCGCGGGCGGACCAGCCGACAACGCTCTTATAGAAGGCTTCCGCGGCCTTCGTGTCCGTCGTCATCAGCTCGTACCAGATGAATTTCCCGTGCATTGTCGATCCTCCGGTTTTTGGGTCCATGCCGGCGACGCAGCGATCGCCGTGGCATCAGCTATCGGCGGCGGTATTCCGCCTTCATCAGTTCCTTCCAGCCTCCGTCTTCCGCCTGGACGCGGGCCGTCAATGTCCTGCGGTTTGCATCGTTCAACGTTATTCTGTCCTGGTATCTGGCGGACTTGCCTGGGTTCTCAAAATCCGGGCCTTCGCAATTCAGAGCGAGCGTCTTGCCGTCCTCTTCGATCTCGCCGTCATAGACCCACATATGCGTCATCATCGAGCCGACCCACGTGCCGACATAGCGGCCGGTCAGGGGATTGAAGCCCAGCGTCATCAGGGTCTGACCGGAACTTCCGTCCGGCATGGTGCCTTGCCCTTCGCAAACGACCCAGAGTCCCTGCATCGAACGGACATTCTCGACCCATGGCTCACTCGACCCGCCGCTTCCCATCGACTCTTCCGACGTGACCGTCCATTCACCAAGCAGCTGTTCCAGCCATCGGTGTTCTTCCTGAGGCTCTGCTTTCACGTTCTCCTCCTTCGCTTTTTCGATTGCATCGCCGTGGTCTGCCGCGCCTCGATGCTACGCGGCACAGAGCGTCAGATAGGGCCGGCCGCTAAGTCCATTCGACCGCGGCAGGCAGGCGTGCGGTCCCAGTCAGTCGTCATACCGTCGCAGTGGCGAATGAATTCCGTGCTCGAATTCTCATGGGTGAGAACGTCGAAGGGTGGATGCATCGCCATTTTTGCTTGACTATTTAGGTTGATATCAACATTAGTCGAACATGTCAAAGCTGCCGCTCATCCCCTTCTCGACCACGATCGTCGTCAGGGACAGCTGTCTGTGCCTGCATGTCCAGCGTGCCGCCCGGGCGCTCGCCCGCCGTTTTGACGAGGCGCTGAGGCCGCTCGACCTCACCAATGGGCAGTTCTCGCTGATGATGTCGCTGAACAGGCCCGAACCGCCGAGCATGAGCGCGGTCGCGTCGCTTCTGGCGATGGACCGCACGACGCTGACGGCGGCGCTGAAACCGCTCGAGCGCCGCGGTATCGTCGAGACATTCGTCGATCCCGACGACAGACGGCTGCGGCGCCTGCGATTGACGGAAGCGGGAGAGCGGCTGCTGGCGGAAGCCGTGCCGATCTGGCAGTGCACGCATGCTGCAGTCGATGCGCAGCTCGGCGACGCCGGTCCCGACCGGCTGCGGACCGACCTTCTCGCTCTCACGGAAACGCCGGCGATATGCGGCGCGTGATCATGTCGACGCGCGACGCTCTCCGAGCAGCGCGGCGAGTTCGGTGATCAGCGCCGTCGCCTGCCGCAGCCTCTCCTCTCCCATCTCTGCGCCAAGCGCGTTTACCCAGACGGATTGTCTTGCTGTGATCTCTGCGAGCGCCGCTTCGCCACTCGGCGTGAGCGTCATCAGCTTGGCGCGCTGATGGGCCGGATTCTGCTGGTAGGCCAGCAGGCCCTCGGCTTCAAGAATGTCGGCGATGCGCTGCACGCCCTGCCGCGCCAGCCCGAGGGCGCGGGCGGCGTCTGCCACCGATAGCGTCGAATGCCTTGCTGCCGCCAATACCTGCCAGCGGGCGCTGGTCTGGCCGGATGGCTGCGCCAGCCTATCTCCTTCCGAGGTCAAATGTCCGGCGAGACGCAGGACCGAGATGGCGAACTCGGCGAAGGCGTCACCGGAGGGTGTCCGTGGGGGATCATTCATGTTGACAACATATTGTCAGTTGCGGTAATCGTATTTGGCAATACGTTGTCATATTGCTTTTTGATTGGCAAGAGAGCCTCGGGGAGGAGCGAGATGAAGATGACCTACAAGGGCAGCTGCCACTGCGGACGGATCCGCTATGAAGTCGATGCCGATCTGGAGGCCGGGACCAGCCGGTGCAATTGCACCTATTGCTCGAAGACGCGCTACTGGGGCGCGCTGGTGAAGCCGGAGGACTTCCGACTGCTCTGCGAAGACACGAGCAGCGGCGACTATCAGTTCAACACGATGAGCGGCCACCATCGATTCTGCCCGGCTTGCGGCGTCTCGCCTTACGGAACGGGATATGTCGAAGAGCTCGGCGGCGCCTTCGTCTCGATCAACATCGCCTGCCTCGACGATATCGATCCGGCGATGCTTGCCGCCCTGCCGATCCAGTATATGGACGGGCTGCACAACAACTGGTGGAATGTGCCGGCCGAGACGCGGCACATGTGATTTCAGCCGTTCAAATGAAAAAGCTCCCGCTGCGGCGGGAGCTTTCCTTGGCCTGCCTTCTCTCCGACTACCGGTTGCCGAGATCCCGCACCGCGCCACGGTCGGCGGAGGTCGCGAAGGCGGCATAGGCCTTGAGCGCCGTGGTCACCTTGCGCTTGCGCGGCTCGGCTGGCGTCCAGCCCTTGGCATCCTGTTCGGCGCGGCGTTTGGCCAGCTCCGCTTCGTCCACCCTCAGGCTGATGGTGCGGTTCGGGATGTCGATGTCGATCATGTCGCCCTCGCGGACCAGCCCGATCATGCCGCCATTGGCCGCCTCGGGCGAGACATGGCCGATCGACAGCCCCGACGTGCCGCCGGAGAAGCGGCCGTCGGTGATCAGCGCGCAGGCCTTGCCGAGGCCCTTCGACTTCAGGTAGCTCGTCGGATAAAGCATTTCCTGCATGCCGGGGCCCCCTTTCGGCCCCTCATAGCGGATCACGACGACGTCACCGGCCTTGATCTCGTTGGCGAGGATGGCCTTGACGGAGGCGTCCTGGCTTTCGAAGACGCGGGCCGGGCCGGAAAATTTCAGGATGCTCTCATCGACGCCGGCCGTCTTCACGATGCAGCCGTCGAGCGCGATGTTGCCCTTCAGTACCGCGAGGCCACCGTCCTTGGAGAAGGGATGCTCGACCGAACGGATGACGCCCTTTTCCCGGTCGGTGTCGAGGTCGTCCCAGCGCGCCTCCTGGCTGAAGGCAACCTGCGTCGGGATGCCGCCCGGAGCGGCGCGGAAGAAGTTACGGACTGTCTCACTTGCCGTGCGGGTGATGTCCCAGCGATCGATCGCGTCGCCGATCGTCTCGCTGTGCACGGTCGGGCAATCGCGGTTGATGAGGCCGCCTTTTTCCAGTTCGCCGAGGATCGACATGATCCCGCCGGCGCGGTGCACGTCTTCCATATGCACGTCGGCTTTCGCCGGTGCGACCTTCGACAGGCAGGGAACCTTGCGCGAGAGCCGGTCGATGTCGTCCATGGTGAAGTCGACCTCGCCTTCATAGGCGGCGGCGAGGATGTGCAGCACGGTATTGGTCGAACCGCCCATGGCGATATCGAGCGCCATGGCGTTCTCGAAAGCCTTCTTCGACGCGATCGCCCGCGGCAGCACGCGCTCGTCCTCCTGCTCGTAATAGCGGCGCGCCAGGTCGACGACGAGATGGCCGGCCTCGACGAAGAGGCGCTTGCGGTCGGCATGGGTGGCGAGTGTCGAGCCATTGCCCGGCAGAGACAGGCCGAGCGCCTCGGTCAGACAGTTCATCGAGTTGGCGGTGAACATGCCGGAGCAGGAGCCACAGGTCGGGCAGGCGGAGCGCTCGATGACCTTGACGTCTTCGTCGGAGACGCTGTCGTCGGCCGCAGCGACCATCGCGTCGACGAGGTCGAGCGCGTGCGTCTTGCCGTGTAGCACGACCTTGCCGGCTTCCATCGGTCCGCCGGAAACGAATACGGCGGGAATGTTGAGGCGCAAGGCCGCCATCAGCATGCCGGGGGTGATCTTGTCGCAGTTGGAGATGCAGACCATGGCATCGGCACAATGGGCGTTGACCATGTATTCGACGCTGTCGGCGATGATCTCGCGCGACGGCAGCGAATAGAGCATGCCATCATGGCCCATGGCGATGCCATCGTCGACGGCGATCGTGTTGAATTCCTTGGCGACGCCGCCGGCCGCCTCAATCTCGCGCGCAACGAGCTGACCCAGATCCTTGAGATGCACGTGGCCGGGCACGAACTGGGTGAAGGAGTTCACCACCGCAATAATCGGCTTGCCGAAGTCGCTGTCCTTCATGCCCGTCGCGCGCCAGAGGCCGCGGGCGCCGGCCATGTTGCGGCCGTGGGTGGTGGTGCGGGAGCGATAGGCAGGCATGACGTGTTCCTTCACGGACGAATACGATACGCGAGCAATGGCGATGATTGAGCGCCGTTCAGGCGTACTAGCGCAAAATTGCGCGCACGTCATCTTTCGCGTCAGATTATTTCCGCCGCATGAGCGCCGCGAAGCGCCAGTCATTCGCCGCACGTTCGAGGCGGCGTTTCCTTGAGGGTTGCCGACGTGTCGCTTCACCTCCGGCAAGATGGCGCATTGCTTGCCAAGCCACATCAACAAGTCCATTGTTTTTTCAGCATTCCCGCCTGTGCCGTGGACGTCTTCGCGGCGGGTGCGTATCGAGGTTCGTCGGCGATGAACTGCCATGAATGCGGTAGCGAGATTGAAAGCGGCTTCGCGTTCTGCCCGAAATGCGGTGCTAAGCAGCAGAGTTCGTGCTCCGCTTGCGGCTCTCTCTGCGCGCCGCATTTCGCCTTCTGCCCGCGCTGCGGCACCCGACTCGGAGCGCCGGCGGATGTCAGACCGGCTCCAAAGCCGCCTCCGGCGGTAGCCGTCGCGCAGACGCCTGCAGCACCCTCACCGGATATCGGCGCCGACCGGCGCACCGTCACGGTCCTGTTCGCCGATCTCTGCGGTTTCACCGGTCTCAGCGAGCAGATCGACCCGGAAATTCTGCAGGCGCTGCAGAACGAGCTCTTCGAGGCGTTGACGAATGCAGTCGAGACATTCGGCGGCTTCGTCGACAAGTTCATCGGCGATGCGCTGCTTGCCCTCTTCGGCGCCCCGGTAGCGCATGAGGACGATCCGGAGAGGGCCCTTCGGGCCGCACTGGAGATGCGCGAGCGGACCGCTGAGGTGAGCGACCGCTGGCATGGCCGCATCGGCCTGCCGCTCAGCCTTCATATCGGCGTCAACACCGGCCCGGTCGTCACCGGCGGCTTCGGGGCGCGCGACTCGAAATCCTACTCGGTCACCGGCGACACCGTGAACACGGCGCAACGCCTGCAGACGATGGCCGGCACGGATGAAATCCTAGCGGGGCCGGTGACGCACAGGCTCACCCGGCATGCCTTCGCCTATGAGACGCTCGGCGCCGTCGCCCTGCGCGGCAAGACCGGTAGCCTTCAGGTGCATCGTTTGACCGGCGCGCTCGAGGCGCCGCGCCCGGCCAGGGGTCTCGACGCCCTCGGCCTCAGCGCGCCCCTTATCGGACGCGATGCCGAGATCGTCCGGATGCGGGACTGCCTGGCGCTCGCCTGCACCGGCACGGCGCAAGTCGTGCGTCTGACCGGCGAAGCCGGCATCGGCAAGTCGCGTCTGGTGGTCGAGCTCCTGTCGGCCATCGGCGAGGACCCGCGCTTTGCGCATGTGGTCGTCAGACGCGCGGCCTGCTCTCCGCTCGGCGAGCCGTCCTACGGCATGCTCGCTGCCGTGCTCGGCAGCGCCTATGGCATACCGGCCGGGGGCACCGCGGAGCAAACGCAGGAGCGGCTGGCAGCCGGTCTCGCCGAAATAGGCTTCACCGCTGATGAGCTGGATGAGGCGATGCCGCTTCTCTTCCATATTCTAGGGATGGGAGATCGGGAAGGCGCTCTGAAGCACGTCTCTCCCGACCAGGTTCGCCGCCAGCTCCTGTCGGTCATCCGCACCATGTTCGAAAGGCGGCTCGAGCGGGCGCCCTTGCTCATCGTGCTTGAGGACCTGCACTGGGCGGACGCTGCTTCGCTGGAGGCGTTGCGCTTCGTGCTAGACCGGCTGGATCGCCGCCCCTTGATGCTTATCACCACGCAGCGGCCCGATTCCGGCCCGGAGCGCCTGGCCCCGGGGCGCACCAGCGTGACCGCATTGCGCCTTGGGCCGCTCTCTCCCGCCGACGGACAGCGGCTGCTGGCGGGGTTCTTCGGAGAGAATTGCCTGCCTCAAGGCCTGCGCCGGCAAATCCTCGCGCGCGCCGGCGGCAACCCGCTGTTCATCGAGGAAATCGTCCGCGGCCTCATCGAACTCGGAACGCTCCGGCGGGACGGCTCCCGATGGCATGTGGTCGACGGCGAAGCGAGCGTCGACATTCCCGCCGGCATCGAGGCGATGCTGCTGGCGCGCATCGATCGCCTGCCGCCGGAAGTGCGCCGCCTCGTCCATGGCGCCGCCGTCATCGGCCCCCGCTTCGACGCGGAGTTGCTCGCCACCATCTCTTCGCAACCGGGTGACGTGGCGCCGGGCCTGGAGTTGCTGTGCGATGCCGAAATCATCGAGGAGAGTGCCCGGGGCGGGACGCCGGCATCGCAAAGCTATCGCTTCGTTCAGTCCCTGTTGCACGAGGTGGTCTACAACAATCTGCTCGTCAAGCGGCGGACGGAGATTCACGCGGCGATCGCCAATGCCCTGGAGCGCCGCCATGGGGAGAGCCCCGAGCGTTTCGAGGATCTGGCTGTCCTCGGGCATCACTACAGTCACTCGGCCGACCGGGCCAAGGGGGCTCGCTATCTGATGGCCGCCGGAGACCGGGCAAGCCAGCTTTATGCCAATGAAGACGCCATCCGCTTCTATCGGCAGGCGATGTCTGCGCTGGCCACGCTCGGCGAAGAGCAGCCAGACTGGTTCGTCGCTCGCGAGCGGCTCGCCGATCTGCTCGTGCCCTTCGGTGAGCGCGCCCAGGCGGAGGAGCACTACCGTGCGCTGCTCGACGCCGGCCCCGTCGCCTCGGATGCCGTGGCTTTTGCGCGGATCCTCCGCAAGCTCGGCCGTCTTCTCTGGGAGGCCGGCAAGCGCGATCGGGCGCAGGCGACTTTCACGGAAGCAGCCGGGCTGCTCGAGCGCGCCGAGGCGCCGGTCGAAAGCGCGTCGCTGCTGCAGGAGCGGGGGCATCTGGCTTTCCGCATGGGCGACTATCTCGGCGCCTCCAAATGGGCGGACGACGCCTTGGAGAGAGTCAAGGCGCTTGGTACCGAAGTGGGTGCCGAAACGAGGCGCGAGGTAGCCCTCGTCACCGCCGAGGCGTTGAATACCAAAGGGGTAGCTCTCGCGCGGCGCGGTCGCACGCGAGAGGCGATCAAGGCTGTGGAGACGAGCGTCGAGGTTGCCGAAGGGGCGACCCTGATGCATGCGGCCTGCCGCGGCTATACCAATCTCGGCGTGCTCTACACGATCGTCGATCCGAAGCTCGCCATCGAAGTCTGCCGGCGCGGCCTGGACATGGCCCGCCGCATCGGCGACCTCGGCTTTCAGGCGCGGCTCCTTGCCAATCTTGCGGTCGCTCATTGCACCTTCACCGACCGCTGCTCGACCGAAGGTGTGCCGGCGGCGCAAAGGGCGATCGAGATCGACCGCGCGCTCGACCAGCGCGACCATCTGCCAGTCTCGCTGCTGGTGCTGGGGCAGATCTTCCAGTGCCACGGCAGGCCGGCGGACGCCCGCAAGCTCTACGGTGAAGCGCTCGATCTTGCCGGTGAAACGGGCGAAGCGCAGGTGCTGTTTCCGTGCTATGATGGCTTGGCGACACTTTGCCTCGATGAAGGCGAGCTCGCCGAGGCCGAACGTCATTTCCGTTTGGCGCAAGACATCTGCGAAAGTCACGATCTCGACCCGGAAGCTCTGGTGATACTGCCGTTCCTCGACTGAGCAGCCGTCACGCAGCAATGGCCCGGGAGGAAGCAGCGCCACACGCCTCGAGCGGGCTTGCGTGCTGCGCGGCATGCAGGGAGGAGAACAGCCATGGCGGAATACACCAGTTCCGGCCCATTGCAGCCGGGCGACCGGGCGCCGAACGTGGTGCTCGACGCGATCACCCAGGAGGGCAAGATCGCCATTGATGATTTTCGGGGCCGCAAACCCGTTCTGGTAGGGCTTTTCCGCGGCCTGCAATGCCCGTTCTGCCGCCGGCAGATCGCCACGATGGCGCAGCTCAAGGCCGCCCTCAATGAAAAGGGGGTCGAGACGCTGACGGTCGTCAACACGCCGATCGAGCGGGCCCGCCTCTATTTCCGCTACCATCCCTTGCCGAATTTGCTCGCCGCGTCGGATCCCGAGCGAATTTCACACCGAGCCTTCGGCCTGCCGAACCTCGAGTTCACCGAGGACGAAGACGATTGGCCGCATAAACTGGGCATGCAGACAGTCATGTCGATGCGGGTCGACTTGCCCGGTGAACTGCCGGAACCGATGGATCCGGTCGCCGCTGGGGATTATCTTCAGAAGGCCGACGGCTACGAGATGACCGATGATGACAAACGGATGGAGGCGAACGCCATGGGGCAGCTCGTCGGCGAGTTCCTGCTCGACCGCGACGGTGTCGTGCGATGGGCCTTCACCGAGGCTTCCGCGGACGGCCGCAACATGTTCCGGTCTCCTTCTCCGGACGAGGTGATGTCGGCGGCTTCGCAGGTTCTTCATTGAGGAACTGACAAGGCATTACCGCGCGTGAGCGGCCGGTGCGGCCGCTCCTCGTGGCCGTTCCGGGAAAACAAAAAAGGCCGGGGTAAACCCGACCTTCCTCATCACCTTCTGCCTTTGCCAGTCCATCCGTGGTCAACGGCGAGGTGGGTCTTTCCTAGCCGCTGTTCGTGACAACCGCGTGACGACCAAGCGAATACGTGATCGATGGCAGCGGCAGGGAGATCGATGCGCCGATCCGATCCGCTTGAATGCAAGTGTGAGCGTTAGAGCTTTCTAAAGAATTCATCGACAAGATGTCGATATGCGCGGCTTGCTACTGTTCATTGTTGCGTTGGCTGGCTTCTGGGCGACCGACCGGATCGCCTGCGAGGGTCGATATGGCCGCGCGGCCTGGCGCGAAGCAAAGGAGCAAGCCAACTCCGTTCGTTATCAAGTGGAATATTGGGTCGACGATATCGTCAGGCTTTAGCCTCAGCTACCGGCATAATCGGTCGCAACAGAAAAACGGGCTCCGCCAACCTTTCTCATCGCCTTCAATCTCTGCCAGTGCATCGGTGGTCAAGGACGAGGTGCATCTTTTACGCCGTTGGGCGAGGCGTGACGATCTGTCCGCCGCTGTGAGGCTACTGCTTGGGAAAGACTCCCTTGCTTGCCAGCCACGCCTCGAAGGTGCCCGGACACCCATCGTGGGTCCATTCCTCGCGGTACGACAAACCGGGGGCTGCACGCTTCTTGACGATCCTTCCATCATCGAAGCGCTCGGTTGCAACTGACCCGTGTTTCTTTCGGGGATACTTCTTCTTCACCTTCATGAGTCTCACGGTGTGCTTCCCCTCGCGATGGAACTAAGAGCCTGAGGGTCGCACGGCGCACGTTTTAGTCAAGGATTACAAGAAATATCAATGGGATAGTGGCAAGTGGGCTAAGACCTCCGGCCCATTTCCTGTTGGACTAAGGTCCTAGGAAAGCGTCGACGCATTCACTCGGCCGCCGTCCGGCGCGGTTTCAGGACGCGCGCAGCTTCTCGCGCAATGATTGTTTTTTGGCGGCTTACCTACCCAAATGTGTAACTGGACAGGTCCCATGTCGCGAAGCATCTTTACGCCGGGGGTGAACCATGTCGAGTATGCAGGAACTCGCGAAACAAAATCCCGGCCTTATCTCAGGGTGGCGCCTAGCCGTCGCTCTGCAGCCAGGCACACCCTTAAAATGGCTTTTGAGGCATGGCGAAGTTAAGGAGGGTGCCAGTTATCCCAGTGAAGAAATCCCCGCCACCTTCGCGGTGTGGATGCCTGTGGTGAAGACATGGGCAGAACTCGGTGTTCCCCGGAACGAAACCGCGCCCACGATGGCGTCCGCCGTCGGGCAAATACCGGTGGATGGAGGCGATCTTTTGCCTTTCCTGATCAAGTACCGGTCGATTGTCGAACTCGTACCCATCGTTCATCAGGGTCGTCGAATAAGGCGGCTGAAGACCGAGTATCCGGAACTTTCTCACTTGATCGAACAGACGAACAGACCCGCAGCAGGGAAACCAAAGCGGTTCCCAGGAATCTACAAGAGACACCTGCGGAGGCTGGGGAAGCGCTGAACCGGAGGGCGGCCCCGACCGGCCGTTGGAAGCCGTCACGGATGCTTCATCAGCCGCCGACAGGCAGGTGCTCGCCACTATGCTCCTCCACCGGACGCAGTCGCGGCCAAAACAACGGAAGGCGCTCGGGCAGCCTCCGCGAGGTTTTGGGGACACCGAGGAGCACCATGTAAAAAGGCCTCCCGATTTCTCGAAAGGCCTTTTATATCAGAAACTTGGATGGTGGGCGTGACAAGGATCGAACTTGTGACCCCTACGATGTCAACGTAGTGCTCTCCCGCTGAGCTACACGCCCATCCGATGCGGCGCATAGACCATAAAACCGGCGTGCGCGTCAATAGGCTTTTCGAAGGTTTTTCGACAGAAATCTTGCTGGCGCCGGAGTGTCGGGTTTGTGTGGGCTTTTTGCCCGCTGCGGGCGCATCGGGCAGGCTAAATGATTGAAATAGCAGAGGCGACCGCCGGGTGAACGGGCAGCATAATGCACGCGGCGAGACCCGGCGAGGCGAATCGCAAGCGGAAGTCGATCAAGCAGATCGGCCCCGCCCGCCGAGTTCGCAGACAGGCGACGCCCTGCGCCGTCTCAGGCAGCCAGCATCTTGTTGACCTCGTCGACGAGGTCGCGAAGGTGGAAGGGCTTGGAGAGGACCTTGGCGTCCTTCGGGGCCTTCGAGTCCGGGTTCAGCGCGACCGCTGCGAAGCCGGTGATGAACATCACCTTCAGGTCCGGATCGAGCTCGGTCGCCCGGCGGGCGAGCTCGATGCCGTCCATCTCGGGCATGACGATATCGGTCAGCAGCAGCGAAAAAGGCTCTTCGCGAAGCCGGTCATAGGCGCTGGCGCCGTTGTCGTAGGACAGGACCTTGTAGCCGGCCTTTTCCAACGCCTTCACGAGGAAGCGGCGCATGTCGTTGTCGTCTTCGGCAAGGAGGATTTTCGCAGTCATGAATTCAGCCGTGGCTACTTCTTTTCAATGCTTGTGGGATGCGGCAGCCTAGCAAACCGCAACAGCGTAAATATCCGGTGAACGGCAGGGGTCAACCCCCGGAACCGGCGGGAGGCCACTATGGACACAGCGGCGGCCAACTGGCAACATGATACGAACAGCAAGATCCGCATATGGTAAAAGGGTTCCGATGGGGGAAGTGGCCGAGTGGGACGTGTTCGAGGTCTTGGAACCCGCGAGCCAGCGGATCCCCCTCGTCTTCAACTCCCCACATAGCGGGCGCTATTATCCCCAGTCTTTTCTCGATCAGTCGCGGCTCGATGCGCATTCGATTCGCCGGTCCGAGGACCACTTCGTCGACGAACTCTTCCAAAGCGCCACTCTAATCGGAGCGCCGCTGCTGAGGGCCCATTTTCCGCGCGCCTTTCTCGACGTCAACCGCGAACCCTACGAGCTCGATCCGCGCATGTTCGAGGGTGTGCTGCCGCCCCACGCCAATATCAGTTCGATGCGGGTCGCCGGCGGGCTCGGCAC
Source organism: Sinorhizobium americanum (assembly GCF_001651855.1). Lineage (GTDB taxonomy): Bacteria > Pseudomonadota > Alphaproteobacteria > Rhizobiales > Rhizobiaceae > Sinorhizobium > Sinorhizobium americanum. The sequence goes on along the minus strand of NZ_LNQC01000080.1, from coordinate 67,124 downwards.
GGTGCCGCGGCTGGTGGCCGAGAATATGGAAATTTACCGCAGCCGCGTGCCGGTCGAGGAGGCGCTGGCGCGGATCGAATCAATCTACAAGCCCTACCATGCGACGCTCCGGAAGCTGATCGCCCGCACCCATGTCCAGTTCGGAATGGCGGTGCTGATCGACTGCCATTCGATGCCCGGCAACGTTCACCTGGCAGGCAGCGGCCAGCGCCCGGATTTCATCATCGGCGACCGTTATGGAACGAGCGCCGCCGCTGAACTATCACGCTTTGCTGTCGAACTCCTTGAAGAGCTGGGCTATGCGGTGACCCGCAACAAGCCCTATGCCGGCGGCTTCATCACCGAACATTATGGCCGGCCCACACGCGGGCTGCACGCGCTTCAGATCGAGATCAACCGCAGCCTCTATGTCGACGAGGCGACGCTGGTCAAAAAGCCGGGATTTGCAGCTTTGGCAACCGATCTTGCGACCTTCGTCACGGGTCTGGCGCGCCATGTCGAGGACTACGGCGCCTATCTGCCGCTTGCCGCGGAATAGCCGGCTCCCCGTGCCCTCAAAAAGAACCGCGCCAATGGCGCGGTCAAGTCTAGGGAGGAAACACCCAAGAAGGGTATTTGCAGCCACTCGTGACTGCATGGGCACCCTAATATTGCACTGCACAATTGTCAAGTTTCTACAGCGCCGCGCGTCTTATCAGACGCGCAAAGGTCGCTGTAGCACTTTGAATTGCTGCATGTCTTTGTCCTTAAATCGAGGTCGATTTAAGGACACATGCAGTAGGCGGCAGCTCCTTTGCATCGCAGCGGGCAGGGCCGGTGCAATCGTTGCCTTTCGGCAGATTTCCTCTATTCAGGAGGAACTTCCTTCCTCGCCTCAAGAGAGTGACATGCTGCCCGACCGTTCCTTCTTCGACCGCCTCGCCGATGCCGCCAAGGCGGAAACCCTGCCCCGCTTCCGCACGGGCACGAGCGTCGTCAACAAGCTCGAAGGCGGGTTCGACCCCGTCACCGAAGCCGACCAGTCGGCGGAGGCGGCCATCCGGCGATTGATTGAAGCCGCGTTCCCCGAGCATGGCATCCTCGGCGAGGAGCACGGCAATATCGGCCTCGACCGCGAACATGTCTGGGTGATCGACCCGATCGATGGAACGCGCGCCTTCATTTCCGGATTGCCGGTCTGGGGAACGCTGATCGGGCTTTATCGCCACGGCAAGGCGATCATGGGGCTGATGGACCAGCCCTTCACCGGCGAGCGCTATTTCGCCGATGGAGAGAAATCGACCTACCGCGGTCCAGGTGGCGAGAAGGTGCTGTCCACGCGTGCCTGCGACGCGCTTTCGGATGCTGTCCTGTTCACCACCTCGCCGCATCTCTATACCGGCGAGCTCAAGGAACGTTTCGAGGCGCTGCAGGCGAAGGTGCGGCTCTTCCGCTACGGATGCGATTGCTACGCCTTCGCGCTGCTTGCGGCCGGCCATGTGGACCTCGTTATCGAATGCGGCCTGAAGCCCTACGATGTCGGTGGCCTCATTCCGCTGATCGAGCAGGCGGGCGGCATCATCACCGACTGGCAGGGCGGTCCGGCGGAAATGGGCGGCGAGATCATCGCCGCGGGCAGCCCGGAGCTACATGCGCAGGCGCTGGAGATGTTGCGAGCGCGCTAAAGCGGCCCGCTTTGTGCATGTCGTTACCCCAAAGCTGCTGCCCACATTTGTGGGCGACATGCAACGAGTTACGCATCTTCCATCGTCTGCGGCGAAAGGTCGATTTCCTCGGCGTCGGTCTCCGGCAGGAAGGCCAGAATGGCGGCGAACGCCTGGGCGCGGTAGCGGTCGGCTTCCTGGAAGAGCTCATGGCGTGCTCCGTCGATCGGGATCAGGTGGCCGGCGCGGAAATTGCTGGCAAGATATTCCATGGCGAGATAGGGCACGAGGCCATCGGCCGTCGGCGCCAGAATGACCGTCGGGACGATGATCCTCGTCAGGTGCTCGCGGCGCATCGTGCGCCTGATCACCCGGAACGCTTCGCTCAACCAGCGGCCGGTCGGCGGCCCGATGCGCAAATGCGGACAGGCGTCGATGACGGCAAGGTTGCGCGCATAGCGCCGGCTGTCCGAGGTCAGCGGGTTGTTCTTGAAGGGAGACTGGCGCTCCTTGTCGCCGCGCACCGGCAGGCTGCCGAGGCCGAACCAGCGCATCGCCGTGGCGATCGCGACGATGCCGGGCTCGCCGATCGCCTGGCCGCTCAAACCCAGGAACGGCGCGAGCAGCACCATGCGGTCGATACGGCTCGCCAGCATCGGCGCCAGCGACAGGGCGACCAGCGCCCCCATCGAATGGGCGACGATGGAAAAGGGGAGCCGCGTGTCGGGCAGGACGATCTGCTCCAGGAATATCGACAGGTCGCGCTCGTAATCGGCAAAATGCTCCACATGACCGCGGCCCGGCTGCGGCAGCAGCCGTTCGGACCCGCCCTGGCCGCGCCAGTCGAAGGTCGCGACCCAGAATCCGGCCGCCGTGAGATCGCCGATCGTTTCGAAATATTTCTCGATGGACTCGTTGCGCCCCTGCAGGAGCACGATCGTGCCGCGCGTGACCGGCGCGGTCGCCTTGAACACCGCATAGCGGATTTTGCGCTCGCCGGCGCCGTCGAAAAAGCCCACCTGCGGCTTGCCCGGTATCGGATTGTCCGGCGTGGAATGAAGGATCGTCGTCATGAAGCGCGCGGCCGAGGAAACGAAGTCGAGATCGTTCAGGGATAGGCGCCAGTCTTGCCGCCGTCAAAGAAAAAAGCCGGAAGCGGCGGATGAAATCCGGACGATCACCGCTTCCGGCCGCTGAAGGAGAAGGGACATGTCGCTTCAGCCCTGGGCGCTTCCACCCAGTGTCTCTGTTTTAGCTCCGTGAGGCTGAACGGCGCCCGAACCCGTCGTTCATATGCCGTTCACCAATGCCAGATTGGGCCTTGAACTCATGCGAAAGCGTTCCCATGTTTTGGCTGCGGGCGCCGAAGACGGGTCCGTTCACCGGTCATGCCGCAGCCTTATGGGGTGGCAGGCCAGACATCGCAAACCGTTGCTCTTGAAGGAGGACACCATGCGTCACGTTGATTTTTCCCCCCTTTACCGCTCCACCGTCGGCTTCGATCGCCTGTTCACCATGCTTGACAGCCTGGGCCAGCCCGATCAGGCGCAGACCTATCCGCCCTACAATATCGAGCGCACCGGCGAAAACGCCTACCGCATCACCATGGCCGTTGCCGGCTTCGACGAGAGCGAGCTTTCGGTCGAAGCGCGCGAAAACACGCTGACGATCAAGGGCGAAAAGAGCGAGGACAAGGGTGAGGAAAGCCAGTTTCTCCATCGCGGCATCGCCAAGCGCGCCTTCGAACGCCGCTTCCAGCTTGCCGACCATGTCGAGATCCGAGCCGCTTCGCTGAAGAACGGCCTGCTTCATGTCGATCTCGTGCGCGAGATTCCTGAAGCTGCGAAGCCCCGTCGCATCGAGATCACTTCGGTCTCTTCCCAGCCGAAGCAGATCGAGGCGCAGACGGCCTAACTTCGACAATCAGGCCATCAAAGGCGGCGTCCCTCGGGGGCGCCGTTTTTTCATGGGCATTTCCGCCGCGCATCCCTTGTTCAGCAGGCCGCGATGAACTGGTCGACCTCATCGGCCCGCGTGGCGAAGCTCGTGACGAGGCGGTAGAGACCTTCATCCGCGGCGAGGCTGGCGGCGAGATCTTGCGGCGCCGGCCAGTCGTAGAAGACCGCCCCCTGCTCTTCGAGACGCGCGGCCACGTCGCGCTTCAGGATCACGAAGACTTCGTTGGCCCCCGGCGTCCAGGCGAGCCGACTCACGGCCGAAGCCGCGATTCCCTCCGCAAGGCGCCGTGCCATGCTATTCGCATGGCGGGCGAGGTCGAGCCACAAGTCCCCTTTGAGATACGCGTCGAACTGGGCGGCGATGAAGCGGGATTTCGAGAAGAGCTGGGCCGCGCGCTTGCGCAGGAAATGCATCTCGTGCGTCTTCGCGGGGTCGAAGAGGATGAGCGCCTCGGCGCACCAGCAGCCATTCTTCGTGCCGCCGAAGGATAGAAGGTCGACACCGCGCTTCCAGGTCATCTCGGCCGGGGTAGTGTCGAGGCTGACCAGGGCATTGGCGAAGCGCGCGCCGTCCATGTGCAGCGGCAGCTTGTGCGATTTGGCGATCGAGGCGACCGCTTCGATTTCCGCGAGCGAATAGACCGTGCCGCTCTCGGTCGCCTGCGTCAGTGTCACCGCCATGGGCTGGCCGCCATGCACGACGTCCGGCGGAAAGCGGCGGATCTCGGCTTCGAGCCGCGCCGCATCCATCTTGCCGCGCGCGCCGTCGACCGGGCAGAGCCTGGCGCCATGCGAGAAGAATTCCGGCGCACCGCATTCGTCGACGTTCACATGCGCTTCGCGGTGGCAGAAGGCGATACCTCCGGCCCGATTGGTGCTCGCCAGCGCAAGCGCGTTGGCCGCCGTGCCGGTGCCGACGAAAAACACCGCGACGTCCCTTTCGAAAATCTCCGACAGGCGCTCTTCGACCTTCCGGTCGAGTTCGCTCGTGCCGTAGGCGGAAACATAGCCGTGCACATGGGCGGCGAGGTTTTCGGAAATGGCCGGATGAGCGCCAGCCCAGTTGTCGGACGCAAATATCATCGGAATCATCCTGTCTGTCAGCCTCCGCGGCCGCTTCGGCGTGACCATAGCCGAGTTCGGCGTCCAGACAATGCTTAGGCTCTGGGCAATGCCAACAGGAGACCAGTTTGAAACCAAAGCGAAGAAACCGACAGCATCGCGTAATTTTATTTCAAATCGGCGAAACTTTCGGCAATGTTCGGCAAAATCTCCAACATTATTTGCGGCTATGCCCCTTGCAGAGGGGGGCGCTTTCTGGCATAGAGCGCATGAAATAGGACAGGTTTGCTGTCCTATTTCGGTCTAGGGACCGGAACAATCGCCGGAATGACCGCAAAAAGCGGCCTCGGGCGGGGAGCGCAAGGAGTTTCGCCGGATTTCATTCGGCTGTTATCGCCTGCCATCACCATGGTCGCGGACATTCGTGCCTGATGGGGCCGCGCTTCATTTGCGACCTGCTCAGGATCATGCGACGATAATGCCCCGGCTTGCCGCAATGCGAAAAACGCGAGGCGGCGACAGGCGCGCGGGCCGCGGTATGCCCGGATTTCCGGGTTCAACAGGAGGGAAGACGATGACGGATCATTCGCCATCACAACAGATTGGGCTCAACCTCGCACAGAATGCTGCGACGGCTGTGAAAACGCCCGCGTTCCCCTCCGGTCTGCCGCGAAAACAGGGCCTTTACGATCCGCGCAACGAACATGACGCCTGCGGCGTCGGCTTCGTCGCGCATATGAAGGGAGAGAAGTCGCACAAGATTGTCCGCGATGGCCTCTTCATGCTCGAAAATCTGACGCACCGCGGTGCGGTCGGCGCCGATCCGCTGATGGGCGACGGCGCGGGCATCCTCGTGCAGATCCCCGACCGCTTCTTCCGCGAGGAGATGGCGAACCAGGGGGTCACACTTCCGAAGGCCGGCGAATACGCCGTCGGCTATCTCTTCATGCCGCGCGACGAGAAGCTGATCGCCCATTTCAAGGAGGTGATCAGCGAGGTGGTCGCTGAGGAAGGCCAGCATCTGCTCGGCTTCCGCGACGTGCCGGTCGACAATTCGTCGCTTTCGAAGGCGCCCGACATTGCCGCCACCGAGCCGCACCATGTGCAGGTCTTCATCGGCGCCGGCCGCGACGCTGCGACGAATGCGGAATTCGAGCGGCGGCTGTTCACGCTGCGCAAGGTGATCTCCAACCGCATCTATGCGGAGGCGGATGGCGGCGACCTCGGCTTTTATGTGGTGTCGCTGTCGACCTCGACCATCGTCTACAAGGGCATGTTCCTCGCCTACCAGGTCGGAGCCTATTACAAGGACCTTGCCGACGAGCGCTTCCAGTCGGCGGTGGCGCTGGTCCACCAGCGCTTCTCGACCAACACCTTCCCCTCCTGGAAGCTGGCGCATCCCTACCGCATGGTCGCGCATAACGGCGAAATCAACACGCTGCGCGGCAACGTCAACTGGATGGCGGCGCGGCAGGCATCGGTTTCCTCGCCGCTCTTCGGCGACGACATCTCCAAGCTCTGGCCGATCTCCTATGAGGGCCAGTCCGACACTGCCTGTTTCGACAACGCGCTCGAGTTCCTGGTGCAGGGCGGCTATTCGCTGTCGCACGCGGTGATGATGCTGATCCCGGAGGCCTGGGCCGGCAACCAGCTGATGTCGCCCGAACGCAAGGCATTCTACGAGTATCATGCGGCTCTCATGGAGCCGTGGGACGGGCCGGCGGCGGTCGCCTTCACCGACGGCCGTCAGGTCGGCGCGACGCTCGATCGCAACGGCCTTCGTCCGGCGCGCTACATCGTCACCAGCGACGACCGTGTCATCATGGCGTCGGAAGCCGGCGTCTTGCCGGTCGACGAGGACAAGATCGTCAAGAAGTGGCGCCTGCAGCCGGGCAAGATGCTGCTGATCGACATGGAAGAGGGCCGCATCATCTCCGACGAGGAGGTGAAGTCGTCGCTTGCCGGCAAGCATCCCTACCAGCAGTGGCTCGACGATACCCAGCTTATCCTTGAAGACCTGAAGCCGGTCGAGCCGCGGGCGCTGCGCCGCGACGTGTCGCTGATCGACCGCCAGCAGGCCTTCGGCTATAGCCAGGAAGACACGAAGCTCCTGATGTCGCCGATGGCGACCACGGGCCAGGAAGCGATCGGCTCGATGGGCACCGACACGCCGATCTCGGCCATGTCAGACAAGCCGAAGCTGCTTTACACCTATTTCAAGCAGAACTTCGCCCAGGTCACCAACCCGCCGATCGACCCGATCCGCGAGGAGCTGGTGATGAGCCTCGTCTCGTTCATCGGTCCGCGGCCGAACATCCTCGACCATGCAGGCATGGCGCATGCCAAGCGCCTGGAGGTTCGCCAGCCGATCCTGACGAATGGCGATCTTGAGAAGATCCGGTCGATCGGCCACACGGAAGACCGCTTCGACACCAAGACGCTCGACTTCACCTATGACATTTCCCGCGGTGCCGAAGGCATGCCGGAAATGCTCGACCGGCTCTGCGAGCGGGCTGAAGCGGCGGTCAAGGGCGGCTACAACATCATCGTGCTTTCCGACCGGCAGATCGGACCGGATCGCGTGGCGATCCCGGCGCTGCTGGCAACAGCGGCCGTTCATCACCACCTGATCCGCAAGGGTCTGCGCACCTCGGTTGGTCTCGTGCTGGAATCGGGCGAACCGCGCGAGGTGCATCACTTCTGCTTGCTCGCCGGCTATGGCGCGGAAGCGATCAACCCCTATCTCGCCTTCGACACGCTCGTCGACATGCACAAGCGCGGCGACTTCCCGAAGGAAGTCGACGAAAAGGAAGTCGTGTACCGCTACATCAAGGCGGTCGGAAAGGGCATCCTCAAGGTCATGTCCAAGATGGGCATCTCGACCTACCAGTCCTATTGCGGCGCGCAGATCTTCGACGCCGTCGGCCTGTCATCGAAGCTGGTCGACAAGTATTTCTTCGGCACGGCGACGACGATCGAGGGCATCGGCCTCGATGAGATCGCCGCCGAGACGGTTTCCCGCCACAAGGCCGCCTTCGGCGCCGATCCGGTGCTTGCCAACACGCTCGACATCGGCGGCGAATACGCCTTCCGCATGCGCGGCGAGAGCCATGCCTGGACGCCGGACGCCATCGCTTCGCTGCAGCATGCGGTGCGCGGCAATGCCGAGGACCGTTACCGCGAATTCGCCGAGATGGTGAACGCCTCGGCGCTGCGCATGAACACGATCCGCGGCCTGTTTACGATCAAGAGCGCCGAGGCCGTCGGCCGCAAGCCGATCTCGATCGAGGAGGTCGAGCCGGCAGCCGATATCGTCAAGCGCTTCTCGACCGGTGCCATGTCCTTCGGCTCGATCAGCCGCGAGGCGCATACGACGCTGGCGATCGCCATGAATCGGATCGGCGGCAAGTCGAACACCGGCGAGGGCGGCGAGGAAAGCGACCGCTATCTGCCGCGTCCGGACGGTTCGATGAACCCGGAACGCTCGGCAATCAAGCAGATCGCCTCCGGCCGTTTCGGCGTCACCACCGAATATCTGGTCAATGCCGACGTGCTGCAGATCAAGGTGGCGCAGGGTGCGAAGCCCGGCGAGGGCGGTCAGCTGCCCGGCCACAAGGTGGATGCGACGGTCGCCAAGACCCGGCATTCGACGCCGGGCGTCGGCCTCATCTCGCCGCCGCCGCATCACGATATCTATTCGATCGAAGACCTGGCGCAGCTGATCTACGATCTGAAGAACGTCAACCCGGAGGCCGACATTTCGGTCAAGCTGGTGTCGGAAGTCGGCGTCGGCACGGTTGCGGCCGGTGTCGCCAAGGCGCGCGCCGACCACATCACCATCGCCGGCTTCGACGGCGGCACTGGCGCCTCGCCGCTGACTTCGCTGAAGCACGCCGGCAGCCCTTGGGAAATCGGCCTTGCCGAAACCCAGCAGACTTTGGTGCTGAACGGCTTGCGCTCGCGCGTCGCCCTTCAGGTCGATGGCGGCCTTAAGACCGGCCGTGATGTGATCATTGGCGCGCTGCTCGGTGCCGACGAATTCGGTTTCGCCACCGCGCCGCTGATCGCCGCCGGCTGCATTATGATGCGCAAGTGCCATCTGAACACCTGTCCGGTCGGCGTCGCCACCCAGGATCCGGTGCTCCGCAAGCGCTTCAAGGGCACGCCGGAACACATCATCAACTACTTCTTCTTTGTGGCCGAAGAGGTGCGGGAAATCCTCGCTTCGCTCGGGGTCCGGAAGCTCGACGAGATCATCGGCGCCTCGGAACTGCTCGAGCGCGACCGGATGATCGAACATTGGAAGGCCAGGGGCCTCGACTTCTCGAAGATCTTCCACAAGGTCGAAGCGCCGAAGGAAGCGACCTACTGGACGACCCGCCAGAACCATCCGATCGACGACATTCTCGACCGCAGGCTGATCGAGAAGGCGAAGCTGGCGCTGGAAACCAAGGTGCCGGTGGCATTCGAGGCCGAGATCAAGAACGTTGACCGTTCGGCCGGCGCGATGCTTTCCGGTGCGCTCGCCAAGCGCTGGGGCCATAAGGGGCTGAAGGACGACACGATCCACGTGACGCTCAAGGGCACGGCGGGCCAGTCCTTCGGCGCCTTCCTGGCGCGCGGCGTCACCTTCGATCTCGTCGGCGACGGCAACGACTATGTCGGCAAGGGCCTTTCGGGCGGGCGCATCATCGTCCGGCCGCCGGAGAGCGCGAAGATCGTGCCGCAGGAGTCGATCATCGTCGGAAACACGGTGCTCTACGGGGCGATCTCGGGCGAGTGCTACTTCAACGGCGTCGCCGGCGAGCGCTTCGCGGTGCGTAACTCGGGCGCGGTGGCGGTCGTCGAGGGTGTCGGCGACCACGGCTGCGAATACATGACCGGCGGCGTCGTCGTCGTGCTCGGCGGCACCGGCCGCAACTTCGCGGCCGGCATGTCCGGCGGCGTCGCCTATGTACTCGACGAGGAGGGCGATTTCGCCCGCCGCTGCAACATGGCCATGGTCGAGCTGCAGCCGGTGCCGGAAGAGGACGACATGCTGGAGAAGCTGCACCATCACGGCGGCGACCTCATGTACAAGGGCCGCGTGGACGTTTCGGGCGACATGACGCGCCACGACGAGGAGCGGCTCTACCAGCTCATCTCCAACCACCTGCACTTCACGGGGTCGGCGCGCGCCAAGGAGATCCTCGACCAGTGGGCGGATTACCGGCCGAAATTCCGCAAGGTCATGCCGGTCGAGTACCGCCGCGCGCTCGAGGACATGGAGCGCATGAAGATGGCGGTAGCGGCCGAGTAACGGCCCCTGTGACAGCGGCCCCCGGACCGTCCCTGGTGACGGGGGCCACCACGCGCCGGAGGGCGCCTGTGCAGATTTGAAGATATCAGGATCGTAAGATGGGCAAGGTTACTGGATTTCTCGAGATCGATCGGCAAGTGGCGAAGTACCAGCCGGCGTCCGACCGCATCCGCCATTTCCGTGAATTCACCATTCCGATGTCCGACCAGGAAGTGCAGAAGCAGTCCGCTCGCTGCATGGACTGCGGCATTCCTTACTGCCATGGGCCGACCGGGTGTCCGGTGCACAACCAGATCCCGGACTGGAACGACCTCGTCTATAACGGCAACTGGGATGAGGCGATCCGCAACCTGCATTCGACCAACAACTTCCCGGAGTTCACCGGTCGCGTCTGCCCGGCGCCCTGCGAGGAAGCCTGCACGCTGAACCTCGAGGATGTGCCGGTGGCGATCAAGACGGTCGAGCAGGCGATCGCCGACAAGGCCTATGAGATGGGCTATATCGTGCCGCAGCCGGCCGTGACCAAGACCGGCAAGAAGGTCGCCGTCATCGGTTCCGGCCCGGCCGGCATGGCGGCTGCCCAGCAGCTTGCGCGCGCCGGCCACGAGGTTCATGTCTACGAGCGCGAGTCGAAGCCCGGCGGGCTGCTGCGCTACGGCATCCCGGACTTCAAGATGGAGAAGAACTTCATCGACCGCCGCGTCGAACAGATGAAGGGCGAAGGCGTGACCTTCCATTGCGGCGTCAATGTCGGCGTCGACCTGGCGGTCCAGGCGCTTCTCGACGACAATGATGCGGTGCTCTATTGCGGCGGCTCCGAAACCCCGCGCGATGCGGGCATTCCCGGTGTTGAATTCATCGGCGTGCACGATGCCATGCCCTATCTGGTGCAGCAGAACCGCCGTCTCGGCCGCGAGAATATCGACAGCGTCGGCTGGCCGTCCGAGCCGATCGTTGCTGGCGCCAAGCATGTGGTGGTCGTCGGCGGCGGCGACACGGCGTCCGACTGCGTCGGAACCGCCTTCCGCCAGGGTGCGGTCAAGGTGACGCAGCTCGACATCCGCCCGCAGCCGCCGGAGAAGGAAGACAAGCTCGCCGTCTGGCCGTTCTGGGCGACGAAGATGCGCACCTCCTCCAGTCAGGCCGAGGGTGCGGTTCGCGAGTTTCAGGTCGCCACGCTCGAATTCATCGGCGACGAGGACGGCAACCTGACGGGCGTCAAGTGCTGCCAGGTCGATGATCGGCGCAAGCCGATTGCCGGTACCGAGTTCATCATCAAGGCGGACCTCGCCTTCATCGCCATCGGTTTCCGCGGACCCTTCACCACCAGCGTGCTCAAGGATCTCGGCGACAGGCTGTCGCTCAACACCGACCGGCGCGGTTCGACCAACGTCGTGGCCAATGAGCGGGACTACAGGACCTCGGTCGACAAGCTCTGGACGGCGGGCGACGTCCGTCGAGGCCAGTCGCTCGTCGTCTGGGCGATCCGTGAAGGCCGCCAGGCGGCCCGGGCGATCGACGAGGCCCTGATGGGATCGACGGTGCTGCCAAGGTAAGGCGCCGACAAAATCGTTCACTTCCGTCTGCCTCTGCCCCTCAACCTAACCCTCTCTCCGCACGCGGGGAGAGGGGACTGGACGGCGTCACGAGTTTCCTTCGCCCCGCTTGCGGGGAGAAGGTGGCCGGCAGGCCGGATGAGGGGCAGAACTGGCGAAGGCCTCAATTCCGCAACAGCGGATGGCTAATCACCGTTGCGGGCTTTGCCAGCCGGAAGTCGTCGATGCGACCGACGGGGGCGGCGGGAACTTCGCCCTTTTCCACGAGCAGATCTCTCGGGCTCTTGCCGGTCCCCTTCTCCGGGGCGCCCGCGCCGAGAAGGGCGGTGGCGCCGTCGAGCGCCGGATCGGTGACCCCGATCGGGGGCGTCTTGACGATGTCCTCGTTGGCAAGCGGGGCGGTCACCACAAGATCCTTGAGTTCCCCGGCGCCCGGGACGTCCGCATCCGCGGCCGCCTCGCCGAGAAGCTTGCGGATGTCCTTCTCGACATAGAAGGCAAGCTTGCGCTTGCCCGCCTTGGTCAGGTTGATGCCGTCGGAGCCGCGCAGGCGGACCTGCTGGCCGTTGATGTCGGAGCCGGTCAGAACGAATTTGCCGCCTTCGTCGACGAAGCCGTCCCAGATGTCGATGAATTGTCCGCCAACCTTCTCTGCCTCCTCGCGATAGATGCCGTTGAAGGTGACCATGTCGGCGGTCATGGCGGTCGACTGGAAGGGCGGCATGCCGACCCAGAGAAGCGGCAGATTATCCTTTCGGGCGAGGGCGGCGAGCGCGTTGACGCGCTTGCGGTACTCTGCTGTCCACAGGTCGCTGCGGAACGTCTCCTTGGTTTCGCCGATCCGCATCATCTGGCGATCGTTGGCGCCGAGACTGACGACGATGACCGAGGGCTTGAGTTCGGCGACATAGCCCGGCAGGTTCTCCGGCCAATTGAAGTAGTCGTCCCGCACCAGGCCGGACGAACCGTTGGCGCGTGTCTCCACCACCACGCCTGGTGACATCTCGAAGGCAGTCTTTAGGCCGTCGCCAAGACTTCCGGCAACGAAGTCACCGACGACCAGGACCTTTTTTGCGTTCGGCGACTTTTCGACGACCGGAGCGGGCGGGGGTGTGTCGGCGACGCGCGGCTTGGCGCGTTGCTGACGCGGCCGTTGCTGCTCGGCCGGCTGCTGCCGTCGCCTCTGTATGCGACGCGGCCGCGGTTGCGGCGGGTAGGCGCTCTGATCCTGATAGTAAGTTCGCCGCTGCGGAGCGAAGCCGCCGAAGAGCCGTTGGAAAAAAGTGCGACGCGGGACGGGCTCCTGCGCCTCGGCCATGCTGGCAAGGAAGCCGGTGACCAGCATCGCAGCCGCAGCAAGGAAGACCGGCGTCAAACGCAGGAGAAGCGACCCTTTCCCGGCATCTCTGGCTCTAAACATGATTACAATCACCGTCGAATGGCAGGCGCGTCTTAAGCATACGCCAAATCACGGCGATTTGGGACCGAATGATCGCAAATCGCCGTGACTCCGAGAAATCCGTGGCAAACGTTAGCGGCGCAGGGCACGCAGCAGGTTCTGCGTCGGCTCGCCATCCGGCGTCAGGCCGTTCTGCGTCTGGAAAGCCTGGATCGCGGCTTTCGAGCCCGAGCCGAAATTGCCGTCCACCTCGCCTTCGTAATAGCCAAGTTCCTTGAGCCGGTTCTGCAGTTCGAACTTCTCGCTGATATCGAGCGACCCGTCGGGCCGCGGCCAGCGTTGCTGCATGCCGGCATAGCCGGCGATCTGGTCGGCGAGAAGCCCGACGCCGAGCGCGTAGGAATCCGAGGCGTTGTAGCGCTTGATCACGAAGAAGTTGCGGGTCATCAGGAAGCCCGGACCGCCGCCTCCGCCCGGCAGCTTGAGCTCGGCCCGGGTTTTCGAATTGCGGAACCCCTTGCCGTTCGGACGAAGGAAGCCGAGCGCGGCCCATTGGCCGAGCGTCTTCGTTTGTCCCGAATATTTGGACGCATTGGCCGGCACCACGACCTCGTAACCCCAGGTCTCGCCCGCCTGCCAGCCGTTCTTCTTCAAAAGGTTGGCAGCCGTCGCCAGCGCATCGGGTACCGAATTCCAGATGTCGCGATGGCCGTTGCCGTCGGCGTCGACCGCGTAGAGAAGGTAGCTGGTCGGAATGAACTGCGTATGCCCCATGGCTCCCGCCCAGGAGCCGGTGAGCTCGCGCGGGGTGATGTCGCCGCTCTGCAGGATCTTCAAGGCCGCGATCAGCTGGGTCCGGGCGAACTTGGCCCGCTTCGGGTCGGCATAGGCAAGCGTTGCGAGCGCGCGCGGCACATAGTGCAGCCGGTCGTCCTTCTGCAAGACGGCGCCATAATTCGACTCCATCGACCAGATCGCCAGCAGGATGGTGCGGTCGACGCCGAAATGCCGCTCGAGCGAGTCAAGCGTGCGCGCATGCTTGGCCGCCATCTCCTGGCCTATGCGCCGGGTGTAAGGATTGACACGCGAGTCGATATATTCCCAAATCTTGTGCTTGAATTCGGGCTGGTAGTTGGCTTTCTCGATGACCGCCGGGTCGGGCGTCTTCACGCCGGCGAAAGCCTTGCGGTAGGTCGCCTGGCTGATGCCGCTCTTGGTCGCCGTTGCGTAGAAGTTGTTGATCCAGTTCTGAAAACCTTGATCCGCCCGCGCCGGTGATGAACCCAGCGCGGCGGCGGCGACGAGAGCGGCGGCGATATGTCGGAAGAACGTCCTGCGGTTTCTGATCATCTGCTGTCGGTTCCGTTTCTCGGCGGAGCATTCAGCCAGCGTTCATGCCGGACGGATTACTCCGGGTTTTGCGAATCTTGCCCGCAGGCGCGCCGCGTGTGGGGCAGCATGCGGTCCTTCGTGAGGCCGAACGGCAGCAGCCGTTTCGGGTCAGTGGAGAAGCCTACAGAAACGAAGTCAACAAAGTCTTTACCATGAAATTGCCGAGTCGTCTTCCTTAGCAAAAAATGGCAAATGACGACTAAAACCGATTCAATTCGCCTGTTTCAGGCTAGACTGAGGTCCACTCCAAGGAGGTGTTCATGACCGACAAGCGTAAAGTCCGCAAAGCCGTTTTCCCGGTCGCAGGCCTGGGAACGCGTTTCCTTCCCGCCACCAAGGCAGTGCCGAAGGAAATGCTGACGGTCGTGGACAAGCCGGTCATCCAGTATGTCGTCGACGAGGCGCTGGAGGCAGGGATCGAGCATCTGATCTTCGTGACAGGCCGCAGCAAGGCGGTCATCGAGGATTATTTCGACATTCAGGTCGAACTCGACCAGACGCTCAGGGAACGCAACAAGAGGGCGGAAATCGAGCTGCTCGAAGCCATTCTGCCGAAGGCCGGCACGACGAGCTTCACCCGCCAGCAGGCGCCGCTCGGCCTCGGCCACGCCGTCTGGTGCGCGCGCGATCTCGTCGGCAACGAGCCCTTTGCGCTGCTTCTGCCCGACATGATCATGAAGGGCGAGAAGGGCTGCCTCAAGGGCATGGTCGAGCTCTACGAGCACAGCGGCGGCAATGTCATCGCCGTCGAAGAATGCGCCCCCGATCAGGCGCATAAATACGGCATCGTCGGCGTCGGGGACAGGGTCGGCGACGGCTTCAAGATCACCAAGATGGTCGAGAAGCCGGCGCCGGGAACGGCCCCGTCCAACTTCTTCATCAACGGCCGCTATATCCTGCAGCCGAATATTTTCCCGATTCTCGAGCGGCAGGAGCGCGGCGCCGGCAACGAGATCCAGTTGACCGACGGCATGGTGAAGCTTTCCGGAGAGCAACCCTTCGCCGCCTATCATTTCCGCGGCGAGACATTCGACTGCGGTGCGAAGGACGGCTTCATCCTCGCAAACGTTGCCTTCGCGCTCGAGCGCGCCGACATCCGTCCGACCGTCGAAGGGCCGCTCAAGACGCTGTTGCACGGATTGAAGTAATTGCTCTTACTTCGAGCGGATCGAGAAAGGCCGCGTCCGAAGACGCGGCCTTTCTTCTTGAACAGAATCCACTTGCCTCAGCGCCGCAGCGTCAGGCCGACGCCGACGCGCGTCGTATCGCTCGAGGGGCCGACATCCCTGTTGGTGCGCTCGTAGCTGACGTCACCGGTCAGCGCGAGATAGCGGCTCATGTCCCAGGTGAGACCGGCACCGGTCCGCCAGGTGGTCTCGTCGGAGGCGGCGGTATCCGAGGGGAAATCGCGCAATGTCAGGCTGTTCGACAATGTCGCCACCAGTGACGAACGCAGCTGGTGGGTAATGATATTCGTCAGCTCGTAGTTGATCGATCCCGGATTGCCCGCTGTCGTGGAGGGATCGAGATAGGTCAAGAGGCCAAAGAGCACGTCGGTGCCGCGCTGCGGCGACCAGTTGACCCGCCCGTCGACCGACAGGCCGCTCAAGTCACCCAGCCTGTCATCGTCGAACCGAAAGGTCTCGTAGCCGAGCGCAAGCTCGCCGTTGAGCTTCTCGCCGAGGTCCACCTCCATGCCGGCTCGTCCCGCATAAGTCGTGTAAGAACGCTCGAAGCCGAGCGTGTCCCGCCTGAGATCGTAGATGGATTTTCCGGCCGAGGCTTCGAGAAAGGGGATGAGGGCCGGCGAGAGTTCGTAGCCGAGCCGTCCGGTGAGCGTGCCGGTATTGCGGTCGCGGTCCTCCTGCGACAGCGTCGTGCCGTTGTCGAGCTCGACATCGCCATAGGTCTGCCGCTCGAAGTCGAGGCCTACGGAGCCGCGGATGAGGCCGAGGTCGCGCTCGACGGCCGCGCCCAGCCGGTAGGTGTTGACCGCCGATTGCTCCACGGCATTTGCGATGGCGTTCGGATCGTTGGCGTCCTCGCGCTCGAAACTGTAGCCCGCTCTTAACTTGGCGGTGGTTTCGTCGCTAAGATCGAGGCGCAGTTCCGCATCGACGTCGGCGCGCGGCTCTTCCTCGCCTTCGCCCGACAAATTGTCCTGCAGGATACCTTCGCCTATGACGCTCAGCTGGTGGCGCGACCAGTCGGATGTGAGCGACCCTTTAAGGCCGGTCTCGAGAAAGCCTCGGCTCTGGCTGGTGCCGCCGGTCTTCTGCCGCTCGTGGTTCAAGGTTTCGCTGAGCGCCGGCTTCAGCACGAAGCTGCCGATGCGGATCCCGGACGCCTGGCCGGCTTCCGGGTCAATCCGCGTGCGCAGTCCGTCGATCGTTTCCTCGCGCCGGTTGAGGCGGTTGAAATCCTCGTCCAAGGCCGGGGGAAGGTCGGAGGCCGCAACGGCGCCGGTCGTCTGGGGATCGGTGATCGCCGGGGAGGCACCCGTCTCAGTCGCTGTGCCAGTGACCGCGGTGCCTGTGGCTTGCGGCGCATCAAGACTCTGCGCGGCCGCCGTGTGGGCGAATAGAAGCGCACAGCCCGCCAACAACCAGGCCCGCTTTCTCGCAAGCGAGGCGCCCGCCGTGATCGAGCGTGAAAACCTGGGCGCCATCTACCGTTTGTCCGCGAACCTGATTGCAATCGTTTCGCAATCGTAAAGGCACGTGGTTAAGCAATCGTTTCTGAAGGCAAATCAGCCATAAAGAGACGAGGGCTTCAGGCCCGCTCGACGGTCAGCTGGCGGCCGCTGCTGGCGACGATGCGCACGCGGGTGCCGGCGGGCAGGTCCGGTCCTTCGACCACCCAGGTCGTGTCGTCGAGGCGGACGCGCCCGCGGCCCTCGGCAATCGGCTGCTCAAGCACGGCTGTGCGGCCGACAAGACTTTCGCCGCGCCTGTTGAGGAGCGGTTGGTCGCTTGCCGCAGACGAGACGACGAAACGCCGCCCGACGAAGACCGAGATGAGCGAAAGCAGCGAGAAGACGACGAGTTGCACCTCCCAAATCCAGACGGCCATGTCCCACAGGATGAGGGACAGGATGCCGGTAAAAAGCGCCGCAAGACCGATCCAGATCAGGAAGACCCCCGGCAGCATCACCTCTGCCGTGAGGAGGACGAGGCCGAGGACCCACCAGGTCCAGGGACCGAGCTCGATGGCGATGCGCTGGATCATAGATCGAGGCTCACGCGTTCTCGCTGGGGCCGGGGCGCGTGCGCGGCGTCGATTGACGCGGCCGGGGAGGAACGCGATCCTGCCCGTCGCCGAACACTTCCCGGGCGATCGCGCCGATGCCGCCGAGCGAGCCGATCAGCGAGGACGCTTCCATCGGCATCAGGACGATCTTCTGGTTGTTCGCGGTGCCGATCGAAGCCAGGGCTTCCGTGTATTTCTGCGCGACGAAGTAGTTGATCGCCTGCACGTCGCCGGCGGCGATCGCTTCGGACACCATGCGGGTCGCCTTGGCCTCTGCCTCCGCCAGACGCTCGCGCGCTTCCGCCTCGCGATAGGCCGCTTCGCGCTGTCCCTCCGCCTCGAGGATCGCCGATTGCTTGGCGCCTTCGGCGCGCAGGATCTGCGCATTCCTGGCGCCTTCCGCTTCGAGGACCTGCGCGCGCTTCTCGCGCTCCGCCTTCATCTGCCGGGCCATCGCCTCGACCAAGTCGGTCGGCGGCGCGATATCCTTGATCTCGACGCGGGTGATCTTAATGCCCCAGGGATTGGCCGCCTCGTCGACGACGCGCAGCAGCCGGTCGTTGATCGTGTCGCGGTTGGAAAGCAGTTCGTCGAGATCCATCGAGCCCATGACCGAGCGGATATTGGTCATCGTCAGGTTGAGCAGCGCGTTCTCGAGATTGGAAACCTGATAGGCGGCCTGGGCGGGGTTCAGCACCTGGTAGAAGGCGACGGCGTCCGCGGACACGCTGGCATTGTCCTTGGTGATGACCTCCTGGGTCGGCACGTCAAGCACCTGCTCCATCACGTTCATCTTCGCGCCGATGCGATCGACGAGCGGCAGGATGAAGTTTAACCCCGGTTCGATGGTCTTAACATATCGGCCGAAGCGCTCGACCGTGTAGCTGTAACCCTGCGGGACTGTCTTGACGCATGTGATGATTACGAGAATTACGAGAACTACGAGCGCAATGACCGCATAATCCAAGCCGCCCAACGACAATCCTCCCTCTTTGCAACTCCAGACCTGGAGCGCTGCCCGGCCTATGACGTGGCGATTCGCGGGAATAATTCAAGCGAAAGCGTCTCCCTGCGCTTGCATACCGTCCGGTGCCGGCTCGAACTTAATAAAGCTCAAACCAGTTCTCGTCTAATGTCGGCCTTCTGAGGGTGATGAAGGGCCAAGCGCAGCGCGATGAATGGCATCTGGGGGCAGTTTGTTGGCAACCTTGCATTTGTAAGCCTGGCGATCTCGCTCTGGGCGCAGCTGTCGATCTGGCTCAGGCGGCGGTTTGTCGGGCATGAGAAGCTGCTGTTCGGTCTGGTGGCCGGCGTCGCATCGATCGGCTCGATCCTGCTGGCCGTTGAATTCGGTCCCGGCATCCACATGGACCTGCGCTTCGCGCCGCTCGCGCTTGCCGGCATGTTCGGCGGACCGATTGCGGCGGCGCTGAGTGCATCCCTGGCCATCCTTTTCCGCGCTGCGATCGGTGGTGTTTCCACAATCGATGGCGTCGTGGCGATCATTGTCGTTACCGGCATGGGGGTGAGCGTCAATCTCCTCATGAAGAAGAGATCGCCGACGCTTCCGCATGTCGTCATTCTCGGGGCGGCGGTGGGGACGCTGCTGATCGTGCTGATGGCGGTGCTGCCCACCTTGTCGAAGGTTCATGCCTTGGCGGCGCTCGGCCTGCCCATGGCGGCGATGAACTGCGCGGCGACCATCGTCTGCGGTTTCATCGTGCTGACGACCCAGCACCTGGAGCTCGAACGCAGGATGCTGGAGACCGCGTTTTCCCAGTCGCCTGACTATCTTTACGTGAAGGACAGGGACAGCCGGTTCGTCACCGTCAACGAAAACATGATCCGCCTCTATCGTATGAGGACGACGGCCGAGATGGTGGGTTTGTCGGATTTCGATCTCCACCCGCGACCGCTTGCCGAGGAACTCTATCATCGCGAGCAGGAGGCGATGCGCACGGGCGTGCCCTTGATCGATTCCCTCGAGCACATCGAGGGTCGCGACCTGCTCGCCTCCAAGGTGCCGCTGCGCGACAAGGCGGGACGGGTGATCGGGTTGGCGGGCGTAACCCGGGACATTACCGAACGCACCGCGCTCGAGCGGGAACTCAGGGAAAGCAAGAACCTGCTCTCCCATGCGATGGCGGGGATGTCCGACGGCTTCGCGATGTTCAACAGGGATGGCTATCTTCTCTTCTGCAACGACCAATACCGCAATGCCTTCCCTCTGTCGGGCAGTGCCCGGGTGATCGGCGCGCATATCAGCGATATTGTCCGCTGCGTCGCAGAGACCCGAGAGCGGCTCAACGTCCCTTACGAATCCGTGGACGAATGGATCAACGAGGCGACTTCCACCTTGCACCGCAATAAGGACGAAGAGGTCCAGCATCAGAACGGCGATTGGCACAGCATCAGGACAAGGCTTGCGCCCGACGGCACCGCGATGGTGGTCGTCTCGGACATCACGGTGATGAAGCAGGCCGAGATGGCGCTCCGGCTTTCGGCCGAGCAGTTGAAGAACTTGGCGGAGACGGACGGCTTGACCGGCATCGTCAACCGCCGCGCCTTCGATGAGGCCTTTGTGCGCGAGGCGGCGAAATGCGCCAGAAGCAATACGCCGCTCAGCCTCCTGATGATCGATATCGACCGGTTCAAGGCCTATAACGATACTTACGGGCATCCGGCCGGCGACCAGTGTCTGCGTCTCGTCAGCAAATGCCTTCTGAATTCCGCGCAACGGCCGACGGATATCGTCGCGCGCTATGGTGGCGAGGAATTTGTCGTGCTGTTGCCGGATACCGACGACAAGGCGGCCGCCATCGTTGCCGAGAAATTCGCCCGGCTGCTCGGAGAGGAAAAAATCCTCCATGCGCAAAGCGAATTCGGATCTGTCACGGCAAGCATCGGCATAGCCTCGGCACTCGGGCATGTCCTGCAGGCCGAGCCGAACTGCCTCCTGTCGGAAGCGGACGCCGCTCTCTACGAGGCCAAGATGCTGGGACGCAATCGCATTCTCTCGCGCGTGCTCGCCGACGCGGCGGACATCAAGCTGGCCGGTTAGGGCGCAGACTTAGGAACCAGCGGCAGGGCTTCGGCTCAACGGTCAGGATCTGACGCGGCGCGTATCATGTGCGCGCATACACGCGGTAGTGGATATTGCACCCAGCCAATGATAGTCTGGCCATGGTCGTCTGATGACATGAAACCGGAGCGGTCTCATGATTCGGTTGGGTACCAAGTATCAACATCTCGTGCATGGCACTGGCTGCGCCTGCTTCAGCCCCGCTCTACAGGAAGCATCGCGCCGTTTGGATGAATTTTCCCGCAGAAGCTTTCTTGCCGGTGCGGGTGCAGCGGCCGTCACCGGGATAATGCCTGGGCCATCGTTCGCCCAGGGGCCTGCCTCCAAGGTTCTCTTGAGCAAGGTCCGGTTGTTCGATGGCAAGTCGGACACATTGCGGGCAGGGGTCCAAGTCGTGATCGAGGGCAACAGGATCGCGTCCGTCGACGCGACGAACAGCGCTCCGCCGTCCGACGCGACCGTGATCGATTGCGGCGATCGCGTTCTGATGCCCGGTATGATCGATGCGCACTGGCATACGCTCTATGCCGCCGTTCCCCTGGCGGTTATCGCGACAGGCGATCCCGGCTTCGTCTTCTCCGCCTCCACGGCCGAAGCGGAACGGACCCTCCTGCGCGGCTTTACCACAGTGCGTGATCTCGGCAGTCCCGTCTTCTCTTTCAAGCAAGCAATCGACAACGGCGTGATACCGGGTCCGCGCATATTTCCGTCCGGTGCGATGATCACGACTTCCGGCGGGCATGGCGACCTTCGCATGCCGAGTGAGATTCCGCGCGACCCTGGGCGGCTCAGCGTCAGTGAACTCGTGGGCGCCGCGGCGATCGCCGACAGCATAGGAGACTTGAAGCAACGCGTACGGGAGCAGCTTCTGCAGGGCGCCTCGCAGATCAAGATCGTCGGAGGCGGTGGCGTGTCGTCTCCGCGCAGCCCGCTCGACATGTCGACCTTCAGCGAGGAGGAGCTACGCGCGGCGATTGACGTTGCCCGGGACTGGAACACCTACGTCACTGTTCATGCCTATGCTCCGAACACCGTCCAGCGGGCCATTGCGGCGGGAGCGCGCTGCATCGAGCATGCGCATCTGATGGACGAGGAGACGGCAAGGCTCATGGCCGACAAGGAAGTCTGGCTCAGCACCCAGCCTTTCCTGTCGACGGATGATGTCGCGCAGCAGACAGGGCCATCGGCCGAACGCATGCTGCAGGTCTTTGCCGGGACTCCGAGGATCTACGAGCTTGTTCGCAAGCACGGGATCAAGACGGCATGGGGGTCGGATGTGCTGTTCTCCCCTGAAATCACGCAGCGCCAGGGCATCATGCTGACCCATCTCAGCCGCTGGTACACCAACGCCGAAACGCTTCGCATGGCGACATCGGGCAATGCGGAACTGCTGGCGCTCTCCAATCTCCGCACCCCTTATCCGGGCAAACTCGGCGTCATAGAGGAAGGCGCGCTCGCCGATATCCTGGTTATCAATGGCAATCCGCTCGAGGACATCCGCCTGATTGAAGATCCGGAAAAGAACTTGGCCGTCGTCATCAAAGACGGTGCGATCCACAAGAACATGCTTTGAGTGCAAAGCCGGTTCTGCTTCTGCATTTGAGAATCTCGCCCGGTCGCGGCTGATCTCAATTGCTAGTAGTCGACGGCGTCGCGCACGATCGGGCAGGTCATGCAGTGGCCGCCACCGCGTCCACGCCCCAGCTCGGCACCGGAAATGGTGATGACTTCAACACCCGCCTTGCGCAGCAGCGTATTGGTGTAGGTGTTGCGGTCGTAGGCAAGCACCACGCCGGGCGAGAGGCAGACGAGATTGGCACCGCTGTCCCATTGCGTGCGTTCGCGTACATAGGCATTGCCGCCGGTCTCGACCACGCGCATCTCCTTGAGGCCGAGGGCGTCGCGCACCGTTTCGACGAACGAGCCCCTGTCCCGGTGCAGCTCAACGGAGCCCAGCTTGTTGCCCGGCCTGTAGGAGAAAGCCTCGATACCGTTAACAATATCGGGATACAGCAGCACGCAGTCGCGGTCGGCGAAGGTGAACACCGTGTCGAGGTGCATGGCCGCTCGCAGCTTTGGCATGGCGGCGACGATGACGCGTTCGGCTGCATCCTTTTCAAAGAGGGTTACAGCGAGTTGGCTGATTGCCTGCCGCGACGTACGCTCGCTCATGCCGATCAACACGTTGCCTTTGCCGATCGGCATGACGTCGCCGCCCTCAAGGGTGGCGAGGCCCCAGTCCTTGGTCGGGTCGCCCCACCAGACGTTAACTTTGCCGGCGAAGTCTGGGTGGAACTTGTAGATGGCGGTGGCGAGGATGGTCTCTTCGTGGCGCGCTGGCCAATAGAGCGGGTTGAGCGTCACCCCGCCATAGATCCAGCAGGTGGTATCACGGGTATAGAGCGTGTTGGGCAGCGGCGGCAGCAGGTATTCGTTGACGCCCGCAGCGTCACGGATCAGCGCCAACTGCTCGCCGCCGAGCGACTCGGGAAATTCATAGGTCGACAGCCCGCCGATCAGCGTTTCGGCGAGATCGCGGTTGGAGAGGCCCTCGAGATAAGAACGGACTTCGTTGATGAGGCCGAGGCCGATCTGGTTCGGAACGACCTGGTTGTTGAGGATCCACTCCTTGGCTTCGGGAATTGCGACGGTCTGGGCCAGCAAGTTGTGCATCTCGACAACCTCAACGCCACGGTCGCGCATCTTGGTCATGAAGTCGAAATGGTCGCGTTTGGCGTTGTCCACCCAAAGGACGTCGTCGAAGAGAAGAGCATCGCAATTGCTTGGTGTCAGACGATGGTGGGCGCGGCCGGGCGCGCAGACCATCACCTTGCTTAGCTGGCCGACCTCGGAATGTACGCCGAAACTGTGCTGGGTGGTCGAGCTTTCAGAAGACATGACACATCTCCTTTTTCAGATCGTCAGGTAGCCGGTGGACAATCCGATGATCGCGGCGATGCAGCCGATGACTGCGGCCGCAAAAATCAGCCAGTCGACGGATGTGTTGAAGACCTGCTTGCCCTGCTCGCGCCTGGCCCAGAAATAGAGGATCGTGCCAGGGGCATACAGAAGAGCCGACAACAGGACGAACTTAATGCCGCCGGCGACAATCATGAAAAACGTGTAGAAGGCGGCGATGCTGGCGATGATCAGGTCGCGGTTGCGTTCATGCGGCCTGACCTCGTAGGTCTCGGCGCGTCGCGCCAGCAGGAACCCGAAAGCGGCCACGAACATGTAGGGAATCAGCGACATTGCGCTCGTCAAATTCAGCATCAGCGCGAACGCGTCTCGCGACCAGTAGGTGCTGATGACGAAAAGTTGGACGACGATGTTGGTGAGCCATAGCGCGGCCGCAGGGACCTTGTTCTGGTTCTCGGTGCCGAAAAGCTGGGGCATGTCGTCCGTGCGCGCGGCCACGTAGAGCACTTCCGCGCACACCAGCGACCAGGCGAGGTAGGCGCCAAGGACCGACACGATGACGCCGATGCTGATGAAAACCGCACCCCAGGGGCCGACGACGGCTGCAAGCACGCCGGCCATCGACGGCTGGCTCATGGCGGCGATCTCGGGTCGCGTCAGCGCCGCATACGGCAAGAGTGTGACCAGCACCATCAGCGCGCTGACGCCGATGAAGCCTATGATCGTGGCCGTGCCGATATCGGAGCGCGTCTGCGCGTAGCGCGAATAGTTGCTCGCGCCTTCGATGCCGATGAAGACGAAGACCGTCGCCAGCATCGTCGCCTGGATTTGTTGGAGAAGGGTTGCCTCCGGCATCCCCTCGCCGCCCCAGAAGTTGAGCCGAAACAGGTCGAGTTTGAAGAAGAAGAACAGGATGATGATGAAGGCGATGATCGGAATGATCTTCGCGACGGTCACGACGGTGTTGATAAAGGCCGCCTGCTGAATGCCCCTTAGGATCATGAAGTGGAAGAGCCATATTCCGATCGAGGCGACTAGGATAGCGATGAGGGTGTTGCCGTCGCCGAAGGCTGGAAAAAAATTGCCGAGCGTCGACTTGACCAGCACCCAGTACGACACGTTGCCGATGCAACTGCCGATCCAGTAGCCGAAGGCGGACAGGAAACCCGGATAGTCGCCGAACCCTTCCTTGGCATAGGCAAAAACGCCGGCGTCGAGATCGGGCTTGCGTTCGGCCAGCGATTGGAAGACCCGCGCCAGCATGTACATGCCGCCCCCCGCAATGCACCAGGCGATGATTGCGCCGAACGGCCCTGTCGCGATGCCGAATGTCCGCGGGAGCGAGAAGATGCCGGCGCCGACCATGGAACCGACAACCATGCCGGTCAGAGCGAATAGGGATAGCTTCTGCTCAGCTTTGATCGCCATAGCACTACTCCCGGGCCGGGTTCGCTGATGCAGGGAACCGACCGCGCTAGCGCGGACGCCGTTCAGATCTGGTACCGCTCGTGATGCCGGAGGAGCTTGTGGATCTTGCCTATAGGATTTCGATGTGAAGCGGTTATCCGCTTCTGGCACCACTTCTATAACATGCTTGGACCCTCGGAGCGCAATGTTAACGTGTAACCTTCAAAATTTCTAGAGGGAATCGATCATCTGCCGATACGCTGACGCAAAGCCATATGTGAGCGACAGCGGCGCGTCTTTTCACGCGCAAAGGACACTACAGGGTGATGTAACCGGTCACGAGACCGTGGATGCCGAAAAGGCATCCTGCCATTGCAGCCATGAAGACGAGCCATTCCCGAGGGTTGAACAGCGGCTTCTTCTGTTCGCGCCTTGTGTAAAAGAACAGGACCGTTCCAAGCGCGTAGAGGATGGTGGAAAGCAGCAGGAACTTCAGGCCTCCGGCATAGATCATGAATGTCGTGTAGACCGCGGCGGCACCCGCAAGGATCAGATCGCGGAACCGCTCGTCTGGCCTGATGTGATAGGTCTCGCCGCGGCGGGCGAGGAGGAAGCCGTAGGCGGCTACGAGCAGGTATGGAACCAGAACCATTGTGCTCGTCAGGTTTACCATCAACCGGAACGCGTCGTCTGAGAACAGCGTGCTGACGAGGAAGAGCTGGATCACTCCATTGCTCAGCCACAGAGCCGCAGCAGGAACGTTGTTGCCGTTCTCCCTGGCGAGAACGCTCGGCATGTCTCCGTTCCTGGCAGCGCAGAAGAGCACCTCGACGCAGATCAGCGACCATGCCAGATACGCTCCGAGCACGGAAACGATCAAACCGACACTGACGAACACGGAGCCCCATGGTCCGACGACGGATTCCAGCACGGAAGCCATCGAGGGTTGTCGCATGCCCGCGATCTCCGGTCGTTCCAGGGCGGCGTAGGGCAGCAGCGTCACCAGCACCATCAATCCCAAAACACCGACGAAGCCCAGTGTTGTGGCCACGCCCACATCGGAACGATTGCGGGCGTAGCGCGAATAGACGCTCGCCCCCTCTACGCCGATGAACACAAAAACTGTGACCAGCATGGTCGCGCGAACCTGCTCGAAGAGGCTCGCCTCGGGCATGCCCGCGCCGCCCCAAAAATTGGCGCGAAAGAGGCCGGCATCGAACGCGCCGAGCAGGATGACTATGAAGATCACAATGGGCACGATCTTTGCCACCGTGACGACGGTGTTGATGGCCGCCGCCTCTTTGATGCCTCGCAGGATCATGAAGTGGAATCCCCACAGCGCGAAAGAGGAGACAAGCACGGCGGCGACCGTGTTGCCGTCTCCGAAGATCGGGAAGAAGGCCGCGAGGGTCGCCTTGATCAACACCCAGTACGACACATCGGCAATGCAGCCGACCAGCCAATAGCCGAGGGCCGAAAGGAAGCCGGCATAGTCGCCGAAGCCGGCCCTCGCATAGGCGTAGACGCCTGCGTCGAGATCCGGTTTGCGTTCCGCTAGCACCCGGAACACGTGAGCCAGGGTGAACATGCCCGCGCCTGCGACGCACCAGGCCACGATCGCGCCGAAGGGTCCCGTCGCAGTGCCGAAGGTGCGCGGCAGAGAAAATATGCCCGCACCCACCATGGAGCCGACAACGAGCGAGGACAGCGAAAAAAGCGAAAGTTTCTGGGCAGTGCTGGTCATGCGGCCTCCGATTGCATCACGGTTGCCTGATGGAACGAAAAGCACTTACTGATGAAGCCGCCCGACCGCATGTCTCCTTAGGGACTAGACACGCAGTGATTCAAAAGTGCTACAGCGACCCTTGTGCGTCTGATAGGACGCGCAAGGGTCGCTGTAGGTTGCAGGTCCAAGACGTTGTACCTTTTGTTGCAAAACTTCAAGCTGTAGAATCCCTGGGGACCAGACCAGATTTAGGTGTGCTAATCTGCGCCTGTCGCCAGCGCCTCCATGAAATGTGGCCGAACGGTTCCACCGCGTTGGGCGGCAGTCGAGCTGCCGCATATCAGGGAGGAGCGTTCGAACGGGAAGCGCACCGTGCCAATCAGTGTGCCCGGACCCGCTGTGGAAAGGCAGCAAGGCCAATGATCTCGTTTTTTTTGCGCATCCGCTACATCATGATCCTTGCGTCCCTTGGAGTCCTGGGCGGCGCGCTGCTGATGTTCCTCGAGGGTGCGCTTCTTCTGCGCAACGCTTTCACTTTCGTCAGAACGGAGCCGGAGCTTTCGGTGACCGCTGCCGTGTTGCGCGCGACCGACAAGTTCCTTTTCGGCATCGTGCTCACCATCTTCGGCTATGCGATCACGTTCGGTTTCGTCGTCGATCTCTCGGACGAGGTCAGGAAGAGGGTGCCGCGATGGATGATCCTCAACACGGTCGCGGAAATGAAGATCCTCTTCATCGAGGTGATCATCCTTTATCTCGTCGTTCATTTTGCGACCGTCGTGGCGGAAACTGAGGGGATGCTGGATTGGGACGGTCTTGTGCTGCCGGGCGCGGCACTTCTCCTGGCGGCGGCGATGAAGCTTGTCGCCAGTTCTACGCACGATCTCGGTCCGAAATAGAAGCAGCGCAGCGCCTCCCCAGGCACGTCGCGCGGGCTACTGCGACGGCTCATTTTGCTTGAAGGGCGCCGGCTTTGCGCGTATAACTTGTCGATCTAACGGCCTGACACTTCTTGACGTTGCAGCATCCGCCCTGCGTCCGTGAATGTGCGTATCGCTCGTAAAGTGCTCCCAGCGGTTACCGATCGAGGCCAATACTTATAAATCGGTCGCTCATTCGGCGTGCGACAGGTCTCGACAGGCATCCCCAGGGTTCTCCTTTTATCGCAAGGCCGCGTCAGGCGCCTCCTAGCTTGCCTCGCCAAGGAGGCTTGCAGCGGAAACTCGAAGCGGGGTCTTCGATGTTCAGAACGGTATTTCGATCTGTGGGATTCGCCCTAGGGGGCAGCGGCCTCCTGCTCTGCTCGACCGGAGACGGTGTCGCGCAGAACGCGCCCGTGGTGGGCGTGATGGCCGTTCAAGTCGAGGATGTATCTCCTGACCATGAGTTCGTTGGCCGGGTGGAGGCCCTCAACGCGGTGGATATCCGAGCCAGGATCGAAGGCTTCCTGGAGAGGCGGCTTTTCGCCGAAGGCCAAGACGTCGCGAAAGATCAAGACCTCTTCACCCTCGAGCGGACGACGTATGAGCTCGCGCTCCAGGACGCACAAGCCGCCGTCGCCAGCGCCGAGACCACGCTCGACAATGCCGAGCGCCAGTTCCAGCGCAACCAGGCGCTGACCCAGCGCACCGTTTCCCAGGCCGTGCTGGAGGAGAGCCAGGCGGCTCGTGACACTGCCCGGGCAAACGTCCTGTCCGCACAGGCCAGGGTCAATCAGGCCGAGCTCAATCTCGGTTATACCCACATCAGGGCCCCGATCGGCGGTCGGATCGGCCGTGCGGCCTTCTCTGTGGGGAGCCTTGTCAGCCCTTCGTCGGAGCCATTGGCAAGGGTGGTTCAGACGGATCCGATCCGCGTGGTGTTCTCGGTCAGCGATCGCACCATCCTCGATCTTCGCGCTGCTGCCGGAGGCGCAGGCAAGGACGAGCTGGCAAAGCGCTATGTCCTCAAGCTGCGCCTCTCGAACGGTGAGCCTTACCAGGAGTCAGGCAAGGTCGAATTCTTCGGAAACGAGGTGGACGTGCAGACCGGGACGCTGCCGATCCGAGCGCTGTTCGCCAATCAGCGATCTCTCCTCATGCCGGGGCAGTTCGTGACAGTGATCGTCGAGCCCGCGGAACGTGAAGAGCGTCCGGTGGTACCTGTCGGATCGGTGGAGCAGGACCGCGAGGGCCGCTTCGTGCTCGTTGTCGACGACGAGAGCCGGGCAACCGTGCGGCGCATTCGCGCCTCTGTGCAGGTCGGGCAGAACTGGGTCGTCGAAGAGGGCCTGAAGGGCGGAGAGACGCTGATCGTCGAGGGCCTCCAGCGCGTCTCCCCCGGAGCCGTCGTCGAGGCGCAGAGCGTATCGCCCGACAACGCCGCAACGAATGCGGCCGGCGGCTTCGCGCCAGGATCTTCAAGCCAATGAACCTGTCGCAGCACTTCATCGACCGCCCGCGTCTTGCCATGGTTATCGCCGTGGTGATGGCGATCGCTGGTGCGCTCGCACTGTTTCAGATTCCGATCGCGCAGTTCCCGCAGATCACGCCACCCGAGGTGCAGGTCACCGCCAGTTACCCGGGTGCCAACGCCAGCGTGCTGGAGGAGAGCGTCGGAGCGCCGATCGAGGATCAGGTCAACGGGGTCGAGGACATGCTCTACATGTCGTCCTCGAGCACCAACAACGGGACCTACTCGCTGACCGTGACCTTCGCCGTCGGCACCGATCCCGCATTGGCGCAAGTGAACGTGCAGAACCGCGTCGCGCTCGCAACGCCCCGGCTTCCCGCCTCCGTGACCCAGACGGGGGTCTCCGTGAGAGCGCGCTCGTCCAGCATGCTGATGGGCGTCGCGGTCTATTCCCCCAAGGGAACGCACGACGAGATATTCATCAGCAACTTTGCCGCGAATAATATCCGTGATGCGATCGCCCGGGTGGCCGGCGTCGGCGAGGCCGGCGTCTTCGGGCCGTCCTACAGCATGCGCGTCTGGATGAACCCGGACCGCATGCAGGCTCTCGGCATCACCGCCGCGGACCTGACGAGCGCCATCCAGGCCCAGAACGCGCAGGCTTCTGCCGGCCAGTTGGGGTCTCCGCCGGCAGCATCGGGCCAACAGTTGCAGCTCACGATCATGGCCCAGGGGCGTCTCGCGACCGAGGAGGACTTTTCGAATATCGTCGTTCGCACCAATACGGACGGTGCCATCGTCCGCCTCCGCGATGTCGCGCGCGTGGAACTTGGCGCGCAATCCTACGACACGACGTCTACTTTCAACGGGCAGCCGAGCGCGACGGTCGTCGTCTACCAGAGCTCCGACGCCAATGCGCTTGCCGTGTCGCGGGCAGTGCTTTCCGAGCTCGATCGGCTTTCGCGGCAATTTCCCCAAGATGTTGCCTATGCGGTCGTCTTCGACACCACTGCTTTCATTACCGAAACGATCAAGGAGATCGGTATCACGCTTGCGATTACTTTCGCGCTGGTGGTCGCGGTCACTTACCTCTTCCTGCAGGACTGGCGGGCGACCGTCATACCGACGTTGACGATCCCGGTGTCCCTGATTGGCGGCTTCGCCGTCCTTTATCTGCTTGGCTACTCGGCCAATACAATCACGCTCTTCGCCGTCATTCTCGCCATCAGCCTGGTCGTCGACGACGCGATCATCGTCGCGAGAACGTACAGCGCGTGATGAGCGAAGAGGGGCTGGACGTGCGGGGCGCCACCCGGCGCACGATGCGTCAGGTGACGGGTCCGATCGTGGCGACAACGCTGGTCCTTGCGGCCCTCTTCGTGCCGATCGCATTCGTGGCCGGAATCACCGGACAGCTCTACCGCCAATTCGCGGTGACGATCCTGGTGACGATTACCTTCTCGACCATCAATGCACTGACGCTCAGTCCGGCGCTCTGCGTCCTCATGCTCACGCGACTGCGCGAGCAGCCGTCCCGGATATTTGGGACATTCAACCGGGGTCTCGACGCCTCGCGCGAATGGTACCTCGCAATGCTCGACCGCATGTCCCGGCGGCTCTGGATTGCTTCGCTAATTCTTCTCGCGATCTTTGGCGGGGTCTACGGATTGTTCCGCTCGCTTCCGACCGGATTCGTGCCGAGCGAGGATCAGGGATATCTTTTCATCAACGTGCAACTGCCGAATGCCGCTTCACTCGAGCGGACGCAGCAGGCGCTGGACACCGTCGCGAGGATCCTACAACGGACGCCGGGCGTGGCGAATTCGGTCGGCATCGCCGGCAACAGCATGGTGGGTGGCGGCGGCTCGAATGCCGGCATGGTGATTGCCGCGCTGAAGCCCTGGGACGAACGCAGGAGCACCGAGGAGAGCATCGACGCAATCATGAATCGCCTCCGCGCGGAATTTGCCCGAATTCCCGCCGCCTCGGTCGTGCCGTTCAATCCGCCGGCCATGCCGGGCCTTGGCGCAACCGGCGGCTTCGATCTGAGACTCCAGGCTCGCAGCGGCCAAAGCCAGCAGGAACTTGCCGAGGTGGTGCGCGGCCTCATCGTCAAGGCGAACCAGACCACCGGACTAGCCAGCGTCTTCAGCACCTTTTCGGCGGACGTCCCGCAGGTCTTTCTCAATGTTGACCGCCGCCGGGCCGAGCTCTTCGGCGTTTCGACCGCGACCATCTTCAACGCCATGCAGTCCCATCTCGGCTCGTCCTATGTCGATGATTTCAACATCTTCTCCCGTGTGTACCAGGTGCGCATCCAGGATGAGCCAGAATTCCGCAGCCGTATCGAAGACATTCAGCGCCTTCGGGTACGCAGCCGGAACGGAGAGCTTGTACCGCTCCAATCTCTGCTCTCCATCTCCACCACCTATGGGCCGAACGCGATCAACCGCTATAACCTGTTCCCTTCGGCCTCAATCAACGGCCAGGCGGCGACGGGAACGAGCAGCGGCCAGGCCCTTGCCACCATGGCGTCGCTCGCCGAGCAGAACCTCCCTGAAGGTTTCGGATTCGAGTGGACGGGATTGGCGCTGCAGGAGGAGCAGTCGGGAAACCAGACCGTCCTCGTTCTGCTCATGGGCATCATCTTCACTTATCTCTTTCTCGTCGGGCAATATGAAAGCTGGAGCGTTCCTGTCGCGGTGATGCTGTCCGTCTCCGTCGCCATCCTCGGCGCTCTCGCGGGTCTGATGCTCGCCTCGATCGACATCAACATATACGCCCAAATCGGTCTGGTTCTATTGATAGGGCTCGCCGTGAAGAACGCGATCCTGATCGTGGAGTTCGCCAAGGAGCGGCGCGAGGAAGGACTGGGGACGCTTGAAGCCGCGGCGGCGGGGACGGCTCAGCGTTTCCGCCCGGTTCTCATGACCGCAATGGCATCGATCCTCGGCGTCATCCCCCTCGTGATCGCAACTGGGGCAGGCGCTGGCAGTCGCCGCGCCATCGGCATGACCGTCTTCGGGGGGCTGTTCGTCGGAACCGCCGCCGGCCTCCTGCTCATTCCTGTCCTTTATGTGCTGGTCCAAACCGTTCGCGAGGAAATCAAAGCGCGCCTCCTCAAACCGCGCGAAGCCCCGACGGCGGGTGAAATCACCCACCGCCGACCCTAAGTGGATGTCTGCCTTCGCACAGATTGAATCGCGCTTGAGTGTCGATCAAGGAACGGCTGGGCGACCGCTACAGCCAGCCCTCGAGTTCACGGCGCACGACGTGGTTGAGCACGGCCATGCCCTCGGCACTGTCGTTCAGACAGGGGATATGGGCGAATTTCTCGCCGCCATTGTGGTGGAAGCTTTCGGCCGCCTGGCCGGCGATCTCTTCCAGCGTCTCCAGACAATCGGAAACGAAGCCCGGATTGATGACGGCGATGCGCTTGACGCCGCCCTTGGCGAGCTTCTCGACCGTCGCGTCCGTATAGGGCTGCAGCCATTCCTCCGGTCCAAAGCGCGACTGGAAGGTCACCTGCAGTTTCTCGTTCGACCAGCCGAGCCTCTCGCGCAAGAGCCGCGCCGTCTTCTGGCATTGGCAATAATAGGGATCGCCGAGTTCGAAATAGCTCTTCGGAATGCCGTGGAACGACGCCAGTAGCACCTCCGGCTGCCAGTCGAGCCTTGCCAGGTGGCGCTCGATCGATGTTGCGAGCGCATCGATATAGATCGGGTCGTCGTGATAGGGCGGGACGGTGCGCAAAGCCGGCTGCCAGCGCATCTTCAACAGCGCCTCGAAGGCCTTGTCATTGACCGTAGCGGTCGTTGCCGCCGCATATTGCGGGTAGAGCGGAAACACCAGGATGCGCTCGCAGCCCTGCTTTTGCAGCGCCTCCATGCGCGAGGCGATCGACGGCTGGCCGTAGCGCATCGCCCAATCGACGACGATGTGAGGGCGATCGACGAACCCTTCGGCCATCAGAGCGGCCTGGTTGCGTGTATAGGTTCTGAGCCAGCTTTCGTTCAGCTCCTTGTTCCAGATTAGCTCATAGGCCTTGCCGACCTTCTGCGGGCGCGTGTTGAGCACGATGCCGTAAAGGATCGGATACCAGAAGAGACGTGACCACTCGATGACGCGGCGGTCGCTGAGGAACTCCTTGAGGTAGCGGCGCATGGAAGCGTAATCGGTGCCGTCCGGCGTGCCGAGATTGACCAGCAGCACGCCGACCTTCCCCGATTCAACGGGCGGGTGAGCGGCGGCGGTGGGTTCGGCATTTGCTTGGGTCATCGTCTTCCTCATCGGCGTCTATATGTCCAGCAACGCCTCTGTTTTCAAATCCTTCTAAAAAGAAAAGCCGGCGCGGGAAAGCCCGCACCAGCCTTTGCGATAGAGGCAAATTGTCTTACTTTGCCGGAATCTCCAGTTCGCGCCCGACATGCAGTGCCCGCGGCTCCGGGTCGCCGTTGGCTGCCGCGATTTTCTTCCACTCGAAGCCGTTGCCGTAGAAGGACTCGGCCAAATCCCAAAGCGTGTCGCCCCGGGCGATGACGTGCTTCTGCGGTCGGCCAGCGGCCGCCGCAGTCTCGGGTGACGGCTGGGGAGCGGGAGCAGCGGGAGCAGCAGCTTCGGCGGTTTCCGCTGCCGGTGTCGCGCCGGCGGCAGCGGCGACCTCGGAGATGCGGCCGTCCACATAGGGCTTGAACGGCTGATGGGCGGCAAGATAGTCGGCGAGCACCGTTTCGAGACCAGGGCCGTAATCGTAGGCGTTCTCGCCCTTGGATTTGAAGACCGCGTAGCCGTCGCCGCCGCCGCGCATGAAATTGTTGCTGACGAGCGAATAGGTCTTTTCCGCATCGAGCGGCGTGAAGGCGTCACCCTCCTTCACCTCGATCGAAACAAGGCGGCTGCCGGCAGGCTTCGAACGATCGAAGGAGAATTTGAGGCCGGCCACCTGCGGGAACCGCCCGCCGCCTTCCTCGACCTGGCTGACGCCGTTCTCCAGCGCCGCGCGGATATCGGCACCCTTCAACTGGAAGGTCGCGACGGTGTTCTGGAAGGGCAGCACGGTGATCACTTCGCCCATCGTCACGTCGCCGGCGTCGATCGAGGCCCTGAGGCCGCCGCCATTGGTGATGGCGATCGTCACGCCCTGGCCTTTGACGCGGTCGAGCAGGGCATCGGCCACGAGACTGCCCATCTCGCATTCCTTCGCCCGGCAATTCTCGCGCGAACCGTCGATCGGCGCTTCCGTCTTGGCGACGATCTTCGTGCGCAACTCTTCGATCGGCTTGGCGAGCTCCTTGATGCGCGCGACCACCGCCTCATCCGGCTTGATGGAGGAATCGACGAGGATCGGATCGCCTTTGGCCGCCTTGACGACGCCGCTGTCGTCGAAAGTGACGACGAGGTCACCGAGATATTTGCTGTAGGAACCCGCCTGCACGACCGGAACCTTGTAGCCGCCGGGGTTGTCGACCATCGTCGGATAGGGGCCTTCGGCCTTCTCGTCGGTGTTGGAGAGCAGGCTGTGGGAATGGCCGCCGACGACGACGTCGACATCCGGGATCTTGGCGATCGCAGCGAGGTCGCGCGGATAGCCGACATGCGTCAGCGCAATGATCTTGTTGACGCCCTGTTTCTTCAGCTCATCGATGGCGCTGGTGATCGTCGCCACGTCCTCGCCGATCAGGATGTCCGGGCCCGGCGAGGAGAGCTCCGGCGTGTCGTTGGCGACCGCACCGACAATGCCGATCTTCTGACCGCCGAGATCGAGCACGATCGACGGCTTGATCCTGTCGCCGATCTTTGACTTGTGGCTCGGAAGAACGTTGGCGGTGACGACGGGGAACTTGACCTTGTCGAGGAAGCTCGCGAGACCGTCCTCGGCTTCGTCGAACTCATGGTTGCCGACGGTCATCGCGTCGAACTTCATCAGGTTCAGGAATTCCGCTTCCGCCGCGCCCTTGTAGGTGGTGAAGAACAGCGATCCTTGAAAATTGTCGCCGGCATTGAGCAGAAGCACGTTCTTGCCGGTAAGCTCCTGGCGCTTCTGGTCGATCAGGGTCTTCAGACGGGCGACGCCGCCGAAGCACTCGTTCTTGCCTTCCTCCTCGGCCGAGCAGGTCGAATCGAACTTGTTGATCGACTCGATGCGCGAGTGCAGGTCGTTGATATGCAGGATGTTCAATTCGTAATCGGCGAAGGCGGCGCCCGATGAAAGGGCGAGAAGGGATGCGGTGATGAGGCCGGTCCGCATATATTTGATCATGATGTTCTCCTGTTGCCTGTCGTCTTCAGCCGATTGCAAGCCCCGGTAGGGAATCATCGCCCGACCGAGGCAATTTGGCAGGCCGGATGTTTTCATCAGTCGCGCCGGACTTCAAGCGCTAAACACGTCCCTTCTTTGCCGGATTCGAAGTAGGGTTAAGCCGGCTCAGAAACAAAGAAGCCTCCCGGTGGGAGGCTTCCAAGACATGCGCATTGTTTGACCTTTGTTCAGCCCTGGCGGGCGAGCGAGAACTGGGCGCCCGCATCCGTCGTGCAGTTCAGCTGCGCCGGCGTCACGAGCGCGCAGTTGACCCTGGACTGGGTGTTCCTGACCAGCGAGGTCATATTGATCTCGACGAGCGTCGGGCTGACATTCACATAGGTGCCGGAGGCGAGAAGCTGGTTGGTGTCGGTGGTGCGCGTCGAGAAGGTGCCGCCGGCAAAGGTGGAGATAATGCCGTTCGGATCGACCCAGGCCCCCTCCACGCCGCTCGCCCGCACCTGCGGCGCCTGGCGGATTTCCCTCGGAGACGACTGGCAGGATGCAAGCGCCGTGGCGGTTGCGAGAATGGTCAGCATGGCGAGTGGCTTCATCGGCGTTTCTCCCGCGTCACGAGTTGAAGCGGGATGCTAATGCAATGCCGCTACAGACTTCTGTTCGCCCCGCTCTACCGCATAATTCGCTCCGCCGGAACCGGGTTGACGGCAAATTGAGCAGCGGAACAGCATTCGAGGGCGACTTTGTGCGCCGGGCGTTGCGCCCAAGCCGCAGGAGGCTCTCAATTTCGCCGTCCAGTCGTGAGCTGCAGGCAATAGAAGGATGCGGTGCGGCGGCGCGAAAATCACGGTCGAGGCGCCCGGAGCCAGCGAGCTCCGGGCGCGATCGGTTTAGCGGACAAGGATGTTCTTGAACTGCCAGGGGTCCTTGGTGTCGATGTCTTCCGGGAAGAGACC
Source organism: Sinorhizobium americanum (assembly GCF_001651855.1). Taxonomy (GTDB): domain Bacteria; phylum Pseudomonadota; class Alphaproteobacteria; order Rhizobiales; family Rhizobiaceae; genus Sinorhizobium; species Sinorhizobium americanum. Next base: position 30,829 of record NZ_LNQC01000080.1, on the reverse strand, counting down.
GGGGCGGCCGTCGAGCGGCGTCCAGTCGGTGTAGTGGCCTTCGACCGGACCGAGATAGGGAAGCTGCACTTCGAGGCAGCGCCTGTAGTCCATCTCGTCGGCCTCGACTATGCCGGCCTTCGGATTCTCCAGGGCCCAGACCATGCCGGCGAGAACGGCGCTCGTCACCTGCAGGCCGGTGGCGTTCTGATAGGGGGCGATACGGCGGGTTTCTTCCAGCGACAGGCGCGAGCCGTACCAGTAGGCGTTTTTGTCGTGGCCGTAGAGCAGCACGCCGAGTTCGTCGATGCCGTCCTCGAGTTCCGTCTCGTCCAGCACGTGGTGCACCGGTTGCGCCGTGCCGCCGTTGCCGAACATCTCATGCAGCGACAGGACCGCGTCGTTGGCCGGGTGGTAGGCATAGTGGCAGGTCGGCCGATAGGTGACTTCGCCGTTCTTGTCACGGGCGGTGAAGAAGTCGGCGATCGAGATCGATTCATTGTGGGTGACGAGGAAGCCGTATTGCGGACCCGGCGTCGGGCACCAGCTGCGCACGCGGGTGTTGGCGCCCGGCTGCTCGAGGTAGATCGCTGCCTGGCAGCCCTTCTTGTGTCTCCTGGCGTTCTTCGGCATCCAGTTCTCGTGGGTGCCCCAGCCAAGCTCGGCCGGCTGCATGCCTTCCGAGATGAAGCCCTCGACCGACCAGGTGTTCCAGAAGACGTTGAGCGGCTTCGGGTGCTTGGTACGCTGGGTGTCGCGCTCGGCGATGTGGATGCCCTTGACGCCGGCCTTCTTCATCAGCTTGGCCCAGCCTTCGCGGTCGTCCTGATGCGGCTCCTCATATTTCAGGCCGAGGTCGTCGGCGAGGTTGAGGAGCGCCTTCTTGACGAACCAGGAGACCATGCCCGGATTGGCGCCGCAGGTCGAAACCGCCGTGGTGCCGCCCGGATTCTTTTCCTTCTCCCGGCGCATCGTTTCACGCAGCGCATAGTTGGTGCGTGCAGCATTGTCCATTTCGGAGTCGAAGTAGAAGCCGAGCCAAGGCTCGACGACCGTGTCGATGTAGAGCACGTCGAGCTTGCGGCAGAGCTTGATGATATCGAGCGACGAGGTGTCGACAGAGAGGTTGACGCAGAAGCCCTGGCCGCCGCCTTCGGTCAACAACGGCTTCAGCAGTTCCTTGTAATTGTCCTTGGTCACGGCCGCGCGGACGTGGCGCACGCCGTGGCGGGCAAAGATCTCCGTGTCCTTGGCGTCCTCGCGGGGCTCCACCACGATCAGCCGGCTCTTGTCGTATTTGAAGTGGCGCTCGATCAGCGGCAAGGTGCCGTGGCCGATCGAACCGAAGCCGATCATCACGATCGGACCGGTAATCTCGCCATAGACCGGGTAGCTGGTGTCTGCCATTTTTGCGTCTCTCCTGACAAAACGTCTCTGATGCTGCTTGAATGCGCGCGGAATGGCGCGCCTCGGAATTTCGCGTGAGGCCCTAGAGCATAGTTTCGTGTCACAATAAAGGGCCGGCGGGTCAACCGCGATTTCGGATATTGCTTAACCGGCTATCGATAAGAGGGCCGAGATCAGCGCCTCCCGCTTGCTGACAAGGCCTTTATAGGCTGCCTGCGGCGGCGTCAGGTCGTTCAACTGTCCGATGAAGGAGCGGGCAAGGGCGGCCGCATCAGGCCTGTTTCTGAGCGCGGCCACGGGGTCGGAATAGATGCGGATGGTGAAGACGATCGCGCCGGTCCGCGGCAGCTTGCGCAGCGTCTGCCTTTCGACGCGGATGAAGGTGCCGTCCTCGGTCAGTTGGACGGCCTCGGCGCCGATGCCCTCGGCCTTTGATTTCGGGAGATGCAGCGCGCCGTCGATATTGACGGCCCAGTTGAAGCGCTCGACGAAGCGGGCCGGCGAGAGATTGTCGAACATCCGGGCGATCAATTCCGCATTGCGGCTTCCGCCCTCGAAGCCAGGCACCGGGGCGTGGATCTCGTCGAGCGTCCGGCCGAACTTCTCACGAAGAGACCAGGACGACGGAAAGGCGACATAGGCGGCGGTAAGCCGCCATTCGCCCTCCTTGCGTTCCAGGATCGCCAGATCGTCCTGGATCAGCGAGCCGGCGACGACGATAGGGACATCACCGTCGAGCGCGACGCGGCGGCCGCCGGCGATCATCGCGCCGTTTTCTCGGCGGTAAAGCTCAGGGTAGTGGTGCGGAAGGTAGTCCGTCAGTAAATCGACGAGTTCCCGCTGGGCAGTCTCGGTCCGGTCCTCGGCCGCGAAGACCTCTTCGCGGCTTGCGCTAAGCAGCCTCGCCTTTTCGGACAGATAGAAGTCCAGCGCCTCGTCCGGCTCGATCCAGCGATCGGGGTCGAGCTGCGTAAGCCCGATCGTGAAGGGCTTCGACGAACCGTCATAAGGTGTGTGCTTCATGTGCGAATTCGGCACGTTCTGCGACTTAACCATTTTCCCTTCGTTTCACATGTTGTACGACTTGCCGCAAGCTTTTCGTGCTATAGCTTTAGTTGATCCGTCCGCTTCGCGCCGTGATTGATTGTTGTTCAAGCTGGAGCAGACCAACCGTGACCGGTGATTACCTCAAGGCCCTGATGGGTTTGCAAGCCCGATCGCCCGTGCTGATCTCGCTCTACGATCAGCACGATCGGCTGCGCTTTGCCAATGCGGCATTCCGTTCCACCTATCATGTCGGCGCCGATGAGTCGCCGACCTGGGAAGAGATCATGCGCCGCAATCATGCGGCAGGCCGGGGCGCGATAATCGGAGCCGACGACATTGAGGCCTGGATCGCCACGGCGCTCGAGCGGCGCGGCAGCGTGCCGTCCCGTGCGTCGGAAGCCGAACTGCACGACGGCCGGTCGCTGTGGGTGACCGAGACGGTGGACGAAAGGGGCTGGACGCTCTCCATGGCGGTCGACGTGACGGCCATACGGGAAGAGGAGCGCAAGCACCGGAAGGATAGGGATTTTGCCTTGCGGGATTCGCCGGTGGAGGAACTGGTCCACGTCCCCGACCGCCGCCATACGCTCGGGAAGCTTGCCGAATTCATCCAGGATTGCGCCGAGAATCCGCAGATGTGGGGGTGTGTGGCGATCGTCGACATCGACTATTTCAAGGCGATCAACGACCGCTACGGCCCGCAGCGCGCCGACGAGGTCTTGCTTGACTTCGCGCGCCAGATGCAGGGCTTCGTCCGCCGATCGGACTGCTTCGGCCGCATCGGCGGCGAGGCGTTCATGCTGATCCTGCCCGACACGACGGTCAGCGAGTCGAACCTCATCCTCGATCGCCTCTTGGAAAAGATACGCGGCGCCAGGCCGCTCTCCAACATTCCGGAGTTCTACTACACGTGTTCGGTCGGGCTTGCGGAGTACCGCGACGGCGACAAGGTGAGCGATATCTATTCCCGCGCCAACCAGGCGCTCCATCTCGCCAAGCGCGAGGGCCGGGACCGGGTGAAGCGCTATACCCTGCCTGGGTCAGACCACGAGTTCCGCCCGGATCAGACCTCGTAGGGAATTGCCGACATAGAGACGGCCGCGCCGAAGGTCGGCGGCCGACAGCCGCGCCACTCGCGCGCGCCGCTGGCAGATGAGTTCTGTACGCAGCACGCCGGCGAGCAGGCCGCAGGCGATCGGCGGCGTCTTCAATACGCCGTGGCCCTCGTCGAGGAAGATCGAGGTGATCGTTCCCTCGCAGACCTCACCGCGCTCATTGAACAGGAGCACCTCGTCGGCCTCGGCCGAAGAGAACTCGTTGCGCGCCGCCTCGTAGACGCCGCGCCGCGTCGTCTTCATGCGAAGCAGCCGGTCGGAAGAATCGAGCCGTGTCGAAGCGATCCGGACGCGCCAGAGTGCGTCGGCCAGCAGCGGCGCGAACGGTGCGGTCGTCACCGAGATGACACCTTGGCGGTCGAGCGTAAGGCGCACGCGCAGCGCGCCTTCGGCATCGGAAACCGCTTCCCGCAGCCGCGCCTCGGCCGCCGCCGCTCCGGAAAAGCAGAGGCGCCGGGCGGAGCGTGTCAGTCGTGCAAGGTGCAGTCCAAGGCGGACGAAGCCGGCCTCAGGCTCGTAGCGCATGGTCTCTATCAGCGAGAAATCCGTCATCGGGCGACCTCGGCGTCGCCGACGGCGAAGCGCGCCTTCAACAGACACTCGTCATATTCGGCTTCGGCCTTGGAATCGAAGACGATGCCGCCGCCGACATTGAAGATGGCGCGGCCGTCGGGAAACAGCGAGATCGTCCGGATTGCCACGTTGAAGCGGATGACCCCGTTCGGCGCGATGAAGCCGATCGCGCCGCAATAGGCATCGCGGGGGCCGGATTCCAGCTCGTGCAGGATCTCCATGGCCCGCATTTTCGGCGCGCCGGTCACGGAGCCGCACGGAAAGAGGGCGGCGAAGATATCGGCGACGGCAATGTCAGGCAGGAGCTTGGCCCGCACATGGCTCACCATCTGGTGAACGGTGGGGTAGGTTTCGATCTCGAAGAGCTTCGGCACATCGAGCGTGCCGACTTCGGTGATGCGGGAGATGTCGTTGCGCAACAGGTCGACGATCATCCGGTTTTCGGCCTGCGTCTTCTCGTCTTCACGCATCTCGGCGATGATTGCAGCGTCCTCCTCCGCGGTCGCCCCACGCGGTGCGGTGCCCTTCATCGGATGCGTCTCGATCCAGCCGTCGGCGTCGACATGGAAGAAGAGCTCGGGCGATCGCGACAGCAGAAGCGGTCCGTCGAGCGCCACCAGCGCGCCGTATTTGACCGGCTGGCGTTCGATCAGCGACCAGAAGGCGGCGCGCGGGTCGCCGGACCAGCGCGCCTGGATCGGCATCGTCAGGTTCGCCTGGTAGCAATCGCCCTGGCGCAGGTGCTGGTGCAGCTGCTCGAAACGTTGGCGATAGGCAGGAAAATCCCAGCCGGCGCGGGGCTCGGACAGGAACGGTTCGTTTTCGACGCGTCGGCTTGGCTCGGCGAGGGGGTGGTCTGCCGCGGGCGCGTCGAAGACGCCGAAGGACATCAGCGGCGTTTCGCGGTTCTCCTCGGCAAAGGGAGTGAGCTTTTCCTCGAAAAGATGCCCCGCCTCATAGGCCATATAGCCGGCCAGCCATTTGCCGGCGCGGCGGGCAGCCTCGAGTTCTGAAAGTCCGCGTCGAAACTCGGCCCGTGTGCGCGCCGTGATCACGCGCGACGGTTCGGCGAAGACCGTCGTGCGGTCTTCGCTGTCGTCCCGGAAGAGGACAAAGGGCGCGTGTTCGATCATCTAAAGCCGTCGCTGTCAGTCGCCGTCGTGGCCGGATCACGCCTTATCAAGTGCTTCCAGTTCGTCGATCAGCCCCTCAATCATCGACAGGCCCTGTGCCCAGAACGACGGATCGGCGGCATCGAGCCCGAAGGGTGCCAGGAGCTCGGAATGATGCTTGGTTCCGCCGGCCTTCAGGAGCTCGAAATACTTCTGCTGGAAGCCGCTTTCGGCATTGCGATAGACGGCATAGAGCGAGTTCACCAGGCAATCGCCGAAGGCATAGGCATAGACGTAGAAGGGCGAGTGGATGAAATGCGGGATATAGGCCCAGTAGGTCTCATAGCCCTCCGAAATCCGGATGGCCGGCCCGAGGCTCTCGCCCTGCACCGACAACCACAGTTCGCCGAGATCGTCGGCGGTCAACTCGCCCTCTTTGCGCGCCGTGTGGACCTTGCGCTCGAACTCGTAGAAGGCGATCTGGCGCACCACCGTGTTGATCATGTCCTCGACCTTCTGGGCGAGCATGGCCTTGCGCTCACGCTTGTCCCTGGTGCGGTCGAGCAGGGCGCGGAAGGTCAGCATCTCGCCGAAGACGGAGGCGGTTTCGGCGAGCGTCAGCGGCGTCGACGCCATCAGCGCTCCCTGGCCACCGGCAAGCACCTGGTGGACGCCATGGCCGAGCTCGTGGGCGAGCGTCATCACGTCGCGCGGCTTGCCCATATAATTGACGAGCACGTAGGGATGGACGGAGGGCACCGTCGGATGGGCGAAGGCGCCGGGTGCCTTGCCCGGCCGCACGGGGGCGTCGATCCAGCGGTCGTCGAAGAAGCGCCGGGCGATCGAGGCCATTTCCGGCGCGAAGCCGTGATAGGCGGATAGGACCGTGTCCTTCGCCTCGCCCCAGGGGATCAGCGCGGTCGGCGTTTCCGGCAGCGGCGCGTTGCGATCCCAGAACTCCATCTGTTCCATGCCGAGCCACTTGGCCTTCAGCGCATAGTAGCGGTGCGACAGACGCGGATAGGCAGCCTTGACCGCCGCCGCGAGCGCGTCCACCACGTCACGCTCCACCCGGTTGGCGAGGTGGCGGCTGTCGGCGATGTCCTCGAAGCCGCGCCAGCGGTCGGAGATCTCCTTGTCCTTGGCCAGCGTATTGGTGACGAGGGTAAAGGTTCGGATATTCGCCTTGAAGGTTTCGGCAAGCGCCATGGCCGCCTTCTTGCGGTTTTCGGAGGACGAATCCTGCAAGAGGTTCAGTGTCACCTCGAGCGGCAGCGCTTCCCCGTCGACCGAGAAGGTGAGCGAGGCGATCGTCTCGTCGAACAGCCGATTGAAGGCGCTCGCGCCGGTCATAGATTTTTCCAGGAAAAGCTGCTCGAGTTTGTCGTCGAGCTGGTAGGGCTTGTCCTTGCGCAGGTCGAGAATCCACGGCTTGTAGTGGGCGGCAAGACCGTCCGCCTCGAGCGCCGCATCGATGACCTTGTCGTCGATCCGGTTGAGTTCGAGCGAGAAGAACAACAGATGCGCCGATATGTCGGTGAGCTTCGATTGGACGTCGCCATAGAGCTTGCCATTCGCCGGATTGGACGTATCGGAAAAATAGGTGAGGCCGGCGAAGGAGGCGATGCGGCCCATCAGGTCCTCGAGCGCCTCGAATTCCTTGACGGCCGCGCCGATGCCTTGATCGCCCGACTTGCCGGCGGCTTCCGCGAGCTTGCCCTTCCACTTGTTCTCGAAGGCGAGCGCGTCGGCTTCCGCCTTCGCGAGATCGGAGCGGAATTCGTCGGAGGTGGCGGAGGCATAGAGATCCTCGAGCCGCCAGGTAGGCAGCTCGCCGAGATCTGCGGCCGGGCCGGCCTGTCCGGCTGGCGCGCGCAATGGAGAGGGACCGACGGCGGCGAGAAGGGGCGAAGCGAGGGTCATCGGCGGTTCTCTCGTTTGATTGCGGAAGGCAGCGATATGGGGCGCATTGCTATCGCCCGCAATGGCTAAAATGCAAGCATTTCTCAAAACACGATGTTCAGCCCTTTATGGCACGAATGACTGGCATGATTTGGCACATGAGGCTGGCCAAAGAGTACCGCGTGTCCTAAGCAGGAGGCTTTCGTGACATCCCATATTCTTGTCATCGATGACGATCCGGTGCAGCGCCGTTTGCTGACGAACATGATCGAGCGGCTCGGCCATGTCGCGCATCTCGCCGACAACGGGCGCAGCGGGCTCGAACTCCTGGAGCGCAAGGGCGGCATGATCCATGTCATCCTGCTCGATCTGTTGATGCCGGAGATGAATGGTCACGGCTTTCTCGAGGCGCTTGCCGAACGGGGTATCGACACGCCGGTGATCGTCCAGACCGGGCAGGGCGGCATCGAGACGGTCGTGCAGGCGATGCAGGCAGGCGCCTTCGACTTCCTCGTCAAGCCTGTTTCTCCGGAGCGGCTGTCGATCGCCATCGGCAATGTGCTGAAAATGGCGAGTCGCGACGGGCGGGTCAAAACCGCTCGCCGCCCGCGCGGCGGTGCCGTCGGCTTCGACGATGTCGTTTCGGCGAGTCCGGCGATGATCCGCGTCCTCGATCTGGCGCGGCGTGCCGCGCAGTCGAACATCCCGATCGTGCTCGAGGGTGAATCCGGCGTCGGCAAGGAGATGGTCGCACGGGCGATCCAGGCGGCAAGCGACCGGGCGAGCAAGCCCTTCGTCACCGTCAACTGCGGTGCCATCCCGCACAACCTCGTCGAGAGCATCCTCTTCGGCCACGAGAAGGGCGCCTTTACCGGCGCGACCGAAAAACACAGCGGCAAATTCGTCGATGCGGACGGCGGCACGCTCTTCCTCGACGAGATCGGCGACCTGCCGCTCGAGGTTCAGGTGAAGCTGCTGCGCGCCGTCCAACAGGGCGAGATCGAGACGGTGGGCGCGCGCCAGCCGCAGCGGGTCAATGTGCGGCTGATCTCGGCCACCAACAAGGATCTGATCAACGAGGTGCGCGAGGGGCGCTTCCGCGAGGACCTCTACTATCGCCTCAACGTCTTCCCGATCACCATTCCGGCGCTCCGCCGGCGCAAGGAGGACATTCCCGTCCTGGTGCGCGCCTTCGTCGAGCGTTTCACCGCGGAGCAGAGGCTCAACCACCCCTTGACGGTTTCGAGCGGCGCGATGGCGCTGCTCACCGCCTATGACTGGCCCGGCAATATCCGCCAGCTCGAGAACGCCATCTTCCGCGCCGTCGTGCTTGCCGACGGCGGCGAACTCACGGTCAAGGATTTTCCGCAGATCGCCACCCAGATACCGGGCTATGTCGTTGCCGATCGTGGCGGGTTCTCCTGGGGCGAGGGGGGTCCGGACCGCCGCCTGCAGGCTTCCACCCCTGCGACCGTTCTCGTTCCGCGCGCCGAAACTCCGGAGAAGCCCGAGCCGTTCGGCGCGGTTCCCGAAGGGCGGTTCGAGAACGCCATCGCCAGCATCGACGAGGGCGGCGAAGTGCGCAAACTTGCCGAGGTCGAGGAGGAGCTGATTCGTTTTGCGCTGAAGTTCTATCGCGGCCAGATGAGCCAGGTGGCCCGCAAACTCGGCATCGGGCGCTCCACGCTCTATCGAAAACTCAAGGATTATGGCATCGATCCCGACAATCCACTGCGCGAAGCGGCATAAAATCGACGCATTCACACCTCATTTGCCGTCCAATTCAGTCACCGCCGTTTAGACCTTGTTAGGAAACTGTTCACTATATTATAAGGGGCGGTGACTACTGTGGCATATTTGCCATGCTGTCACCTTATTTGACAGTCATCTGAGACAGCAAAGCACGGTTGTCCGTCGAACGGGGATTGAATGCCAAATTTGTTCGGTTTGGGGGGACCCATCGGTTCCTTGACGCGCAGACTCTGCTCGGCGATCACCCGCAAGGGGCCGCAGATTCTCGCCTCCATCGCCTTGACGTGCTCCCTCGTCACTCCCGGAATGGCGCCGCCGGTCGAGGCCGCCGGCCAGACACGGACCCTGAAGCTCTATTTCATCCATACCAAGGAAAAGGCGCAGATCACCTTCAAGCGCAACGGCCGCTACGATTCGAAGGGCCTGCAGCAGATCAACCGGTTCCTGCGCGACTGGCGGCGTAACGAGCCGACCAAGATGGACCCGCGCCTGCTCGACCTCATCTGGGAGGTCTACCAGAAGAGCGGTTCGCGCGACTACATCCACGTCGTCTCCGCCTATCGCTCGCCCGCCACCAACGGCATGCTGCGGTCCCGTTCGAAGGGCGTTGCCAAGAAGAGCCAGCACATGCTCGGCAAGGCGATGGACTTCTATCTACCCGACGTGAGGCTCAAGACGCTGCGCGAGATCGGCATGAAGTTCCAGGTCGGCGGCGTCGGCTACTATCCGACCTCCGGGTCGCCCTTCGTGCACATGGACGTCGGCGGCGTGCGCGCCTGGCCGCGCATGACCCGCAACGAACTCGCGCGCCTCTTCCCCGATGGCAAGACGATGCACATTCCCGCCGACGGCAAGCCGCTACCGGGCTTCCAACAGGCCGTTGCCGATTACAAGCGGCGCGTCGGCGCGTCAGCGATCGAGGTGGCCGGCGGTGGCGCGAAGGGGCCGGGCGACGTTGGCACTGGCAAGCGCCGCAACCTCTTCGCCGCGCTCTTTGGCGGCGGCGGGGACGAGGATGAAGAACCGACGGCGATCGCCGCCGGCGCAGGCGAGGGCGGCGGCGAGGAAGCTCCGGCCAAGGTTCAGACCGCCTCGGCGCCGGCCGATCAGGAGGCGCTGCCGGGTGTCGCTGGTTCGGTCGCTGGTGCGCCGGCCGACGATCAGCAGAATATCAACGCGCCGGTGCCTGCCGTGCGCCCGGCCTTCAAGAATGCACCGGCTGAGAGCGGCGTAGCGGTCGCGCTCGTTGCCCCGGAAAAGAACAGCGCTCAGGAGGCTCTGGCCGCGGCCATGCCGCAAACCGGGCAAACGCCATCGGAATATCCGGATCTCAGCGCGCTGAAGGTGCCGGTCCCGCAGATGCGTGAGAACACGCTCATGGCCGGCGAAACGCTCGTGGCCTCCGCCGACGGCCAGACACCCGAGCTCGGCTTCGTGCCGGTGCCGGGAATGCGTCCGGCCGGACAGGCTGCGCTTGCCGCGGTCGCCGAGGCCGACGTCACCGCCCCGCTCGTTGAGGAGCGCCCGGTTGCGGCCGCATCCATGGCCGAGACGATCGCCATGGCCCGGCCGCCCGAAACGCGGGTCGCGCTCGCGGCCCCCACGGTCGAGGAGCATGCTGCACCGGCGGTCCAAATGGCCGCCTATGCGCCGCAGCCCGCCGGCCGCTCGCGGGCCTCGATCTTCGACAGCGCCTTCGACACCGAAGCGGACTTGCCGTCGAAGGGCGCCCGCCCGAAGCGGCAGGATGCAGAAGCGGCAAGCCGCTCCTCCGTCCGGACCGAGCCGAAGCTGACGAAGAAGATCATTTCCGAATGGGCGCTTTCGACCGGCCGCGTCGCCACGCTGTCGAAGCCGGTCAAGGCGCCGCGCTTCGTCAGCAGTTCGCTCAGAGCCGCGCCGACGACCGTCTATGCGGCCGGCTTCAACAGCAATGCCGGCGCCACGGTCGATACGGCTCGCTTCAGCGGCACTGCGGTGAATTTCATGGAAGTGAAGAAGTTCAGTACCAACTGAGTTCCTTTCCCGGACACAGAAAAAGCCCGCCAGGTCTGAGCTGACCGGCGGGCTTTTTCATTCAGCCTGATCGGGCTTAAGCGGCCTCGTCGGCGGCGGGGACCATGCCCAGCGCCTGCAGATAGGTGTCGAGGATCGCCTCCTGCTCCATGCGCTCGTCGGCGTCCTGCTTGCGGATCGAAATGACCTTGCGCAGGATCTTCGTGTCGAAACCCATCGACTTGGCTTCGCCATAGACATCCTTGATGTCATCGGCGATCGTCTTCTTTTCTTCTTCCAGCCGCTCGATCCGTTCGATGAAAGCGCGAAGCTGATCGCGTGCGAAGCCTTGAGCATCGGACATGGTCTTCTCCTTTTGGGGAATGAATTCTGGTGCTGTGACCTGCCGCGAACGGCAGGCGAGGTCAAGGGCGATTGCGCAACAGGCCCGGCAATTCCTCCCTGCGCCCGCTCCGATGGGCGCTGCACATGTGGATTGATGTGGATACGACGGGAAATCTGACTGTCTGGACCGCCGCTATTCCTTCGGGCGATTGCGCTCGAACGCCACCTGCTGCTCCGCGGTCGCGTCCTTCTGATGGCGCGCGCGCCATTCCTCATAGGGCATGCCGTAGATGATCTCGCGCGACTCATCCTTGGTCATCGAAATGCCCGAGGCTTCGGCCGCATCCCGGTACCAATTCGAGAGGCAGTTGCGGCAGAAGCCAGCGAGGTTCATCAGATCGATGTTCTGGACGTCACCGCGCTCGCGCAGGTGCTCGACCAGCCGGCGGAAGGCGGCGGCCTCGAATTCGGCGCGCTGCTCCTTGCTGAGGTCGGTCATGGCCATCTCCTAATCATCATCCGTCATAAGCACCCGTGCGCGAAGGAAAGCGCTGATAGGCGTGAAGAGCCGGCATGTCGTTGAGCTCCGCGAGGATCGGCGCCAGCCGCCCGGCCCAGTCGGCAACGCCCGCCGCATCGGAGATCAGATCCTGCCTCACCTCGATCAAGGCATGGGCGATGCCCGGCACCATGCAATGGCGGTACATGGTATCGCCCCTCAGCGCACCGTCATAGGGCTCGTTGTTGCCGACGACGATGTCGCCGGCTCTCTCGAGCCCTTCGATCAATGGAAAGACGGCGCGGGGGTCGTTGTCCCAGAGCACCGCTGCGTGCCAGGGGCGCGCGATACCCTTCCAGGCAGGCGTGAAGGAATGCAGCGAGATCACCAGAGGCGCCTTTCCGCTCGCCGCAGCGGTCTCGGCGATCGTTTGCGAGACCGCTTGGTGGTAGGGCCGGTGGAAGCGGTTCAGCCGGTTCTGCCATTCCTCGTCGGCGATCGGGTGGTTGCCGGGGATGACGGCGCCGTCCGAGATCTTCATGATCAGCGTCGGGTCGTCCTCGCCGCGGTTTGGGTCGATCAGCAGACGCGAGAAGCAGCCGAGGACTGCCGGCGCGTCGAGTGCCGCGGACAATTGCCGCACCAATGGCTCGATGCCGATATCATAGGCGATGTGGCGCTCGAAGGCGCTGTCGGCAAGGCCGAGCCGCCCGTATTCCGGGGGAAGCCGGTTCATGGCGTGATCGGCCAGAAGGACGAGGCCGCTTTCGCGCTTGCCGTTGATGACTTCGTAGGGGGAGAAGTGCCGCATTCCGATCCTGTGTCGCTCTCCAACGTTCCGCATCTGATCGCACGCAAGATTGCGCCCCGCAATAAAAAGCCGTGAGTTCAGCGCCTTCTGTCACAGGAATGGCAAATATAATCGATTAGAGTTGCGTTGACATTCGGGACTGGCCGTCGCAAGAAAGTGCCACGCAAATCAAAACGGAGTTCCGCAGGAAGCCGTGTCTAGATATCCTTTTTGCAAAGCGAAGCCGGGGTCGACGACGTTAGGAGCCATCCTCCTGTATTCCCTGGTGATTTCCGGCGCATTTCTCATCTCTGGGGAGGCTCGGGCCGACTTCCGCGTGTGCAACGGGACGCAGCAGCTGGTCGGCGTGGCGATCGGCTATCGCGCCAAGGACGGCTGGGTCACGGAAGGCTGGTGGCAGGTGCCGGCAACGACCTGCGCGACGCTGATCGAGGGCGAGCTCGAGTCCCGCTACTACTATCTCTATGCGGAAGACGCGGCCAAGGGCGGCCGCTGGACCGGCGACATCAACATGTGCGTCGCCGAAAACGAGTTCAAGATCGTCGGCGTGCAGGACTGCTTTGCGCGCGGCTTCCAGCGCATGGGATTCAAGGAATATGACACGGGGCGGCAGGGAAGCTGGATGGTTCAGCTTTCCGATACGCCCGGCACGCAGGAAAGCCAGAATTGATGAGACGGAACAGAAAAGTCAAAATCCTCGCCACGCTCGGACCGGCATCGTCCGAGGAGCAGATGATCCAGAAGCTGCACGAGGTGGGGGCCGACCTGTTCCGCATCAATATGAGCCACGCCAGCCATGAGGTCATGCGCACGCTCATCGAGCGAATTCGCAGTGTCGAGGCGCGCTGCGGCCGGCCGATCGGCATCCTTGCCGATCTGCAGGGCCCGAAGCTGCGCGTCGGCAAATTCGCCGAAGGCAAGGTCGAGCTCAAGATCGGCCAGACTTTCACGCTCGACAATAGGGACGTGCCCGGCGACAACACGCGCGTCTTCCTTCCGCATCCGGAAATTCTCGAGGCGGTGAAGCCCGGCGACCGCTTGCTGATCGATGACGGCAAGCTGCATCTGCGCGCCGAGAAGACCGACGGCAAGAGCATCGTCACCACGGTGGTTTCGGGCACGAGGATCTCGGACCGCAAGGGCGTCAGCCTGCCCGATACCCTCCTCGGCGTCGGCGCACTGACCGACAAGGACCGGGCCGATCTCGACGCAGTACTTGCCACCGGCCAGGTTGATTGGGTGGCGCTTTCCTTCATCCAGCGCCCGGAGGATCTTGCCGAGGTCCGCAAGATCGCCCGCGGTCGGGTCGGGATCATGTCGAAGATCGAGAAGCCGCAGGCGATCGAACGCATCGACGAGATCATCGAGCTTTCGGACGCGCTGATGGTCGCGCGCGGCGATCTCGGGGTGGAGATGCCGCTCGAATCCGTGCCCGGCCTGCAGAAGCAGCTGACGCGCGCTTGTCGGCGTGCCGGCAAGCCCGTCGTCGTCGCGACGCAGATGCTCGAATCGATGATCTCGTCGCCGGTGCCGACGCGCGCCGAGGTTTCGGACGTGGCGACCGCCGTGTTCGAAGGCGCGGATGCGGTCATGCTTTCGGCTGAATCGGCCTCCGGCGAATACCCGGTCGAGGCGGTCGCGACCATGGCCTCGATCGCCAGCAACGTCGAACGCGACCCGCATTATTCCGGCATCATCTACGCCCAGCGCACGCCGCCGGAGGCAACCGGAGCCGACGCCATCTCGCTTGCCGCGCACCAGATCGCCGAGACGCTCAACCTGGCGGCGATCGTCACCTATACCTCGTCCGGCGCCACCGGCCTGCGCGCCGCGCGCGAGCGCCCGCAGGTGCCGGTCATCGCCCTTTCGCCGATCGTCCAGACGGCCCGCCGCCTCTCGGTCGTCTGGGGCCTGCACTGCGTCGTCACCGAGGATGCGACCGACCTCGACGACATGGTCAATCGCGCCTGCCGCATTGCCGTTTCGGAAGGCTTCGGCAAGCCCGGCGACCGGATCATCATCTCCGCCGGCGTGCCGCTCGGAACGCCCGGCGCCACCAATATGCTGCGCATCGCCTACATCGGCTCGGACGGACGTACCGGCGTATAAGCGAGTTCCTCGACCTGCTCCTCGACCGTCAGGCGGGCTTCGGCCCGCCTTGCGAATTCCTGGAGGTCATGCGGCTTTCCGGAGATCTTCTCGATGGCAGCGACGACGAGGTCGGTCACGACATAATCGGGCTTGTGCCCCAGATTGCTGATCCACAGCAACTCCGATCCCTTGATGGAGCTCGCCAGGCTGCGGGAATGAATGTCGGCCAAAACGATGCCGTCCCGGTCACCGGTTATGATGACGGTCGGTGCGGAGATTTCCGCATAGCGCGGCGACATCTGCGCGACGTAAGCGTGAAGATTGGCGACGTCGACTGCATTGTTGAGAAAGGTGGCCGGCCTCAGGACGAGGTGCGGCGCCGTATTGGCAACGTAGTCCTTCGGGCGCGGATTAGGCGAGAATATTGCTTGCGTGACCCGGTCGATGCGCCTCAGCCCGATCGGAATGACGGCCGTGCTGGCGAACAGCCAGCCGACGACCGGCATGGCCGCGAAGGTGATATGCCAGTCGACGCCTCCGGGCCAGGGATGTGTCGCCGGCGCCAGCAGGACGACGCCTTCGGTTCTGTCCGGGTGGTGAAGCGCGAGGCTGGCGGCGATCGCGGCCCCGAAGGAGTGGCCGACGATGATTGCGCGGGAGATTCCGCGCTTCTTCATCAGGCGGATAATGGCGTCGGCCTGGCCGTCCGGCCGGGCATTGGCCGGCCCGCCGCGCTCCGAATAGCCGTGTCCCGGCCGATCGACGAAAAGCATTTCGGCACGGCCATCGAGCGCCGGTTGAAAGGCGTGCAATTGGTCGAGAAGATTGCCTCCGGCTCCGTGAATGAAGACGATCGGGGGCAGATCCGCCGTCCCGCGGGACCGGATGTGGACGCAGTTCATGCGGAAACCGCCGACATCGACCAGTTCGCCGCTGTTGGGGAAGCGAGCGGCGATCCTGCGTGCCTGCCAATAGCTGTGGGCGACCGCGGCGAGAATGAGAATGGCGAGAATCAGAAGAGCAAGGAACATGCGTGGTCATATCAGGGAGCGGCTGCGATAGGGCAGAGGTTGCCGATCAGGTCCGGCTGCCGGCGAGCTTCTCGGCGAGTTCGCCGAATTGCTCCTGCGCCTTGCGGTCGGAGGGATAGACATCGAGGAATTGCTGCCATGCCCGCATCGCCAGTTCGTTCTTGCCGGCGGCCTCCAGCATGGTCGCCATGCCGGCGATCGCCCCGAAATGCCGGGGTTCGATGGCAAGCACGCGGTTTATGTCGGACATCGATTTGCGGTAGTTGCCCATCTGGAAATGCAGCGTCGCGCGGCGGTTCCAGCCCTCGACATAGCTGGGGGCAAGCACGATGACCTGGTCGAGGATGTCGAGCGCCACCGTTTTCTTGTCGTCAGTGATCGCCTTGTCGGCCGACTGCATCAGAAGGTTCACCGTGGCGCTGCCGGAGTCCTGCCACTCCAGGCGAATGCGGTCCGCAAGCTCCCGCGCCTTGTTCTCGTCGCGCTCCTTCTTGAGGTCGAGGAACAGGGCGTCAAGGCGTTGCTCGGGTGTGGTGAGACTTGCCGCCTCCGGCTGGGGGGCGGGTTCGGCAGGTTGCGACAGGCCCGCGGTTGCCGGAACGATCAGGGCCAGAATCAAAGGTAGAAAAAAGCGCATGGCGGACATCGTAGCCCGCCATGAAACAAGATCAAAATCAAATATGAAGGAGGGTCACCGAAGCGACCGACGTTCAGGCCGGCGGCAGAAGCCGCCCGAGGGCATCAGCCCTGGCGTGCCTTGAAACGCGGGTTCGACTTGTTGATGATGTAGACGCGACCCTTGCGGCGAACCAGGCGGTTTTCGCGGTGACGGGTTTTCAGCGACTTGAGCGAATTCTTGATCTTCATTTTTCCTGATCCGCAGGTTTCGGGGAATGAAAATTCGCCCGGTAATTCCAACAATCAAAAGCGCGCCATTCAGCGCGCTCTTCAAGTAGGCAGGCACATAGCGTGTCGCCCCCATCCTTGTCAACCGCAGGACCGCGCGATTTCGACGCCTGCGCGCGCAATCCAGGGCCAAATCGGTTCAGCTAAGGCGGGTGAAGTGCCCCATCTTGCGGCCGGCGCGTGCCTCGGCCTTGCCGTAGAGATGGACCAGGACGTTCGGCTCGCCGAGCAGAGCGGGCAATTCGGCGATCTCGTCGCCGATGAGGTTCTGCATCACGCAGTCCGAGTGACGCGAGGCGTCGCCGAGCGGCAGGCCGGCAATCGCGCGGATATGCTGCTCAAACTGCGAAACGACGCAGGCGGCTTCCGTCCAGTGACCGGAATTGTGGACGCGCGGGGCGATCTCGTTGGCGACGACGCTGCCGTCGGCAAGCACGAAGAACTCGACGCCGATGACGCCGACATAGCCGAGCGCCTCGAGAATGGCGGCCGCAGCCTTGCGGGCAGCCTCGGCGGTCGAGGCGGGAACCGATGCGGGCACGGTCGAGGTGTGGAGAATGCCGTTCCGGTGGACGTTTTCCGCCGGATCGAAACAGGCGGTGGCGCCGTCAGGCGAGCGTGCGGCGATGATCGAGATTTCCCGTTCGAAAGCCACGAAGCTTTCGAGGATCAGCGGCACCCCGCCAAGGGCGGCGAAGGCGCCGGAAGGATCGTCCTTGCCGGAGCGGAAGACGCGCTGCCCCTTGCCGTCATAGCCGAGGCGGCGGGTCTTCAAAACGCCGGAGCCATCGAAGTCGGCAAGCGCCGCTTCGAGGTCGGCCTGGCTGTCGACGGCGTGGAAGCCAGCCGTGGCAATGCCGCAGCCATTGATGAACCGCTTCTCGACCAGCCGATCCTGTGCGACTTCCAGCGCCTTCGGCGGCGGGAAGACCGGCCGCGATGCCGCCAGCCGCTCGGCCGCGGCGACGGGGACGTTCTCGAATTCGTAGGTGATCAGATCGGCGGTCCGGGCGAGCTCGTCGAGCCCCCGAGAGTCGTCATAGGCGGAAACGATTTGGGCGTTCGCCGCCTGGGCGGCGGGACAGTCCGGCTGCGGCTCCAGAATGACTGTGCGGAAATTCAGCCGGGCAGCCGCCATGGCCAGCATGCGGCCGAGTTGGCCGCCGCCGATGATTCCAATGGTCTTCATGCCTGGTCTACCGGGTACTCGGCGACCGAAACGGTCTGCTGCTCACGCCAGTCGTCGAGACGGTCGGCGAGGTCGTCATCGCCCAGCGCCAGGACGGCGGCGGCGAGCAGGGCGGCGTTGACGGCGCCGGCTCTGCCGATCGCCAGCGTGCCGACCGGGATGCCGGCGGGCATCTGCACGATCGAGAGCAGGCTATCCTGGCCCGAGAGCGCCTTTGACTGTACCGGCACGCCGAAGACGGGCAGCGGCGTCATCGCGGCGCACATGCCCGGCAGATGGGCGGCCCCGCCCGCGCCGGCGATGATCACCTTGAAGCCCTCGTCGCGCGCGCCCTTGGCGAAGCGGACCAGCCGGTCCGGCGTCCGGTGCGCGGAAACGATGCGCGCCTCATAGGCGATGTCGAGAGCCTCGAGCGTGTCGGCCGCATTCTTCATCGTCTCCCAGTCCGACTGGCTTCCCATGATGATGGCGACGGGCGGGGTCGTGGTTTCGGTCACGTCTGTATGGGTCCGTTTCAGGCGATGATGTCGGGGATGATCTGATCTTCGATCTTGCTGATCTTGTCCTTGATGGCCAGCTTCTTCTTCTTCATGCGCTGGATGCGCAGGGCGTCGCAGCCGGTTTCGATCATGGCATTGATGGCGACGTCATAGTCTTCATGTTCCTGCCTCAGGCGCGCTATCGTCAGTCTGAGTTCGGCCTGGTCCTGGTCCGGCATTCAAAACGATCCCCATAAGCCCGGCCGCGTCCGTGCCGCGAACCGGAATTTCCTGCGCCGCTCTATCACATCTTGGGCGGTGACGGGAAGTTATCCGACGTCATCATTTCGCCTTCGACAAATGAAAAATGGCGTGGCACACTAGTAAGGTTACAACCATGGAACATCCGGCATTTGCGTGCCGGATGCAAGCAAAAGGAAGGGACTGCCCATGACCATTGAGGCTCATCTTGCAACGCTTGAGAAAAAACATGGCGCCCTGGAACAGGAGCTGCATGAAGCGCTGAATTCTCCCTCCTGCGAGGACGAGTTGATCAGTGAACTCAAGCGGCGGAAGCTGCGCATCAAGGACGAAATCGAAAGACTCCGTTCCTCGACACACTGATTGCGAACGGTATCTCCCGCGTTTTCGGGAGGCGTCTGCCTCGTAAGGGCAAAACGGCGCGAAAGGTCAACAACAATCCCATAACGTTTGGATCGCTCGACCGGGCTACGGCCCGGTCCGCTTCCTCGGCGAATGTTTAAGCCGTCAGGACCAGAATTGGTCGAGCCATAGATTGAGGCGGTCGAAGCCCGGCCTATGGATGGCGTAGATGCGCCTGGTGCCGCTTGTCGACACCGATACGAGATTGCAGTCGAGCAGCGCCTTCAAATGCTGCGACACCGCCGGCCGGCTGATCGGCAGCCCTTCGGCGAGTTCATTGACAGTCTTGGGTGCGCGCCGCAGCTCCTCCAGCAGATAACGCCGGTTCGGATCCGCAATGGCATCGAATGGGTCCGCGATCGTCATGACCGGGACGTTAGGCGAATTTCCTGCGACCGGCAAGAAGATTGTGCGTTGCGATATATCGCATTGCTTTGCAGCATTCTGCGAGCGGTACAAGGCGCGCGCGCCTTTGGGATCAACCGCCGGAGAGAAGGCTGGTCAGGCCCTCCCAGACAAGCCTCGATCCGGCGACGAAGGCCATGGTGTACATGAAGGGATAAAACACCTGCGGCTTCATCCGGCGCACGATCCAGGCGCCGCAGGCCGTTGCGACCATCGCCAGGGGGAAAAGCGTCGCCGATGTCATGAGATTACTGGTGTCGAGTTGCCCCAGCGCGAAATAGGGAATGAGCTTCACCGCATTCAGCGTCGCGAAGAAACGCACGATGGTCCCGGTATATTCCCGCGGGTCCAGCTTCAGCGGTAGCGCGTAGATCTGGAACGGCGGCCCGCCGGCATGCGCCACGAAGCTGCCATATCCTGCAAAGCTTCCCCACAGCGCCGCAGGACCCGGACGGTGCTGCTTCGGAAGGATCGGCGCTCCGCTGCGGCTGCGCCAGACCGTGTAGACGTAGCGCAGGACGAACACGACTGTAATAGCGCCGATGATCAGCCGCAGCGCATCGCGCGGCACGTAGGCCGACGTCGCCCAGCCGATGGCGATGCCGGCGAGCGCGCCGGGCAAGAGCATGGTGAGCGTTTTCCGGTCGCCGTGCTTACGCCAGATCCATAGGGAGACGATGTCCATGGCGATGAGGATCGGGAGGAGTAACGCCGCCGCCTGGACCGGCGAGACCGCCAGCGAGAGGATCGGAACGCCCATCAGCGACAGCGCCTCTCCCATGCCTCCCTTGCTGAGGCCAACGAGCAGGACCGCCGGGACGGCGACCAGATAGAAGTCGAGATCGGGAAACATGGGCGGCGGTTGATCCTTTGGTCATCTCCGTCTATCGGTTTTCCCGATTGAAATCGAGTAGCGGATTTCCGCCCTCGAAATGGGCTTCGCCAGGAACAGACGAATGAACACCATCGAAAACCGCTGCCGCCTTGTGTTGATCGCGCCCGACATGCCGGATGCCGCCGAACGCGCGAAGGTGCTCACGGATGCGCTGAAAGGCGGCGACGTGGCCTCGGTCATCGTTCCGCAATACGGTCTCAACGAGACGGATTTCCAAAAGCACGCCGAGGCGCTGGTGCCGGTGATCCAGCAGGCGGGTGCGGCGGCGCTGATCGAGGGGGATACGCGCCTTGCCGGCCGCGCCAAGGCCGATGGTCTTCATATCGCCGCCGGTGCGGACGTGCTTGCCGAGGCGATAGAGCGGCATACGCCGAAGATGATCGTCGGCGGCGGCAATGCAACCGACCGCCACCACGCGCTCGAGATCGGCGAACTCCGGCCGGACTACGTGTTCTTCGGCCGCACCGACGGCGACATCAAGCCGGAAGCACACCCGAAGAACCTGGCGCTCGCGGAATGGTGGGCATCGATGATCGAAATTCCCTGCATCGTCATGGGCGGCACCGATCCGCAGTCGGCGCTTGCGGTGGCCGATACCGGCGCCGAGTTCGTTGCGCTTCGCCTCGCCGTCTTCGCCGAGCCGGGCCAGGGGCCCTCCGTGGTTGCCGCCGTCAACGCCTTGCTCGACGAAAAAGCGCCACGGTTTGAAGATTAGACGTGGCGATGCTGAGCCGATCCTCCCTGAAACTAAGCCGGGTCGCGACCCTTGTCGTCGCCGTAATTCTGGGCGTGTTGCCGGTTCGCGCCGAACAGCCGCCGGCACCCGCGGATGAGGGCATCGTCCCGAAACGGGGCCGGATCACGCCCTATAACGGCGCGGCGCTGCCGGAAGGCTCCGAAAAGCCAGCGAAGAGCGATACGAACGCCAAGCCCAGGAAGGCCGAAGAAAAACCGTCCGGGGGCGTCAACATCATCGACCGCATGGGGGCCGAACTTCCCGCGCTTCCCGCCGAAAAGCCGTTCGCCGGCAAGGTGGACGAGGCCTATGGAGCCTTCCAGCGCGGCTATTACCTGACGGCAATGGACCTTGCGCTGCCGCGCGCCCAACTCGGCGATCCGGCGGCCCAGACGCTGGTCGCATCAATCCTCGAGCAGGGCCTCGGCGTCGCGCGCAACCCCAAGGATGCCGCCTTCTGGTACGGTCAGGCGGCGAACAACGGCGATCCAGCGGCGATGTTCAAATATGCGCTGATCCTCATGGAGGGCCGCTATGTCAAGCGCGACCGCAAGGCCGCCGACGAACTGATGAAGAAGGCAGCCGACCTCGGCAACGCCGCCGCGCAGTTCAACTACGGACAGACGCTCGTTGCAGACGCGCCCGGCCAGAAGGGCCTGAAGGCGGCGATGCCCTATTACGAGAAGGCGGCCGAGCAGGGCATTGCCGATGCGCAATATGCGCTTTCGCAGATCTATCTCAATGTCGAGGGCATCGACGACGGCAAGCGGGCGCGTGCGCGCGAATGGCTGGCCCGGGCGGCGCGCGCCGGCTATGACACGGCGCAACTCGATATGGCGATCTGGCTGATCGAGGGGATCGGCGGCGACCGCAATCTGGACGAGGGCTTCGCCTGGATGAAGCGAGCAGCCGAGGGCGGCAATGTCGTTGCTCAGAACCGGCTTGCCCATCTCCTCGTCAACGCCATCGGCACCCGGCCCGATCCGATCGAGGCGGCGAAATGGTACGTGCTGTCGCGCCGGGCGGGGCTCAAGGACGATGCGCTCGAGGATTTCTATCTCGGCCTCAACGACTCGCAGCAGAAATCGGCGCTCGCGGCGGCGAACAAGTTCCGCTCGTCCTGAGCCTTGATTCGACCCGCGCCATGTATTTCGCTTGAACTCTCGGGGTTTTTGTGGTTTTGAGGCCGCGGTTTTGTCCGCGGCGCCTCATGCCATCTCCGCGGGCGGAGTGACTTCTCACTCGGTTTTTTGACGACGGTGCGTCTCTTCGCCGACCCTTTGCGAGGGCGGGCCGTCAAGCAGGTTCAATGTCCGGTCGAGGCGGCTCGGCCGGCCTTCGCTTTCAGAGGATTGCCTATGGCCCGTTCTGCCCTTCTCAATGTCATGGTCCAGGCGGCCTTCAAGGCCGGCAAGTCGCTGGCGCGCGATTTCGGCGAAGTACAGAACCTGCAGGTCTCCTTGAAGGGGCCGAGCGACTACGTTTCCCAGGCGGACCGCAAGGCCGAGCGAAGCATCCGCGAGGATCTCCTGAAGGCGCGCCCGACCTACGGCTTCCTCGGCGAAGAGGGCGAGGAGATCAAGGGCACCGACGGCGCCCATCGCTGGATCGTCGACCCGCTCGACGGCACGACCAATTTTCTCCACGGCCTCCCGCATTTCGCCATCTCGATCGCGCTGGAGCGCCAGGGCGAGATCGTCGCTGCGGTGGTCTTCAATCCGGCAACCGACGAACTCTATACGGCCGAGCGGGGCGGCGGCGCCTTCCTGAACGACCGGCGCCTGCGCGTCGGCGCCCGCAAGGTCCTGTCCGACGCGGTGGTCGGTACGGGCACGCCGCATCTCGGCCGCGGCAATCACGGCAAATATCTCATCGAGCTCCGCCACGTCATGGGCGAGGTGGCCGGCATTCGCCGCTTCGGCTCCGCCTCGCTCGACCTCGCCTATGTGGCTGCCGGCCGCTTCGACGGCTTCTGGGAGCGTGATCTTGCTGCCTGGGATATCGCCGCCGGGGTCCTGCTCGTTCGCGAGGCCGGCGGCTGGGTGACCGACATCGACGGCGGCAGCAAGCCGGTCGAAGACGGCTCGATCATCTGCGGCAACGAATATATCGCCAAGGCGCTGCGCGAGGTCATCCACCGCCCAGTTCCGACGAAATAGCCGTGAGGCATGGCCGTTCCAGGGCCCATGCCTCGGACCGGCCGAGAGCACGCGCCTCGTAGACCCGATTTCGGCATAAGGCATTGAAATCGAAGATTTCTGCGCCTTCGCAGCGTGGTGATCCGGGTTCGCTAGAGGCAGCCGGCGCATTCCTGCGTCGGGCCTGCCGTTTTCCCTTCAATTTGGCGCAAAGTTCCACTAGTCTCCGGGCCGGTAGGGATGGTCTCCGGCCATCGGCGGCATCTTTGGCTCGCGATCGCTATTGATTTCGAGAATGATCCGCTACTTCAAAGAGTTGCAGCAACCGGCGCTTGTGCGGACAAGCGCAAGAGCGTGCCGCAAACCGGGAGATTGGCAAACGCATGACGAAACTGAGTCTGTCCGGCTGGCGTGGGCAGGAAGTGGCGGAGGAGAACTATAATCCGCACAAGCTTTCGAGCCCGATGCCGTATTTCTGGACGATGGTCATCTTCCTGATCATCGTCGGTTTTGTCGCGGCGATCCTCTTCCGGCAGGCACGCGAAGCCTTCGTCGGCAACCCCGGCCTCAACGGGCTGATCCTCGGGGTGCTGTTGATCGGCATTCTGCTGGCATTCAACCACGTGCTCGGCCTCAGGCCCGAAGTGCGCTGGTTCAACTCGTTCCGCGCTGCGGGCAGTGCCGATAAGGTCGGGCGCGATCCGGTGCTGCTTGCCCCCATGCGGGCGCTGATCGGCGGGCGCCAGACGACGGCGATTTCGACGATCGCGCTCCGCTCGATCCTCGATTCCATCGCCACCCGCCTCGACGAGTCGCGCGACATCACCCGCTATCTTGCCGGCCTCCTCGTCTTTCTCGGCCTGCTCGGCACCTTCTGGGGTCTCCTCGGGACGATCGGCTCGATCAATACCGTCATTCAATCGCTCGACGCCGGTTCCGGCACGACGGAGGACCTCCTGAGCTCGCTGAAGAGCGGCCTGTCGGCGCCGCTGACCGGCATGGGTACCGCCTTCTCGGCCTCGCTGTTCGGCCTTTCCGGTTCGCTGATCCTCGGCTTCCTCGATCTCCAGGCCGGCCGTGCCCAGAACCGCTTCTACACGGAGCTTGAGAACTGGCTTTCGTCGGTGACCGATGTCGGCTCCGGCTTTTCGGCGCCGATCGAGACGACCGGCGGCGCACCGGCGGAGGAAATGCGGCGCGTTGCCGACCAGCTCTCCCGCCTCGCGCAGGACGGCGGCGTCAACCAGCGCACCACGGCGGCGATGGCGAGCCTCGCCGAGGGCATCCAGGGCCTCGTCAAGAACATGCGCGGCGAGCAGCAGATGCTCCGCGACTGGATCGAGGCGCAGCAAGAAGAGGCGAAATCGATGCGCAAGACGCTCGACCGGCTGACCTCGCGCATCGGCCAGGCCGACCGGATCGCCGTCAACAGCGAGAGGACCACGTCGCAGGCGAAGCTCAGCCACGCCGACGAAAGCGGGAGTGACTGATCCATGGCGCTCGCCCGAAGAGGCCGCAATCCGCGGACGATCAACTACTGGCCGGGCTTCGTCGATGCGCTGTCGACCTTGCTCATGGCGATCATGTTCCTGCTCAGCGTCTTCGTCACGGCGCAGTTCCTGATGGGGCGGGAGATCACCGGCAAGGATGAGGTGCTGAACCGGCTGAACAGCCAGATCAACGAACTGACCCAGCTTCTGGCTCTCGAAAAGGGCGGCAAGCAGGACCTCGAGGATTCGCTTGCCAATCTCCAGGCCTCGCTTGCCCAGTCGGAAGGCGAGCGGTCGCGACTGCAGGCGCTGCTCGACCAGGGGGCCGGCAGTGCCGATGCGGCCAATCAGAAACTCGGCCGGTTGGGTTCGGAACTCGAGAATGAAAAGCAGGTCAGCGCCCGCGCGATGAGCCAGATCGAGCTTTTGAATCAGCAGATCGCGGCGCTGCGCAGCCAGATCGGCGCCATAGAAGGCGCGTTGCAGGCTTCAGAGGCGAAGGATCAGGCTTCGCAGGCGAAGATCGCCGACCTCGGCCGTCGGCTGAACGTCGCTCTCGCCCAGCGCGTGCAGGAACTCAACCGCTACCGTTCGGACTTTTTCGGCCGCCTGCGGGAAATTCTCTCCGACCGCGAAAATATTCGCATCGTCGGCGACCGGTTCGTCTTCCAGTCGGAAGTGCTTTTCTCCTCGGGCAGCAGCGACCTGAACCCCGAGGGTCAGGTGGAAATGGCCAAGCTCGCCACGGCGCTGCTCGACCTTGCCAGGGAGATTCCGGCCGAGATCAACTGGGTGCTGCGCGTCGACGGCCATACGGACAATGTGCAGCTCTCCGGCACCGGCCGCTTCGCCGACAACTGGGAACTGTCCTCGGCGCGCGCCACTTCGGTCGTCAAGTTCCTGATCTCCAGGGGCGTACCGGCCGACCGCCTGGTGGCGGCCGGATTTGGCGAATACCAGCCGATTGCGGCCGGGGAGAGCCTGGAGGCGCGGGCGCAAAATCGGCGAATCGAACTTAAGCTGACCGAAAAATAGACGAACGGCCCCCGCTTGAATTGACCTTGACGTATGCGTAAGAGTCGCGGGTCGAGGATGTTTGGGGAGGGCGCCTTTTGATGGATTGCGATGTGCTGGTCATCGGTGCCGGCCTTGCCGGGCTCGTGGCGGCGTCCGAGGCGGCGGGGCTTGGCCGCAAGGTGATCGTTCTCGACCAGGAGGGCGAGCAGAATCTCGGCGGCCAGGCCTTCTGGTCGCTTGGCGGCCTCTTCTTCGTAGACAGTCCAGAGCAGCGGCGCATGGGCATTCGCGACAGCCGGGACTTGGCCGGCCAGGACTGGATGGGATCGTCGCAGTTCGACCGGCCCGAGGATCACTGGCCGCGCCTGTGGGCCGAAGCCTATCTGGATTTCGCCGCCGGCGAAAAGCGACGCTGGCTACATGCGCTCGGGCTGCGCTGGTTTCCGGTCGTCGGATGGGCCGAGCGCGGCGGGGGTCTTGCGCATGGCCACGGCAATTCCGTCCCCCGCTTTCACATCACCTGGGGTACCGGCCCGGCGGTGCTCGAACCTTTCATCCGGCTGACGCGGGAGGCGGAGAGCCGCGGCCTCGTTCGTTTCCGCTTCCGCCACCGGGTCGACGAACTTGTGACGACGGATGGTGTCGTGACCGGCGCGCGCGGGGCAATCCTCAAGGCGGATCCGGTCGGCCGCGGCGAGCGCAGCTCGCGCGACGAGATCGGCGATTTCGAGATCTCCGCCGGCGCGGTGGTCGTCAGTTCGGGCGGCATCGGCGGCAATCATGAGTTGGTGCGCCGCAACTGGCCGCGCAAGCGGCTCGGCCAGCCGCCAGCCTCGATGGTCAGCGGCGTGCCGCACCACGTCGACGGCCGGATGCTGGATATCGCGGCCCAGGCGCGCGGTTCCGTCATCAATGCCGACCGCATGTGGCACTATACCGAGGGGCTAAGGAACTTCGACCCGATCTGGCCGGATCATGGCATCCGCATTCTGCCCGGGCCGTCCTCCTTCTGGTGCGATGCCGATGGCAACCGTTTTTCGGCGCCGGCCATGCCCGGCTTCGATACGCTCGGGACATTGGCCGCGATCCGCCGGAGCGGCCATGACTATAGTTGGTTCATCCTGACGCGCGCGATCATCACGAAGGAATTTGCCCTTTCCGGGTCCGAGCAGAATCCCGATCTGACCGGCAAGAGCATAGCGCTTCTCCTGAAGCGGCTCGGCGCCAAGCCGACCGGGCCGGTGCAGGCCTTCATGGACAAGGGCGAGGACTTTGTCGTCAAGGACCGGCTCGAAGATCTTGTCGAGGGGATGAACAGATTGACGGGCGATAACCGGCTTTCGGCGAGCCACCTCACGGCGCAGATCGAGGCACGCGACCGGGAGATCGACAATCCGTTTTCCAAGGACGCGCAGGTTACCGCCATCCGCGGCGCCCGCGCCTATCGCGGCGACCGGTTGCTCCGCACCGCCAGGCCGCATCGCCTCCTGGACCCGAAGGCAGGCCCGCTCATCGCGGTGCGATTGCATATCCTGACGCGCAAGACCCTCGGCGGACTGCAGACCAACCTTGCCGGCCAGGTGCTGGAGCTTTCCGGTGAGCCGGTGCCGGGCCTCTTTGCTGCCGGCGAAGTCGCCGGCTTCGGCGGCGGCGGCATGCACGGCTACAACGCGCTCGAAGGCACCTTCCTGGGCGGCTGCATCTTTTCTGGCCGTGCCGCGGGGCGGGGCGCGGCCGTGAAAACCTAGCCGAGCTGCGAAAACAGCCCGGCCAGGTTCTCTCTCGTCAATCCATCTGGATGTTTGCGTCGCGCACGACCGGTGTCCACTTCGCCAGCTCCGCCTTCACATGGGCGCCGAGTTCCTCGGGCGTCGAGCCGACGATCTTGGCGCTGAACTCCTTCATGCGCTTCTGGACCCCCGGATCGGCAAGCGCCTTCTTGGCCGACTCATTCAGCCGCGCGATCACCGGCTGCGGCGTATTGGCCGGGGCGAAGAGGGCGTTCCAGGTATAGGTCTCGTAGCCAGGGATGCCGGATTCGGCGATGGTCGGCACGTCCGGGAAGGAGGGGGCGCGTTCCGCCGTCGTCACCGCCAGTGCCCGGAGCGTCCCGGCCTTGATGTGGCTGGACGAGGAGGGCAGGTTGTCGAACATGATCGGAACCTGGTTGCCGATGACATCGTTCAGCGCCGGGCCGGATCCCTTGTAGGGGATGTGCTGCATCTGGACGCCGGCCATCGACTTGAAGAGCTCGCCGGATAGATGCAGCGGCGTGCCGTTGCCGGAGGAAGCATAGCTGTACTGGTCGGGCGATGCCTTGAGCAGCGCCAGCAATTCCTGAACCGATTTGGCCGGCAGCTCCGGATTGACAACCAGCACGTTCGGAACGACGACCAGCAGCGAGATCGGCGCGAAGTCCTTCTCGGGATCGTAGGGCTTGGTCTTCAGGATCAGCGGGTTCAGGGCGTGGGTCGCGACCGTCGCCATCAGGATCGTGTAGCCGTCCGGATCGGCGCGGGCGACATTGGACGCCCCGAGGTTGCCGCCGGCGCCGGCGACGTTCTGGACTATCACCTGCTGGCCGAGATCTTCGGACATCTTCTGGGCGATGATCCGGGCCACGACGTCGGTCGAACCGCCGGCGGCGAAGGGGACCACGAGCGTTATCGTTCGGTCCGGAAAGCTTTGCGCCTGCACCGGGCTGCCCAAGGTCATGGCGGAAAGCGTGGCGATGCCGAAGGCCAGGGCGGCGCGGCGGGTCATGCTTAGAAATGGCATTACGGATATCCTCCCAATCTCGTCGAAGGCGCTGTCGGCGAAAGCCGGCCCCCATACAATAGGGCTGCGCTTGCCGCGGGCAATGGCGGATCGAGAAACAATCACATTCGACGGGCGCTTGGTTAACGCGCGGCCTCAGACCTGGGATGCGACAAACAATCCTTCCGCCCCGTGATCAAACTGGAGCCGCGCGAGCTTGGCATAGAGCCCGCCCTGGCGGATCAGCGATGCGTGGGTGCCTTCCTCGACGATGCGGCCGTGATCCATGACCAGGATGCGGTCCGCCTTCAGCACCGTCGCCAGCCGATGCGCGATGACGAGTGTGGTGCGCTCCCGCATCAGCCCGTCGAGCGCCTTCTGCACCAGCGTCTCGCTCTCCGCGTCGAGGGCCGACGTCGCTTCGTCGAGGAGCAGGATCGGCGCGTCCCTGAGAATCGCCCGGGCAATGGCGATACGCTGGCGCTGGCCGCCGGAAAGCGTCACGCCGCGCTCGCCGACCAGCGTGTCGTAGCCGCGGTCGAGCCTTGCGATGAACTCGTCGGCCTGCGCCGCGATGGCGGCCGCCTGCACCGCCTCGCGGCTCGCCGCCGTGCCGAAGGCGATGTTGTCATGCACCGAGGCGGCGAAGATCGTCACGTCCTGCGGCACGATCGCGATCCGTTCGCGCAGGTCTTTCGGGTCGACGCTGCGGATGTCGATGCCGTCGACCAGCACGGCTCCCTTGATCGGGTCGTAATAGCGCAGGAGCATCGAGAACACCGTGCTCTTGCCGGCGCCGGAAGGGCCGACGATGGCAACGGTCTCGCCCTGCTCCACCGCCAGGCTCAGGCCCTTGAGGCTCTTATAGTCGGGGCGCGCCGGATAGGCGAAGTGCACGTCGTCGAACGCGATCGCCCCCCTGGCCGGTGCGGGCATTGGGGCGGGGAACTCGGGAGCACGGATCTGCGGGACTTCGCTCAGGAGCTCGTTCAGGCGCTCGGCGGCGCCTGCGGCCTGCGAGATTTCGCCCCAGACTTCCGAGAGCGCTCCGAGGCTGCCGGCGGCAAAGACCGAATAGAGCAGGAACTGGCTGAGCGTGCCGGCCGAAAGCGTTCCGTCAAGGACGTCGCGGGCTCCGAACCAGAGCACCGCGACGACGCTGCCGAACACCATGGTGATGGCAAAGGCGGTGAGTGCCGAGCGTGCCCGGATCGCCGCGCGGGCGGCGCCATAGGCCTCCTCCACGGCGGCGCCGAAGCGGTTGTTGGCGCTCGCCTCGCCATTGAAGGCCTGCAGCGTGCGGGTGGCGGCGATCGCCTCCCCGGCATAGGCGGAGGCGGCGGCCAGCGTGTCCTGCGCCTCGCGGGCGCGGCGGCGGACGGAGCGGCCGAAGCCGACGAGGGGAAAGACGATCAGCGGAATGGCGGCGATCACCAGGCTCGACAGCTTCGGGCTGGTATAGACCATCATGGCGATCGC
This sequence comes from Sinorhizobium americanum, assembly GCF_001651855.1. Classification (GTDB taxonomy): domain Bacteria; phylum Pseudomonadota; class Alphaproteobacteria; order Rhizobiales; family Rhizobiaceae; genus Sinorhizobium; species Sinorhizobium americanum. The sequence goes on along the minus strand of NZ_LNQC01000080.1, from coordinate 1,016 downwards.
GCCCAGACAGAGGATCAGGTTGCGCAGCGCGACGGATGCCGTGGCGCCGACCGCCGACTTGATCTGCGTCGTGTCCGCGGTCAGGCGGGAGACGATCTCGCCGGACTGGTTGACGTCGAAGAAGGAGGCGGAAAGGCCCGTGACGCGGGCGAAGACGTCGCGCCTCAAATCGGCGACGATGCGCTCTCCGAGGGAAATGACGAAATAATAGCGGGCGGCGCTCGCCAGCGCCAGGATGATGGCCAGCACCATCAGCATGGTGAAATAGGTATTGATGAAAGCGGAATCGGAATTGGAAAAGCCGTGGTCGATCATCCGGCGGACGGCCAGCGGCAGCGTCAGCGTGGTCACCGCGGCGATCGTCAGCGATATGGCGGCGCCGATCGCGAAGCGGCGGTATCGCCTGACATAGGGCAGCACGGCTGCAAGTGGCCGGACGGACTTGCGCTCTCGCGCTTGGTTCTCTTGTCTTGGCACGTGACCCCCCGATCGCCTGTCACGGAGGGTCGATTAGTCTTCCGCGCGGCACTTGTTATCCCGCGGACCTTCATGTATAGGCACGGCATCGAATTGAAGAAGCCGTGGCCGAGAGCGGTCCGCGGCTTCATTTACGTGTTCGGTCCCAAAGTCGCAATGCCTTGCGACAATTGGACCCTGGAACTCTAGGAAGATTGTTATGAAGGCAGGCATCCATCCCGAATACCACACGATCAAGGTGGTCATGACCGACGGCACCGAATACGAAACCCGCTCGACCTGGGGTTCGGAAGGCGCAGTCATGAACCTCGAAATCGACTCCAAGTCGCACCCGGCTTGGACCGGCGGCAACCAGCAGCTCGTCGACCGCGGCGGCCGCGTTTCCAAGTTCAAGAAGCGCTTCGAGGGCCTCGGCCTCTAATCGCTCGCGATATCGCGTTTCTGGAGCCCGGCAATGCCGGGCTTCTCTTTTTGGGCTGGGTCTGTCAAGCAAAGGACATCCTCTCCGCGCCTACAAGGCGCGGCGTCGGTCGTTGTCT
>NZ_LNQC01000079.1 GCF_001651855.1 Sinorhizobium americanum | reverse complement strand
AGAGCCGTCCGGCCGCAAGGCCGGCATCAAGGTCAAGTCGGTCGCCGAGCTGGTCGAGAAGCTCAAGTCCGAAGCCGGCGTGCTTTAAGTTTTAAGGAAAGGGAGATTTCCATTATGGCCATTCTGCTTCTGGCTGACCACGACGCCACCCACCTTTCCGACCAGACGGCGAAGGCGCTGACCGCCGCGACGAAGATCGGCGGCGACGTCCACGTTCTCGTCGCCGGCTCCAACATCAAGGGCGTTGCCGAGCAGGCCGCCAAGCTTGCCGGCGTCGCCAAGGTGCTGATCGCCGACGACGCTTCGCTCGCCAACAACCTGGCCGAGCCGCTCGCCGCCTTGATCGTCTCGCTGGCCGGTTCTTACGACACGCTTGTTGCAGCCGCCACCTCGGTCGGCAAGAACGTCATGCCGCGGGTTGCGGCAATTCTCGATGTCTCGCAGGTCTCGGAGATCATCGAGGTGATCTCGCCATACACCTTCAAGCGGCCGATCTACGCCGGCAACGCCGTCCAGACGGTACAGATAAGCGAGCCAAAGCGAGTCATCACCGTGCGAACCACCGCCTTCCCGTCTGCCTCACGAGGCAGCACCTCGGCTGCCGTCGAACAGGTCCCGACGGCAGCCTCTTTCTCTGATCGGTCAATGTTTGTTTCGGACGCACTCTCCTCTTCCGACCGGCCGGAACTGACCTCGGCGAAGATCATCATCTCCGGCGGCCGGGCGCTCGGCTCGTCTGAGAAGTTCCAGCAAGTCATCCTGCCGGTCGCCGACAAGCTCGGCGCCGCCGTCGGTGCATCGCGCGCCGCCGTCGATGCCGGCTATGCCCCGAACGACTGGCAGGTCGGCCAGACCGGCAAGGTGGTCGCCCCCGACCTCTACATCGCCTGCGGCATTTCCGGCGCCATCCAGCATCTCGCCGGCATGAAGGATTCGAAGGTGATCGTCGCCATCAACAAGGACGAGGAGGCGCCGATCTTCCAGGTCGCCGACTACCGCCTCGTCGCCGATCTCTTCGAAGCGCTTCCGGAACTGGAAGGGGCTCTCTAGCCCTCTCTCTGTAGCAGCCGGTCAAGGAAAATTCCCGTGCCATCACTATTTATTGCGAAAGAACGTGACCCGGCAGAGAGCCGCGTCGCCGGCTCGGTCGAGAGCGTCAGGAAGCTGAAGTCACTGGGTTTCGACGTCGACGTCGTCGTTGAAGCCGGCGCGGGCATGCGGTCGCGCGTGCCGGATGCGGAGTTCGAGAAGGCCGGTGCGCGGATCGGCACGGCGGCGGACGCGAAGAGCGCCGACGTCATACTCAAGGTGCGCCGGCCGACGGCCGAGGAAGTTACCGGCTACCGATCCGGCGCCATCGTCATCGCCATCATGGATCCCTACGGCAACGACGCGGCGATCGCCGCGATGGCTGAAGCCGGGCTGACCGCCTTCGCGATGGAACTGATGCCGCGCATCACCCGGGCGCAATCGATGGACGTCTTGTCCAGCCAGGCGAATCTCGCCGGCTACCAGGCGGTGATCGACGCGGCCCATGAATACGACCGGGCCCTGCCGATGATGATGACCGCGGCCGGCACGGTGCCGGCGGCCAAGGTGTTCGTCATGGGCGCCGGCGTCGCCGGGCTGCAGGCGATCGCCACCGCACGGCGCTTGGGCGCCATGGTATCGGCCACCGACGTTCGCCCGGCGGCCAAGGAGCAGGTCGCCTCGCTCGGCGCCAAGTTCATCGCCGTCGAGGACGAGGAGTTCAAGGCGGCCGAAACCGCCGGCGGCTACGCCAAGGAAATGTCGAAGGACTATCAGGCGAAGCAGGCGGCCCTGGTCGCCGAGCACATCGCCAAGCAGGACATCGTCATCACCACGGCGCTGATCCCCGGCCGGCCGGCGCCGCGGCTGGTCACCCGCGAGATGCTCGATGCGATGAAGCCCGGCTCGGTCGTCGTCGACCTTGCCGTCGAGCGCGGCGGCAATGTCGAAGGCGCCGAAGCCGGCCAGGTCGTCGAACGCGGCGGCGTCAAGGTCGTCGGCCATCTCAACGTGCCGGGCCGCATCGCCGCGTCGGCCTCGCTCCTCTATGCCAAGAACCTCGTCACCTTCCTGGAGACGATGGTCTCGAAGGAAACGAAAGCGCTGGCGGTGAACATGGAGGACGAACTCGTCAAGGCGACGGCGCTGACCCACGGCGGTGCGGTCGTGCATTCGGCCTTCGGCGGCGCGAATGGGGGAGACAAGTAAATGGCGAACGAACTTCTCGACAAGGCGCTCACCGACCTCGAACGGGCGGTGGAGGCGGTGAGGACCGCGGCCGAATACGTGCCGGACGCGGCCGGCGCGGTGGCACATGGCGCCACCGGCGGGGCGATCGATCCGTTCGTCTTCCGGCTGGCGATCTTCGTGCTGGCGATCTTCGTCGGCTACTACGTCGTCTGGTCGGTGACGCCGGCGCTGCACACGCCGTTGATGGCGGTCACCAATGCGATCTCCTCGGTGATCGTCGTCGGCGCGCTCCTGGCGGTCGGCATCTCGGCCTCGGGGCTGGCCACCGGCTTCGGCTTCGTCGCGCTGGTGCTCGCCTCGGTCAACATCTTCGGCGGCTTTCTCGTCACCCAGCGCATGCTCGCCATGTACAAGAAAAAGACAAGTGAGGCGGGCCGATGAACGCTAACTTCGCAGCCTTCCTCTACCTCGTCTCCGGCGTGCTGTTCATCATGGCGCTCAGGGGCCTGTCGCATCCGACCACCAGCCGCAGGGGCAATGCCTACGGCATGATCGGCATGGCGATCGCCATCGTCACGACGCTGCTGCTCGCCCTGCCGTCGATCGGCGGCTTTCTGATGATCGTCGTCGGCCTTGCCATCGGCGGCGGTGTCGGCGCCGTCATCGCGCGGCGCATCGCCATGACCTCGATGCCGCAGCTCGTCGCCGCTTTCCACTCGCTGGTCGGTCTCGCTGCCGTGATGGTGGCGGCCGCGGCGATGTACGCGCCGGAAAGCTTCGGCATCGGCGCCATCGGCGACATCCATTCGCAGGCGCTGGTCGAAATGTCGCTCGGTGTCGCCATCGGCGCGATCACCTTCACCGGCTCGGTGATCGCCTTCCTGAAGCTCGATGGCCGCATGTCGGGCAAGCCGATCCTCCTACCGGCACGCCACCTCGTCAATGCGGGCCTTGCGGCGGCACTCGTCGCGCTGGTGATCATGCTGGTCTTCACCGAGAGCACCACGGTCTTCTGGCTGATCGTCGCCCTGTCGCTCGTCCTCGGCGTGTTGATCATCATCCCGATCGGCGGCGCCGACATGCCGGTGGTGGTGTCGATGCTCAACTCCTATTCCGGCTGGGCGGCGGCCGGCATCGGCTTCACCCTCGGCAACCTGGCGTTGATCGTCACCGGGGCGCTGGTCGGCTCCTCTGGCGCGATCCTCTCCTACATCATGTGCAAGGGCATGAACCGCTCGTTCGTCTCGGTGATCCTCGGCGGCTTCGGCGGCGAGACGGCAGCCGCGGGCGGCGACGACGGCATCCAGCGCACCGTCAAGCAGGGCTCGGCCGACGACGCCGCCTTCCTGATGGCGAACGCCTCGAAGGTGATCATCGTGCCCGGCTACGGCATGGCGGTGGCGCAGGCGCAGCATGCGCTCAGGGAGATGGGCGACCAGCTGAAGGCGGCCGGCGTCGAGGTCAAATACGCCATCCATCCGGTCGCCGGCCGCATGCCCGGGCACATGAACGTGCTCCTGGCCGAGGCGAACGTCCCCTATGACGAGGTGTTCGAGCTCGAGGACATCAACTCGGAATTCGCCCAGGCCGATGTGGCCTATGTCATCGGCGCCAACGACGTCACCAACCCGGCGGCGCGCGACGACAAGGCCTCGCCGATCTACGGCATGCCGATCCTCGACGTCGACAAGGCCAAGACCTGCCTGTTCGTCAAGCGCTCGCTCGGCTCCGGCTATGCCGGCATCGACAACACGCTGTTCTACAAGGACGGCACGATGATGCTGCTCGGCGACGCCAAGAAGGTCACCGAGGAGATCGTCAAGGCGATCAACCACTGATGTCGCTCAGAGCCTTGCAAGCCATCTTATGCCCCGCATGGGCACCCAGCACCAAGCGCAACACAATTTGGTGGGTCGCAGTGTGCGCCGCGTCGCATCGCAGAACGCCTTCGGCTCACCGTTTGTCCGTCAGGAGATTGAAGGTTGAAGAGTGAGGTTCGCGAGTCAAACACCAAAGATCATGCCAAAAGAAGGATCTCGGATGATCACCGCGCTGAGGACCCGGTACGAGGAGACGCGGCGATCGCCCGACGACAGCTTGTCCTTGGAAAAGCTGTCACTCGCTTGAGATACAGCGGATGACCGCGTTCCACCCTGGTGAGACCTACACGAACGAGCAGAGTCGACCCCGTTGCTGTCGTCGAGAACGCGGCGTTCGAAAGGCCGCTTTCGGGCACAAAGCTGAGTCTCGAGGCCACGGTCTATTGCGGCTACCCACCAGGTTCGAGGAGCGTGAGAGGTGCATCCGCAATGTCTCGCACCGTGTTCGGCGTGTCTATCCATCGGCAGGCCGTGACGATCGAGGCCCAGCATCATGCTGACAAATACTGTCCCAGCACTGCGGGATCAGATCCATCTCCCGGCGCGCGTCTCCCAATCCCGCTCGCGGTAACCGTTGCGCTGGGCCAACCGCAGCGGGTTCTTCTCGCCATATCCCGCACCGGCTGCAGTGCCCACTTCCAACTCAGCCCCTCGGTGGCAAAGCCGATCATCTCGCGCAAAAGATCGGCGTCAGGGGGACTTCTCCACGAGAGCACGCAGATTCATCATGTCGTTGGTCATCGGTAGTTCCTTCGAATCATGTTGGTGTCAGCGACCCGACTCTACCGAAGAACATCGATGACCACCGCTACGCCGCCGCGCTGTTGAGGGCGCGCTCGCGAGCGGCTTCGCTACCGCCGAGCTACACCACCTGTAGGGATACGATCCTGAAGAACGCGACAATGTTTTTTGACGCCACATGCTCATCGATGCTGGGATGACGAATTTCTCGCATTTCGAGTCCGGGGGTGGGGGAAACATGTGGGACGCCGCGTTACCGTTTCCGAAGTTCGCCAAAGCGCCAAGCCAACCACGTCACTGGTCGCTATAGAGGCGGGTAGCAAAGCCGCTACCGTTCCGGGTGAGAATTGCAAGCCGGTCGGAGCGGTGGAGGTGCCCCACAGTGGATAGTCGCCCTTGGAGTGAGCAACGAGTATGTCGCTGCAACTAGATGCGGCAATAACACCCCACTGATGCGACCTGAGTGTCCTTTCGAGTCCGGTGCAGACCTTGTAAATCGGGCCACCATTTACTATTCGACTTGCGGGTCTTATGTACCGCCTGATGGAAAGTGCACCGGAATAGCGCAAGGGTCTAAAGGATGCGCAGGCCTCCGACAATCATCGATGTCGCCTTACACGCAGGCGTCTCGAAGTCTACGGTGTCCAACGTCCTTCAAGGAAAAGGGACCGTCGCTCCTGAAATCCGTGAGCGAGTACAAAGAACAATCGCGAAGATCGGTTATCGGCCGAACGCGGGTGCTCGTTCGATGCGACAGCGTTCGAAGGTATTGGGGGTGGTCGTTGGCGACTTGAAGAACCCGTTCCACGCTGAATTGGCTGCGTTTATTGAACAATTCGCCGCCGAGCAGCAACACAGCATTTTGTTGGTCTCGACCGGCGGCTTTCCTGAGCGAGAAAGCGAGCGGCTTCGGACGCTGATCGAACAGCGGGTCGCAGCGGTGCTGTTTCTCTCATCACCAGATAGCAGTACCCTGAAATTGTTGGGCGATGACATCCCGAGAGTTTTTGTCAGCGTGACCATGCCTGGTGAGTTGTCGATTTCAGTTGATGAGCGCGATGGGACCAGGCAGGCAGTTGAACATTTGGTCGGGCTCGGGCACCGCCGAATTGCATTCGTTAGTATGATGCTTGCAGATGAACCCCATATCGAGGCTAACCGGTTTCAAGGCTATGTCGATGGGATGATGAAGGCGGGGCTTTCAATCTCCCCTTCGCTGCTCTTGCGCGAACGAGGTGGTTCCTCATCCTCACTGCAGGAGTACGAGAACCAAATTATTGGACTTCTAAGCCAGCACGATCGGCCGACAGCAATTGTCGCCGCCCTTGATCGTATCGCGCTAGAGATAATTTCGGCTGCCGATCTTTTGAATATCGCAATCCCAGACGACCTTTCCTTGGTGGGTTTCGACGATGTCGGAATTTCTGGGCATAGCCGGATTGCGCTGACGACGATTGCCCAGCCAATGGATGAGCTCGCAAAGAATGCGGTCGATTTAGCTATTGGCATTGCGCATAAGAATGGCAAAGGCGCAGAAAGCGTGCTCCTTGCATCGCGCTTGGTGAAACGCCGTACAACATGTTCGCTAAAGAGCGATAACTGACAGCGCCGAAAAGTCTTCGCGTTCTCGCGCCGCCTCAAAGCGGAACGCGCTCCACACTGAGATTTGGTTTGCGCTGGCGATAATTCGCCAGCCGAAGAATTCTGCTTGACAGAACAGCACAATCCGTGGAACGTTCCATCAACCAAAAAAGAGGGAACGTTATGATGAATCCTATCAGCGGTGCTATGCACCCAACACGTCGTGCTTTTCTGAAAGGAACAGCCGGTCTCGCTTTAGCCACAGGTCCGGTTGGCGCTCTGTCTGGATGCTCCTCATCAGAAAACGAGGTGGTAGTCCTTGGATGGTCGAGCTACGTGGCGCCTGAAATCGCCGCCTTTATGAAAAAGGCCGGATTGAACATGCGTGGCGTCCCGGCGGAAACCGATCAGGACATGTTCACGAAACTCAAAGCGGGGGGAGCCGGGTCTTATGACATTGTTTTCGCCAACTGTGGCTGGTCGCCGACCTATTACAAAGCGGGGCTGATCGAAGCCTTCGACGTAAAGGAAATCCCTGGCTGGGACCGGCTTTGGCCGATCTTCCGTGAGGACACGACCTTCCCCTATGTGGTCGAACCCAACAGACTCATGCTCTTTCCCAATATGTGGGATTCATTTGGCCTGATATGGAATAAAGAGCAACTGCCGCTGACTGAGCCTTACTCGTGGAAGGCTCTTTGGGATCCTCGTGTGCCGGCGGGCAAAGTAATCATGAAAGGCGGCCCGGAGGATTTCCTTACAATAGCCGGCCTTAGCCTGGGGATTCCCCGAGACCGAATTTTTGCGATGGTTGGAGACGAACTGCAATCGGCAGCCGCGGCGCTGGCCAAATTGAAACCCTTTCAGATCGCACCAAGCGATTCCTCCTTCGAAGATGCAATCCGCACTGGCAAGGCGTGGGTCGGTCAGTCGTCGAACCTTGCAGCCTCCGCCAGAGTGAACAAAGTTGCGGGCAAAGAGACCTCTCAAAGTGTAATCCCGATTGAGGGAAGCCTGGGTTGGGTAGATGGCCCCCAGCTCGTCAAAGGCGCCAAAAACCGGGCGAATGCGATAAAGTTCATGGAAATTTGGAATGGCCCGGAGGTGCAATCGTTTCTTTATGACACCTACTCATTCCCACTGTGCAGCAAAACTGAAACAGAGCGGGTTCTGGCAAAGGGCGGTGATGGCGCCGCCAATCTGCTCGACCGCGGAGCAGACGATCCCGCTATGGCAAAGAAAATTCTGTTCCAGGGACCGCCTGACGATCCGGCGGCGTGGGCGAAAGCATACGACCAGGTTGTAGGGGGCTAGCATGCGATCCAGCGTCGATACCGTGCCCATGAAGATAATACCCGACGACCGACCGAATCCATCACCCACGCCACCGAAACGGCGCAAAAAACTGGCTGCGGATCTTGAGAACCCAGTCTTTAGTCTCCCTGCCTTGGCCGTCATCGTTGTTGGCGTGTTCGTACCAATGGCTGTTCTTATCGTTTACTCGCTGTGGCCAACCGTGGATCAGGAGGTCATACGGGAGTGGACTTTTACCAACTACCTCCGCTTTTTCGAAAGCGAGGTCTATTGGGGAACGTTGCTCGGAAGCTTGCTCTTCGCTTCCCTCGCCTCGGCCCTTACGGTAATTTTGACCTTCCCTTTTGCCTATTTCGTTGCGCTGAAAGTGCAGCCGGAAAGGCGGCTGATCTGGGTACTGGTCGCGGTCGTACCGTTTTTCACAAGTTACCTGATTAGAGTCTTCGCTTGGATGAACCTTTTAGGCGACACAGGACTTCTTAATCAAGGCCTCATGTACTTTGGCCTGATTAAGAACCCGCTTTGGATACTTGGCCTGAACAGTTCGGGAATTGTTCTCACTTTCATCTATCTGCTTTTTCCCTTGGCTTTCCTTACGACTTTCATTGCGCTGGAGCGAACGAATCCTACCATTCTGGAGGCGGCAGCGGATCTGGGCGCACGCCCTTGGCAGGGACTCTTTTACGTAACTCTGCCGGTGGCTCGAACGGGTATCGTCGGAGGTTTCGTTTTTAGCACTATCACAATCCTGGGCGACTATGTGACGCCGCAATTGATCGGCGGGACCGATGGATACCTCTACTCAAACATCATCCAGCGTCAGTTTGGTTCCTCGGTTCAATGGGGTTTTGGATCAGCGTTAGCGTTAATTCTCCTCGTCGTCGTTTTTGTGCTTCTGCTCGTGCTCCGTCAGGTTACAGGCGGAGCAGCCCAGGTCGGAACGTTCTCACGCCAATTCAATCCATCCAGATCGCCCGTGCTCAAGGCGTACGCAATCGCATTCCTCGCATTTCTCTACACACCGATCGGGCTTCTCGTCGTGCTGGCCCTCAACGACAACACGTCGATCGGCTTCCCTTTCAATGGCGTCACATTCCACTGGTTTGCGGCGATCCTTGACGATCCACTTCTCCTGGAAAGCCTGCGCAACAGTTTGATCGTAGCGTTCGCGTCCGTTAGCATCAGCGTCGCTCTCGGCACGGTTGCGGCGGTGCAACTCGCGAGAAGTCACGGCCAATGGCGCCAGGCAAGTTTGGCGATTATCTCCGTTCCGCTTTTTCTTCCGCCGATGCTGCTTGGACTCGCGATCATTATCGGCCTCAATGCTCTCGGCATCGAACGTGGGCTCTGGACGATTATCATCGGTCACACCATTCTCTGGTTGCCGGTCGTCACCTTACTTGTGCTGATCCGTCTCGAGGGTCTCGATCCAAACCTCGAACTGGCGGCCATGGACCTCGGAGCGCCGCCGATGACGGCTCTAGTTCGGGTTTCGGTACCGCAAGCCTTGCCAGGTATAGTGGCCGCTGCATTGATTTCCTTCGCCTTGTCTATGGATGAGTTCATCCTTACAGCGCTCGTAACTGGCGCTGACAGCACCCTCCCGCTTTATATATTCGGGCAGTTGCGTTTCAGCGTAACGCCTGCGGTGGTGGCGTTATCGGTGTCCCTTCTCCTTGTGTCGTTCGCTCTGTTGGTAACGGGCGCGCTGCTTGCCACACGGGGTAAAGGTCGTCCGTCGGTGCCTGCGCCTAATGCCATCAAAACGGTTCCCAGTGATCTTCAAAAACACAAGGATTGAGACTATGTCCGTTGCATTGCGATGCTCGAACCTGTCAAAACGCTACGCCGGACAGCAGGGCCCAGCCCTCGGGGAAGGGAGCAACGGCATCTCCTTCGAGGTCGAGCGGGGGGAACTCTTTGCTTTGCTTGGGCCAAGCGGTTGCGGCAAGACCACTACTCTTCGCATTATCGGCGGCTTTATCGAGCCTGATGCCGGAACTGTGTTCATCGACGGGAAAGATGTGACATTTGCTCCGCCATATAGGCGTCCGACGAACACCGTCTTCCAAAGCTATGCACTATTTCCCCACCTGCGGCTGGGAGCCAATGTAGCCTTTGGATTGAAAATGACTGGCGCTCAGCGCTCTGAACGAGATCACCGGTCGTCTCAGGCCCTCAAGATGGTGGGGCTTGGGGGGCTTGAAAATCGGAAAATCTCTGAACTGTCGGGCGGACAACAACAACGGGCGGCGCTGGCTCGCGCGCTCGCCAATCGGCCGTCTGTGTTGCTCTTGGATGAACCGCTCGGCGCCCTGGACCTAAGCCTTCGCCGCCAAATGCAGGAGGAACTCGTCACCTTAAAAAGGGAGACGAACACGACTTTCATCCATGTCACGCACGATCAGGAAGAAGCCTGCGCAATGGCCGATCGGATCGCGATTATGGACCGCGGGCAGATCGCACAGATTGATACTCCGCAAACGCTCTACCGCAGCCCACGCTCGACCCACGTGGCTCGCTTTATCAACCTGGGGACAATCGTCAAAGGATCCACCCGCCGTGATGGAGGTCATGCGCGCCTGGAGGCTTCCGGGATCGTCTTGGAGGGACGAGTACAGCCGGCCATCCCGCAGCATTCGCGGCTGGCAGCAGTGTTGCCCCGCGGTCGAGCGCGACTTTCATCGAGTGCTCCCACAGGGGCAACAAACGAGATCAAGGGGACAGTGGAACGCGCGGTGTTCACCGGGCTGAACTATGAGCTGCTTGTTCGGTCGGAGAGTGGTGCGCTTCTCAATGTATCTGCAGCCGCCGAAGTGTTTGATGCCGCGGATGAAGGTCGAGCTGTCGTGCTGACTTGGAGCCCGGATGATGTCCTGTTCGTCGAGGATACCGAGAATCCCCAACAAAATAGTTCGCCTTGCGAACAGCCGCAAGCGAGCTGAACACCAGCATCAGTTAATGTAGAAAGGAAATTTCCAAGTGGGCGTTCTTCAAGACAAAGTTGCCATCGTGACCGGTGCTGGAAATGGTATCGGCAGGGCCACCGTTGAGAGATATCTGCGCGAGGGTGCCAAGGTTGTTGCATTTGATCGCGCAGTGGAAACCAGCTCGCCCAATCCTCGGCTCACGTGGGTGCAAGGTGACGTAACCGTTGCGGCGGATATCGACCGCGCAATTGAGGCCGCACGCGCGTTCAACGGGCTCGATATTTGCGTCGCCAATGCCGGGATCGGTAAAATCGAAGATTTCATCCACGGGTCTCGCGAATCCTGGATGCAGGTCATCGAGGTCAATCTTATTGGCGTGATGATAACGCTCCGTGCAGCCGCTAGTGTTATGGTGGAGGCGGGCAAGGGAGGACGACTGCTCGCAACGTCATCGATTGCCGGTCTACGAGGCGAGGGACACGCGCCGTCGACAGCGTATGCGGCTAGCAAGGGCGCAGTGATCGCTCTAATGAGGGCCATTAGTATGGAACTGGCGCAATATGGTATCACCGCCAATGCCGTGGCGCCCGGCCAAATCGACACGGCGCTTAATTTCTCCGATCTCGAAGTCATGAGTGCACGTTTCGGTCGCAATGCACACGACTTCCGCGACGAATTTCTTCAAACCACGGTTCCGATGCGCCGAATGGGCGTGCCTGCAGAGGTAGCGGGTCTCTTCACATATCTTGCATCTGACGAGGCCTCGTTTGTTACCGGGACCACGTTCCGGATCGACGGTGGAGAGTTGGCTATCTAAGAAAAAATCCGGCCAGGCCGCAGGTCAGGCGGCCTGATGTTGTAAGGACTTCGGGATCGTCATCGGCATTGAACGGTTCATTTCCGCGGCGATTCGAATTCAGCGCAAAACTTCAAACTCGTGTGGCAGATGGACCATGGCGGTCGGCGCGAGCGCGCCGCCGCCTATTGCCACCGAACTCGTAGCGCGCTGGGATAAGTATGCCCTCCAACGCGTCCGCAGGCCCTAGTAATCCCGTCCGGCGCTGGCGATGGGGCCGCCCGCTCCTGTGCTGGTTTTCCGACGTCACGCAATTCGCTAGCAATGTAATCGTTGCCATGCCCTTTTTTTGCCGACTTCCACGTTCACATCGATGAGCTTCTCCTGGGGTAAGTTGTCGCTGAATCAACGGGGCTGGGCGAATTGAGCCTCCGGCTGCGTCATTACGGTGAGAGCCCCTTCTGAATGGGAACGGAATAAGATGACTTGGACATGCCGTTTTGACGTGTCTGCCATATGATTGCACATCATTTCCTCTCTGGTCGGCTCGTGACTGCCGAGCTTGCTGTCGCACGTTGAATCACTAAGTCGATCGGAGTCGTGCAGTAGACCGGTCGCACTTTTCCTGCCAGAGCATCACATGCTGGAGCCCCTTATGACCGCAGCCGCGCCGACAGCCGTTTGCATTATCATCGCGGCAAAGAATGCCGCCGACACGATCGCCAGAGCAATCACCTCTGCACTTTCCGAGCCCGAAACCTCTGAAGTCGTCGTCGTTGATGACGGTTCAACCGATGAAACCGCGGCGGTTGCCAGCGCTGCCGATGATGGGACCGGGAGGCTGACTGTCGTTCGCTTCGAAGCAAATCGCGGACCGTCTGCAACTCGCAATTATGCGATTTCGATATCGCAATCCCCCCTTCTTGCGCTCCTGGACGCGGACGATTTCTTCCTCCCCGGCCGGCTGCGGCAACTGCTTTCGGAGGACGGTTGGGACTTGATCGCCGACAACATCGCCTTCATCGATGCCGAGCGAGCGGCGACCGCGGTTGCAGAGGTTAAGCAGTTCACGCCGAGTCCACGGCTCATTGACCTTGCCGGTTTTGTGGAAGGGAACATCTCGCGGCACGGCGCCCGCCGCGGTGAAATCGGCTTCCTGAAACCCATTATGCGACGCGCCTTCCTCGATGAGCATGGGCTTCGTTACGATGAGACGCTGCGCCTCGGCGAAGACTACAACCTTTATGCCCGGGCGCTCGCAAAGGGCGCGCGCTACAAGGTCATCAAAAGCTGCGGATACGCTGCCCTCGTGCGCGGCAACTCGCTGAGCGGCAGGCACCGCACGATCGACTTGAAGTGTCTCTACGAAGCCGACCGGGCAATGCTTGCTGAAGCCCGGCTAGGCGCCGCCGCCGAGGCTGCGTTGCGCCGCCACGAACGCCATGTTCGAGACCGTTACGAGTTGCGGCATTTTCTCGACCTCAAAAACCAGGACGGCTTTAGAAGCGCCATCGGCTACGCCTTGAAGCATCCCGGCGCCCTCCCGGCGATCGTCAGCGGTATCCTTGCAGACAAATCCGAGCGCTTGCGGCGCCCGCGGTCACCGGCCCCGGTGGCCCTCGGCGGCACTGGAGAGATTCGCTACCTGCTGCAAGAATAGATACATGTGAAACACAGAATTCGTCTCTCGGTCCCGAGTCGCGATCAAAATTGCCGCATGCCAGTGTGGTAGCGTTGGGGGAAACGATTGCTGTCGTCGACGTGTACGGAAGCCATGGCAATGACAGCATGCGTTGCGTTCACCCACCGGGATGCCCCAGCCGAGGCTGTCAACTATCCTGCGGCCAGCTTCTTCTCCCGCGCCGCCTTCAGCCGTGCAAAGTCGTCGCCGGCATGGTGCGACGAGCGGGTCAGCGGGCTCGACGCGACCATCAGGAAGCCCTTGGTATAGGCGACCGTCTCGTAGGACTTGAATTCCTCGGGGGTGACGAACTTCTCGACCTTGTGATGCTTGCGGGTCGGCTGCAGATACTGGCCGATCGTCAGGAAGTCGACGTCGGCGGTGCGCAGGTCGTCCATCAGTTGCAGCACCTCGTTCCGCTCCTCGCCGAGGCCGACCATGATGCCGGACTTGGTGAACATCGTCGGATCGAGTTCCTTCACCCGCTGCAGGAGACGGATCGAATGGAAGTAGCGCGCGCCCGGGCGCACCGTGAGATAGTTGCCCGGCACGGTCTCGAGGTTGTGGTTGAAGACGTCGGGCTTGGCGGCGACGACCCGCTCGAGCGCGCCTGGCTTCTTGAGGAAGTCCGGCGTCAGGATTTCGATCGTCGTCGTGGGCGAGGCCTCGCGGATCGCAAAGATCACCTTCTCGAAATGCTCGGCACCGCCGTCCTCGAGGTCGTCACGGTCGACCGAGGTGATGACGACGTGGCTCAAGCCCATCTGCTTGACGGCCTTGGCGACATTGGCAGGCTCTTCGAGATCGAGCGCGTTCGGCTTGCCGGTCGCCACATTGCAGAAGGCGCAGGCGCGCGTGCAGATCTCGCCCATGATCATGAAGGTGGCGTGCTTCTTGTCCCAACATTCGCCGATGTTCGGGCAGCCGGCCTCCTCGCAGACGGTGACGAGCTTGTTGCTCTTCACGATCGAGCGGGTCTCCTGGTAGCCCTTCGAGGTCGGCGCCTTCACGCGGATCCAGTCCGGCTTGCGCAGCACTTCCGTATCCGGCCGGTGCGCCTTTTCCGGATGGCGGATACGCTGAGCCCGATCCGAGACCGCGTCGAAAACCGTTACCATGTTTCTCCTTCTTCGTATCGAGCATGCGGCGAAAGCCCCCGACGCTTCAAAGACACGGAGACCCTCCCCTACTGTCCCGACGGAACAGCTCTGGCGTTCAGAATGCGACGCGATGGCCTAGAAATCCACCTCGATCGCTGTCCCTTTCGAGAGCGCGAGTTCGACAGCGGCAGAAGCCACCGCCAGATCCTGGAGACCGACCCCCGTTCCGTCGAACAATGTGATCTCTTCTGGTGACGAACGGCCCTTGTGGCGACCGGTGATGACCGCACCGATCTCGACGATGTCGCCCTTGCTGATCAGCCCCTTATCAATCGCGTGCTGGCATTCACCTATCGTGACCGCCTGAGCGACTTCATCGGTGAACACCGTTGCTGCAGCGATGAGTTCGGGGTCCATCTCCTGTTTGCCCTTTGTGTCGGTGCCCATGCAGGCGAGATGTGTGCCGGGGCGAACCTGAGAGGCCTTGAGGATCGGGGCAAAGGACGAGGTGATCGAAATGATGACGTCCGCTTCAGCACCCAGACGATCGAGATCGACGGTCTCGAACGGAAGCTCCAGTTCCCTGGCGACTTCTTCGAGACGGCTCAACATCTCGGGGTGCAGATTCCACGCGAGGACTTTCTCAAAAGGCCTCTGCTCCACCGCAGCGCGCAACTGATACGTCGACTGATGCCCCGCGCCGATCATGCCGAGCACCTTCGCGTCCTTACGGGCAAGATACTTGATCGAGACAGCCGAGGCTGCCGCCGTCCGAAGCGCCGTCAGCAGATTGCCGCCCACCACGGCGCGGCACCTGCCGTTATCAGCGTCAAACAGGAAGACGGTCGATTGGTGGTTCGCCAGCCCCTTCTCAACATTGTTCGGCCAGAAACCACCGGATTTAAGGCCGAGGGCCAGACTGTCGCGGTCGAACCCCGATTTGAAACCATAGAGCGCGTCCGCGTGTCCGATGGCTTCGCGAATAACAGGGAAATTGTAGGCGGACTTTTTGGCCATGGAGGCGAAGACCCCTTCGACCGCCACAAGGCAATCAGCGGGAGTAATCAGCCCGGCGATCTGATTTTCCGGTACGATAATCATTGCGAACTTCCGATTGATGCGAAGTGGGGCAATGCCCGCGTTGACGGTCAGTAGGCCTTACCGCGGGCCGAGACCGGCCACAGCGTTTCAACCCGGCCGTTCCGCACGCCCACATACCAATCGTGAACATTGCAGGTCGGATCGCAGTGGCCAGGAACCAAACGAAGTTTTTCATTGATCTTGAGCACGCCGTTCGGATCCTCGATGACGCCGTGCTCATCCGTGCATTTCACGTACTTGACGTCGGTGCGGCCATAGACGAAGGGCAGTCCGGAATCGACCGACTGGGACTTCAATCCGGCGTCGCAAATTGCCTTGTCCGACTTCGCGTGGCTCATCACGCTGGTGAGAATGAAGAGCGCATTTTCCCATTCGCCTCCATCAATCCTGTTGCCACCCTGATCGCGGATGCGACCGTAATCAGCATCCATGAACGCGTAGCTGCCGCACTGCAGTTCATTGTATACACCGGAATTGCTCTCGAAATAGTAGCTGCCGGTGCCGCCGCCGCTCACCAGTTCGGGCTCCAGACCCTCGACCTTCAAGGCAGCGACCGCATCCTTCACCTGGGCAATCGCGATGTCGAGCTTGGCCTTGCGGTCTTCGTAGTTGTCGATGTGCTGCATGGCGCCCTGATAGGCCTGAATGCCAGCGAACTTGAGACCCGCAGCACTGTCGATAGCTTTGGCAAGCGCCACGACCGCGGCGGCGGTGGTCACGCCGCACCGGCCGGCACCGCAATCGATCTCGACGAAGCACTCGAGCGTTGTTCCGTGTTTCTGCGCCGCTGCAGACAGTTCTGCGACATTTGCCAGATCGTCGACGCAAACGATGATGCGTGCGTCCCGCGTGGCAAGGCGTGCTAGACGATCGATTTTCAGCGGTTCGCGGACCTGGTTCGACACCAGCACGTCCTTTATCCCGCCGCGCACGAAGACCTCTGCCTCCGATACCTTCTGGCAGCACACACCGATCGCACCACCGAGTTCCTGCTGGAGATGCAGAACATCGACCGACTTGTGCATCTTGCCGTGCGCCCTGTGGCGCATGTTGTGCGCCTTGGCATAGTCGCCCATTTTGCGGATGTTGCGTTCGAGGGCATCGAGATCGAGGATCAGGCACGGCGTCTGGATTTCATTGACGCTCATCCCGGGAAGAGCCGGTACATCGTAGCCGACTTCCATGCCTGCGAACTTCGTTTCCATATTCATCTCTCTTTCTCTCCCCTATTGCCAAGGCAACTTGTCAAGGTCGACGTTGCCGCCGGTGATGATCACGCCGATACGCTTGCCGGCGAACAGATCCTTGTTCTTCAAGATGGTCGCGAGCGGCACGGCGCTGGAAGGCTCCATGACGATCTTTATTCGCTTCCAGATGAGCTTCATCGCGTCGACGATCTCTGCCTCCGAAGCCGTCAGGATGTCGGTGACGTGGTTCCTGACGAAGTGCCACGTCAGATCCTTGAGAGGCACTTTCAGGCCGTCAGCCACGGTGACTGGTGCGTCGTCGGCAATGATGTGCCCGGCCTTGAAGCTCCGGTATGCATCATCCGCCTGCTCCGGCTCGGCCGCGTAGATCTTGATATGCGGCGCCAGGTTCGACAGCGTGAGGCATGTTCCCGACACCATGCCGCCGCCCCCAATCGGCGCGATCACCGCATCGAGACCCGTGACCTGTTCGATCAGTTCCTTCGAGCAGGTTGCCTGACCGGCGATGACGCGCGCATCGTTATAGGGATGCACGAATTCCGCACCGGTCGCGGCGACGACTTCGGCAAAGACCGCTTCGCGGGAGGATGTTGACGGCTCACACTCGACAACCTTGGCACCGTAACCGCGGACAGCATCTTTCTTCGCTTGCGGCGCGGTACGGGGCATGACGACGGTGCAAGGTATTCCGCGCCGTCCCGCCGCATAGGCCAAACAGGTACCATGATTGCCCGAGGAATGGGTGGCAACGCCCTTTGCTGCCTGCTCATCACTCAACCCGAAAACGGCGTTCGATGCGCCACGGGCCTTGAAGGCGCCCGCCTTCTGCAGATTTTCGCACTTGAAGAAAAGCTCCGCCCCGGCAAGGGAGTTGATGAAACGCGAGGTGAGAACCGGGGTGCGATGAATGTGCGGCTTGATGCGCGCATGCGCTTCATCCACGTCGAAAAGCGTCGGGATATACATCGTCATAGCTCCCTCAGGCGGCTCCCCGGCCCGCTGAAACCTGGTTGCTACGGTAATATTCCTGGGCCGCGGCAACCCCGGAACCGAGCTTGATCGCGAGACCGAGATCCGCCATGACCATCTCCGCCGTCGCAATACCCGAAAGGGCCATCACGTCCGTCAGACTGCCGAGATGCCCGATGCGGAACACCTTGCCGGCGACCTCTCCCAGTCCAACACCGAAGGCGACGTCATATTTCTTCGCCGCGTGGGTAACGACGGACGTAGCGTCGAAGCCGTCAGGAGTTCGAATTGTGCTGACAGTGTCCGAGTAAAGGTCCTCGCTCCTCGCGCAGAGCTCCAGACCCCAGGCACGCACGGCCGCACGAACTCCCGTTGCTATGCGCTTGTGGCGCGCGAATACGTTCTCAAGGCCTTCCGCCAGCAGCATCTCCGTCGAGACCTTCAGGCCATTCAGCAGCCCGACCGCGGGGGTATAGGGGTAGGCGTTGTTCTCATAGCTCTTCGACATGTCGCGAATGTCGAAGAAAGTGCGCGGCAGCTTCGCCGTTTCGAGCGCCGCCAAGGCCTTGGGAGAGAATGCGGTGATCGCCAGCCCAGCAGGCAGCATGAAGCCTTTCTGTGAGCCGGTCACAGCAACGTCGACGCCCCAATCGTCCATGCGAAACTCCATTGAAGCAATGGAGCTGACGCCGTCGACGAACAGCATGGCCGGATGGCGAGTTGCATCAAGGGCGCGCCGAACCGCGGCGATATCCGACTTGACCCCCGTTGCCGTCTCGTTGTGCGTCACCAGGACGGCCTTGATCTGGTGCGCCTTGTCGGCGGTCAGCATTTCCTCATACCGATCAACCGGGGCGCCGCTGCCCCACGACGTCTCGATGACACTAACGTCGAGGCCATGCCTCTGGCACATGTCGATCCAGCGATGGCTGAACATCCCATAGCGAGCCACGAGAACGCGGTCGCCGGGACTGAGGGTGTTTGTGATCGCCGTTTCCCATCCACCCGTGCCCGTTGCAGGAAAAACGAAGATCGAGGCTGCATCGGACTTCACGATCTTTTTCACGCCTGCGAGGGCGGGCCGCAAAATCTCTCCGAACAGTGGCGAGCGATGGTCGATAGTCGGCATATCCGACGCCTTACGCAGCACCTCCGGCATATTGGTCGGACCTGGAATGAAGACCGGGTTCTGCAGGTACATGGGGCGTCCTCCTAGAGCTGGAAAGAGAGATAACATGCCGGCGTTTAGAGGTAAATTTTTTTGAAACTGTTTTTCGAAATTGTGATACAACGACGATTAGTAAATAATATCAGCCTATTAGATTTTTTCATTGTGAGAATTGATTTTTCATGAGTGTTATTGAATGATAGCAATGACATTGGTGAGGTGCAAAAGATGCAGGTAGTAAAGCGGCGAAGAGGGCGTCCGAAAGCATTCAATGCTCCGGAGTCCCCGAACATCATTCAGTCCCTCGACCGCGCTTTGGACGTGCTAGAGGCTCTGGCCTCGCCCGAAGGACTGACGCTATCGGAACTTGCCGCCCATCTCGGTCAATCGGCCGCCACGATGCATCGGGTACTTTCGACGCTGGAACGTCGTGAATTCGTCGAGATCAGCCCCGATCGACAGGTCTGGCACATCGGCCCCGAGGCCTATCGGCTCGGCTCCGCGTTTCTTCGTCGTACCAACGTTGTGGAACGCAGCCGCCCAATCATGCGGGAGCTGATGCTGGAGACCGGAGAGACCTCGAACCTCGGCGTCGAGAAGGACGGCAATGTCCTCTTCATCAGCCAGGTCGAAACTCACGAATCGATCAGGGCATTCTTCCCGCCAGGGACACTGTCTCCCCTGCATGCCTCGGGAATAGGAAAGGCGTTGCTCAGCACATATGACGACAGCCGTCTCGCTTCACTTTTCAAGAAGACCACCCTGGAGCGGTTCACTGCGAATACGGTTCGGTCAGTCGCTCAACTGGAAGAAGAACTTCGCGTCACGAGAGACCGAGGCTATGCGTTGGATGACGAGGAGCGAACCAAAGGGATGCGTTGTGTTGCAGCCCCGATCTTGAATGTGCACGGCGAAGCGGTGGCCGGGATTTCCGTTTCAGGCCCAACGCATAGAATGCCGGACAGGCAAGTGCAACAAATCGGGGAACGAGTAAGGAATGCCGCGAAGATGGTGTCGCGGCGTTTAGGAGCGCCATAGCCGGAAACCTCAACACCTACATGCTGGCAATTCCCGCATTTTCACGGTGACGGCATTGGCGATGCTACGGGGTTTCGGTCCACCTGTGGCCCAGTCCAGCAATTCGACAGTGTGAACAAGAGGTATTTCGGTCGCGGAGCTGATCTGCATCATGCAGCCGATGTTGCCGGCACTGATCACCTGAGGGCGAGTGGCTTCGATCGTCGCTAATTTTCGATCCTTGAGTTCAGAAGATATCGCCGGCTGCATGAGATTGTAGGTCCCAGCAGATCCACAGCAGATATGGCTGTCGCGCGGCTCCACGACTTCGAAGCCTGCCGCCCGAAGCAGGTCTTTCGGGGCGGAGCGGATCTGCTGGCCATGCTGCAGCGAACAAGCAGCATGATAAGCCACGCGTAGCGGCTCGGCGTGGAATGGGTCGTTCAAGCCGAGGTCGGCCATGATTTCGGTTACGTCTTTGGCGAGAGCGGCGACGCGAGCTGCATCGTCGGCGATCGGATGGTCTCGCAACAGATGGGCATAGTCCTTCACCGTCGTCCCGCAGCCCGACGTGTTTATGACCACGGCATCCAGGCCTTCGCCGTCGAGTTCGTGGACAATCGCCCGGACGTTCGCCGCGGCCATTGCATGACTTTCTTCGACCTTGCCCATGTGGTGCGTCAGAGCACCACAGCAGCCGATGCCCTTCGGGATTACGACCTCACAGCCATGGCGGCGTAGCAGCCTGATCGTCGCATCGTTGATATCCGTGTTCAGGGCGCGCTGCGCACAACCAATGAGCAGGGCAACACGCTTGCGACGCGCGCCGATCGCCGAAAAGCTTTGTGGTCTGTCATTCTCGCTGGCCGGCGGAATAAAGTCGGGCGCCATCTCCAACATGGCCCTCAGGCGAGCGTCGGGGAGAAGTTTCCTGAAAGGGCGGGCGAGTCTTGCACCGATCAGCGCCAGCCGAAACCGGCCGGGATACGGCAGAATTTTTGCCAAAAGCCAACGTAGAGCTCTTTCATCCCACCGGCGTTTGTAGGTCTTCTCGATATACTCGCGCGCATGATCGATCAGATGCATGTAATGCACACCCGAGGGGCAGGTCGTCATGCAGCTCAGACAACTAAGGCAGCGGTCGATATGAGTTACCGTTCGCTCGTCAGGGACCTTGTTGTTTTCCAACATGTCCTTGATCAGATAGATGCGACCACGCGGACTATCGAGCTCGTCGCCAAGCACCTTGTATGTCGGGCACGTCGCTGTGCAGAAGCCGCAATGGACGCAAGACCGCAGAATCTCGTTCGAACGTCTCGTGGCGGGATCGGCGAGCTGTGTGTCGGTGAAGTTTGTCTGCATCTCATTTACCCATCAATCCGGGATTGAGAATTCCGGCGGGATCGAAAGTCCGACGCAATGCAGCTGAGAGCCGAGCTACAGCGGCTCCTTCGGGCGGAAAACTGTTACTGTTCGGCAGCGTGCCACGGCCCAGCAGCGCAGCTTGCCCCACACCAGCTGCGCGGCGGATCGCAACGCTATCGGCGTTACTCTCAAACCAAATCAATCCGCCACCCCAATCCAGCGACACCTCCCCGCCAAGCGCATGCAAACGGGCCACAACCGCTGGAGCTTCGCTCGGCTTAACCAGAATCCGCCAAAGCGGTACGCTCGAGCCCGCAAAGTGGTGCAGATCGCGCAATCTGCGCCACAGCGTCCGGCTGTCAGGCTCGCCCACTATGTCGATCTCCCGATCGCGGAAGAGTGCGGACAACCGTTCGCGACGATAATCGACCTGCGGGGAAAGCCCCTCTATCCTGAGCCAGGCAGTGCCGGACCGAAAGGCGGCGCCGGACACCTCGAAGGGAGTGGCGAGTGCCGTCGCAAAGATTTCTGTTGCCTCCTTCACTGAAGTGGCATGAAAGGCCAGCGTCTGTTGGCTTTCCGCGGCAGGCAACGTTTTCAGCGCCACCTCGGTCAACACGCCAAGCGTTCCGTGGGAGCCGCAGAGCAGTTTGCCAAGGTCCAGCCCAGTGACGTTCTTCATCACCCGGCCACCATTCCTGATGACCCGCCCCCTGCCATCGACGAACCGCACGCCAAGGAGATGATCCCTACAAGCACCCGCATGTATTCGGCGCGGGCCGGAGACGTTGGCCGAAACCATGCCGCCAACTGTGGGAGCCCCCTTGGTGCCAAGTACCGCCCTATGGTCCATCGGTTCGAACGCGAACGCCTGGCCCTCGGCTGCAAGTGTTGCCTCGATTTCCTCGATAGGCGTTCCTGCGCGCGCAATCAGCGTCAGCGCGCCGGGCTCATAGGTCACGATACCGCTAAGACGTCGCGAGGTAAGGGTCTGATCAGCGGCGATGGCCTCCGATCGGATACGGGTGCCTCCGCCGACGACGCGCAGGGGTGCGGCCCGCGCATAGCTTTCGGCGATCAAACCAGCCAACTCCGCCTCGCTGGGCGGCGAAACCACTGTCGCCGCGTGATCGCTGCTGTTCGTTATCATGGGCATCTCGCTGCCGCGTGACGATGTGGCTGACTGACTTCGAGTGGGAAGACCTTCGCTGGGTTGAGCAACCAGGCGGGATCGAAGACGCTCTTGATTTCCATCTGAATCGCCAGGTCATCGGCCGTATATTGTTTCGTCATGAGGTCGCGCTTCTCTATTCCGACCCCATGCTCGCCGGTCAGGCAGCCTCCTACGTCGACGCAAAGCCGTAGAATATCGGCGCCGAATTCTTCGGCTCGCTCGAGCTCGCCGGGCGCGTTCGCGTCGAACAGGATCAGCGGGTGCATGTTGCCATCGCCTGCGTGGAAAACATTGGCGACCTCCAAGCCATACGCTTTCGACAGCTCGCCAATACGCTTGAGCGTGTGGGGAAGTTTCGAGACCGGCACGGTCCCGTCGAGACACAGGTAATCGCCGAGCCGGCCCATCGCCCCGAATGCCGATTTGCGCCCTTTCCAGATCGCCAAGCTTTCCTCGGCAGTTCGGCTGGCACGGAACTCCACCGGATTCAGCTCCTCGGCGATCAGACGGATACGCTCGATTTGATGGTCGATTTCCGCCTCTGAGCCTTCCACCTCGACAATCAGCACGGCTGCGCAATTCGGATAGCCCGCCTTGACGAAGGCCTCGACCGCACGCAGGCAAACGTCGTCCATATATTCGATCGCGACGGGCAGCAGGCCCGATCGGATAATGCGTCCTACGCACTCACCAGCCGTTTCCGCGCTATCGAAGCCGATCAGTACGGGCCGTGCGCCTTCAGGCTTCGGCACGATCCGGAGCGTTGCTTCGGTAACAATGGCGAGCTGGCCCTCCGATCCGCAGATCAAACCGACGAGGTCAAGGCCCGACACACCCGGGAGTGGGCCGCCAAGCTCGACGATATCGCCCGTGGCCATAACGATCCGGACGCCCATCAGGTTGTTCGTCGTAACTCCATATTTGAGGCAATGGGCGCCACCGGAATTCATCGCAATGTTGCCGGCAATCGTGCAAGCAAGCTGAGAAGAGGGATCAGGCGCGTAGAAGAAGCCCTGGACTTCCAGTTCGGCGCTGACGGCGAGGTTCGTTACACCCGTCTGCACACGAATGAAGCGGTTGGCGGTGTCGACCTCGAGTATTTCGCGCAAACGCATGGTGCCGATGACGACGCTGTCCGCGGTCGGCAAAGCGCCGCCAGCAAGCGATGTCCCTGCTCCACGGGGCACGACGGGTACACGCAACTCATGGCAGACGCGCATGGCGGTTGCCACTTCCTCGGTTGTGCGCGGCAGCACAACTGCAAGAGGCGGACAGCGATACGCGGTCAGCGCGTCGCATTCATAGGCCCGTGTTTCCTCCGGGCTCGAGATGACAGTCCCTGCCGGCAGCGCAGCCTCAAGCGCCGCGATGATTTGGGGTGCTCTCGCAAGGACGCCGGCATCCGGTTCAGGCATGGCTATGGTTGACATGAGAGATACTCTTCGTGATCGAACGGTAAGCGAGGAGGTCGACGACCCTCGCCTGCTCGCCTGAACGCGCCATCGCTGTGATGCGAGCACCACCAAGCTGGCACCTCTGGACGGGCGATCGGGTCATCGGAGCTCGGGGGTTGCCATGTGACGAAACCGTGTGGCTCAGCCAACCGTCGCCAGTTCTGCGCCGAGGCTGACGACCGCGCCCGCTTCGGTCTTAATGCGGATCCGGCCCGCCTTCGGTGCAAGTATGCGAGTTTCCATCTTCATCGCTTCGATAACGGCGACAGCGTCGCCTTCCGCGACTTCCGCTCCGTCATCGACCAACCATTGCTGCAACGTGCCAGGAATCGGAGCGGTCACGCCGCCGTCGCTTACTGACGTAGCCTGTTGCACGAGCTGCGGGGCGCCCAGACCGGAAAATAGGGCTGCGGGCAGGCCGATGGCGTGCCGCTTCCCATCGATCTCGACGAAGCTGCGTATCAGCCCACTTCCTGCCGGATCGACGCGGGGTGAAGGCTCCAAGCCGCGAAACTCCGTCTCGATCCAGTTGGTGAAAACGCCGAAGCCGTCCTCGCCGGTGAAATCGCGCTCATCCAGCACCGCTCGATGGAAAGGCAGCACGGAGGCGACTCCCTCAATGCGGAATTCGGCTAGCGCCCTCCGAGCCCGGATAAGCGCTTCCTCGCGTGTGGCGCCCGTGACGATCAGCTTTGCCATCATGGAATCGTAGAAGCCGGGGATCTCCGATCCAGTCTCGACGCCGGCATCAATGCGCACGCCGGGCCCTGCAGGGGCGCGGAAGCGGGTGATAAGGCCTGGAGTGGGCAGGAAGCCTCGCCCAGGATCCTCGGCATTGATGCGGAACTCGAAGGCATGGCCGCGGGGCGCGGGCGTCTCTGTGACGGAGAGCGGCAGGCCGTCAGCGATACGCAATTGCTCGATGACGATGTCGACGCCAGTCGTCTCTTCGGTCACCGGGTGCTCGACCTGAAGCCGCGTGTTCACCTCGAGGAACGAGATCACCCCATTCTGCGATAGCAGGAACTCCACGGTCCCTGCCCCAGTATAGCCGGCTTCCGTGCAGATGGCGCGCGCGGCGTCGTGAATGCGCGCACGCTGGTCGGCGGTGATGAAGGGAGCCGGAGCCTCTTCCACGAGCTTCTGGTTGCGCCGCTGCAGCGAACAGTCGCGCGTACCGAGGACGACCGTGTTGCCGCGGCTGTCGGCAATGACCTGCGCCTCGATATGCCGGGGCCGGTCGAGGAACTGCTCCGCATAGCATTCACCGCGGCCAAAGGCTTCCTTCGCCTCGCGCACGGCGGAATCAAACAGTTCACCGACCTCGTCCAGCCGCCGTGCGACCTTCATGCCGCGGCCCCCGCCGCCAAATGCAGCCTTTATGGCAAGCGGCAGGCCGGCTTGCTTGGCGAAGTCGACCGCCTCCGCAGCCGAAGCGAGCGGACCCTCCGAACCTTTGACGAGAGGCGCCCCGACCTTCGCCGCAATGCGCCGCGCCTCGACCTTGTCTCCGAGCGCTGTTATGACCTCGGGGGCGGGACCGACCCAGGTAAGGCCCGCGTCGATCACCGCTTGCGCGAATTCGGTGCGTTCCGACAGGAAGCCGTAACCGGGATGGACGGCGTCGGCGCCGGCCCGACGGGCGATATCGAGGATCTTTTCGATGTTGAGATAAGTCTCCGCCGGGCGACCGGGACCGAGGCCGTAGGCCTCGTCGGCAATCTCGGCATGGAGCGATGTCGCATCGGCATCCGAATAAATGGCGACCGAGGCGACGCCATAATCGCGCGCAGCCCGGGCGATGCGGATGGCGATTTCACCGCGATTGGCGATGAGCAGCTTTTTCATCGGTCGGTATCCTTCACATGCGGATCGAAGGCGGCGATCGAATTGAAACGGATGCGCGCGCCGATTGGGATCTGGCCGGCCAGATCGAGGTGATGGGCTGCAACCACGCCGATCACCGGATAGCCGCCGGTCAGCGGGTGGTCGGAAAGGAAGAGGACTGGCTGGCCGCTGTGTGGCACCTGTACCGAGCCGAGCGCCGTGCCTTCGGAGGGAAGCTCCGCTGCGTCGCGTCGTTCGAGCGGTGCGGACCCGGAGAGGCGCACGCCGACGCGGCTCGATTGGGCAGTGACCTCCCACTCCTGCGAGAGGAAGGTTTGCACGCCTTTGTCCGTGAACCAGTCGGTTCGCGGGCCGAGCACCACGTCAAGAGACACGGTCTCGCCTGCGCGCGGCAGGTGTCCCGGTTCGGGCCGGTAGGGGTCGACGGCGCCGGCCGGTCCGCTCGCCGGAACGAGGACATCGCCCGTAGCAATCGGCGGTGGCCCGATCTTCGCCAGCGTGTCCGTCGAGGCCGAACCGAGAACAGGTTGGACGAAGAAGCCGCCGCGGAGCGCCAGATAGCTGCGCATCCCTTCGCTCGGCACGCCGAGCGTCAACTCGTCGCCGGCGTCGAGCGCAAACGGATGAGCAAACGGGGCGGAGACTACGCGGCCGCCCGCCGTGCGAATTTCCAGCGGGCACGACGCGCCCGTTAACGCCAGCGTCACGGGTCGGTCGGCCCTGAGCGCGAAGCCCCCGAAAGTGATCTCGATCGCCGCGGTATCGCTTGGATTGCCGACACAGAGATTTGCGTTGCGAAGTGCGGCGCGATCGAGCGCACCGGACCTCGAGACGCCCTGATCTGCCCGACCGGGACGGCCGAGGTCCTGGTAAAGCGCCGGTCGGTCGGCGCGGATAACGCGCAAGCCCCCTCCCGGCGCCGCGACGTCCGCCTGCCGTTCGGGCACGGAGACCGGTACCAGGGTGCCCTTGGCCATATCGCGAAAGCGCACGCGATCGCCAGGGGCGAGCAGCGCCGCCCGGGGGCGGGCTGTATCCCACATGCGAAGCGGTGTTGTGCCGAGAAGCTGCCAACCGCCTGGGCTGTCAGTGGGATAGATGCCACCGAACGTACCGGCTATCGCCACGGAGCCGGCCGGAATTCGCACCCGCGGGGTCTTGCGGCGCGGCACGTCGAACGCGGGATCATCGCAGGTCATGTAGGCGAAACCGGGCGCGAAGCCGGTGAAGGCCACGGTGTAAGTCGCGTCGGTGTGGCGGCGGATGAGTTCTTCCACCGGCCAGCCGAGAAATTCGGCAACGTCGCCCAAATCCTCACCGTCATAGGTCACTGGGATATCGAACGTCTCGCCCTGCCGCACACTCCGCATCGAAAGATCGATCCGCGCAACGAATGCGGCGATCGTGGAGCGGTCGGTGACGAGCGGGTCGAAGCGGATCATCACGGTGCGTGCGGCCGGAACGAACTCCTTCACCCCCTCTGGCCGGGCGGCCAACAAACGGTCGAGTAACGTCAGCGTCGTTTCCAGGTCGTCCAATTCGACCAGAAGAGCATCAGCGCCGGCGGGCAGAAAACGTAGACGGTCAGGCATTAGCCAAATCCCGGATCGACCCAGCAAAGGGCTTCAGCTCGACGCCGCTTGCGATGAGTCTGTCGCGCACCGCGCGGGCGAGGGCTACGGCGGATGGCGTGTCACCGTGGATGCAAATGGATTGCGCTTCGAGGACGATCTCGGTGCCGTCGATCGCAGTGATCCGATGCTCGCTGACTATGCGCAGCATCCGGGTCGCGACGACCTCAGCGTCGTGGATGACCGCGCCCGGCAGCCGGCGACTGACAAGGCTGCCGTCGGCATTGTAGGCGCGATCGGCGAAGGCCTCGCACACGACCGTCAACCCAGCGGCACGGGCTTGCTCGACAATCGGGGCACCCGCGAGCGCCATGAGAATCAGCGAGGGATCGACCGCCTTGATCCCGGCAATCACGTCGTCCGCTTGGCGCATATCGTTGGCGATAGTATTGTAAAGCGCTCCGTGCGGCTTGACGTAGCCAACTTCGGTGCCGGCGGCCTTTGCGAGGCCCTGCAGCGCGCCGATCTGGTAGATCGTATCGCCTACGAGCTCGGCGCTCGACGGGTCCATGTTACGCCGGCCGAAGCCGACCAGGTCTCGGTAGCCGATATGGGCGCCAACCGAGACGCCGCGTCGCGCGGCCTCACGTAGAACCGTAAGGATGCCCGCCGGATCGCCTGCATGAAAGCCGCAGGCAATGTTGGCGCTGGTGACAATGCCAAGCATCGAGGCATCGTCACCCATCGGCCAGGGGCCGAAACTTTCGCCGAGATCGCTATTGAGATCGATGCTTGCCATATCACAGCCTGTTTCGAGTGGTTTCTTGATGCGGTTAAGACCTTAGCTCACGAACGCTGAAGACCTGCCGATGGAAGGTTTCGTGGACCTTTCACAGGTCAGACCTTTGTTTTTCGTGGCACCAGTCCCAATCGATGCACACCAGTCGCTTCAGCGGGTCTCTGCCGCCACCGTGGTGATCATTGTGCTGCAAGCTCCATGATCTTTACCTGATCGGCTTCAGCGCGATCCAAAACGCCGGACAAACGCCCCTGACGTATAGTCATGACACGGTCGCTCATCCCGAGGATCTCGGGCATCTCCGAGGAGATCATGATCACCGCCAGGCCTTCGCCGGCAAGATTAGAGATCATGCGGTGGATTTCCGCCTTAGCGCCGACGTCGATACCCCGGGTAGGCTCGTCAAGAATAAGGATGCGCGGCTTCGTCAACAGCCAGCGGGCGATAAGTACCTTCTGCTGGTTGCCTCCGGAGAGATTCAGGATCAACTCCTCCATATTTGGGGTTTTGACCCTCAGCGCGCTTGTCATGGCATCACAGTCGCGGGACAGCCGTGTTTGATCGACGAAGCCGCGCCGGACATAGCCGCTGCGCAGCGCCGCCATCTGCATGTTTTCCTGGATGTTGAGAAGCAGAAAACAGCCGGACTCCTTGCGTTCCTCGGTGAGGAAGGCCATGCCATGTTCCATGGCGACAGCAGGCGAGTCCACAACCACCTTTTTGCCATCAATCTCGATAGTACCCGAGGTCGCCGGGGTGACGCCAAAGATTGTCTCGGCAATATTGGAACGCCCCGCACCAACCAGGCCTGCGATGCCGAGGATCTCGCCGGCTCGTAAGTCGAAGGAAATGCCCTCGAAGACGCCTGCCAGCCCGAGATTGCTGACTCTCAGGATGACGTCGCCAATCGGGGCGGGTGTCTTGGGAAACATCTGCGAGAGCTCGCGGCCAACCATCATTCGGATAACGTCGTCGCGGGTGACCTCGTTGGCGGCACTGGTCGCGATGTGCTTGCCGTCACGAAAGACCGAGACCTCATCGGCAATTTCGAAAAGCTCGTTCATCTTATGCGTTATGTAGATGATCCCCTTTCCGGCTTCCCTGAGTGTTCGGATGATCCGGAAAAGGTGCTCCACCTCGCGCTCGGTCAGAGTCGAGGTAGGCTCGTCCATGATCAGGACGTCTGATTCATAGGAAACCGCTTTTGCGATCTCGACCATTTGTCGGCTGGCGACGGAGAGCTTACCGACTTGCTCGTCCGGGTCTATATCGATCCCGAGTCGGTCGAAGAGTTCCAGCGTGCGGCGGCGCAACTCGTCGTGGTCTATAAACCCGAACCGGTTCTTCGGCTCGCGGCGAATCCATACGTTCTCCGATACCGTCATCGGCGCCATGAGGTTGAGCTCTTGGTGGATCATCGCGATGCCGTTGTCGAGCGCGTCGAGCGGGCTGTTCAGCCGGATCGACTGGCCGCGCCACTTAAATTCCCCGGCATCCGGCGTGTAGATGCCGGCAATGATCTTCATCAATGTCGACTTGCCGGCACCGTTCTCGCCCATGAGCGCATGCACGCTGCCGCGGCGGACCCGGAAAGAGACATTGTCGAGCGCAACGACCCCCGCAAATTCCTTGCGGACGTTTTTGACCTCCAAGAGATACTCGGAGTTAGGCAGCGCACCCGTTTCGCGAACGACCTTGATTGTAGATGGTGACAGCATGCTGTTAGCCTTTCACGCTCCGCCCTTCGGCGTGGACCTGATAGAATTGATGCGCCGCAACTTCGAAACTCGCCCGAGACCGATCGGCTGGTTATTGGCGATCTCATTCATTTTCTTCTTTTCCCCGCTGCACTTCGGTGTCCGGTAAGTGCTGTTGCTCCGGCCCCCTTGCTGCTCCTCTAAGCAGACTGCCGGATCGTCAGTGAAAAGGGCAGGATAACGGTCCGGTTGTGATCGTTCGTGGCGGGCGCTTCGTTGATCAGCTCCGCAATCGCAGGGCCGAAATCGAATGCCGGAACCTTGACGGTCGTGAGCCAAGGAGCAAGCCACTCGTTCACGCGATTGTCGTCGAACCCGAAGATGATCAGATCTTCGGGAATCCGCATGTTCCTCTCCATGGCGGCCCGATAAACGCCGTAGGCGATCATGTCGTTGGCACAGAAGACTGCGTATCGACGGCTGCGGTCAGCCAGAAGAAGCGAACCTTGCTGGTAGCCGGCCGCCATCGTGAAAGCGCACTCGAACCGGAGGACTTGGCGCATCTCACCGACACCGGCGAGAAAGCCCTCAAGGCGCCGACTGCTTCCCGGATAGTGCCGTGGCCCGTGAATTGCCACGCAGTTCTCGTAGCCATGCTCGATGAAATAGCGTCCGACCGCGAAGCCGCCGGCGAAGTTATCGACCCCGACATAGGGAGCGACAATGCCGGGCGCGGGCCGGCGATTCACGAATATCAGGTTGTTTTGCCGCTCGGCCATCTCGCGCAATCGCGGTGTATCCATTGCGCCCTGTAGAACGATCGCTCGCGCCCGCAGGCCCTGCGCATCGGCGAGCAGGCCGTCTTGCTTCTCAGCATTTTCAGCCGTGTTCGCGAGTACCAATGAAAGTCCAATACCTTTGAGCGCATTCTCAACCGACGCTGCAACATCGGCGGTAAAGAGGTTGGTGGCATCGGGTACCAGCATCACCACGACCCGGCTGCTCGCCAGGCGGAGCGAGCGCCCGATCTCCGACGGCGTGTAACCGAGCTCCTCTGCGGCACTGCGTACATTCTCAATGGTCTCAGGGGCAATCGCGCTCGTCTTGCCTGTGAAGAACCGCGAAACCGTGGCGGTGGAAACCCCGGAAAGGCGTGCTACATCGCGGATAGTCGGCGGCTTGGCCATGTTAGTTTGTCCAGATGTTCGAGGAGGTCCGCGATCGTCCTACTTGGATTGCGAGTGCTATTTGTTTCGTGATTGAAACGGGCCCTGCCGATCGGCGAATGCTCACCTTTCACACTCCTCTGCCACGCGCATTCAAACGTCCATGAATTTCCCATTCCCATAATGTAAACGTGTACACTATGCAAAATGACTATGTCAACGATTACATTGCGGGGATTAGTTGGGGAAGTGAATAATGGATGTGATGCCAAAGTGATCCCAAATAGGCAATCCGAGGGTAAGGCCCGGCTTTGGCAGCATGTGCGCTCGCTGTTTTTGCGAGTCCCTGCCCTGTTCTAAGCAGACTTTCTGATCGTCAGCGTAAACGGAAGAATAACGTTTCTATTTGGGTCGTCCGAGGCGATCGGCTCATGAATGAGTTTGGCGATGGCAGGGCCGAAATCGAACGCCGGGACCTTCACGGTGGAGAGCCAAGGCGCCAGCCACTCGTTCAACCGATTGTCGTCGAAGCCGAAGATCACGAGATCGTCGGGCACGCGCATGCTCTTCTCCATGGCGGCGCGATAAACCCCATAGGCAATCATGTCGTTGCCGCAAAATACCGCATATCGACGGCTGTGATCAGCGAGCAGCAACTGGCCTTGACGGTAACCCGCCTCCATGGTGTATGCGCTCTCAAACTGGAAAACAGGGCGCTCCTGCTGGAGACCGGCAAGGAAGCCATCAAGCCGCTCAGTGCTGCCGGAGTAATGGCGTGGTCCGTGAATCGCAACGCAGTTCTCGTACCCGCGCTCCACGAAATAGCGCCCGACGGCGCGACCCGCCGCGAAGTTGTCGATGCCCACGTAGGGAGCGATGATTCCCGGCGCCGGGCGACGATTGACAAAAATAATGTTGTTCTGCCGCAAAGCCATGTCACGCAGTCGCGGCGTATCTATTGCACCTTGCAGCACAATCGCGCGCGCCCGCAGACCTTGTGCGTCGGAAAGTAGGCGATCCTGCTGTTCCGCGTTTTCGGAAGCGTTCGCCAGCACCATAGAGAGGCCGAAATCCTTCAGCGCCTGTTCGACCGACGCCGCAACATCCGCAGTAAATGGATTTGTTGCATCGGGAACCAACATCACGACCACGCGGCTGCGGGCCAGGCGGAGCGAGCGCCCGATCTCTGATGGCGTATACCCAAGAGCCTCGGCGGCGTTGCGCACACTCTCGATGGTTTCGGGCGAAATCGCATCAGTCTTCCCGGTGAAGTATCGAGACACTGTGGCGGTCGATACACCCGACAGGCGTGCCACGTCGTGGACAGTCGGCGGCTTGCTCATCTAAACTCACTCAATCCAAAGAGAAAATCGTCGCCGGGGCTGCGTAGCCCATGCAGTGCCGTATACACGGCGTGGCATTTGATCAAGTACAATGACCAACGTCAACGATTACATGCCGCGGCTCTCAGGGTTCCATCCGAAAGGCGGTGTGCCTCTGAAAAATGGTACTCATCAGGTGAGAACGAACAAGGAGTCCGTCATGGTCATTTGCTCCACCCAGCGCGACAAAGGCGTGGTAGGTTTGTCCAATCGAGGGAACGAATGCCTATTAAGCGATACAGCCGGCGCCGATGACAGCATATCCGACCACTGCGCTTGAATGCCCATCAGCGTTGCAGTCCGCGAGCCGAT
Source organism: Sinorhizobium americanum (assembly GCF_001651855.1). GTDB lineage: Bacteria > Pseudomonadota > Alphaproteobacteria > Rhizobiales > Rhizobiaceae > Sinorhizobium > Sinorhizobium americanum. Next base: position 8,417 of record NZ_LNQC01000079.1, on the reverse strand, counting down.
TGGCCTTTTTTATGAGGCCAGTCACATTGCGTAGAATGCGGGACGTGCTTCAATCGTTAGCTGCGCTGTGGCGTTCGCTCCGAGTGCCGCGACGATCTGTTCTGCCAGAGACGTGGTGACATATCCGTCCCACGCGCCAGCCCCGTGACTGGACTCACCAGTTCTTACAGATCTTACCCAAGCATTCATCTGGCTTGTGTAGGCATTTCGGAAGCGTGGTACCCAATTTTCTGGATAAGTTGCGCTGTGCTGACCAGCGAGATTCCTGACGGTGGCGGTTGGGAGGGCGGTCTCGATGGTTCCATTACGGCCGACGAGCTGCGAATGCACATGATAGCCGTAGCCGCAGTTCATGAAGATCTCGGTTGAAACGATCTCGCTGTGGTCGGTTTGCATTGTGATCATCAGCGGGTCACCACCCGGTCCGGAATAAACCCGTGCCGACACCATCTCCGAGCCGAGCAGCCACCGACTCATGTCGATCTCGTGGACAAAGGCATTTGTCACCGACATCGGTCCGCTGAACCATGCAGGCACGACGGGATTGCGATGGACGTTGTGCAGGATGACCGGCTTTCCAACTTCCCCTGCTTCACGCAGCCGTTTCATCTCTACATAGGACGCATCGAAGCGCCGCATGTAGCCAACTTGAACCAGTCTCCGCCCTTTGGCGACCTCTGCCTCGACGACTTGAAGCGCCTCGGTCGCGGTGAGTGCAAGAGGCTTTTCGCACAGCACTGGCTTACCCACTTCGATGCAAGACAGCACGAGGCTGCCGTGCATGGCATCCGGCGCGGCGATCACGACGGCGTCGACCTGATCGGCGTTGATAAGGGCGAGTGGATCCGTGAACACCTTACTTCCGGCACCGGCGGCGCGGGCGCGGCCTTCATCAGCATCGCAGACGGCGGCAAGATGCGCGTCGCTGGTCTCCTCGCGAAGAATGCGGGCATGTTCGGAGCCCATCACCCCGGTGCCGATAACGCCAATCGCGACGCTCATTTCCCACATACCCGAATGGAATTGCGGGTTGAGGCAGCAGAATTTCCGATGCTCGTTGTCATCCCTTTTATCTTCCTTCCTATTGAGGACGGCGTTCCTGCGCATGGCCCGTGGTGACGTGCTCGCACTCACGCGCAGGGAGTTGAGCCAAAGCAGTTTCCGGTTGGTAGAATTCAGAGGGTTGGGCACGGCCTGGGCTCATGTCAACGTATACGAGACGGGATTTGCGTCTATGTCAACGATAACATTCAGTTTACAGTAGGAGGAGAGCAATCCTCGAAGTGATGGCAGCTCAGCTAGCATTCGGGTCTAATGAACCCGTCCAGAAGTGCGGGGGCGCGTGCTGCGCGCCGGCAGGCGCGAGAGATTATGGGAAGGTAGGATGTTCAGCCTAAGAAGCCTGGAAGTCTTTTATTGGGCAGGACGCCTGCGCAGTTTCTCCAAGGCAGCAGAGAAACTCAACACTACGCAGCCGACAATCTCACAGCGGATTGGGGCGATGGAGGAACTAGTCGGCGAACCTCTGTTCGATCGAATGGCGAAGCCCATAGCTCTGACAAGGGTTGGACGAACCCTATTTGGCCATGCAGAATTGCTTCTGCGGCAGGTCGTTGCCATGGAGCGCGATCTTGAACTCAATCGGCACCTGCACTGCAGGATACGCCTTGGGGTCTCGGAAACTATTGTTCATACGTGGCTTTCGCGATTTCTCGAACAGGCCTCGCGCCGGTTTCCAAACATAGACTTCGACATGACGGTGGACGTCACGCCGTCGATGCTCGTTGCCCTGCAAAACGGCGAAATCGACATCGCACTGATGTTGGGACCCGCAGTCCTCGAAGGTTTCACCTGTGTAAAACTCAAGGACTACCCTCTGCGGTTCTATGCGATCCCCGGGCTCGTCACGGGCGAACCGCTCACATATCAGAAAGCTCCGACCGTCCCCATTTTGACCTATCCTCGTAATACCTACCCATTTGACTATCTCCGGGAGCTGATATTTGAAAAAAGCGGTCAACCCCCTCGAATCTTCGCAAACTCATCGATCTCGACAATCGAGAAACTGGCGCTCGACGGCATAGGCGTTGCACTTGTTGCAGAAGGCACTCTCGGTGCGGCAAAGGACGGCAACATTCTTCAGCCTGTCCCAAGCGAAATAGACCTCCCCCCCTTGAGGTTCTACGCGTTCTACCCGTTAGGCTTCGGCAGCGAAATGCTTGAGGAACTTGCGGCGATTGCGCAGCGCGTTGCCAGTGAGGACTCCCACGCTGAATGAGGACGCATTACATCTCCTTATGCCGATCGATCAGGGATTATAATTTTACTTTAAGTCATCGCTGAGCTTGTCTTGGAGCATATACCGTCTTTGGAGCTCCAGGTGACAGTTCAACCTCCACTCGACCATTTCGAACCGACTGCAGATTCAATCCAAGCGGCGCGGGATCGTATTGGGAAATATGCGGTGCGTACGCCGATCCTAGAGAGTCAGGAGCTGAACCGGCTGGTTGGAGGACGTGTGCTCATCAAGCCGGAGAACCTGCAACGTTCCGGCTCCTTCAAGCTTCGCGGCGCCCTGAACAGGGCCTTGCAGCTCAACGCGGCGCAGCGTGATTGCGGCATTGTGACGTGGTCGTCAGGCAATCACGGATTGGCAATCTCGTTTGTAGCCAGAGAACTTGGGATTCGAGCCACTGTTTTGATGCCTTACGACGCTCCCAAGACGAAGGTGGAGGGTGTGCGGCAAAACGGCGCGAGCGTCCGGCTCTACGACAAAACCAAGGAAGATCGTGAAGAGATCGGCGCGCAAATCGCGGCTGAGAGCGGAGCTGTCATCGTGCCGCCCTATGACGATCCGTACGTCATTACCGGCCAGGCGACCCTCGGTGCGGAAATCGCCCACCAAGCTGCTGAAATAGGTGTCTCGCTTGATGTTGCGCTGTTTTCGTGTTCCGGCGGAGGGCTTGTTTCAGGCGCTGCTTGCGGAGTTCACACTCTCATGCCGCGGGCGGCAATCTATAGCGTTGAAGCCGCAGGTTTCGACGGGATGGCGCTTTCGCTTGCCGCCGGTGAGCCGCGAAAAGCGCCCGCGCTTGCCACATCGATCTGTGACGCTCTGCTGGTCCCTGCTCCGGGCAAATTGACGTTCCCGATATGTCGAAAGCATCTCGCCGGCGGGCTGTCTGTCGACGACGACGAGGTGAAGGAGGCTATCCGCTTCGCCTATCGTGACCTGAAACTCGTGGTCGAACCCGGCGGGGCGGTAGCATTGGCCGCGCTGTTGGCCGGCAAGTTGGAAATCACGGGAAAAACCGCCGCGATACTGGTCAGCGGCGGCAACGTCGATTCTGACAAGTTCGCCAACTACCTCACCAACGTATCGGAACCTGAACATGCTTGATCTGCAAAGTGCAAAGGGCGAGAAAATCGCCCGGACTATCGAGAATTTCATGACGCTCGATCTCACAGGCGTCGGGCTGATCGGCAAGATTTATGAGGCGCTTCAAAGCCGCCAGCCCGGCCCGGCTTGCATGACGGCCGCCAAACTGATTTGCGACCGGGTGCGCGACCATGGCGGTCCGATTGTCATTGCCACAGGCTTTCCCGAGGGGGCCGGCGTCCCTGAGACCGATGGCCCCGTGGGTGCAGCGCTCATGGCGCGTGCATTCTTCCTGGGGCTGGGTGTTGAAACGATCATCCTGACGGACAACGACTGGGTTGAAATGATGATCGGGACTTGCCGGGGAGCCGGCCTCTCTCCCCTTCCCTTCCCCGAATCTGGCGTAATCCAGTCGGTCGAGTTCATCCGACCGGTCTACATTCGCAGCGTGCCGAAGGACGATGCAGGCTGCCGGAAGATTACGGACTCTCTGCTCGATGTAACCAGACCGTCCCTGGTCATCTCGATTGAGCGCCCGGGAAGAAATGACCGTGGCCTCTATCATGGTCTCGGTGGACGGCCGCTCGACGGTCTTGTCGCCGATCTCGATCAATTTTTCCTCCGCGCGAAGTCCGAAGGCGTTCCGTTCGTTGCAATCGGCGACGGAGGAAACGAGTTGGGGATGGGCGTGATCGCAGAAGAACTCAAGGTCTTTTCACCGAAGGCCAAGGATAGTGGCCATCCGGGACGTGGCGGTGTGGCGGCGGCAACGGCAGCCGACCACCTGATCGTTTCGAACGTCTCGAACTGGGGGGCCACCGGCCTTATCGCTGCCCTTTCGGCACTGCTTGAGAAACCCTCGATTTTCCACGACGGCGAACTGGAGCGCCGGTGCATAGAACAATGCGTTTCCTTCGGCGGCGTCGACGGCATGTTCATGGGCCCCGAACCGGCGGTGGACGGCATTTCCGCTACCGAGTGGGCAGGCCTTGTGACCACGTTGCGCAACACGCTAGAGCGCCTCGCCGGCAGGGTTGTGGGCTGGAAGGGCGATAGCGGCGATTGGCGCCAACTGAAGTGAGAACAGGGATGGGGATCGTTGATGCGCGCTTGACCAGCCTCGGTCTGGAGCTTCCCGAAGAAAATCCTCCTCAAGGGAACTATGTTCCCTTTGTCCAATCGGGTGCTCTGGTCTTCGTCGCCGGCCAGGGCCTCGCAAGGGTGGTCAGCTGATCTGCAAGGGCGTTATTGGCGATAATTTGACCGTCGCGGATGGCCAGGCAGCCGCCCGCCTTTGCGCATTGAATATATTGGGACAGTTGCGCTCCGCCTGCAGCGGTGACCTTGATCGGGTCGTACGGCTCGTCCGGGTCGCGGGGCTTGTCCGTTGCACTCCCGATTTTGAAGACCAGGCAAAGGTGCTCAACGCAGCCTCGGATCTAATGTGCGATGTTCTGGGTGTGGACGGCCGTCACGCCCGCATTGCCTCGGGGACACACGCGCTCCCCTCGGGCATGGCCGTGGAAATCGAAGCTGTTGCCGAGATTCGTTAGTGAAGCGAAAGCTCTGCCTCGAGGCACGAATGGCGGCCGTGTCTATGCTGAAACAGCTAGGTCAGCGAATGCATCACGGTAGCTAGTTCTCTCCTTCGCATCGGAGGAGGTCAAGCCGGTTTAGTCTTCCTCATACCCATGGAAATCTGGATGGTGTTGGAACGCCCGTCGCAACGGCGTTGGTTCCGCTTTTGCGGAACCAACGCTGCAAGCGGCAAGAACAGCCTTCAAGGCGATTGGGCGATAGTGCACCGAGAGATCGGGAGCTTTCTGATGGCCTTTATCCATGTTGGAAGTCATCCGACAGTCCTTTAATCTGGCAATTCCGGTAAATGCTGCTCTCGCCCACCGATATCTTGGCCGTCCGGCCGGACGGGGCCGTATTCGCATTCGCGATCCAAGCCGATGAAGGTATCCAGGCTTAAGAGATGTGCCTGTACTTATTGAGCGTGACCGACTGGATCCACTGGCCGGCTTTTGCGCCGAATGCCTTCATTGATTCCGTATTGTTGTGCAGGTCGAGCGACTGCTCATCGTCCCAGATCTCATAAAAGAGGAATTCTCCGGGGCGCTCGAGCGAAACGTGCAGATCGTATTGGATGAAGCCTGGCTCCGTGCGTGCGATGGAAACCAGTTCCATCAACCCGTCTCTAAGGAGGTCCTCTTTTCCTTGATGCGCGATGACCACTGCGACAACTACAAGCTTTTCCTTCATGTATCGCCTCTCCTTCACAGATTTTCGTGGGTTGATCGCATGTCAAGCATCAGCTAGCTGTGGTTCCAACTCGATGGATACTTTCGACCTAATTGAATTTGCGATGAAGCAGCCTTTGTGCGCGCGGTGATGCAACCGAGCCAGAGCGTCGCGATCGGGTTGCTTTTCAGAACTGAAGGAGACTCTAGGCCGAAGCGTGATCGACGATACCCAGTGGAAACCTACAGGGCTTTTGGCGACGGTGCCGATGGCTTCGTCGACATAAGTGCTGACCGTATATCCGCTTCCTTCGCAAATCGCGAGGAAGTACAGCATGTGGCAACTTGCGAGCGCAGAAACGAGCAACTGTTCTGGATCGGCCATTTCGCTGTTGCCCAAGTAATCCGCGGCTGCCGAGACAGGGATGGTTACCTGAGGGCTGATGATTGACTTATGGTCGCGGCTGTATGTGCCGGGTTGTTTGGTATGCTCAGTCGCGCTCCATTCAACGCGCACGATGTGTTCAGACATTGGTAGCTCTCCAGTTGATGCCGTGAACGGCGGGCACGTCTCGGCGCCCAACTTCGGTTCAGTTTCTCGGGGCCTCTTTGCCGGGCGGACCCGCAAGATCCGCTGGCAAATCGGTGACGAGCATAAAGCCCGGCTCATGTGTGATCGCCAGATCCAATTTCGCCTGCTGAAGTGCGAGCTGCGGCGTTACCCCACAGGCCCAGAAGCCGAGTATGTCACCCGGTTCGATAACCGGCGGATCGCCGTAATCTGGCCTGCTTATGTCTTTGATGCCAATGTCGGCGGGATCGCCTATGTGAACTGGGGCGCCGTGGGCAAGCGGATAGCGGTCCGACAAGATGATCGCCTGGATGGCATCGGCCGGCCGAAATGCCCGCATGGACACCACCATCGATCCGGCAAAGGGCCCCGCAGGGTTGGTAGGCAGATTCGTCGCGTACATCGCAACGTTGCGATTGGCACTGATGTGACGGATATCGATCCCAGCGCGAAGGATCGCGCTCTCAAACGAGAATGAGCAACCAAGCGCGAACGTGACGAGATCGTCACGCCAGATGTCCGAAAGGTTTGCTATTGTCTCCGTATGCTCGCCCGACCGATAGACTCGATATCGAGCCACGTCTGTGCGAATGTCAATCGAGCCTAATTCAGGCAAGCCCGGATCGCCCGGCTTGCCAATGCCGAGGAGCGGGCAACTTTTGGCATTGCGCTCGCAAAATAGGCGGAAGTCGGATGCATGCCGCTCAGGCAAAATCACCAGATTGGCTTGCATGAACCCTTCGGCAAACCCGGTGGTTGGGACGCGAAGGCTTCCTTCGCGGATCATCTGTCGAACTTCAGAAGCCGACATGGATGCCTTTGCTGCAACTGATTCCGTTGACATGCGACCCTCATAGGCAGTGAAAGAAAGATAGGGCTAGTGCTGCTGCAGCGCCGACACCATCACCTCTGCGATCGCTACGTCGGCATCCACCGGTCCCCCCGACGCGCCAACCCCCCCGATGACGGTCTTGCCGTCGTGGACCGGCAATCCGCCGCCGAAGACAACAAATGGCCTGCGCCCGCCGAGCGCATCAAGCCCATAGAGCGCTGCGCCCGGCTGCACGATTTCGAGCCAGTTTCCGGAAGGCGAGCGCAGGGCCAGAGCGGTATATGCCTTGCCTTGAGCGATCTCGACTGTGGAAAGCGCGGCGTCGTCGACGCGCAAGAACGCCATCAGGTTGCCGCCGGCATCCACGATTGCGAGAGAAGAAGGCTCACCAAGCTGCCGTGCTTTCGCCGCGCCGACCTCAATGGCTTTGAGCGCCGATTCATGCGTAATCATCTTCGCCATTTTCATGCCCTCGCCGTTGCCTTAGTTGTAGATTCCGCCGTCGACATTGATCGACTGAGCTGTGACGTACGAAGCCTCATCCGAGGCGAGATAGACGAACAACGGCGCGACCTCTTGCGGTGTGGCCTGTCGTCCAAGCGGGATGACCGTCGGAACCAGGGCTTCCTGCTTGTCTCTGCCACCGATGTAGTCGATGGCCGGCTGGTTGAACGGGGTATCAATCCAACCCGGGCAGACAGCGTTTACACGGATTCCGTCGCGAGCCAGTTCGAGGGCGAGCGTTGTCGTCAACCCAATGACTGCGGCTTTCGATGCCGAATAGGCTAGCAACCCCGGCGCGCCACGCTTGCCGGCAAGCGACGACATCATCACGATCGAAGACTTGGCAGCAGCACGGAGGTGTTTGACGGACTCGCGCGCAAAAATGAAATTGGCCCGGACGTTGATCGTGAAAACCTTGTCCCAGTTGCTGGTACTAAAATCTTCCACTTTGCCCGAGAGTTGGACGCCTGCATTCAGGCACAGCGTGTCCAACCCTTTCATCCAGGCGACCGATTGAGCGATCGCGTCCTTGATTTCGTCTTCCTGCGAGATATCCGCTTTGAAAAAGCGGACTCGCTCGCCAAAACGCTTCTCGACTTCGGCACCCTTGGCTGCATCGATGTCGACCACAGAAACTGTTGCACCTTCGGCCACGAATGCCTCAAGTATGGCAAGACCGATATTCGCCACGCCTCCGGTCAAGAGAACGCGCTTGCCTGACAATCGTCCGGACATGGATTTGCTCCCAATTAGAACCACTTCATTTCACAAGGCATCGGTAAAGCGCGTGCTCATCCGCGCTGGATGTTCTCCAGAACCGCTTCGTTGACGGCGGATGATGCCTCCATCTGCGGCATGTGGCCGACGGCCGGGATGATGCGCAGC
>NZ_LNQC01000078.1 GCF_001651855.1 Sinorhizobium americanum | reverse complement strand
ACTGTCTATATTGACGTCCATATAGACAGAACATCCAGTTCGCCTCACTTCTCAGCAAGGCGGCCCTCCTCGGATGCGTACTCAGCTCCTCTGATTGAAAACAGAGGCTGAGCCCCGAGGTGATGGGCTTGGGTCAATAATCGCGCTAAGCGGCCCGAAGGGCAGATGGGGGAGCCGATTTTGTCGCTCGCGGCAAAATCGGGGGAACCGTCTGTCATTGAGGCAAGCCCATTAGCTCGGTACGATCGCCCTATGTTGAGAGAGAGAAAACTACCTCTCCGTATTGCGAAATAACGGCCGAAGGCCACATATATTCAACTCACTGAGAGGGGAAGAAAGAGCCCTGCCCTCTCTCCCCCACAAGCACTAAACCGGTCTCCCCATGCTTCGGCCCGATGGCCTGCAGCACCGGACGGCTGCGCCGACTCGGCCCCGCGGGTGGGTGATCCCCCTCCGGTTTAGCGCTTGTCCCCCTCTCTTCCGCTGTTCCGCACGAGCTCGGGAGCAGGAGCGGGGCTCCTGCCCTCCCTTCGATTTGGAAGGTTCGGGAATTAGCGCGGAGCCTGGGATTGAGGGTGCGATGACAGAAGATTTTGGAATGGAAGCCGCGGTGTCGTTGGAGGCGATGATGGAGCGGCATATAGCGGCGCTATCGGCGACTTCTGATGCGGTGCGCGAATGGGATGAACGCCGCGCGGCTGGCGGTGTGAGCAACGTGGTCTACGCAAATGCTCTGCTCGAGGTGACGAAAGGGGAAGAGGCCGCCAGGCTAAGGATCGTCGAACACCAACCGCGCGACGATCGGGAGTCAAAGCTGAAGCTAACCTACATGGCAGCTTACCTGTTCGCGACGCGGGGTGCGTTAAAGGACGAAGAGATGGCCGCTGTAATGCTTGTGGTCGATCTGTGAGGTAAACCAAAACCCGCAGATCGCGGGCTTTGTCTTGTGTTCAATGGTAGATCAGTAATAGTGCATCGCCTGCCATCCGGCCGGCGATTTAGCAAACCCTACTACGCCCGGCTGTGCTTCACGGCCTGGTTTCCAAGTGATTTGGACCGCGCAAGATACTCCTGGGCCCATAGTGTTCTTGTCACACTGGCCCAGGGTTAACGTTGCAGAAGGGAAACTTGGCTTGGCCTTCCGGAAGGCTGCAATAGCGTCGTGAACGGGTGGGATAGCAAGTTCCGGTTCCGCGGGTGTCGCGGTCTGAGCCACAGGCTCAGGTGCAGGGCAAAGAGATGGATCAGCGGAGATAGCCGCAACCAGTTCTGGTCTCGAGATGGCCTGAGCTTCAACTTTCGGCTCGGAGGTTGCAATGTAGGTGCCGCCGGCGCCAGCCGCTATACCGAGGGTGGCTGCGATCGCGATTATGGCGTTCTGGTGCATAGATTCTTCCTCTTAGGCAAGGCTAGGTGCGTAGATTGAACCAGAAGCGCTCTTCGACGCCCTTGTCGTTGGGAATATCGAAGAACCAGGGATTTGCGCGCCGCGGACGGGGGGAAGTTACCTGCACCTTGCAGCCGTTGTAGCGATTGTCGCGATTCCCGAAATGGTCGCTGTTGCCGCTGATGGACCTTACGGTCACGCCGTTACGCTGGTTGGCGTCCTCGTCACCATAGAGGCGGTTATACTCGCCGCGGTTCTCGCATCTGTCCACGACCCGGACGCATTGGTCCTCCTCGTTGCGGCGCCGCAAGCCGTTGTCGTTCCCATCATTGCTAGAGGTGGGGCGCGACCCTGCAGGGCAGTCCTCGAACTCTTGCCGGCCTGGCTCGCCGGCCTTCGCCTCGTGGCAAATGGGCCAATCAAATCCCGGCTTCGCCATTGCGGCGATCAGCCTCTTCATCGGGGGCACGCAATAGGGAACGCCCTGCCAGGACGGATTTTGCGAGGCAGCGCAAAGGAGAACCTGGCAGCCCCAGGGAGCATCTTCTGTCTTTGCTCCTGTGGGGGCGAAGGTAAGCGCAGCAAGACCGGCTGCAGCATAAAGCAGGTGTTTCATGTCTGTTGGCCCTCATGATGGTTGCCGCTGGAGACGCGTGGTCGACGAATAGCTTGTCGAGCGGTGTGGCGTGGTGCACTCGACTGCCTGCTGCGTAGATGATGGCGGCAACGAGCGCGAAGGCTGAAAACCAGAGAACCCCGATCCGAAAAAGCATCGGCTGGTTGGGAATGTCCCGGCAAAGCGGTGGAAAGGCGAATAGGCCGACGAGAAAGCTGTCCAGCGCCAGATGACGTCGATCGAGAAAGAGGACCGAGACGATCAGGAGCGCCAGGGCGAACGGACCGTGCACCCACCAGATTCGTTCCGAAACGACGATGAGCGCAAACGATAAGGGAATGGCGAGCATTAAGCTCGCCAGCGGATCGGTTGCGAATGAGCTCGCAATATGTGCGAAGTCGGGCAACTATCGGTCTGTCCTCTTGGGCTTCTTCCGCGCGTCGATGAAGGGCGGCGATATTTCGCTTTCCCGTTCGACAAGCAGGTTGAAATCAGCGATCGGCTGGCGGTCTAGCGTCTTGTCGACGGCCTTGCGACGCCACTCGTTCATGTCGAGGACGTAAGTGGCCCACATGCCATAGCGGGCCGCCATCGCGTGCTGCTGATAGACCAGGTATTGGCTGCTGTATGAATAGGGCGACGCGACACGCGCCCATCCGACACGAAGCATCTCGACCGCAATATCGCGGCCGGCTGACGTGCAGCGGGCCTGGGGGATACCGTCATTGCCATACGCGATGACGGTACATTCGACCGGTCTGCTGCCTATGGTCCTCTTGAGCCAAGCCTTCGCAAGTGGGCCGCACGGAACGGGTGGAGGCGCCTTTTGCCGCTCGCGATCCACCCACTTGGGATCAATCGCCCACTGTGGGAGCTCGCACGCGTCAATCTCGACGAGACGAACGCGCTGCGCATATTGCGGGTACCACAGTGTGCGGCCGTCCATGACGGCGACTCGGCCATTGTAGACCGCATTCTGATAGATCGGAGCTTCGCTCAATCTCTGCGGTGGCCGAGCCGCCGCGGCCGGAGTTTTGATGAGATCCGCGGCTGTCGCTGCGTGGGGGATCAAAGCGAGCGCGGCGGCTGCAAGTAGGTGTCGCTTCATTGATCTGCCTTCTTGGTTCGCGCATTCACCTCGCGGCTCAAGAGGATGGCCGGATGCTGGACGTCTTCGAACTGCCAGAGGCCGGCACGCTTATCTCGCGCAAGTTTCTCAGCCACGGCATAGGGGACGTGATAGGGCATGCCCTCACCGTTGAGGGCCGCGAAGGCGTATCCGCTCGTGATCAGGACGTTTGCCAGATCAAGCCGCTCCTTCCCAACTGTGGCGTAGCAGACGACGTAAGCGATGCCGTCTTTCTTCACCACCGGGGCGCAAACGGGTTTGGTGTCCTTGATATAGGCCGCCAGCACGGCAAGGGACGCCTCGCCGCAGTCGCGTTTCTGCCCGTGCTTGTCCGTATAGGCAGTGCCGCGCAAACAGGCCTGGACGCCATAGAGGCGGATTCTTTCACCATTGGAAACCCACGTGTCGCCCGTTTCCAGGGTGACGCCAGGAAGAAGATCGAAATAGCCTGCTGGTGCTGCAGATACGGATGTCGGCAAGAGAGCCAACAGAAGGGAAAGAGCGTTTCTCATTGACCCTTCACCCTCGGATCGGCCCACATTCCAAATGAGCCCTTCTGGCCGATCTCCTCAGCTTTGGAGAGATCCGGACGAACGGGAGTCCCATCTGGCTTTTTTGCGAGGCGGAGCGCGCCGAGCGACAAAAGCTGCTCCTCGAACATATCGACGGAGTCGAGGCTACCGGGGAAATTATAGTAGCCGTAGCAGGTGACGTTCTGGACGGGCGAACCTTGCTCGCTCACGAAGGCACGGCAAAACACGACCTTCGGGTTTTGTAACAGGATCTGAAGCTGTTGCTGCGCATAATCGGTGCAGCTCCCGGCGAAGTCTTCACTGCGATTGACCATTTCGCCCTTGCATGGCTCCAGGCCAAAAAGATGCAGTGTTGTCTTGTCATCCACGCGAAAGTCGGTCGGTGAAACGGCCTTAAATCCGGCCGTTGTTGCATAGCCCTTCCGATCGGCGACCTTCCCGCTTCCGTCGTAATATTCGAGCACAAGAACCGTCTTGCCCGGCGCTGCGAGCGATTTGATGTAATCCTTGTTGATGTCCGAGAGGGACAAAGCAGGTGTTGCGATAGCGCAACTTGCGAGTGCGGCGATGATGGTCCGTTTCATTTTCTAGCCCTTACCCATATTGCTTCATCTCGTTCCCCTGCAATAGGGGGTTTAAGTCTGCCTCGAAAAGTTGTATCGCTGAACCAAATCGATGCGACACCTTCACCAGCTTAGTTGGTTTTCATTTCGATCACAACACCGCAATTAAGGCGCGCGGCTATGGAAAAAAGGGCTAGATTTGCAGGCGTTTTGGGCTGGGCCGCTTTGGCGGGAAGCGCCCTTTTGTGCACGAGCTGGGGCCCGATTTCTTACGCCCAAGATCGGCAGGAATCTGCAGATATTGTAACAGATGAAAGCACTTGGCCTATCGACAGCAAGGCGACGCTTGCAACGAACTTCGATGAGCGCTGGCGCGGCTCAATGAAGGACTTCGTGCTAGGCGCTAATGGCGTATTAACGCAGCAAGATGTGGCTCAGAACAATGCCGACAAAAGCCCCTATGATTTGGGAGGTCTGCATCATATTGATGCCGTTTTGAGCAACTTTGCCCGCTCCGACAACGTGCCGGACAGGGTTGATGAACCGCATATTCCTACGGGCTCGATACAGCAATTTGGTTCACTTCGGCAGTGTGGCCATCCTCCGCTCAGCCCGGAAGAGGTTAAGTCTCTGGTTGTGCAGACGGCGCGCAAATATCGCGTCGATGAAGTCTTCGCGACGGCCATCGCCTGGGCGGAGAGCGGCTTTGACCAAAGCCGCAATTCCCCAAAGGGCGCGCGCGGACCGATGCAGCTCATGCCTGCTACGGCTGCGCGGTTCGGCGTCAGGGACATCTGTGATCCCGCTCAGAACATTGAGGGCGGGATGAAGTACCTGCGGTTTCTGCTTGATGAGTTTCAGAATCCGCTCCTGGTCGCCGCTGCCTACAACAGCGGCGAGCAGCGGATCTACCAACACGGCGGCATCCCGCCGTTCCAGGAAACAGTCGGATACGTCGCCAGGGTGGTGAACTACCAACTCGGGCTGCCAATGCCGTCGGCGAAAGGCAAGGCGAGGCTGGCTACCGCTGCGCAGACGGTCTCGGATGCGAGTGACAGCGGCGACGCCGGTGTCATCGCCGTGAAGAAGACCGGCAAGTTTGTCGGCGGTGTCATGCACTTTTGAAGGAGAGAAACATGCAATTTGAAATGCAAACGAAGAAGTCTCAGGCGGTGAAGCTCGCTGCCACGCTCGGCATCGTGGCGGCATTCCAAGTCGCGGGAGCTGATGTGGCTCTGGCGCAGAGTGCAGGCGGCGCGTTCGGGCCGCTGCAGACGGCGGTGCAGATGATCGTTGATTTCATCACCGGCCCGTTCGGTCGGCTGCTCGCGATCATTGCCGTTATCGGACTTGGCTTTCTGGCATTCGCCGGACGCTTGTCGTGGTTCACTGCCGGCGCGGTCGTGATGGGAATTGGTCTGGTGTTTGGCGCACCCGCGATCGTCGACGAGATGATCTCAGCGGTCGGCCAGTGACCGATGAGTGAATTTCAGGACGAAAAACCAGCTCTGACGCCGTTGGTGATCGGGTTAACCCGGTCCCCGACGCTTTGGGGCGTGCCCTACATGGCGGTGGTGCTGATCGTTGGCGTCACCATCATCGGCTGGCTTGCAACGAACGACCTCCTGGCGTTGCTTATCGCGCCGGTTGCTTACCTTGTCCTGTTCTCGCTCTGCACCTGGGACAACAGGATCCTCGACGTGATGCAGGTGACGTCCCGCAAGACGCCCCGCACGCCCAACAAGCGCTTTTGGGGCACCAACTCTTACGGACCGTGACCATGCTGAAAGTCGTCAAAGAAGAGCTTGGATTCGGCCGGGTCGCCAGCAATGAGCGGCCCATGTCGACTCATATTCCGTATCTCCGACACGTCTCCGACACAGTGATCGGGCTGGAAAACGGCTCGCTCCTGAGCGTCATTAAACTGGATGGGCTGTTCTTCCAGACAGAAGACCAGGCAGAGCTCAACATGCGGTCGGTCGTGCAAAACACGATGATCCGTGCGTTGGGCTCGAGCCGCTATTCTATTTGGTCAACGGTAATCCGTCGAGAGGTTGTGACAGAAATCGGTGGCGCGTTCGACGCTCCATTCTGCGACCTGCTGAACAAGCGCTACATGGAGCAATTGCGCCACAAGCGCATGTTCACGAACGAAATTTACCTGACCATTGTGCGGTCGGGAATGCGGGGCGCTCTCGGCGTTGGCGACTCGCTCAATCGGCTCTTCGACAAGGCAAACAAAGACTCCCGCGTCCAGCAAACGCGCGAAGATGTCACGGAGCTCGAGGAGCTGATCGGCAACATCGTGCGCGATCTGCATAAGTACGGAGCGCGCGCGCTCGGTATCACCTATCGTGGCAGAAAAGACGCTGAGGCCAAGATCGAAGGGCAGGAAGAGAAGGAGAAGGGTGAGCCCTACTCCGAACCCTGCGAATTCTTCAACACGATCCTGACCTGCGGAGTGCCGCGCAAGATGCGCTTGCCGCGCATGGGGATCCGCAATTACGTCGGCACGTCCCGACTGCATTTCAGCAAGCGGACGATGCAGGCTCAAGCGGCTGTCGATGGAAGCACCCGCTTTGGAGCCCTTTTGTCCGTGAAGGAATACCCACCCTTCACCGGGCCGGGAATGCTGGACGGCCTGTTGCAGGTGAACCATGAGTTCATTCTCACGCAATCCTTCACAATCGCCGACAAGCCGATTGCGCAAGAGCGGATTAGCCGTTTGCAACGACAAATCAGAGCGTCGGACGAATCTGGTAGCTCGGTCGAGCAGGATATCGACTATGCGCTCAATAGCCTGATGAACCAGGAGGCCGTTTTTGGCTTCCATCACCTTTCGCTCCTGTGCCTTTCGCGCGATCTCGAAGGCCTCAGCCGCACGGTTTCGGAACTCGGCGCCCGCCTCACCGACATGAACATCACTTGGCTTCGCGAGGATCTGAACCTCGAGGCCGGCTTTTGGGCGCAATTGCCAGGGAACCACAGCTACATCGCCCGCAAGGCAATGCTGTCGAGCGCGAACTTTTCCGGCCTGTCCTCCATGCACAATTTCGCGACGGGACAGGCCGATCGCACCCATTGGGGCTTGCCGATCACGATTCTAGAGACCACGTCGCAAACACCGTACTGGTTCAATTTCCATCGCCGCGACATCGGCCACTTCCTTGTCACCGGGCCGACCGGTTCCGGCAAAACGGTTGCCCTGACGTTTCTGCTGGCGCAGGCAATGCGCGTTTCACCGACGCCAAAAGCGGTGTTCTTTGACAAGGACCGCGGCGCCGAAATCTTCGTGAGGGCGATCGGCGGCTCCTATGAGGTGCTGTCACCGGGGACGCCAACAGGTTTCAACCCGCTGCAGCTCGATAACACCGGCCCTAACCGAGAATTTCTCCTTCGTCTCTTGAAGGCAATGTTGCGCTCCGGAGATCGCGACGACTTCACTCAGGAAGACGAGGATACGCTTGAAAGGGCAATCGTCCGCCTGATGCAGGAACCTGCGGCGGAGCGCAATCTGCCAAATCTGGCTGGCCTGCTGGTCGGACGGTCGCGGGCGGATGCAAACGACCTTCACGCACGTCTTCGGCCGTGGATCGATGGTGAAAAGGCGTGGCTCTTCAACGCTTCGCATGACGTCCTCTCCTTCTCGGGTCGCAGCGTGTTTGGGTTCGACATGACGAACATCCTCGGGAATGAGGATCTTCGCACGCCGGCGCTGATGTACCTCTATCATCGCCTTAACGAGCTGCTCGACGGAAACCCGGTCATGTTCTTCATGGACGAGGGCTGGCAGCTCCTTATGGACGAGACCTTTTCGGCGTTCATCGTCGACAAGATGAAAACCATCCGCAAGCTCAACGGCATTGTTGGCTTCGGCACCCAGTCCGCGGCGGATATCGCCAAGGCAAAGGCTTCGCATACGCTGATTGAGCAGTCGGCGACGAACATTCACTTTCCGAACCCGCGGGCAGACGAAGAGAGCTATATCAAGCGCTTTGGCCTGACGGTGAAGGAATTCAACTTCATCAAGAACACTCCGCCCGAAAAGCGAACTTTCCTGATCAAGCACGGCAATGACTCGGTCATCGCTCGGCTCGATCTCTCCGCCATGCCCGATCTCGTGAAGGTGCTTTCCGGCCGCAAGGAGACCGTCGAGGAGTGCGCGGCGCTTCGGGACCAATATGGCGACGAGCCTGAAAATTGGCTCGCTGAATTTTGCGGATGGGAGAAGGCCGAATGAGGAAGAGTCCTGCTTTGTGGGTGATTTCTGCGCTGTGGCTTGGTGCCTCCGGAACGGCGCACTCTCAGGTGCCGGTGCTTGACGGCAAGGTGCTCGAGACCGACACCAAACGCGACCAGACGACGACGGAAATCGAGAAGACGGATAGTGACCGTCATTCCGTCAGCAAGAGCGTGACCTGCTCGATGTATCGTCCAGGTCGCAGCGGTGACGCCGCTTCCGCTGCAACGGCCAACCCGGAAATCACCGGGCTTGTGAAGCGAGTGGCCCAGGAAGAAGGCGTCGGCGAAAGCCTCTTCATGGCGCTTGTCTATCAGGAAAGCCGGTTCAATCCGTGTGCGGAATCGCCGGTCGGCGCCATCGGGCTTTCTCAGCTTATGCCGGGTACGGCAAAGGATCTCGGGGTCAATCCCTATGACATGGAAGACAATCTTCGTGGCGGCGCGCGCTATCTGAAGCAGCAGCTTCGCCGTTTCAACGGCAACACCAATCTCGCACTGGCCGCCTATAACGCGGGTCCTGGTAGCGTCCAGAAGTGGGGCGGAATCCCGCCTTTCAAGGAAACGCAGGGGTATGTGGCGAACATCACCCAAAAGTGGCTTCCTGCCTTTGGCGGCTCAGACGTTGCCAGCATTCCGGCGAATTATGGTGGCGGTTCTACCGCCTTCACCGGCATGCGGGACTCCACCGTCAACTCCATGGCGACGTCCCAGGCGATCGGGGAAAGCAGCGGGAATGTTGCCTCCTGGCTGCAGCAGTTGGGCGCCATGTCCAGCGGGACCACTCAGGACAGTTGGGACCATAATTCGGGCGCGCGAAACGCCAACCTCGAAATGATGAATCAGGTCATCCGCCTCGGCACGACAATGGCGGATCTCATGAATTCTCGAAGTGCGGTCGATGTCGGCAATCTTTCCGGCGCATCACGTACGAGCGACTTCAAGAAGGATGACGATGCGACGGACCGCGAAACGACCGGTGTTTGCGATCCTCGCGAGGGGCTTGAATGGAGCCCGCCAGAAAAGGCTTGCGTCCAGAAGCGGGAGCGCGAAGCCAACGTAGATCTGATGTTGACCGCTCAATGAGGAGAACTGCCATGAAACGTTTGATTTTAACGGCGTGCTCGGTGGCCCTTGCGTCCGCAGCGTCCGCGCAAGTCCCGGTCATCGACGCTGCGAATCTTGAGATTGCGCAGAGAACGTCGAAAACGACCGATGACATTCTCGGCACCAACAAGGAAGTCCTGAGAACGGTCCAGGACACTCTTGAGGCGGTGACCGGCGATCGCGGTAGCGACGCCAATCAGATGCAGAACCTTGCCGTCGGCAATGGCTTCAGCGTCTCTCAAATGCCGTCCTTCGACAGCCTGATGTCGGGCGGCGTTCCGAACTTCGGCGGCATGGGCGGCGATGTTGCCAAGGTGGCAACAAACTTCATCAACGGCCTGCAATTGGTGAAGAACCTGTCCGGCCAGGCGGGCAGCTCGTTTTCGGGCGACAAATCGTATGAAGAGATGGTGAACACCGTTCTCGGTGTAGCGGCGCTCGTGACTGGCTCGCAGCAAGCCGTCCAGACGCGCCGCACTTCGTTCGAGCAGGCGGGCGCAAATATCGGCCAAGCCAAGGACATCAAGGGCTCCATCGATCAGAACACACAGCTTCAGGTCCAGGCTGGCCTGACGATCAACGAGCTGATCGGCGTCATGAATGGTGCTGTGTCCTCATTGCAGGCCGAAAATCAGCGCCGCCTGACCGACATCTCCAACTCCAAAAAGGTCCTCACGTACAGTGACCCCACAGAATAAAGCCCCCATTGCGGCGAAGATGCTGTTTTCCGTCCTGATCGCGGCCGTTCTCGCTGGCTGCGGTATGGCGGCCAAGGAAAAGACCGCCCCTTGCAAAAGGCCAGCGAACCTAACTTCTTACGCGCCCGATCCACGCCAGGAATGCGGACCGATGATGAGCGTCAACGTCGATGCTTCGGCGGCATTCGCGGCAATCGACGCAATGGTGGCTGAGTAGAGGATGTAGGGCGACATGGGCGGCGACTTCCTCGGGCAACTTCTCGAAAGAATCGAAGACACAGGCCAAACATTCAGCGCCCAGGCATATCGCGTCCTGGGCGATGAAATCATGCCGCTGCTGCAGGTCATGTTCCTTGCGTACGTCGCATACTACGGGGTTCAACTCGTTATGGGTACCTCTCGGATTAGCGTTGGCGAGGTGATCACGAGGGTTGTTCGGATGATGCTGATCCTCGGGCTCATCAGCGAGTGGGATCACTTCAACGATTTTTTCTATAGCTGGCTCAACAACGCGCCCGAAGATGTCGGCCGCGCACTCTTGACCGCTGCATCCACCGGGATAACCGAGCCGACAAACGGTCTCTCCATGATTTGGAGATCTGCGAACCAAGCAGCATCCGAGTTTGCCGAACAGTCTGGCTATTTCGCGGTTCTCCCGTCCTTGGTGGGCGTGGTCGTCATGCTCGGCGCACTCATCTTCATTGCGGTTGCACTGGCGATCCTGCTTCTGGCGAAGGTAATGATGTGGGTGCTTATAGGAACCGCCCCGATTTTCATCGCCTGCATGCTTTTCGAGCCGACCCGAAACTATGGATACGGCTGGTTTCAGCAAGTCTTGTTGTACGCACTGATGCCGATGTTCGTGTACGTGATTGCGGCGTTTCTCATAACCGCCCTGGACCCTGAGCTTACAAAGCTGACGAATGCTGCAGGGAACAAAGAAATTCAGCTCTCTGATGTCGCTGGCTTTCTGCTGCTTTGCGCGGCGGGGGCTTTCGTGCTGGTCAATATTCAGACGCTTGCGCAAGGGATCGTCGGTGGGATGGCTGCTGGCGTTGGCACTATCGCAAAGTCGGTTGGTCGATTTACCGGCATCACCGCTCCTATTGCAGCCATGCGAATGGGGCGCCAGCTCGCCGGAGGCGCGGGCGACGCCGGTATGAGAATGCGAGAACGGATACACGGCGGGATGCGAGACAATATCCGCAACGCCAGTGCTGAGGCGATGCAGAACCGCATTAGCAGCAACAGCATGCCTCGCTGAGGCGCGAATTTAAGGGCTAGAACGAATGGCAGAAACGAATGGCGCAGCTCTTCGGAGCTACTTTCAGGACGGCGATCGTTGGGAACAGGAGATTGTCAAAAAGGCCAAGCGATCGCGCTCGCTCGCATGGTTCGTCACAATGATTTTCGGCGCGATTACCTTGCTGTCACTGACAGCATTGGTGATGCTCGTTCCGCTGAAGAGCTTCGAGCCGTACATCGTCGAGGTCGATAAGAACACCGGCTATATGGAGGTGAAGACCGGCCTAACCAGGTCCGCCAAGCTGACCGACCAACAGGCGGTCACGCAGGCGAACGTCGTGCGCTATATTCGATCTCGCGAAGGCTACGACCCTTTCGCGATTGAGCAGAATTTTGGCATCGCCGCCCTACTCTCCACTGATGATGCGGCCCGCGAGCTGCAGGAGCTTTACAGCGCGGCAAATCCCAACAATCCCGCAAAGGTCCTCGGCAAGAACAAGAGGGTGACGGTCGACATCAAGTCCGTCACCTTCTCCAATGCGAGCACGGCCTTGGTCCGGTTTTCGACGACCGAAAAATCGGACACGGATTCGATCGTCCGGCACTACATTTCGGTCGTTCGCTATCGCTATACGGACACGCCGGCGACCAATGAATGGCGCTTCGAGAACCCCTTAGGCTTTCAGGTCTACAACTACCGTCGCGATCAAGAAACGGTTACGCCTGGAGGTGAGGAATGATCAAACGCCTCCTGCTTTCCGCGGCCTGCGCGGCCGCGATGATGACTCACGCCTATGCTGCGCAGGCACCTCGCCCGGGCAGCCTCGATTCGCGCGTGACCAGCGTCGTCTATCAGTCCAATAACGTGGTGAAGGTCGCTGCCACCTACGGCATCTCCACCATGATCATCTTTGACGAGGACGAAAAGTTCGAAACGATCTCGCTTGGCGACACCGACAGTTGGCAGGTTGCCCCTTCCGAGAAGGGCAACATTCTGTTCGTGAAGCCTATCGCAAGGAACGTCGCCACCAACATGAATGTCGTGACCAGCAAGAGGATCTATTTCCTCGAGCTCAACGACCATGCTCCGACAGATGGCAAGCAGGTGTTCGGGATCCGTTTCGTCTATCCCGAGAAGGATCTAAATGCCGCGCTCCGCAAGGAAGCTGAGTACCGGACGGCAAACCCGAACATGTCGAATGTCGATAAGGCCAACGTCAACATCGACTATTCATTTTCAGGTGACCCGGCGCTGAAGCCCTTGGTGATCTTTGACGACGGGAAAAAGACCTTCTTCAAGTTCGGCAGCCGAGTCCCGGCGATTTTCGCTGTCCAGGCCGACTTTTCCGAAACGCTGCGCAATTTCCGGAAGGAGGGCGAATACATCGTCGTCGATGGTGTCGCGACGCAATACACGCTGCGCGAGAGCAATCAGTGGACCTGCATCTTTAACCTTCGCAAGCCCGATTTCGGCGCTCCAAATCGTGCCATTCTCGGTCCGGCTCCTGACACCAAGGCGACGAAACGTAGGAGGAGCGGCAACTGATGAAGCGCAGCCCTGAACTTGAGGCCATGACGGCGGCCGATGAGACGGCCGTCAGCAACAGAAACGCTGGACGCAATCAAACCATTGGTATGGCCGCCCTGCTCCTGGGGGGCGCTGTCGCCGCCTATTTCGTGCTTGCCACGGCAGGAGAAAAGCCGCGTGACGTCGCCGATAGCGACGAAGAATTTCAGACGACCACCTTCCGGCCGCCGTCATTCGTTCGTGAGCAAGAAGAGCCGAAGCCGGAGATAGAGCCTGCAGTCATCAATCTGCCCCCTCCTCCGGAGCCAGTTGAAGAAGAGCCCGCCGATACCACGGAGTTTAAGGTTCCACCGCCACCAGAGGTCGTTGAAGCCACGCCCGAGATTGCGCCTGTCGAAGAGTTTCCTGAACGCTATAAGTCGGGTCTGATCTCGCTTGATCAGAAAGGCGATGGCAATGGCAACGGCAATGGCCGTTTTCCAGGCGAAGACGAACCCGGACTCAGCGTTGCCGGCGAAGACCGCAACAGCAAATACCTCGCTGCGGCCTCGAGTCTCGCCGATCGGAGCGCAAAGGCGCGGCAGATCGAACGCATCGACGCCATGATACCGGAAGGAACGTTGATCCCGGGCATCCTCGAGACCGCGATCAACAGCGATCTGCCCGGCCAGATTCGGGCGATCACGTCGCAGGACGTCTATTCCTTCGACGGGCGGCGCGTCCTCATCCCGACCGGGACGCGCCTCATTGGCGAATACCAGTCCGAGATCACCCGCGGGCAAAAGCGTATTTTCGTCATCTGGACCCGCCTCATTCGCGACGATGGCGTGTCGGTGCGCCTCAACTCCATCGGCACCGATAGCTTGGGGCGCTCGGGCTTGACCGGCCATGTCGACAACAAATGGCGCGAGAGGTTCGGCTCAGCAATCATGCTTTCGGTCGTCGGCGCCGGCGCCAGCTTCCTGACCGGCTACGGAAGCGACGAGGCGTTCGGCGACAACAACAGCGAGGCACAACGTGGCGAGGAACTCGCCCGCGAAACCATCGCCGAGACGTTCTCGGATATGGCGAACCAGGCCTTGAGCGAAAACCTGCGGATTCCTCCCACCATCAGCGTCAGCCAGGGCGAGCGGATCTTTGTCTACGTACGCCAGGACCTCGATTTCAGCGCCATGTATGACGACCCGGTCACCGAAGCGATGAAGGAGATTCAACGTGAACATCGCCGCAGGTAACACCACTACGATCAGACGCGATCCCCATTATTTCCTCAACCGCGCTCTCGAACCGATCAGAGAGTTTCTTGACGATCCCAGGGTCGTGGAAATCGCGGTCAACAAACCAGGCCATATCTATGTGGAGCGGTTTGGCGCCGATTATATGGAGCATCATCTAATCGACGCCCTGACGGGCGATGAAATCCAGAACGTCGGCGAGCGTGTTGCGGCTGCGACGAACCAGTTTATCAGCCGCTCCAAGCCGATTTTGAGTGCCGCGCTTCCAACCGGCGAGCGCATACAGATTGTTCTGCCGCCGGCGGCGCCAGAAGGTGGCTCGATTTCAATCCGCAAGCAGGTGGTCAATAACTTCACGCTCGAGGAGTATCGCGACAACGGATCACTCGATAAGGTCTCTGTAGCCGTCGGCGGCCTCAGCGACATCGATCGCGAGCTGATAGGGCATCTGCGCGCCAATCGGATTTACGACTTCATCCATACGGCCATCACCAAGCGAGTCTCTATCCTCATCAGTGGCGGCACTTCCTCCGGCAAAACGACCTTCCTCAATGCCTGCCTGAAGAGCGTCGATCCGCATGAGCGGATCATCACGCTCGAGGACACGCGAGAGCTCTTCCCACCGCAAGCAAATGCCGTTCATCTGATCGCGTCGAAGGGGGACCAGGGCACAGCAGACGTGACCATTCAAAGCCTGCTCGAGTCATCGCTGCGCATGCGGCCGGATCGCCTGTTCGTCGGGGAAATTCGGGGTGCAGAGGCTTTTTCCTTCCTCCGGGCAATCAACACCGGCCATCCCGGCAGCATGTCGACGGTTCACGCCGATACGCCGATGGGCGCTTATGAACAGCTCGCCATGATGATGCAGCAAGCCGGCATGTCGGCGGGTTTTTCGAAGCAGGATCTGATGTCGTATATCCAGATGGTCATCCCGATCGTAATCCAGCTCCGCCGTGAAGGCGGCAAGCGCGGGGTCTCTGAGATCTTCTTCGCCCGGGATGAAGCATGACGAAGCAGCTCCAGGCCTTCTATCTGCTTTTTTGCGTCGGGATAGCGTTCGTTGTCTGGATGCTCGGGTACGGCCTGGGACTTCAGCTCTTCTATAAGGACGGTCGGATCCTCGAAACGACAATCACGAGCAATCCCTTCGCTCCGATTCAACAGTTCTGGCACTACAAAACGAGCCCTGCGCTGCAGAAGGTCGCGCTTGGTTCGGTAGTGCCGGCGCTGCTGGTGGCCGGCCTCGTCGCATACATCGGACTGAAGCCGACGAGCAGCCCTTTGGGGGATGCCGCGTTTCGGGACATGGCTTCGCTTCGGCGCGGGAAATGGTTCCGCAAACAGGGCCATATCTTCGGGCGGATCGGACGGAACATTCTCCGCACCAAGGACGATCGGCATCATCTAATCATCGGCCCGACGCGCTCCGGTAAAGGTGCTGGCTATGTGATCCCCAATGCGCTTATGCACGAAGGCTCGATGATCGTCACCGATCTCAAGGGCGAAGTGTTCAAGGCCTCGGCGGGTTATCGCCGTCAGAACGGCAGCCAGGTTTTCCTATTTGCGCCCGGCTCCGAAAAAACCAACAGCTATAACGCGCTGGACTTTATCCGGCCGGAGCGCGGCAATCGCACGACCGACATTCAAAACATCGCCAGCATTCTTGTGCCTGAGAACACGGAATCGGAAAATTCGGTCTGGCAAGCGACCGCGCAACAGGTCCTTGCCGGGGTGATCAGCTACATCACGGAAAGCCACTTCTACAAAGACCGGCGCAACCTCGCAGAGGTCAATTCCTTTTTTAACAGCGGCGTCGATCTCCAGGCGCTCATGAAATACATCAAGGAAAAGGAACCCGACCTTTCGAAGTTCACCGTCGAGAGCTTCAATTCCTACATCGCCCTATCGGAACGCGCCGCCGCCTCTGCTCTCATGGACATTCAAAAGGCGATGCGGCCTTTCAAGAACGAGAGGATCATTGCCGCGACCAATGTCACCGACATGGATCTGCGCGCAATGAAGCGCCGGCCAATCTCGATCTACCTGGCGCCGAACATCACCGACATCACTCTGTTGCGCCCTCTCCTCACCCTGTTTGTGCAGCAGGTAATGGATATCCTCACGCTCGAGCACGATCCCAATTCGCTCCCCGTCTACTTCCTGCTCGACGAGTTCCGGCAGTTGAAGCGAATGGACGAGATCATGACCAAGCTGCCCTATGTGGCTGGCTATAATATCAAGCTCGCCTTCATCATCCAGGATCTGAAGAACCTCGACGAGATCTACGGCGAAACGTCCCGGCATTCCCTGCTCGGCAATTGTGGTTATCAGCTCGTCCTCGGCGCCAACGATCAGGCCACAGCCGAGTACGCATCCCGGGCGCTCGGAAAGCGCACGATCCGCTACCAGTCGGAATCCCGCACGATCGAACTGATGGGCCTGCCTCGTCGCACGAAGGTAGAGCAGATTCGTGAACGCGATCTGATGATGCCGCAGGAGGTCCGGCAAATGCCGGAAAACAAGATGATCCTGCTCATCGAAGGACAACGGCCGATCTTTGGTGAAAAGCTTCGCTTCTTCCAAACACAGCCCTTCAAATCAGCCGAGGTGTTTTCTCAGGCCAACATCCCGCAAGTGCCGGAAGTCGATTATCTGTCACCGAAACCCGTTCCGGCGACAACTCCGGAATATGCCAAGGGGGGAGATCCTTCCGTCGAAATTGCCGCGCCGGCGCCAGTAACGGAGGAGAAGCCTTTGACGGTCGCCGCGGCGGAAGCGGCTCCGGTCAAGGCAGAACCTGCGGCAGCCGCGAAAGCTGCAGCACCTGCCAAACGCACCGTCAATAAAAAGGCGCTGCGCCCGAAGCCCAAGGCGACTGCTGCAAAAACGGGTGGTGCGGAAGCATCTGCAAGCCTTGATGCAATGGAAGCCCGGATAAAGGCCATCGAGGAGGGCCTCAAACCAAAGGCCGCGCAGCTCAAGGAAGTGGTCGAGACGAAAGCTGAGAAGCTTGGCGACAAATCTCCGACCAAGCGCCGCAACATCATGGACATCTTCAGCGCAACCGTGCCTGATCCCGTCGAAGTTGGCGTTGCGGCCGAATAGCTTGCGGAGACCGCTTCCGACCCTAAGCGGCCAATCATGCACGCGATCCGGAAAGGCTGCAATGCGTTGTGGAAAGCGGTCACGCAGGCGAAGGAAGAAATCCGGGCTACCCTCGAACAAACAGGGGGCAACAAGCGTCGTGCCGCCGAGCTGCTCGGCATCAGCCGCGCACAGCTCTATCGCATCTGAAGGAACAGAGCGCGGTATGACTGTCCTTACGTGTGGCCGCTGCAGTTCCACCGCGGCCATGACAAAACGCAATTCATCATTCCCGCAGGTAAGAATAGGGATGCTCCTCCTCGGTCCGCGCCAGTACCGACGAACCTGCTGGAAAGAGGTGCTCGCTGTCGGCCGACTTCAGCGTGAGCTCGCCCCGCCTCTAAGTGCGGCAGTTCTTACGCCATAGGCGACATCGCGTCGTGCAAAGCCAGGTTCCGTTCGAGAAGCGACAGGCGTGTCGCGATCTTCGCTTTTGCCGGATCAGGGAGCGGCAGAATCGGTCGCGGCGGCTCGCCTGTGCATACGCCGATGATGTCAGCAATCGCATAGACTGTACGGAGGCTGGAAAACTCCTTGAAGAGGTCCCAGATGGGGACAAGCAGGCCGTCCAGGCGACGTGCCTCAGCCATATCGCCCTGTTGAGCGGCCCGGACTATCCTCAGGCAGATATCCGGCATGATCCCGGCAAGCACGCTGTACCAGGTATCGGCGCCGCATATAATCGCTTCGGTCGCATTCCAGTCGCCGCTATATCCAATCGAGAAGTCCTGCGGAGTCGTACTCCTCTGGCCTGCCAGATGCGCTTCGATCTCTTCGGGCTTGTCGGTCGGGTTCTTGATGGCAACGATGCCCGCCACGTGGGCGAGACGGGCGACAAGCGCCGGCGAGAAGCGGAAATGGGTCGTTCCGGGATTGTCATAGATGACGATCGGCAGGCGGCTTTCGCGAGCCACAGCCGAAAAATGCTCGAAGACTTCGTCTTCGCTCAGCGGCGCATAGGAGACCGCGGCAAGCAATCCGGCGGCCGCACCCAGCGACTTGGCGTCCTGAGCCAGCCTGATCGCCTCGTCAGTTCGCAAAGCGCCAACACCGGCGACGACCGCCCTGCGCCCTTGTGTTTCCTCGAGAGCCGCCGCGAGCGCCCTGCGGCGTTGCTCTCGCGACAGATACATGTAGGTTCCGGTGCTTCCGAGCAGGCCGATCGAGTCCACCTCTGCGGCGCAAAGCCTGGCAATGAGTTTACGGAGAGCTTCGGTATCTACGACTCCATTGCGGTCACTGGGAGTGATGGGAAATGCGGAGAGCCCGTTCAAAAAAGCCATTTCATACTCCAGAGTTTGCATTTACTCGCAGGCACATTGGCCCATCACAGTGGTTGAAGCGCCTGTTGCAGATCGGCGATCAGGTCATTGACGTCTTCGAGGCCGACCGAGAGACGGATCAGTTCTTCGCCGACACCGTCCGCCAGCTGGGCATCCTTGCGGATGGACTGGCGCGCGCGCATCAGGCTGGCCGGATGATAGATGAGGCTATCTGCGTCGCCCAGGCTCACGGCCCGGGTGAGCAGCTTCAGCCGGTCCATCATTGTCCGGGCGCCGTCGAAGCCGGCATGAAGGCCGAAGGCGAGCATGCCGGACCCCTGCGCCATCTGCTTGCGGGCGGTCGCGAAGCCGGGATGGGATTCGAGGAAAGGATAACTCACCCAGGCGACCGCCGGATGGGCTTCAAGCATGCGGGCAATCTTTAGCGCCGAAGCACTGTGGCGCTCCATCCGCAGGGACAGTGTCTTGAGGCCGCGCAGGATCAGGAACGCCGAAAGCGGCGACAAGGTCGCGCCGGTGATATAGCGCAAGCCGGTCTCGTGCAGCGTGTGCAAGGTTTCGGCATCGCCAAGCAATGCACCGCCAAGCGTATCACCGTGCCCGTTGATGTATTTCGTCAGCGAATGCAGGACGAGGTCGGCGCCATATTCGAGAGGACGCTGCAGCGCCGGCGAGGCGAAGGTGCTGTCGACCGCCACCTTGACTTTGCGCGCGTGGGCTTGCTCGGCAATGGCGGCGATATCGAGAATGGCGCTCAGCGGATTGACCGGCGTTTCGAAATAAACAAGGCGGGTCCGCTCGGTGATTGCTGCATTAAGTTTTCCGGGCTCGGAGAGGTCTACCGGAACAACCTTGATACCGAAGCGGGGAAGCCCCTGCTCGACCATGGCGACCGTGTTGGAATAGAGCGTCTTGTGCACGACAAGCTCGTCTCCCTGCGACAGCAAAGAGAGGACCAATGTGCCGAAGGCGGCCATTCCCGTCGATAAGACGAGGCCAGCTTCGGCGCCTTCGAGATTGGCGAGTCTCTGTTCGAGAATCTCAGTGGTGGGGTTGTATTCGCGCGCATAGAGCCGGCCGCCGAGCGCGGCAGCAGCGTCATTCTCGGCCACGCTTTCAAATCCATAGGTCGATGTCAGAAAGACCGGCGGCTTGACCGCTCTTGAGAAGCCGGCAGGATCGAAGGCATGATGAATGGCCCGGGTATCAAAGCCGAGGTTGCTCGAATGATCCGCGTGTCCGCGGATGTCGCCAAGGTCGCTGGTATCAGTCATTTGTGATGGATCCTCTTGTTTCCGCTTAAACTGGCAGCATACTGGCGTGCTGAACATCTCCAGTTTCGCGGAAAGAAAATGGGCCAGTTGAAAAGTAAGAAGCCCACCGGGCGGATGGGAGCGCGCCAGATCTACGAGGCGCTGAGAAAACAGATTCTTGAGCGCGTCTATGAGTCGGGCAGGCAACTGCCGTCATCACGATGCCTTGCAAGCGAGCTCAGTGTATCGAGAACGACGGTGACGGTTGCCTATGAGCAGCTTGAAGCCGAAGGGTTCATCGAGCTGCGCCAGGGCGCACGTCCGCGCGTAGCGGCCCTGCTGCTTGGACAAAAGCCGGCCGATCGGAAGAAACGGCAAAACGAGACACGCCTTTCAGCCTACGGGGAAAGGCTTCGTGCCGCTCCGCCCTGGCCGGATTATCTGCCGAGTTCGCTCACTGTGGACTTCCGCTATGGCGATCTCGCGCCATCCGACTTCCCCACACTTGCCTGGAAGCGGACAATGAACGAGGTGATGGCCCGGCGACCCACCCGACTCGCTTACGAGAATCCTCGAGGGTCGCGGCGTCTGCGGCAGGCTCTTCAGGGTTATCTTTGGCGCGCCAGAACATTGCACTGCGATCTGGACCAGATAATCGTCGTGAACGGCTCGCAGCAGGGACTGGATCTCAGTGCCCGGGTGCTGCTCGATCGTTCCGACCATTTCGTCATGGAGAATCCTGGCTATCGCATGGCGCGCCAGATCTTTGCGAGCACGGGCGCACGGGCGGTTCCGATTGCCGTTGATGCAGAAGGTTTGAGAACGGCGCTTCTTTCGGACATTCGGGCGCGGCTTGCCTATGTGACGCCGTCGCATCAGTTTCCGTTGGGCGGCGTAATGCCGATTTCCCGTCGGCATCAACTGCTCGAATGGGCACAAGAGAAGGGCGTCTACGTCATCGAGGATGATTACGATAGCGAGTACCGCTACGATATCAACCCAGTGCCGCCGCTCCATAGCCTGCAAGGCGGAAGCAATGTCATCTATCTTGGCACGATCTCCAAGACGCTGTCTCCGATGATGCGCATCGGCTATCTTGTTGTGCCCCCGGAATTGCAGGACGTGTTCGCGACAGCCAAGCAACTGTCGGACAGGCACTCGCCGGTAAGCGACCAGGAAGCCCTGGCTACCTTCATCGAAAGCGGCGCATATGAAAGGCATGTGCGGCGGGTACGCCGGCTGAATAGCGAGCGCCGTGAGATATTGCTGCGCGCTTTGCAGCGTCTATTCGGCGAGCGGATTGC
This sequence comes from Sinorhizobium americanum, assembly GCF_001651855.1. GTDB lineage: Bacteria > Pseudomonadota > Alphaproteobacteria > Rhizobiales > Rhizobiaceae > Sinorhizobium > Sinorhizobium americanum. The sequence goes on along the minus strand of NZ_LNQC01000078.1, from coordinate 31,545 downwards.
CGTGGAGGGCGCCGATGCCGGACTGCATGTCGTGGTCTGGTTCAAGGAGCTGCCGAAGCTCTGCGAAGACGCTCTCGGAGAAGCAGCGCGGGAACTGGGCATCGGCGTTTACGGTATCTCGCCGCTTCACGATCCGGAAGCACAAGACGGGATAGAGGCTCCTCTCGGGCTGGTCATGGGCTATTCGGCCTTGACCACCCGGGAGATCGAGAAGGGGGTAGCGCTCCTCGCTCAAGCAGTGGACATGGTGAAGCAAAGGCACGGACAGCGCTGAGCACGCTGAGGCCACGCCTGCACGTCGGAAGAAGCTGCACCCGAAGCCGGGAGCCCGGTCTCCCCCGGGGGAGAGAACTGGACCGGCAAGATCATTTCAAACTGGCACTGTCGATTAAGCCAGCTCCCCGCCAGATTATCTAAGATCAGAACGTATCTCATCGCCGATCGATGTTCGCGTCCGATGGCTGAAGGCATGACGATTGGCGGGGGCATGGTCTCATCTGACGGTTCGAGGTGGCGACGCCATAAGGGTATATGCATGACTTGGCGGGGATCACTGCTTCACATTCACATCGCACCAGCGGCGTCTTATGAAATGGAAGAGCTCAAAGAAGCGCACCTAATTGCTGGCCGCGGAATAGCCGGTGACCGCTATTATCTCGGCACCGGCACATACTCCCCAAAACCCGATGTGCGTGACGTCACTCTGATCGAGATGGAGGTTCTGGAAGCACTTGCCCAGGGCGAGCCGAAAGTGCCTGCCTTCAAGGCGACGCTGGCGCCTGAAGATCACCGGCGCAATTTGACCACGCGCGGCGTGCCGCTCAACCATCTCGTCGGCAAGCGCTTCCGGGTTGGCGAAACGGTGCTTCGCGCGGCACGGATGAATTTTCCCTGCAGGTACATCGAAGAGCTGCTCGGTATTCCCGGTCTCTACCAGGGGCTCTTGAACCGCTCGGGGCTGAACTGTGCGATCGAGGTCGGCGGCGTGATCCGGCCGGGCGATCCGATCCTCCCGATCGAGGACTGACCTCTATGGCTTCGCCCCGCATCATCATGAAGTTGATCGTCACTGGCGCCCACAAGGAGCCAGGCGACGTGCTTGTGCTTGAGCTGAAACATCCACGCAAACCTCTGCTGCCTTCCTTCGAGCCCGGTTCTCATGTGGACGTTCATTTGCCTAATGGGCGCGTGCGGCAATATTCGCTCTGCAGTGATCCGGCCGATCTCACACATTATACAATTGCGGTGAAACGAGAGCCTGAGGGGCGTGGCGGCTCGGCGTGGCTCCATGACACGGTCACGGTGGGCCACGAACTGCATGTCTCTGCGCCGCGCAATCATTTTCCGCTCAAGGAAGGAGAAGGGCCAATTCTGCTGTTGGCCGGTGGCATCGGCATCACGCCTCTCCTTGCGATGGCGCGCGTCCTCAGCCGCGCGGACAGGCCCTTTGAGCTGCATTACTTCACACGCAGCCGCACGTTCGCTCCGCTGCTGTCGATGATCGAGCAGGACCTTGACGAAACCAGTGTGCGGCTTCATTTCGATGATGAAGCTGAGACGCGCGCAGATCTTGGCGCCTTCCTGTCGAAGCAGCCTCCGAACGCGGAGGCTTATTACTGCGGCCCGCCCGGCTTCATGGCCGCCGTCTCTCGCGCCACGGAACATTGGCTAGAAGATTCAGTGCATTTCGAGGCTTTCGAGCCTCCAGCATCCGATGATGCGCCACCTGAGCCGTTCACGATCGTGCTGCGCAACGGAACAATCGTTCCCGTGCCGGCCGAGACCTCGGCGCTGGCTGCTATCCGGCAGGCAGGGGTGTTGGTGATGGCGTCTTGCGAAAACGGCGTCTGCGGCACCTGCGAGTGCGGTATTCTGGAGGGACAGCCTATTCACCGGGACGCCGTCTTGTCGAAGGACGCTCGGAGCCACAGGTTCATACCCTGCGTCTCACGGGCAACCGGCGTGCTCAAACTCGACTTGTGAACAGATCAGATCGACACCGAAGAGGATTTGAATGGGGCCGAATATTGCCTACCTGCAGGAAATCGAGCGCTGCATTTCCTGGATTGCAGCATGGACGATCCATCATGCCAACCACACTCGCGAGGGCGATGAGATCAAGGTCGGAGGCCATCAGGCGTCATCGGCCTCGCTGAGCACGATCATGACGGCGCTCTACTACGCGGTGCTGCGTCCGCAGGACCGCGTGGCTGTCAAGCCGCATGCCGCCCCGATCTTCCACGCCATTCAGTATCTGGCAGGGAACCAGACCCGTGAACAGCTCGAAAATTTCCGGGGGTTCAAGGGCGCTCAAAGCTATCCGTCGCGAACGAAGGACGTCGACGATGTTGACTTTTCGACCGGTTCGGTGGGCCTCGGCGTGGCGCAGACGCTCTTTTCCTCCCTCGTCCAGGACTATGTGTCGGCCCATGGCTGGATGAAGGACCGCCCGGAAGGACGAATGGTCAGCCTGATCGGTGATGCCGAAATGGACGAGGGCAACATCTATGAGGCTCTGATCGAAGGCTGGAAACACGGGCTGCGGAACTGCTGGTGGATCGTCGACTATAATCGCCAGTCGCTGGATGCGGTCGTCCGCGAGGGGCTTTGGCAGAGATTCGAGCAAATTTTTACGAATTTCGGCTGGGACGTAGTGATCCTGCGGCATGGCTCACTCCAAGAAGCGGCCTTTGCCGAGCCGGGCGGCGACAAGCTGCGGGACTGGATCGAGCGGTGCCCGAACCAGCTTTACTCGGCCCTGACCTTCCAGGGCGCGGCAGCCTGGAGAAGGCGCCTGCTGGATGAGATCGGAGATCAGGGACCCGTCACGGCCTTGATTGACCGACGATCCGACGACGAATTGCAGGCGCTCATGGTCAATCTTGGCGGGCATGATTTGCCGAGTCTTCTTGATGCTTTCGAAGAAGCTTCCCGCCACGACCGTCCCGTCTGTTTCATCTGCTACACGATCAAGGGTTATGGCTTGCCCCTCGCCGGCCACAAGGACAATCACGCCGGGCAGATGACGCTCTCGCAGATGGAGAGTTTTCGCCAACAGAAGGGCGTGCGGCTTGGCGCAGAATGGGAGAAGTGGGGAGCCGCAACATTGCCTCCCACGGAGCTTGAGGCATTCGTTTCTAAGGCTCCCTTCTTTCGTGAGGGCCCACGCCGACTGTCAGCACCGACGGTGCCTGTTCCGAAAGCACTCCCCTCGCCCGGGCAAGCTGCCAAGCCGGTTTCGACGCAAATGGGATTCGGCCAAATCCTCAACGAGATTGCGCGTGATGGCACGCCGCTTGCTGAGCGTATCGTTACCACCTCTCCCGACGTCACCGTCTCAACCAATCTCGGGCCGTGGGTCAATCGGCGCGGGCTTTTTGCCCGAGAAACCATGGCCGACATCTTCAAGGCTGAGCGCATTCCCTCCACCTACACATGGGCATTCGGACCCAAGGGCCAGCACCTGGAACTCGGCATCGCAGAGTCGAACCTCATGATCATGCTTGGCGCGCTTGGCCTGTCCCATTCCATCAATGGCGTGCGTCTCCTGCCGATCGGAACCGTGTACGACCCCTTCATCTACCGGGCGGCCGATCAGCTCAATTATGCCTGCTACCAGGATGCGCGCTTCATGTTGGTTGCCACGCCCTCTGGTGTGAGCCTCGCTCCCGAAGGTGGGGCGCATCAGTCGATCGGCACGCCGTTGATTGGTATGGCGCAGGACGGACTATGCGCCTTTGAGCCGGCGTTCGTCGACGAATTGTCGATCATCATGCGGTTCGCCTTCGACTACATGCAGCGCAACGGGGAAGGCGATCCCGACGAGGTCACCTGGCTGCGCGATCAGACCGGCGGATCGGTATATCTGCGCCTCTCCACCCGCCCACTGGAGCAGCCTGTTCGCAACATGAGCGCTGATCTGCCCGGCGATATCGTTAATGGTGCCTACTGGTTGCGGCGACCTGGGCCGAACGCCAGTGTGATCATCGCCTATCAGGGCGCCATCGCCCCCGAAGCGATTACCGCAACGGGACTTCTGGCCGAAGACCGACGGGATGTCGGGCTTCTCGCGATCACATCTGCGGACCGTCTCAATGCAGGCTGGCAGGCGGCTGAGCGCGCACGACAACGGGGCGAAACCGGTGCAATGAGCCACATCGAGCGCCTGCTATCGCCGCTGTCACGCGACTGCGGGATCGTCACGGTGATCGACGGTCATCCTGCGACGCTCGCCTGGATCGGTGGCGTCTATGGACATCGCGTCAAGCCCTTGGGGGTTGAGCATTTCGGGCAAACGGGGAAAATCTCCGACCTCTACCGCCATCATGGGCTGGATACGAATGCCATCATCCATGCGGCGCAAGCGGTCAGCGCCGGGCGAGATGTCCGCTATCTGAAAGCTCTTCCCTAGGGGGAGTTCGACGCCAAGACTCTCGCAGGGAGAGCGAAATCGAAACTCCCGTCAGCATAAGATCTACTCCAACGACATTGTCTGGCGGCACAGCCTCGTTGTAAGAGGGCCTGTACTGGACGTTCGAGGTGAGGTGGGATGTTACCAAATCGCAGACCATATCGAACCGGGTCGTCGAGAAGCAAAAGACGAGCCGACGGAGGCCGTCAGCTCGTGCAGATTGGTCTAACTAAATAATTAGACAGCCTTGAGCTTTGCTGCAGGCTTCAGGACTTCTTCGGTGATCTTGCGATCTTCATCAAGGCTGCGGGCTGCCTTGATGCCGAGCTTCTGCAGTTCGCCATGGTAAGCACGAACCGCTTCTTCCGGGTCGACTGAGCCATCAGCCACCTGCCGCATCAGCACGAGCAGTTGCAGTGGAGCTTCCGCCAGGTTGATTTTACGGCCGAAGAGAGCGAGGCGAGCGCCGTACCGTTCCGCCTGGGAAACAAGCTCCAGGGTGTCTCGGGTCGTACCGGCTCCGCCGCCGAGAACGCCAACGATGAGTTCTGAATCGAAATTAACCAGCTCTTCCAAGGCCTTGGGGCCATTGTACACCGTCTTTAGGAACAGCGGACGATCTGCCCTGGTCACGCTTGCAAGCGACTTGATAATGTTGTCGTTGACGAATTCGCCAATCTCTTCGCGGGTTAGGCCGGTGTCAACGCTGGGATTGAACACCTCGTAGAAGTATTTGAAACCGTACTTTGCCGCTTCGGCCCGAAAGTCGGCGAATGCGTTCAGCGAACGAGCATCTGCTTCAAGATCGTTGCTGAAGGAGACGGAATAGAGTCCCAGGTCGGTTCCAGAGGTCGGATAGTTCGCCATCGCCCGAGCGATGTTCGTATCACGGAAGGGAATCGACGCTGTCTGCGTGTACTTCCCATGGCGAACAGCGCCCCAGCACATACTTTCAAGGTTGGCGCGAATGGCAGGCTTGATTTCCGAGCCAACGAATGCGCCGCGCTCCTGCAGCAGTTCCAGGTTCGACTGCGAAAGCAGCATGATGTCCACGATATCCTGATTTATGATTGCTTCAATCTGGTCGAGGAACTCCTGACGGCTGCGGCGACGTGGGGTCTCGCCAGACCAGTCGAAGCCGGTCGCCGTCACGCCCGCGCCAACATCGCTATCCTTGGCATCAGCGATGATGAAATCCGAACGCGTGTATTTTCCGGCGCGGATGTTCGCCAGCTTCCTATCGAGTCTGCTGCTCATTGGGTACCTCTTCCGTTGGGTGTTGTTGGTTGTCGCTGTCGGACACGTAGTCACAACGTTCGCGGCAATTAGACGGAAAATTCCATATTCTGTCAATCTCTTTCTAACTGCCCGCGACGTTGAGAGAAAATGCCAAAGGAGCTTGATAGCGCCCGCTATCGCAGATTAAACTTGCGTAACTACCCGTTTTTTCGTGCTTTTTTGACCCATCCCCCGGGTAATCGGCTTATGTCGCGCCGAATATCTGTCTGTATCACTCACGATAAACGGTGATGAAAGTTGGTGCGTGATGCAAATTCTCTGGCAGAAATGTTGACAATCTGGCAAAGATTGATAGATATTGAGCAAGACCGAGCGGCCGAGGGAAAAGAAGTCGCGGGAGGAAGCGCATGAATGATGCAATTGCGGGAAATTGGCCCGAACGGTACGCCGGCTTTGTTGGCGCTCTGTCCACTTCTGGACGAGAAGCGACGACGCTGCGCTTGGGAGTGTTTCTATGCGGAATGAGTTCCGTGGTGGACGCTCGCGTCGACATGCATGACATGGAAGCCTTGGCATCTTCACCTGCCCACTCCCGTGCTGGCGCTCTCTTTAGTCTATTGAAAGACCGAGCTGATCGGGGCGTCGGTGGGGAAGTGAAGTTCGACTGGCCAGACGGACCCAAGTGGATACGGACAAACGTCAAGGTTCGGCATGCTCTAGGCGGAACTGGACCCCAGGCGGCATGGGTGCTTTCAAAACTTGGGGCGAGCGCTCTTATCGCATTGGAAGACCGACATAGCTTGATGCTGCAGCAAATCCCCCGGGGAGTGCTGGTAGCTCAGGATGGCAAGCTCATTGAGGCGGATGAGGTCACGCCTTCACCGCAGACGGTGCCCGAAACGTTCATTTTTGAATACACAGCTGGCAAAACCGTTGCAGATGTCGCGTGCCGTCGATCTTCTCGCATCATTGTGCGGTTCATCGACCGTGGCCTGCAGAACGACGTAGAATTTGACTCGATGTCGACGGGGTTGGCTTCGAGCGCGGCGGCAGGACTGTTGTCGGGTCTGAACGACGTGTCTTTCGACCAATTGCCAGAAGCTTCCGAGAAGGTTTTCACCTTGGCGCGGTCTTGGCGAGACGCTGGGCTAAAGGTCATTCACTTTGAGTTGGCTGGCTATTCGTCTTCGGGGGCCCTTAACCTGGTTCTTGGTGCTCTTCGCGGTTCGGTGACGTCCATCGGCATGAGCCAGTCCGAGCTCTTGACATTGCATCCGGACGCTCAACAGCCCATGGAGGCTATGATTGCTTTGGGTGAGCGTCTGAATCTGAATAGAGTTTGCGTTCACGCCGATAATTGGGCTGCAGCAGTCACAAAGTGCGATCCGAACCAAGAGCTTCGCGCACTAATGGCGGGATGCGCTATCGCTTCAGCGCGAGCCGCAACCGGTGCGCCAGTTGAGCGCGTAACGATTGCAGCGGACGCAAAGTTCGAGCCGCTCCCATTTCAGGGATATGCCCGCAAGGGCGAGTGGTCCTTTGTGGCGTGTTCTGCCCCTTACCTCGAAAAACCGGCGACCACACTCGGTCTGGGGGACAGTTTCACGGCGGGCTGCCTGCTCGTGCTTGGACGACGAAGTATTACCCCGGGCGTGGAGGTTTAGGCTCGCGGGCCAGTAATCCGGACGTGGTGTCCGTGCATTCGCCGATTACAGGCGGTTTATTGGAGGAGAAAGAATGAAAACCCTTGCTGCATTGCTGCTGGGAGCGACGGCGCTCGTCGGCACTCAGGCCATGGCCGAGACAACGCTGACGATTGCGACCGTGAACAATAACGACATGATCGTGATGCAGAAGTTGTCGAAGGACTTCGAACAGAAGAACCCCGACATCAAACTGAACTGGGTCATTCTGGAAGAGAACGTGCTTCGCCAGAAGGTGACGACCGACATCGCCACTCAGGGCGGTCAGTACGACATTATGACAATCGGCATGTTCGAAACGCCTCTGTGGGGAGAAAAGGGCTGGCTGTCTGAGTTCAGCGAGGTTCCGGTCGAGTATAACCTCGACGATGTTCTGCAATCAGTCCGCGATGGTCTTTCGTTTGACGGCAAACTCTATGCCCTGCCGTTCTATGCCGAAAGCCAGATGACCTTCTATCGCAAGGACCTGTTCGAAAAAGCCGGTATCGAAATGCCCGATAAGCCGACATGGGAGCAGATTGGACAATTCGCAGAGAAGATCACCGACAAAGACAACGAAGTCTACGGCATTTGCCTTCGTGGCAAACCTGGCTGGGGCGAAAACATGGGCCAAATTGGGCCCGTTGTGAACAGCTACGGAGGGCGCTGGTTCGACATGAGCTGGAAGCCGCAGCTTGATACGCCTGCCTGGAAGGAAGGGGTCACGACCTATGTTGAACTGCTGAAGAAATACGGCCCGCCCGGAGTCGCATCTAACGGCTTTAACGAGACCCTGGCGCTTTTCGCGAACGGCAAGTGCGGCATGTGGGTTGATGCTACGGTCGCTGCTGGCTTTTTAACCGATACGAAGCAGAGCCAGGTTGCGGATAAGATGGGCTATGCTCATCCGCCGATCGGCAAGTTCGAGAAGGGCAATCACTATCTCTGGTCGTGGGCGCTAGCGGTCCCGGCTTCGTCGAAAGAACCGGAGGCTGCGAAGAAATTTATCTACTGGGCGACCTCGCAGGACTACATAAAGCTGGTGGCAGAGGCCAACGGTTGGGCGGCTGTACCGCCCGGCACGCGCACGTCGACTTACGAGACGCCGGAATACATCAGCGCCGCGCCGTTCGCGAAGCTTACGCTGGAGACAATCGAGACGGCAGACCCGACCGATGCGACCCAGGAACAGGTCCCGTATCGCGGAATTTCTTATGTCGGCATCCCGGAATTCCAGGCCTTTGGCACGGCAGTCGGTCAGCAGATGGCGGCCGTAATTGCGGGCCAGACCTCGGTGGATGAGGCACTTGAAGCGTCTCAGGCTCTGGTCACCCGCGCAATGAAGCAAGCTGGCTATCTGAAGGACTGAGGCCACCCTCCCAGGTGAGTGATGACCGGCGGTTCTCTCCCAGACGCCGGTCATCGGGGTGGCAGGTTCTCCCGATAGCTGCCACCCCACCATCAACAACAGAGTAATGCGATGCTTTTGTCACCAAAAAATCCTGCGCTTGCCAGGCCCGTCGTTGCCGAGGACGAGCCGCTGATCAATACGACGCCGCTAATGGCTCCGTCGGTTGTCCTTCTGTTCATCTGGATGATCGTGCCGCTGGCCATGACGTTGTGGTTTTCCGTGCAGCGCTACAACCTACTCGATCCGACCAGCGTCGGCTTTGCCTGGTTCGATAACTACGAGTTCCTACTGACCGACCCGGCGCTGCTGAACGCGATCAAGAACACAATCGCGCTTGTGGTGGGTGTCCTCGCCGCTACGGTTGTTTTTGGGGTGGCGTGTGCGGTCGCCCTCGATGCCCAATTCCCCGGTCGCGGTATCGCGCGTCTCTTCTGCATCATCCCGTTCTTTGTAATGCCGACAGTGAGCGCTCTCGTCTGGAAGAACCTTCTGATGAATCCCGTCAACGGGCTGTTTTCATGGGTTTTGAAGTCGGTTGGTCTCCCGGCAATCGACTGGTTCAGCAATTACCCGCTGTCGTCAATTGGGATTATCGTTGCTTGGCAATGGATTCCGTTCGCTACCCTGATCCTCCTCACATCGCTGCAATCGCTCGACCGCGAGCAGATTGAAGCCGCTCGAATGGACGGTGCCCGGGGTTGGACCTTGTTCTGGAACATTACGCTTCCGCATCTGTACCGTTCGATCACCATCGTCGTCATGATCGAAACCATTTTTCTCCTTTCCGTTTTCGCGGAGATTTTGGTCACGACGTCGGGTGGCCCAGGCGAAGCTTCAACGACGCTTCCCTTTCTGATCTACAAGACGGCGCTGCTTGATTACGACGTCGGAGGCGCGTCCGCCGGTGGCGTCATCGCAATCATCCTCGCGAACATCGTGGCCTTCTTCCTTGTGCGCACGATTGCCCACAACTTGGAGCGCTAATATGGAACAGTCGACAGGACAGAAAATCGCGACGGCACTCGTTGGATGGGGACTGAGCCTGCTTATGGCATTCCCCATTCTCTGGATGGCGCTCGCAGCTTTCAAGACAGAAAGCCAGGCGATTGCCTCACCCCCAATCTTCTTTTTCGCTCCGACGCTTGAGAATTTCGCCGCCGTCTTTGAGCGTGCAAACTACCCGCATTTCTTTCTGAACAGCGTCGTGGTCGCAGGTGGTTCGACGCTCTTGGCTCTGATCATCGGATTGCCCGCCGCGTATGCGATGGCATTCTATCCGACGAAGAGGACAAAAGACGTTCTTGTATGGATGCTCTCGACGAAGATGATGCCCGCCGTGGGCGTCCTGGTCCCGATCTATCTGATGTTCAGGAGCGCGGGGCTGATCGATACCCGGTCAGGTTTGGTCTTCATGTACACGCTGATGAATCTGCCCATCGTGGTCTGGATGCTCTTCACCTTCTTCAAGGATGTTCCGAAGGAAATTCTTGAAGCAGCGCTCCTCGACGGTGCTCGTCCGGTGCAGCAATTTTGGATGTTACTGCTGCCCTTGACCGCGCCAGGTATCGCATCGACGGGTCTGTTAGCTGTCATCCTCGCGTGGAACGAGGCTTTCTGGAGCATCAACCTCTCGACCTCAAACGCCACGCCTCTCACCGCCTTTATCGCGTCATTCTCAAGTCCCGAGGGGCTCTTCTGGGCGAAACTTTCGGCGGCGTCGCTGCTCGCAATCGGGCCCATCTTGGCCTTCGGTTGGATGACACAGAAACAACTCGTCCGGGGTCTGACCTTCGGCGCGGTGAAGTAGGAGGAATCATGTCTAGCGTAACACTCAATCAGATCGGCAAGTCCTACGGCGCGTTGGAGGTTGTCAGCGGGATCAATCTTGAAATTGCTGATAAGGAATTTGTGGTTCTCGTCGGCCCGTCCGGGTGCGGGAAAACAACTCTTCTTCGCATGATTGCCGGACTTGAGACGATCACTGTGGGCGACCTGCTCATCGACGGAGAACGCGTGAACCGAGTGCGTCCGGACGAGCGTGGCCTGGCCATGGTTTTCCAGAGCTATGCCCTGTACCCGCACATGACTGTCGCCGACAACATGAGTTTTGCCCTGCGCCTCGCCGGTGTGGACAAGTCTGAGCGTGACCGGAAAGTGAACGAGGCTGCCAAAATTCTGCAGCTAGATCATCTCTTGCAGAGGCGTCCTGCGCAGCTTTCCGGCGGCCAACGTCAACGTGTCGCAATCGGCCGAGCTATCGTCCGTGATCCGAAGGTCTTCCTTTTTGATGAACCGTTGTCGAATCTCGATGCCGCGCTGCGCATTCAGATGCGTATCGAACTTGCGAGGCTTCATAAGCAGCTGTCCGCGACGATGATCTACGTCACGCACGATCAGGTCGAGGCTATGACCATGGCTGACAGAATCGTGGTCGTAAACAAGGGCGGCATCGAGCAGGTCGGAACGCCAATGGAAATCTATCAGAACCCAGACACGGTTTTCGTCGCTGGCTTCATCGGGTCGCCGAAAATGAACCTCTTCGAAGCTACCGCAACCACGGTCGACGGAAGAACGTTCGCTCATCTCAACAGTGGACAGAAGATTTCCGTTCCGATGCAACTGAAGCCGGGCACGCAAATCACTCTTGGCGTTCGGCCTGAAGCGCTGACTGCGGACTCCTCTGGACCACTGGCTGGTGAAATCACCGTTATCGAACATCTCGGCGGCGAGACGCTCACCTATGTTGATATCGGAAATGGAAAGCTCGCGACCATCAAATCGGGAGAGGCGTCGTTGGGACAGGTCGGCGATACGATCCGCGTCTCCTTCGCAGCTGACAGGCTGCATGTCTTTGGCCCCGACGGCCGGGCAATCAGAATTCAACCCAGACACTAACCACGCATAAGGAATCTGCAGATGTTTCTCGAAAAATATCGGCTCGATGGACAGACAGCGTTCATCACGGGTGGGGGCCGAGGCATCGGGCTTTCATCCGCTGAGGCGCTAGCCGAGGCTGGGGCTAAGGTCATAATTTCTGACATGAACGCTGACGTCCTGGAGGCAGGACGACGGGAAATGTTGGAGAAGGGCTACGAGGTCGATACCGTCGTGCTCGATGTCACCGATTCAAAGGCTGTGTCTGAGGCAGCGAAATCGGCCAACGAAAAGTACGGTGCAGTCGATATCCTAATCGCCAATGCCGGGATCGCATGGCCCGATACCGGCGGCGAAGAGATGACCGACGAAGTCTGGCTCAAGGTCGTCGACGTCGACCTGAATGGAGCATACTGGTCGTGCCGCGAATTCGGTCGTCCGATGCTCGAACGCGGTCGCGGCTCGATTGTTACGCTTGGCTCGATGTCTGGGCTTATTTCCAACAAGCCGCAGAGACAGGTGCATTACAACGCGGCAAAGGCGGCCGTGCACCACATGACCCGCTGCCTTGCCGCCGAGTGGGCAGAGCGCGGCGTTCGGGTGAACTGCGTCGCACCAACCTATGTCGATACCGCAATGTCACGCAGTGGCTTCACGGAAGCCAATCGGATGCCAGTCTGGATGGAAATGACGCCAATGAAGCGCTACGCCCGCGCCGATGAGATTGCATCGCCAATCCTTTTCCTTGCCTCCGACGCTTCTAGCGCGATGACCGGCTCCATTGTCGTAGTCGATTGCGGATACACGATCTGGTAGCCCGGACCGACGCTCGAACTGGTTAACCCTGGCGGCGGGCACCGGCCGCCGTTTTCTTCCCAGGATTTGGTGCCGGAAATCGACCGGACTTCCGTCTTCAGTCCTACTGCCTGGATCGACGTATCGCCATCGGACCGGTTTTCGGTTGGGGGCAGAGTAGAGCTCGATGGAAGGGAGCAAGGCTGTGCTGGATAGAATCGGGAGCAGCCGTGATCAGGTTTGCAGGTCCCGTAGATTGCAGCAACACTATCTGATAGAAATTGACAGACTGAACCCGGGAAAAGATAGAATCTCTATGGATGCGCCTGCTAAGCGAGTTGATATGGTCCCCGCCAAAAGGCGTGCCATAATCCTTGAACACCTCCGAGCTAACGGAGCTGCAAGTATTCAAGAGTTGGCTGATGCGATTGGTGGGTCGCAATCAACTGCGCGGCGTGATCTGGAGCACCTTGTTGAGAAGGGATACCTAGAGAGAACGCACGGTGGCGCAGTTCTTGTGCAGCCAATGCGAGCCACGTTCGAAGCAGAAGCTTTGGTGAACGCAGAGCTTCGCCATGCAGAGAAAGTGGCAATCGGCAGAGAGGCTGCGAAAAGGCTCGGCCCTGGCGACAGCGTTATTTTGGACGGCTCCACCACTGTCATGGAGGCCGCCAAGGCAGCTGCGGAGCGGGGCATTCCGCTAACAATCGTTACAAACAGTCTCGATATCGCCCAATTCTGCGCGGGCGTAAACTCATGGAGAGTCATTGTGCTTGGGGGGTCCGTCCGCCCGGGATTCATGAATCTTTCTGGCCATCCGGGTGAAGAATTTATCAAAACGATTCACGCGGACTTGTGTCTCTGCGGGGCATCCGCAGTAAGCGGCACCCTGCTTACGGACAACTCGCTGGAAGTAGCATCCATGAAGCGTGCCATGATCTCGGCGGCGAGGAGGAGTATCCTCCTCGTGGACAGTTCCAAGTTTACCCTGGCTGGCTTTTGTACGCTGTGTGACGTGGCAGACCTTGACGAAGTCATCACCGACAGTGGGATCAAGCCTGACGCTCTTACAGCGTTGAAGGCGACCGAGCGGAAGATCACGGTCGTACCGATGACCTCCGACAACTGAGGTGCCCGCCAAAGCTTTGGAGCAGGTATTCTCGATGTTCAGGAAAATCGAAGCTTTGGGGAAGGCTACCTGCGCCTCGCAACATCGACGGACGTTCTGGCGATCGCCCGCACCGCCGTCGCGGAGGCGACCAACTCCAAGCTCGGGCCGGAACTGTATGAACGGGGTCCAAGGACCGGCTGGAAGGGACTGACGACGTACATGACCGGCCTAAGGGAGCGAAAGATCATTCGCCCAGTTGATCCCCGTGTCGCAGCAGCGCATTTGACCGGGCTCCTTGACGCCAGATTGTCACACCCCTTCAGTTCGGAGCCGAACCGGAGTTCGACCTAAGTAGATCATTGGCACGAGATCAAGCGTTCGTGCCAATCGACAGTGTTGAGGCATTGGCGGAGAAGTCGGCCTCTTCAGTTTGGCCGTCATTCATCCGACTAATGAGTCCATGAATATCTCCGAGCACCCACAGGTCACGGACCTTGGGTCCGTCGAATGTGAAAATAGGCGCGCCATACCACCATACATGCCGTCCCGTCGGGGCTCGGCCGAAAAGCGGCTTGCGATGAAAGCCATGGAAACGGAGCTTTCCGGAGACTTGGTTTCCTTCTTCAACCATCCCGAGTATGTCTGAGGTATAGTCTTCGAGCGACTCCGTCACCCAGCGGACGTACTCGCTGAACTGAGAATGCCCCACCAAAACCGGGCCGAGAGATCCTCTGAACGTGAAATCTTTGTGAAAAATCTCAGGAATCAAAGACACATCGGCGCGATCCCACATGTCCTGATAAAATTTTCGGACGACTTCCTTCTGCGGGCTAAGTTGGGCTCGATCGATCGCCATCGCAGGTTCAGGGTGCTCGGTGTGTGTGTTCATACCATTCTCCGGCTGCCCAATTTTTCTTGTCCTCTACGCTAAGCGATGTAAATTCGCTTGTTAACTGGCAAGAATGCTCGGTTAGGAATGCATTTTCGCCCGCTAATCTTCGGAGGAGGTGCGAGAGGTGAAGCCGGCCCTTTCGGAGGTAGACTGGACCAACTTGCGCACTTTCTTGCTCGTCGCCGAGCACGGCAACGCAGCAGCAGCGGATCGACTGGGGGTGGACGCGACGACTGTTCGGCGCCGACTGGCTGTCCTCCAAGCCTCGATAGGCCTGCCATTGTTTTTTGGATCAGGTCGGACGCGTCAACTTACCCCGGAAGGCGAACGTATTCGCGGTATCACGCTGAAGATGGCCGAGTTGAGCCATGAGATATCCCAGAATGCGACTGACGCGGCACGAGACGTGGTTGGGGTAGTTCGTATCTCCACTATGGAAGGATTCGCGAGTTTTTTTCTTGCACCGAGACTCGGTGAATTCACGGCGAAATACCCTAAGCTCCGCGTAGAACTGGTCGCCTCTCAAACAATCCTGAACCTCTCGGAAAGGGAGGCAGATCTCTCAATAAACATGGTCCGCCCCCAGCACGGTCGTCTGATGGTACGTCGCGCCGGCGAGTTCGGAGTTGGCCTTTACGGCGCTCCATCCTATGTTGCTCGAGCTGGGTTCCCCGATACACGCAAGGACCTTGAGCGGTTTGAATTTGTTACATATGTCGATGAGCTGATTTCGGTCCCTCATGTACGTTGGCTGCCAGATGTCACCGAACGACCTCGGACCACGCTCTCATTCACAAGTTTGACAGCGCAACTAGCGGCGGCAGAAGCCGGTGCCGGGCTGGTGATGCTCCCGCACTTCATGACACATGGGAATAGCAAGTTGGTTCGGCTCTTAGCTGCCGAAGTCAATCTCGTGCGCGACTGGTGGCTTGTGGTGCATCAGGATCTGCAGCGCGTTCCTCGCATTCGCGCCGCTATCGACTTCATCATCGAAATTATGCGTCGAGACCGCTCTGTTATGATGGGGCCCTCGAACCTGATTGGATAAGACCTGAGTGGTCTTCAGCGGAAGACGAGCCATCCGCACTTTGCCGCGTATTTTACCGCTGAGCTCCTTGCCGTCACCGGGCGCACCCCCTCAAAAATGGTCTTTGAGAGCGCGATCGGTGCATGTTTGAGATATTCAGATTGGAAGGCGACCGAAGTTTACGGTCATTCTCCCGCAGATAGGATCTTTTCCGAAAGCGGAGCGCGCTGGAACTTCTCATAGATCCTGTTGAGTTCCCCGTTCTGCAAGTTGGTCCGCACCCAGTTGTCGAGATAGGCCTTCAAGGCATCGTCATCCTTGCGCAGGCCGATGCCGACGTCGAATTCTGCGATGACAAACTTCTGCTCGATTTCCTTTGCGGGGTTCTGCGCCGCCACGCGGGTGATGACCGCCGGCTCCTGCACGACGATATCAACTTGTCCGCTGGCAAACGCCGTCATGTTGGTGGACTCGTCGTCGAAACGGACGATCTCGATCCCCGGAATAGCAAGTTTCGACAATACCGTGTCACCCGTCGTGCCGCGCGTCACTCCGACGCGCTTGCCCGCGAGGTCGTCTTGTCCGTTGAGTTGGACACTCTTAGGTGCGGCGACGAATTGCACTGCGCTCGCATAGGGCACCGAGAAATCGATGACCTTCTGCCGCTCCGGTGTGATAGAAAAAGTCGAGATCACGACATCGGCGCGATTGCTCACGAGAAACGGCACGCGGTTCGGGCCGGTGACCTCGACAATCTCAAGCGCCACCCCGAGATCCTTTGCCAGAAGGGCGGCGGTTTCATAATCGGAACCGGTCGGCTTCAGGGCGTCGTCCTTGAAACCCCACGGGGGGCGGCCGAACTCGAGTGCCACCCGGATTTTTCCTGCCGCCTTGATCGCGGCGAGCCCGTCCTGCGCAGCGGCGGGCATCGAGCCGAGCAGGCATACGCCAAGTCCGGCTAGCAGCAATGTTCTACGTTTCATGTTTTCCTCCCTTGGTCTGGAATTTTCAGTGTTCTGCCGCTTCTGAAATGAAGTCGGCCAGTTCCGGCGTCGATGGGCTGCGCAGGATGTCGGAAGAGCCCATCTCATGCACCTTGCCATCCTTCATGTAGATGACCTTGTCGGCCACCTTGCGCGCAAATCCCATCTCGTGCGTGACGAGGATCATCGTCATGCCATCGGCGGCAAGCTGCTCCATGACGCGCAGCACCTCGCCGGTGAGCTGCGGATCGAGCGCGGACGTCACCTCGTCAAACAGCATCAGCTTGGGTTCCATCGCCAGCGAGCGGGCGATCGCCACGCGCTGCTGCTGTCCGCCCGAAAGCTGCTCCGGATAGAAGTCCATCTTCTCGCGCAACCCGACCTTTGCTATCACCGCCTCTGCAATAGTGCGCGCTTCAGCGCGTGCGATTCCCTTGACGAGCCGCGGCGCCAGCATGACGTTTTCGGCAACGGTCAGATGCGGGAACAGGTTGTAGCTCTGGAACACGATCCCCACGTCGCGTCGCAATGCCTTCAGGTCGATGTTGGAGTCTTGCAGCCGGTGGCCGCAGATGACCATGGACCCGCCCTGGATGGTTTCGAGACGGTCCATGCAGCGCAGCGCCGTGCTCTTGCCCGACCCGCTCTGTCCGATGATCGCCGCGACCTCCCCTTTGTTGACCCCGAAGGTCACGCCCTTGAGAATTTCCAGAGCGCCAAAGCTCTTGCGGACATCTTTGAGTTCAACGATTGGCGACATTGAGCTTCCTTTCCAGCGCCCTGCTCTGAACCGAAAGGGGATAGCAGATGGCGAAATACATCAGCGCCGCGATCCCGAAGTAGAGAAAGGGCTGAAACGTCGAGTTGTTGATGATCTTTGCGTTGTAGGACAGTTCGGCATAACCGACGACCAGCGACGCAACCGAGGTGTTCTTGACGATCTGCACCATGAACCCGACCGTCGGCGGCGTGGCGATGCGCAGCGCCTGAGGCAGGATGACGGTTTTCATCCGCTGCCAGCGGCTGAGCCCAAGGCATTCCGCCGCCTCCCACTGTGGCCTTGCGACTGACTGGAGGCAGCCGCGCCAGATCTCGCCGAGATAGGCACTGCTGTAGAGTGTCAAGGCAAAGGTGGCAGCCTGCAGCGGCGTAAGCGAGTCGTAGCCGAAGATGCCGGGACCGTAAAAGCAAAGGCCCATCAGCACCAGCAGCGGCAGCCCCTGCATGATTTCTATGTAGACGGCCGTTCCCTTGGACAGAGCGGCCACCGGCGAAATGCGAGCCAGAGCTATCAGGAAACCGGCCAGACCGCCAAAGATGAAAGTGAGCACGCTGAGCACGACCGTACCCCAGAGCCCTTCCAGAAGAGAGATGATGAAAGTCATGTTCATTTGGGAGGCTCCGGGATCACAAAGGCGTTCCGAGCTTGCGCCGGCGGGGAAAGAGGGCGAGGCCGAGCAGCGCGAAGCCCGCGCGGACAATGACCGCGAGGATCAGGTAGAGAACGCCAAGCACGACGAAGACCTCGAAGTTGCGGAACGTGTCGCTCTGAATGCGGTTGGCCATGCCGAAGAGTTCTTCCACGCCGACCGATGACAGGATGCTGGAGGCGAGCATCAGCAGCACGTACTGGCTCGCAAGCGCCGGATAGACCCGTTCGAGCGCGGGGCGGATGACGACGTGCAGGTAGGTCTGGACGCGGCTGAGCCCCAGACATTCCGCCGCTTCGAGCTGGCCGCGATGAATGGATTCGATTCCGGCCCGGACGATTTCCGTGGTGTAGGCGCCGATATTGATCGTCAGTGCTATGGTCGCACCAACGAGGATCGGCAGCCGCACGCCCATGCTGGCGATACCGAAAATGAGAAAATAGGACTGGATCAGGAGCGGCGTGTTTCGGATGAACTCCACATACAGCCCGACCAGGTGACGCGCCCAGCCGGGGCCGCCCGTGCGCACGACCGCACAGAAGGCCCCGATCAGGATGCCGAAAATGGTACAGAAGAACGTGAGGCGCAACGTGGTCCACGTACCTTGCACAAGCAGCGGCCAGTATTCCAGCACCGCCGCAAAGTCGAATTCATAGGTCATGGTCGATCCCTTTGCCTCACGCCGTCCGTATTACTTGGCTTCCGCCATGACCTGCGGAGGAATGTCCGTCTTCTGGAACTGCTTATAAATCGCCGGCAACTTGCCGTTGGCGAGGTTGGTTTTGACCCACTCGTCGATCCACTTCTTCAGCTCGACGTCGTCCTTGCGCATGCCCACCCCCATTGTTGCCGTGCGCAGCGTCAGCTTCGGCTCCAGGTCGTTGCCGGGATTCTTCTGATTGATCAGGTCGACCAGGGATTGCGCGATGGCTACGATGTCGAGCTGGTTCGAAACGACTGCCGTCATGGTCGTCGCCTCATCCTCGAAGCGGACGATCTCCGCATCGGACGGCGCCATCTTGGTGATGTCGCCGTCATTGGTCGTTCCACGCGTCACCGCAATGCGCTTCCCCGACAGGTCGTCAAAGGATTTGATCTCCACCCTCTTCGGCGCAAAAACCGATGTCGTGTTGCCGGAATAAGGCAACGAGAATGCGATGGTTTTCTTCCGCTCGTCCGTGATCGACAGGGCGGACATGATAATGTCGGCACGGTTCTGCATCAGGTTGGGAATGCGATTGGCACCGTTGGTGGTGACGATCTCCATCTTGACGCCGAGATCGGACGCCAGAAGCTTCGCGGCTTCAACTTCCGACCCAGTGGGGGTGAGATTGTCGTCCTTGTAGGACCACGGCGGCACGCTGAGATCAATCGCGATGCGGATGACGCCGGCCGCACGGATCTTCTCCAGTGTGTCCTGCGCCGAGGCATGTGCCGTCGTTGCAAGCGAGATCGCCAGAGCGGTAACGAGTCTTGTCAGGTTCTTCATTCAATCCTCCCAATTGAAGTGAAAGTTTCAGATGGATGGCGGAAATGTTTCGCCAATGCGATGCACATGGGGCTCGAGCGCCGCGACGATGAAGGGATCGAGTAGAACGCCGGTCTTGAGGGCCTCGGCCACGCGTGCCCGCGCCCGATCTCCCGGCACCCGCACCGCGTCCAAGCCGGAGCGCGGCGGATTGGCGTGGCAGGCGCCGATGAGCCATGTCGTCTCATCGAGAAAGGCGTCGGTGCCGCCGAATGCGCCAGGGTCGATCACCTGCAGGAACGTGTTCATGGCGATGCCGGTCAGTCCATCCCTACGGCCGACGCCGCTGAGGCCCTGCGTCAGCGCCTCGACAAGAAGCGCCAAGGCATAGCCTTTGTGCCCGTGATCCAGTCCGCCAACGGGCATTAGCGAACCATTACCGCTCATCAGCACCCGCGGATCGTCGGAAGGGTTCCCTTCTGCGTCGAGGGCCCAGGCGCCGGGATAACGACGGCCGGCTTCGGCGAGTTGCACAGACCGTTTAATGGTGGTGATCGAACAACTGATGTCTAGGAGGATCGGATCCTGGCGGCTAGGAATGCCGGCGGACAACGGATTGGGCGTGAAGATGCCGCGCGTGCCGCCGAACGGCGCCACTCCGCCCGAAGCCGGCCCGGAACAAGCAAGCTGCACCATCAGGCCACGCTCGGTGAGCCGCGGCAGATAGGTGGCGAGCGCACCGGTATGATGGCCGCCTGCAATCGTCAACGTCACCACGCCGTGATCCGCGATCCGCTCCATCGCCAGATCGATCGCCCGATTGATGAGCCAGGCGCCGGGCAGGCGCCTTCCGTTCCAGGCAACGCAGGCGCCGCGATCAGACCGTACCTCGTAGCTGCCCTTAAGGTTCATGCCGCCGCGGCGGATTTCTTCAAGATACCACGGGGCAATGGCCAGGCCGTGGGTCGAATGACCCATCATATCGGCCATGAGCAGGCACTCGGTGACGTCACCTGCCATTTCGTCCGCCATGCCGCCATCCACGAACAGCCGCGCGACGAGGCCACGAACGGCCTCGACGTCATAGCGGTCGCTCGCCGGCGCCGTCGTGCCAAGCTCACTTGGCATCGGTGACCTCGGCCGGCAGGTCATTACCGAAGGCGGTCTTGTAGATGGCATTCAGGCTGCCGTCAGCAAGGCTGTCGCTGACCCATTTGTCGAGCTTCTTCTGAAGCGCGGCCTCACCCTTCTTGACCCCGATGCCGGTGACGTTGGTCTTAAGGACGATTTTAGGTTCAAGCTTGGCGCTCGGATTCTTGGCATTGACGGTGGTCAGCAGTGCCGGCGCCGTTACGTAATAGGAGGCCTGGCCACTGATAAGGGCCGTGATGGAGGTCGCATCGTCCTCGAAGCGGACGATATCTGTTCCGGGCAGTGCGGCTTTGGTTATCTCCGTATCGTTCGTGCTGCCGCGGGTGACGGCGACGCGCTTACCGACGAGGTCGTCGAGCTTGGCGACACTCTCGTCCTGGGGCGCGCCGACCACGATCTGAATGGCGCTGTAAGGCTTCGAGAAGTCGATGACCTTTCTACGCTCATCGGTAATCGACAGTGTCGAGATGACTATGTCCGACCGTCCCGAAACCAGATAGGGAATTCGGTTGGCGGGTGAAGTCGGGACGAGCTCGAGTTCCAGCTTCCAGTCGGAGGCGAGCTTCTTGGCGACCTCGACCTCCGATCCCGTGTACTTGCCGCTTTCGTCCATAACTGAATAGGGTGGTGCCGCGGGATCGATCGACACGCGAATCTTGTTCTTCGAAATAATATCTTCCAACCCGTCCGCCATCGCAGGAGAAATGACGAATGGACCGGCCGCGATCAAAGCAGTAGCGGCTACCATTGTGAAGACTTGCAGACTTTTCATTGGCTCCTCCCAAGAATATCCCACGCATTGAGACCATAAACGATACGCCTGTGGCCCTGAACCTCTTTTCCTATTTACTCACGGCGACCGTCTCACAATTTGAGACTTGGTATGCTTCGACGTCCCTTCCGTCAGCGCTTCGAATGGGCAACCATGAAGTCGAACAGGAGACCGATCTGTCCATCGAGCATGTGTGTACCGTCACGGGTGATGCACCCGATGTCGCCTGCGGCGGCCAGTAGACGTGTGGGGACGGGATCGGTGATGACATCCGCCACGACCATGGCGGGTGTCAATTCACTGGGCTCGATCGGCAAGGGATCGCTATCTCGCAGCCCGGCCGACGTCGCATTGACGACGATCTCGAAGCCCGCGGGAATGTGCGTGCCGACGGATACACGACCGGGATAAGCCGCGTCCAGTTTGTCGCGCAACGCCTGCTCGTTCGTCTTATTTATATCATGGAAGGTGAGATGACTCGCCCCTTCCTCCAGCATCGACACGGCGATCGAAGAGCCGGCGCCGCCGGCGCCGACCATGAACACTTTCTTGCCGGCGATTGGACGGCCGGTCTTCAAGATGCCGGCCGTCAACCCGGCGCCGTCGAAATTGTCGCCGAACCATGCGCCGTCAGGCTCGCACCGCATCGCATTGATGGCGCCAAGCACCCTTGCCCGCTCAGAGAGGCGGTCGCAAAACGCAGCCGCACCGAATTTGTGCGGCAGGGTGATCAGGATGCTGTCCACATTCGGCATTGCCTTTAGCACCGGCAACGCACTCTCGAGATTGCCCTTTTCGATCTGGAGAGGAACGAGCATCCCGTCGTAGTCGGCATTGCGCATGCGCTCCGTCAGCCAACCCGGCGCCAGAACCTGAGCGATCGGCGAACCAATGAGAAAATGGACCCGTGTCTTTCCGGTTATGCTTGGTTGCGTCATGGAGCTTTTTCTCTTTTCAGGCCAGCGTGTAAGCGGTCTTCACCGTGGTGAAAAATTCGGCGGCATACCTGCCCTGTTCGCGCGATCCGAAGGACGATGCCTTTCGGCCGCCGAACGGCACATGAAAGTCGACGCCCGCGGTTGGCAGGTTGACCATCACCATTCCGGCTTCCGAGTTGCGCTTGAAGTGCGTCGCGTGTTTCAGGCTGGTTGTGGCGATGCCTGCTGACAGGCCGAAGGGCGTATCGTTGGCAACGGCAAGCGCCTCTTCGTAGTCCTTCACGCGGATCACTGCTGCGACCGGCCCGAAGATTTCCTCGCGCGAGATGCGCATGTCGTTTTTCGCCTCGGTGAAGAGCGCCGGCTCAAGGTAGAAACCGGGCGTTTCGCGCTCCAGGCACGCACCGCCGAACGCAAGCCTCGCGCCCTCGGATTTGCCGATGTCGATGTAGTCCATGTCCTGCCGAAGCTGCTTGTCGTCCACCACCGGGCCGATATGTGTGCCGGCCTTGAGCGCGTTGTCGACGTTGAGCGTTTTCAACCGTTCGGTCAGCGCCGTGACGAACCTGTCGTGGATGCCTTCGGTGACGATCAGGCGCGAGGACGCGGTGCAGCGCTGGCCGGTCGAGAAGAAGCCGGAATTGGCGGCCGCCTCCACCGCGACGGCGAGATCGGCATCGTCGAGTACGACCATCGGATTTTTGCCGCCCATTTCGAGCTGGAACCTGCGGTTATGCTCGATGGAGGCGAGCGCCACGCGCTTGCCGGTGTCGGTGGAGCCGGTAAAGGTGATGCCAGCGAGATCGGCACTGTCGAGCATGGCTTGCCCCACGACCGAGCCCCGACCCATGACGAGGTTCAACACACCCTTCGGCAGCCCAGCGCGGTGTAGAATGTCGGCAATCGCCCAGGCGCAGCCCGGCACGAGGTCCGCAGGCTTGAACACCACCGTGTTTCCGTAGCAAAGCGCCGGCGCGATCTTCCAGGCAGGAATGGCGATCGGGAAGTTCCAGGGCGTGATGATGCCGATAACCCCGAGCGGCTCGCGGGTGATGTCGACGCCGATATTCGGTCGTGCGGACGGGACGACCTCACCTGTCAGGCGTAGCGTCTCGCCGGCGAAGAAGTCGAAGATCTGTGCGGCGCGGATGACTTCTCCTGTCGCTTCCGGAAGCGTCTTGCCCTCTTCTCGGGCAAGCAGGGTGCCGAGTTCTTCCCTGCGGGCGAGGATTTCGTCGGAGGTGTTCTTCAGGATCGCATGGCGCTCCAGTATGCCCGAACGCGACCAGGCCGGGAAAGCGGCTTTGGCTGCGGCAATCGCCTGCTTGGCATCCTCGGCACTGGCCTGCGCGTAATGCCCGACGACATCATTCGTGTCAGACGGATTGATGTTCGGGGAAGCGTCGGAGCCGACCCATTCGCCGGCAATGAGGTTCTGGTGCACGGTCATGACGGCCTCATCGCCACTGCACGCGACGAAAGGGCAGGACTTCGATGTCCTTCCATACGCCGTCCGTGTAGTAGATTTCGCTTTTGATGTAGTGGTCGAGGGCAGCACGATCGGGAAACTCGCACAGCACGACCGAGCCGATCATGTTGCCGGCTCCGTCGAGCAGCGCACCGCCATCGATGACGCTTCCTTCCGCCTTCATGGCGTGGATACGTTCCATGTGCTTGTCGCGGGCCGCCAGCCGTCTGTCGAGCGTACCGGCAGCCGTGTCGTCGCGGGCGATAATGGTGAACTGCATCGCGTCTCTCCTACAAATTCCTTGGCGCCGGAGACGGGGGCCGCAACGCATATCCCCTCGCCTCGTAATCAAAATCGTGAAGCTTGTTTACGGGCTCAGCCTTGTCGACCGGCGATGCGTAATAGGCGCGGATCTCGTGGATTTTGGTGATGTCATCGTTGAAGATGTACCACTCGTCGCCGCGCAACACCTCGCCGATCGCCGTCTTCCAGTGCGTCCATTCGATGACAGCTTCGCGCCCGTCGGCGGCTGCCAATACTTTCTCGATCGTCCAGCGCGAGCCGAGCGTCTTGACGCACCAGACCCAGCCATCCGCTATGGCGCTTGCGCCGCGCCACGGCGCACCGGGGAGCCCCGGTGGGAAATAATGGACCGCATCTTTCGTGAAGCAGTCGACGAGCGCCGCATGATCGCCGTCATTGCATGCGGCGAAGTATCGCCGGATAAGCGCCTCGGCCTTCTCTGCAGGTGTCGAGTCTCTCATCGCTTATTCCGCCGCCTGGTTACGGGCACGCCACTCGGCGTATTCCTTCAGGGTTTCCTCGTCGGGTGGATAGGTGCCCCAGAGAGGAGCGCCAGCGTCGATCTTCGTGAACAGGAATTTCTCGCGCTGCTCCTGCTCATAGGAATCGTTGGCGAGATCCGTCGCGATGGCGCGCGGCACGACCACGACCCCGTCGCTGTCACCGACGACAATATCGCCGGGATAGACGGCAACGCCTGCGCAGCCGACGGGAAGCTGCATGTCGACGGCGCGGTGGTAGGCGGGACGGGTGGAGGCGGTGTTGGCCGAGCAATAGGCCGGGAACGGCATCCGGGAGATTTCAGTGCCGTCACGGAAGGCGCCATCGGTCACGGCGGCGGCAACGCCCTTGCGCATCATGCGCGTCATCAGCATGTTGCCGGCTGATGCGGCACGCGGGTCGTTGCGACTGTCTATCATCAGCACCTGGCCCGCGCCGATCGCCTCGACCGCCTCCCACTGCATGTTGTCCTCGCCTCGCTTCTTGAGATCGGCAAGATCCCAGTCCTTGTCCTCGCGGGAGGGAATGAAGCGAAGCGTGAACGCTTCGCCCGCAAACGAGCCAGCATTCGGATTGAGCGGCCTGAGGCCGACGAGGAACTGTTGGCGAAAGTTGCGCTTGAAAAGTTGGGTCGTCAGCGTGGCCGTTGAACAAACTTTCAGCTTGTCCAGCGTTTCCTGGGTAATTTCAGCCATCGGGCGTCTCCTGAAATAAATCGGAATTCGGGGTCAGGGCCGGGCGGCAACCGCCTCGTCCACCATGTCGAACATCGAATATTTCGGCTGGAAACCGAGCATGGCGCGCGCCTTGACGCTGCTGCCATGCGTACGCCCGAGATCAACGGGGATCGTCGCCTCGACCACGCGCCGGCCGGTCTTCTGCGCCAGATAGGGGATGAACTCGCCGAGGCTGACCGGCGAGACTGGCGCCAGATTAAAGGTTTCACCGATGGCCTCCGGCTTGTCGAAGATCAGGAGAAGGCCGTCGACGATGTCGCGTACGTCGACAAGCTCCTGCGTATGGGGATTGCCCTGCGCATCGCGCGGCAGGAGCAGAGGCTCGTCGTCGGCAACCAGCGGCTCGAGGATCGATAGGATCTGATCGAGTTCCGAATTGGAGGTGGCGCCCGCATGGTGGGTGCTGCTCGCCTTGAGACTGGCGACGCGGCTGTTCACGTAGAAGGCCGGACCGGCATACTCGCCATTTGGATCGATGATTTCGTGCGCCGCCTCCGTGTGCGAAAACACGGCCGTGCTGACGTCGAGTTGCTTTTCCGACCGATTATAGAACTTCACCATGTCCTCGCCGAGGAGCTTGGTCATGCCGTAGAAGGTATAGGGTTCCTTCGGATGGTTCTCGTCGGTGGGCCGGAAGCGGGCAAAGCGAGTCGGATAGACTTGGTCGCTCGAGGCGAAGACCATGCGAATGCGACGCTTCTGCGCTTCTGACGCGGCGGCGCGCAGCACGTTGTAGGTGCCGACAACGTTCACGTCCCACAACAGTTCGCGGGCGGCCGGCTGGAACGAGATGACGGCGGCCATGTGGAAAACGGCCTCGACGCCCTCCATCGCCTTCGCCACATCCTCAAAGCTGGCGAGGCTGCCGGTATGGCACGTAATGCCCGCCGCTTCGGTGGCGGCGCGGTTCGGATCGCCTGGAATGACGATGGTTCTCACATTGTGACCGCGCTTCATCAAGGCAGCCGTCAGCACGCCACCAACCCTCCCGGTGGCGCCGGATACGAAAATTTCCATGTTTCTATCCTCACAGCATACCCGCGGACCGCAACGACACGGTGTCGCCGCACGGGGCCTGCTTTCCTTCAGTACGCGGCTGGCGATCTCCTCGCCGACAGCCATTTCAATCTAGCCGTTTTTGCACGCCGCAAAAGTGTCGATCGAGAGCCTTTCGCCCCACCGTCTCACATGTTGAGATCAGGCTCGCACGGCATGGCGTTCGATGACATCGAGGTCGGGCGTGAAGCCGATACCGGGTTCGGCGGTGGAGCTCAGTCGGCCGGCGAACGGCCGGGGCGTCGCTGCAACCCAGGCTTCCGGTTCGACGAAGAGATATTCGACCAGCGTCTCGGCCGGCATCAGTGGCAGGAGCGCCAGCGTCGCAAAATATCCTGGCCCGAAATACGGCGTGTGCGGC
The DNA here is from genome assembly GCF_001651855.1 of Sinorhizobium americanum. Taxonomy (GTDB): domain Bacteria; phylum Pseudomonadota; class Alphaproteobacteria; order Rhizobiales; family Rhizobiaceae; genus Sinorhizobium; species Sinorhizobium americanum. The sequence continues at coordinate 4,934 of NZ_LNQC01000078.1, read as the reverse complement.
ATCGGCGTCTTTTGTGCCTGCCCGCAGGCTTCGAGGATGCGCACGAATTCCGAAACGCCGCCGGCCTTGGTCATGCTCGGCTGGGGATAGGTTACAGCCGCTATGATGCGGGCGAAATCGAAGGCGGTCGAGGCATTCTCACCCGTTCCGACCGCAATTCCCTCCGCCTCGAGCGCGGCCATGGTACGATAGTCGTCCGGCGGGAAGACGGGCTCTTCCACCCAAAGTACATCGTTTTCCCGGAACACCGACCGCAGCGCCCTCGCCTCCTCCGCCGACCAAGCGCAGTTGGCGTCGACCATCAGCGGCACGTCCGGACCGAGGACCTGCCGCGCCCGAGCGATGATGGCCGGATCGATCTCGTGCAGCTTCACATGGCGATAGCCGAGATCGAGCGCCTTTTGGCAACGATGGGCGACGAGACCCGCGTCCCCATACCGCACCAGGCTCGCATAGGCGGGGCGTTCGACATTGCTCTTCGCCCCCAACAGACGCCACAGCGGCACACCTTGCCGCTTCGCCTGCAGATCCCACAGTGCGATGTCGACGCCCGAAAGCGCGAATAGGGTGATGCCGTAACGGCCGAAGAGATGAAGTTTTTTCTGGATACCCGTGTTCCACGCCGCTATGTCATCGATCCGATGACCAACGACGAAGGGGGCAATCATCCGCTCGACGGCTGCCCACACCGGTTCGAGGCAGAAATAGGCGAAAGCTTCGCCCCACCCCACGTGACCTTCCTGGTCCTCCACCCGCACCAGCACCATATCGAGCTCGTGCCAGCGGCTCGGCGTGCCGCCGGTGCCGGCTCCGCCATCCACGAACGGAATACGCAACGGAAAGGTACGGAGCGAAACGATTTTTGGCACAGGGCGCTGCGCTGTTTCAGGCATAATTTCTCTCATGGTTTGCCGATCGCCTCCGGCAGCCCCCGCTCGCCCACGCTGACGGAGAGCAACTGGCCGGAAAGTGGTGCGTTTGTCAGGCTTTCACGGCTGAGGCCGGTGCGGGCACTGGTCACGAAGAGGTCTGAAAGGTCATCTCCGCCGAAGGCAATGCCGGTCGGATTGGGAATGGGAAGGGCGATGGTGCGCTGGATCTCGCCGTTTTCGTCAAGCTTCACGACACTCCAGCCATCGGAGAGACCGACCCAGGCGTTGAGATTTTCATCCACTGCAAGAGCGCAGGGCGACCCAGCGACCTTCGGAATGTCGGCGAATTTTCGCTTGCGCCGCGTGGCGCGTTCGACAAGCAGAACGCTCTGCCGGGCCGGTTGCGCCACATAGAGTCCGAGATCGCCCGCGACGGCGATGTCGGCCACATCGCCGGCCAGATCCAGAGTGGGCTCGAATCCGGCGCCGACGCTCCACGTACCGATGCGCGTGACATTGGCGTCGACATCGAATGCAGCGACCCAGATGATGCCGGACGCATCCGTACGCAGAGCCCGGATGACCGAAGCGCCGGCGCCGTCAACTCTGTTCTGAATGCCTTCTGCACCGCAAAGGACCACCTCGCCCCCCGTCGAGACGACAAATCCGTTCTCTGACGGGACGAGCGAACCGATGCTCTGCGACAACTCATGCAGCGAAATAGAATCGCTTTCTTCCCCGCCGTCTATCCGCACGGCCGGTGCCAGAAGGTCCGCCCATACCAACGCGTTGCGTCGAGAGTCCCAGCGCGGCGCGCCTCCCATATAGGCGGCACGGTTCGTCCAGACCCGGAAGCCACTCGAGTGATACGCTGCAGCCTTCAGCGTCGGGGTGAGTTGACTCGAGATACGCCTCGCGACCTCGGCAATTTCCTTTCCCAGTTGCTCGGCTCGTTCCGGCGGCATGCGAAAGGTCGGTCCTGCCACGCTGATTGCCGCCAGCGGCCGTCCGCCGTCATCAAGAATGGCTGCTCCGACGCAGCGGGTGCCGAGTACGATCTCCTCGTCATCGATGGCATAACCGCGCGCGCGAACGATGGCCAAATGTGACCTCAACTGCTCGACATCGCAGATCGTGTTGGGCGTGAACGATTGCAACTCTCCGGACAGCACCGCGTCGAGCTGCGCCTCGCTCAGGTGAGCAAGGATCGACTTTCCCTGACTGGTGCAATGCATGGGCTTCAACACGCCGAGCCTTGCGTTCGAACGCTTGTCGTGAGCGCTCTCGAAACGCCCGAGCGCCAAGACGTGGCTGCCTTCCTGGACCGCCAGATAGGATGTCTCGCCGGTCAGGTCGCGAAGGCGCCGCAATTCCACGGATGCGATGGACGCAAGATCGGACGAAGACCACGCGTTTTGGGCGAGCTCCAGAAAATTGAAGCCGAGCGTGTAGTTCTGCGTCACCGGGTCCGGCCGGACCAGTCCGCGCCCAATGAGTGCCGCGAGGATGCGATAGAGCGTGGCGCGCGGTATCCCCGTTCTTTCCGAAAGCGCGGCCTGCCCGACAAGTCCCGGCGATTTTCCAATGATCTCGATAATGTCGCACGCCTTGCCCAGAAGGGCCGTGCCGGCCACACTCTTGGGCGTGATCAGATCAATCGACCATTGCGTGTCGTTCATGGGCATGCCTCCGCTTCTAGGCTTAAACAATGAGACGATCCATATCGCGTTCGGCGAAAAGCCGTCATGTGCCCACATCCTGAGACGAACACAATAGAGGAAGCAAATCAGCCGTAGGATGATCCGGAAATCAGAATTTCAATGCTCCCCTTCAGGGCCTCTCCTGGCTGCAGAAGAACGGCACCCGTCTGCGAGGACGGCAGGGAAAGGTTCCAGGCATTGGCAACATGTGTCACCGGCTCGACGCAGATATGGGCGGGGTCGCCGCGATGCACGACGAGGAATCCGAACGGAGACGACGCCTTCATCGTCGCGGAAAAGCCGTGGGGTAGCGCAACTTTCGCTTTGGTCCAGCCCTCGAGATAAGCCGTGGCCATACGAACGACACCATCCTCCTCGGCGACCGCGACGCGAGTAGCGTCCGGTAGATAGTCCGAACGGTGCGGCCACAAGTAACCCGCGTCGGAAACGACGGCTTCACGTGACGCAAAATAGGGATGCCAACCCATACCGGCGGGCATTGGCCGGCCCGAGCAATTTTCCACGGACATGGTGAGGCGAAGATTCGTCTCGCTGAGCTCGAAGTGCTGTTCCGCCCGAAAATCCCATGGCCAGTCATCATCGGCCGCATAACCGAGCGACATGGTGAAGCGGTTGGCGTCATGCGTGCCTACGGTCCACGGACGAGTATGTCCCGGTCCATGGAGCGTGTGCGGCACGGCCGCCGGATGGCTGCGAAGGTGGACGCTTTCACCGCCGGCCACGATCGTCGCATCGGCCAGCCGGTTGTGATAGGGCACCAGCGGATAGGCGCCGGCGCGGGGCCAGTTCGTCGACTCGAAGCTGTGAGCTTCGGTAGGGATGGCTATGTGGGGTCCGCCCTTCCGGCGAAACTCCAGAAGCCTGCCGCCCATTCCGGGGCAAAAACGTGCGAGCAGGTATTCCGAAGCGATCGCGTAACTTGACGTATCTGACAATAGGTTCACCACGGCTTCTTCTCGATTTGCCTGGCGGCCGTCGTGAAGGACCGCCTCCTCTAGTATTCGGAGTTTGGATGGAACCGGCGGGTATTGGCAACGCTGGAATTGTCGGTGTAGGATCTCATGCCCAACTGGTGAGACATCCCGCCGTCTGACGAACCGCGAAGTTCACCCGCACATTCCTGTCTAGTCCGACCGGACGGACGGGACATTCTCGCGTGCAGACTTCGAATGCGACGGCGAGGACGATCGCTACATCTGTCCGGCAGGCAAGGAGCAGTTCCGCCGCACCTACGCGAGACCCCGATCAGGTATCACCAGTGAAGGCACCCGGCTTTACCGGGCCAGCAAGAAAATTGTGATGCGTGCGACCTGAAGCAGCGTTGCTGCCCGAATGCAGTTGCTCGCAAAACCCTCGCGAGCTTCAACGTAAGCAAAAAGACGGCGGCTAAAATTCGTATCGACCTGACCGGCACGAATGACAGAAAGGTCCCGAATAGCGGCCGACTCGCTCGTTAGTGTCTAACTTCTGCATTCCTGAAGGTTTTTCGATGCGGGCCGCAGCGCGACGTTTGCCGCTGGCGTTGGGCGGCCCGCGTCGACAAACCTTGGAAGGAGGAAGCCGCGGAGGCTGGGTGGGACCTATGGGGAAAGCGCGGGGCCGCGGGCGTCTGTTGTGGACTTGAGCGCTGACGACAGAAGCCAAAGCGCCGACCTGAANGCGTCTGTTGTGGACTTGAGCGCTGACGACAGAAGCCAAAGCGCCGACCTGAAGGTGTGGGATGCGTTGATCGGAAGCAGGTTTGACGGTCTCGTCGCTGTCGAGTTTGACGGTTTTGCGGTGCTCAGTGTTATTGAGCGCAAAGCGATCCCATCCCGGAATGCAGGGTGTTTTCGGGTCGGCAGGTTTGGCCAATGTGACGGGCGTCTTGTCATGCGGCCTGCTTTCGCGGTGGCGCCCGTCGATGATGCGCATCGGGCCACCGCAGTCGGGGCATGGCTCTCTCAGAGTGAGCGGAATCGCCTCAGCGCTTGGCGGACCATCTTGTTTGGCCGTTTCCGCTCCAAGCAGAGCGCGGATCTTTGCGACCTTGGTCTTGCACGCACTGGCGAGCAGGCCGTAATGGCGGATGCGGTGGAAACCGTCGGGCAGCACATGGAGCAGGAAGCGGCGAATGAACTCGTCGGTGGCCAGCCGCATGACCTTGTGTCGGTCGCCGGTCTTGATCCGGTAGTCCTTCCAGCGGAAGGCGACCGTTTCGGCATCGGCGCTGATCAAGCGGCTGTTGGAGATGGCGACGCGGTGGGTGTAGCGGCTGAGGTAAGCCAAGACCGCGTCGGGGCCGCCGAACGGCGGCTTGGCATAGACGACCCATTCGGATTTGCGCAACGGGGCCAGCCAG
>NZ_LNQC01000077.1 GCF_001651855.1 Sinorhizobium americanum | reverse complement strand
GAGGATCGCCGGAAACAGCCCTTCCGGGTCGGCGCCCGACAGGGTGAAATCGTCGGTGTGGCAGATGCCGGTGGCCTTGACTTCGATCAGCACCTCGCCGGCCCGAGGACCCTCGAGCTGTACGGTCATCACTTCCAGAGGTTTGCCGGCCTGAACGGCTACAGCGGCGCGTACGTCCATGTCTCCATCCCCTTTGCACATTATAATCGAGCTCGGCTGGTTCGTCAGTACACCCCGACCGATGCAGCCCTCCTACCAGCGCTCGGCAGTTGATCCTTGCCGATGACCACCGGCAACCAGCTCAGCCATCAAAGTGACGGCATCTTCACTGCGTGATCCTCTCGTCCTGTTCATCGAGCAGCGGCACACCGTAGGAGAGCAAGAGTTTGTTGATGTCCGCCTGATTGTCCCGGATGAAGGTGTTGAGCGTGCGCTTCCATTGCTGGTCCGACGGCCGCACGCCCATCGTGATGCGATAGATCATGCGTGAACCACCCTTCTCCCTGGTCAGGGGCACGATCGCCATGTCGACCTTCGACTTGCTTGCATAATACCCTGCCATCGGTCCCCAGACTACGGCCGCATCAATCACGCCTGCCACAATGTCCCGGATCATCACCTCGGCCATCGACGGCACGTTGCGCGTGTCGACCACGAGAGGATAGACCTTTGCCTTGCGCATCAGTTTTGCCGCCGCCATATTCGCGGAGGGTGGTGTTGCGTGGACCACGCCGATCCGCTTGTCGAGAAGCCTCGGATCGCTCAGCGTCTCGACACCGGAAAGATCGCCATCCTTCCTGTAGATCAGCACATAGGAAGAGCGATAGTAAGCATTGGTGTTCTGGACGAGTTCGTCCCCTTGCGCGTAACCCATGATGACGTCGCAGCGATTGGCGCCGAGGGTGTTGCGGACAAAACCGGGGATCGAGGGAAACCACGTATAGACGACCGAGCTTCGTCCTGTCGCGGCCGCGACCATCTCGGCGAGCTTGTTCTCGAAGCCCTCGCCGCTCTGGTCGGAGAAGGGAATGTTGGAGGGGTCGGCGCAGACCCGCAGCGTCTCCGGGTCGACCAGTTCGCCGGCGGCCCCGAGCCCGGCGCTCTGGGAATGCGCTTGCAATGGCATCAGCACGGCCGCCACCAGGGAAATGAAGGTTCTGCAGGTCGGCTGGATGCCCTGTGCCATCTCATCCCCCCATGCAGGACGCTTCATAGGCGGTAGCCGCCTCCGGCTTGTCGGCCTTCTTGGGCGGACGACCACGGGGCGCAGCGCCGACAGCGCGGGCGCGCAGGTAGATGTAGATGTCATCGAGGTAGCAATAGACGTTTTTGTTTTCGCCGAACGCCGGCATGACAACCTCCTTGCCGCCGACGACGCTCTTGCGTCCTTCGGCGACGATCGACAGGAAGGTCCCGTAATCGAGGTTGATCATGGTTTTGGCGAGAGCCGGCGCATAGGAGGAGCCTTCGCCGTCCGGCCCGTGGCAGACATGACAATCGGCGTGATAGCGGCGATATCCGTTGAAGGTGTACCAATCCACGACGCCGTTCTCGATCTTGAAGGTGGGATTGCCGTCAGCGTCGAAATGCTTGCCGTCTTCCTCTGACGCGCTGGCCGCCTTTTCCTTGCTGTCCTCAGCTCGGGCGGCGTCAGTTGCAATCAGCAGGAGAACGACGGCAAGCGCCGAACTGATGAAGCGTGATGACATGCATGACCTCGTCTTCCAACCGCCATCGACCATGGCTGAGGGCTTGAGATTCAGTCGGTGAAATCGAGAGCCCGGCAGTCTCTGCTGATACGGGCTCTCGTCTGGGCAGGCGCTTGCCGGCTTATCAATCCGGGAGACCGAATACCGTCAGTTGCCCGCCGAGCGTGGTGTATTCGGCCAGTGCGGCATAGCCGCCCACCGCACCCAAACCTGCCGTGGCGATGCTCTTGCTTTCGTCCGTCGGAGCTTTCTCACCCGATACCGCCTGTTGCCACGCTGCTGCACCCTCGGCTGCCAAGAGGCCGCCGGCAAGGCCGATGCCTGCCCAACCACCGACACCCGACAGCACCGCAATATACTGCTTGCCGCCGTGCTCGAAGGTGTTGATGTTGCCGATGATGCCGGAAGGAGTCTTGAACTTGTAGAGTTCATTTCCCTGCATATCCACGGCCTTGATGTAGCCTTCAAGCGTGCCGTAGAAGATGACGTCGCCTTCCGTTGCAAGCGCACCCGACCACACTGAGAACTGCTCCGGCTTCGACCAGACGATCTCGCCCTTGGCCGCGTCCCAGGCGATGAAATTACCCATGCCGCCATGGCTGTTGGGTGTCGGGTACATGTTCACGGTGGCCCCCACATAGGCCTGACCGGCCGTGTAGCTCACCCGGTAGGGTTCGTAGTCCATGCAGACATGGTTGGTCGGCACATAGAACAATTTCGTCTTTGGCGAATAGGTTGCCGGTTGCTGGTCTTTCGTGCCAAGCGCCGCCGGGCAGACGCCGGTGGTGTTGAAGTCCTCGCCGTTATGCTCGGTGGAATACTTGTCCACCACCTGCGGACGGCCGTACTGGTCGCTCTTGGGGTCCATCACCACCTCGGTCGCCCAGTTCACCGTCGGATCGTATTTCTTGGCGACCAGAAGCTCACCCGTTGCACGGTCGAGCGTATAGCCGAAGCCGTTGCGGTCGAAATGCACGAGCACGTCGCGCGGTTGGCCCATGATTTCCATGTCGTCGACAAGGATCATTTCGTTGACGCCGTCATAGTCCCATTCGTCATGCGGCGTCATTTGATAGGCCCATTTGGCCATGCCCGTATCGGCATCGCGCGCGAAGATCGTCATCGACCAACGGTTGTCGCCGGGTCGCTGGTTGGGGTTCCAGGTCGAAGGATTGCCTGTGCCATAGTAGATGAGGTTGAGTTCCGGGTCATAGGCGTACCAGCCCCATGTGGTGCCGCCGCCGGTCTTCCACTGCTCGCCTTCCCAGGTGTTCATCCCGGAATCCTTGCCCACCGGCTTGCCGAGATGGGTTGTCTTCTCCGGATCGATCAGCGTCTCGGAATCAGGACCCGTCGAATAGGCCCGCCAGGCGCGCTTGCCATCGCTCAGATTGTAGGCAGTGAGGTGGCCGCGGACACCGTATTCTGCACCCGACACGCCGACGATGACCTTGTCCTTGACGACCATGGGCGCGGACGTGCCGGATTCGGACAGGCTTCCGTCGATCTTCTCGCCATTCTGTGCCTGCCAGGCGACCTTGCCGGTCTTGGCGTCGAGCGCCGTGACCATCGTGTCGGCCTGGTACAGGATGATCTTACCGTCACCATAGGCCGGTCCGCGGTTGACCGTGTCGCAGCACATGATCGCAATGACGCTCGGATCCTGCTTCGGTTCGTATTTCCAGAGGATCTTGCCGTCGTTCTTGAGATCCAATGCATAGACAATGTTCGGGAACGGCGTATGGACGTACATAACGTCGCCGATCACGAGCGGACCACCTTCATGGCCGCGCAACACGCCGGTGGAGAAGGTCCATTTGACCTGAAGATCCTTGGCATTGTCCTTGTTGATCTGGTTCAATTTCGAAAAGCGGGTGTTTGCATAGTCGCCCGTGGGCATCGCCCAGTTCTTCGGGTCGGCCGCAAGGGCCTTCAGTTCGTCATTGGCCAACGCATTTCCGGCAATGGTCGCTGTCAGAACTCCAGCGGCCGCCATCGGCAGATATGCGAATTTTCCGAGTATGCGCATGCGAAGTCCTCCCGATGTCGTTAGTCACCCGAGGCTCGTCTTCACAATTCCGCAGGTGACCACAAAGGCCAGCCCAAGCATCTCATGCTCGTCGTGGGACATGCGCTTCCGTCAGCGTGTCACGGCTCATTCGGATCGGCAGAGGGCACCGTTATTGCCGAACCTCTTGATAAGCGAGACTTCGCCGCTCCCAGACAAGGCTTGAAGCCGGAAACCGCTGGAGAATAGGCGATCATGCAGAATAAAGCAAGGTTCATTATACAACCGATGCTGCAATGCAAAACAAAAGATGCTGCCTTGCAATACGGAAGTTACTAATATTTGTCGAATCAAGATTGGCTGCTATGTGAGAATTTACTAGACTAATACATAGCCAAGACAGATTAATTTAAGAGCCTGCCCTAGGTGTCGAAGCCGGAGGAGATTCATGGTGACGACTGGTAACTCGGAAGTGATCGGCTTGCTGGTTGCGCTCACGGGTGGCGCGTCGGCAGCGGCCGCTGGAGGCTACCCAACGGTTGCCGTCGTCGACTATGTGTATGGCTGCATGAAAGCCAACGGCGAAACGCGCGCCGCTCTCGAACGCTGTTCATGCTCGATCGACGTCATAGCGTCGATCATGCCTTACGAACGCTATGAGACGGCCGAGACCTTCAGGAGCCTCGGACTTCAGACCGGCGAAAGAGGGGCCCTCTTCCGCCAGAGTGCGCCGGCGAAATCCGCCGACGCTGAACTGAGGCGAGCGCAGGCTGAAGCGGAGGTCCGCTGCTTCTAGAGCATGTCACCCAAGAGTGCGCAGCGGTTTTGGGATGACGACATGCACAAAAACAAAGGCTCTGACTGGCGTCGCGCTCTGGGCGCGATCAAACCGCGTCTCGAAACCTCTGGTGAAATTCCGAGACAAGCTGGTCCAGCCACGCCGCCTCACGCAAGTGACGCGGGAGGCCCACGTCGAAGATGCCCAGCACATGCGCCGGACGCGGCGATAGCACGACGATGCGATCGGCAAGCAAAAGCGCCTCACGCAAATTGTGGGTGACCATCAGGGCCGTGGTGGGCCTCGCCGCCCACACCCTCATCAGAAGCTGGCGCAGTTTGTCGGCGGTTCGTTCGTCGAGCGAGGTGAACGGCTCGTCCAGAAAAAGAATTGCGGGCTCCGTGGCGAAGGCCCGGGCGAGCGCGGCGCGGCGCGCGAGGCCGAGGGAAAGTTCCGAAGGGTAGAGCGCCCGCATTGCCGAAAGCCCCAGAATGTCGAACAGCCAGTCGAGGTCCCTGTCCCTGAGGCGCGGCGCCAAGGCAAGACGGACGTTCTGCTCCACAGTCCGCCAGGGGAGGAGCACCGGCTCCTGGAAGACCGCAGCGACGCGATTGGAACCGTCTTCCGGTAGTTGATAGCTGCCGGAAAACTGCCGATCGAGGCCCAGCAGAATGCGCAGGGTCGTGGTCTTGCCGCACCCCGACGGGCCGAGCAGGCAGGCGAATTCACCCTGCCTCACCTCGAAGGAAAGTCCGCGCAGCGCGACAATCGTAACGCCTTCCGCCGAGCGAAACGTCTTTTCGGCAATGTCGACTTTAAGCGGAGCGGCGACGCCAGCGGGTTGCATGTCGTTCAAGTGGCTGCACCAGAAGGAGTTCGATCGACAGCATGATAGCCACGAAAGCGAGCGTATAGGCAAGGATGGCGGCAACATCGAATATCTGGAAGTAGAGATAGATCTGGAAGCCGACTCCGCTGGAGCGGCCGAGCAGCTCGACGACGAGCACGATCTTCCAGATCAACGCAATGCCGGAGCGCGAGGCGGCGGCGAAATAGGGCTGCAGCTGCGGCACCAGGATATGGCGAACCTGGTCGATCGGCCCGAGCCGATAGACCGTCGCCATTTCCGCGAAGCGGGGCTCGAGCGCACGCGCGCCCTCGCGCATCGTGACGACAACGTTGGGTATCTTGTTGATGGCGACCGCGCCGATTGCGGCAGCCTCGGTCAGGCCGAACCAGATATAGGCGAGCACGATGACGACTAGGGCCGGGAGGTTGAGGAAAAGCACGAGCCACGGATTGAAGAAGAAGTCCGCCCGCCTGTGCATGCCGAGCAGGACGCCGATGACCGACCCAACGATCATGGCGACGACATAGGCAGCCGCGACCCGCCAGAGAGTCATGGCCAGATGGAAGCAAAGGTCGCCGCTCGCCGCCTCCTTGAGAAGGACCTGCCAGACCGCGAGCGGTGGCGGAAAGGCACGGCTCGGCCAGATGCCGGCCGCGAGGCTCCAGAGCAAGCCCAAGGCGAGGAGCGATGCCATGGCCGTTGCCGCCGGCAAGGCGGCGCCGATCCAACGGGCGGTGCGTGGGCGCCGGCGTGCAGGCAATCCGTTCTCCGATCCGAATTCTGCCGTCATGTCTTCAATGCAGCCCAGAACGTCCCGGGAGCCATCTGCCGCGCTTTGCCGACGAGCTTCTCCCCGCCGAGTTGCGCGAGAACTTCGTAGAGCTTGGCGGCATCGCTTTCCTCTTCCGCGAGAGGCCGGTTCGGAATGCCTTCACGATAGCGGTCGCGCAGCACTTCGAGTTCCTTGCCCTCGGCGCGCATGATCGGCGCCAAGCGCCGCCATTCGTCGTCTGATCGAGCGAGCAGCCTCTTGGCCTCTGCGCTTGCCTTGACAAAGCCCATCGCCGCATCGGGGTTTTCGTCCGCCCATTTGTCGCGGAACACGTATCCGAGGGCCGAGACCGGCCCCGATGCCCCAAGCGCCTTGGCTGCATCGTCGGCACCGATCAGCCGGCGGAAGCCGTTTGCCTCCAGTCGCGCACAGAAATGCCAAAAATTCAGGACCGCGTCGAGCTCGCCGGAAAGCGCCTTCTCCGAGAGCAGCGGCGGCGCGCCGAAAACCAGGTCGCTCTCTTTGGCCAGGTCGATCTTGTGGTCGCGCTCAGCAAGTCCCTGGATCAGTAGCCAGCTCTTGTCGAGCGAGCCGCCGGCAACGCCGATCTTCTTGCCCACGAGGTCGGGGATTTCACGAATTGGCGCCTCGTTTTTGACCATGATGGCGCCAACGGCGGTCGAGTAGGGTGCGAGTGTCAGGTCTTCGCCCTCGGACCGCTGGCGCGACACCCACAGCCAGTCTGAAACGATGACGTCGAGATCGCCGGCAAGCATGGCCACATTGGTGGCGTCCTCGCCGGCGAAATAGACGACGTCCACCTCGATGCCGTTGGCCGCATCGAATTTATTGTGCTTGATGGTATCGAGTTCCCAATTCACCGTGCCGAATTTCAGGACGCCCACCCGCACTTTCGGAGCAGTCGGGGTTGCCAAGGCAGGAAAGCCGAGAGGATTGGCAGCAGCGAGCAAGGCCACCTCGCAAAGCGCGCGCCGCGATATGTTCATGATGGCACCTCCATCGATTTGCTTGCAGTGACGTCAGATTTCGCGCTCCCCGGGCGGGAAAACACACTTCCAGCGCACGATCTTCAGTCCCGGATGGCTTGCAGACCACTTGGCGATCTCCGCCGGAGCCAACATCATGCATTGGACCAGCGATCCGTGGCTCTGGAAATACAGGTGCTCGGTGCGGCAACGGCTAGGGTCGGCCAGCATGCAGACGGTCAGGACGAGATCGACGAGGTTCACTCAAGCAGCTTTCCCGCACGAACGCGCAGAGGCAACGCCGACTGGCACGTTCAACGCACCAGTCCGATAGCCGGCCTTCACAAGGTGCCTGATGGAAAGCCCGCAAAACGAGGATACGCGCGCGATAAACCAGCGTCAATTACGGCGGAAAGCCCGCCGCCTCGCGGTCGGTGACAGCTCCCGGGGGCTCATCGATCGCCCAGCGTCTGCGCGATCGATTTGACGAGAGCGTAGAGGCGCTGCTCGATCAGCGTCGGCACTTCGCAAACGAAGCTCAACGATTGCGCGCGCTCCTGAAAAACACGCGTCTGAAACATCAGCCGGTCGTTCCGCCTTGCAAGCTCATTCGGGTCGGCAGCGGGCTTCGCCCGCAACGCATCGACCGCCGAAGCCTCCTGCCGCAGGAATGCCGCCATGTCCCTCTGCGCGTGGGCATAGCGGGCGATGCCGGCGATGACGACCGAGCGTTCCCGGTTCATGTGATCGAACAGGCCCTGTACGAGCATGGTCATGCGCCGTTCCTTCTCGGCCTCCGGCAAGCTATCCCCATATTCCCTGATCTTTTGCTGTGCCTCCGGCAGCGGCACGCGGCGCGCCGCCAGTTCCGTCACCAAATGGGAAATGGCCGCATCCTTCGACCAGCCGGCGGCCGTTTGCGGCAGTGCGGCGCCGGTCCATACCTGGCCGAGCGAGAGCTCCGGAACCTTGCGCTGAATGCAGGGCCAGTCGGGATCGCCTCCCTGCGCCGCCAAGGCGGGCCATGAGACGATTGCAGCGACCGCGGCGGGGATGATGCGCGTCAGAGGCGAGCACCGCATCAGGCATTTCCTCCCGTATCCTGCCTGCGGCTGAGCAAGCCGTTCGACGGATCATAGGCGAGGATCGCGCCGCCAAGAAACAGCACGGTGAACGCAACCACGATCGACAGCGATCCCCAGTCGATCTGTCCATAAAGAGCGAAGCGGATCAGTTCGACCGCATAGGTGAACGGGTTTGCGATACAGATCTTGTGGAGAAGCGGGCTCGATTCCTGAATGCGCCACAGCGGATAGAGCGCCGGCGAGGCGAAATACATCGGGAAGATCACGAAGTTCATGATCCCTGCGAAATTCTCCAGTTGCCTGATCATCGACGACAGGAGCATTCCGAGCGAGCAGAGCATCATCCCGGACAGGAACAGCGCGGGCAGGATCAACAGATAGCCGGTCCATGGCGGCCTGACGTCCCAGAACCAGGCGATGGCAAGAAAGGCATAGACCTGCATGATCGATACAATCACGCCCGCGAGCAGCTTGGAGACCAGCAGGAACCAGCGGGGAAACGGGCTGATTAGCAAGGTCCGCATGTTTCCCATTTCCCGGTCGTAGACCATCGAGAGCGACGACTGCATGCCGCTGAACAACAGGATCATGCCGCACAGTCCCGGGGTGATGTAGACCTCGTAGAGCACATAGGTCTTGTAGGGCGGGATGATGGAGACGCCGAGAACCTGGCGGAAGCCGGCGGCGAACACGAACAGCCAGAGGAGCGGACGAACCAGCGACGAGACGAAGCGCTCTCGCTGATTGAGAAAGCGAAGGCCTTCGCGGATGAGGATGCCCTTCAGGCAGACGAGATACTGGCGGGCGCTGAAGCCCGGGCGGCGATCGGCCGGAATTCCGTCGGCGGCAGACTGCAAGCTCATCGGCGGCCTCCGTCTGCCGTAGCGACCCCGCTCAGCGTCGCAAAGGCTTCTCGAATGCTGCTTGCGCCGCAGGAACGGACGACGTCGTCGACCCTGCCGTCCGCGAGCACCCTTCCTTGGTGGAGTATGACGACATGATCGCCGTCTTCGACCTCGTCGATGAGATGGGTCGCCCAGAAGACACCGATGCCATCGGTCGCCACGAGCTTACGGATGGTGGCGAGGATCTCGGCGCGCGACCGGATGTCCAGCCCGACGGTTGCCTCGTCGAGGAGCAGCAGAGATGGCCGGTGCAGCAGCGCCCGCGCGATTTCGATCCGACGCATCTGCCCCCCGGAAAGGCTGCGCGCCTTGTCGTGCAGTCGGTCGCTCATGCCGATCTGGGCAAGCAGCGCTCCGATCCGCGCGCGAGCCTCTCCTTGCCCGATACCGTGCAGCGAGGCGTGGTAGGAGAGATTTTGATGGACGCTGAGGTCGAGATCTAGGGTGCGCGCCTGAAAGACGATGCCGAGCCGCCGCAGCGCCTCGCCCGGCTCGCGGCTGACGTCGTGGCCGAAAATGCGGATCGTTCCCCGGCGCGTGTCGAAGAGACGGCTGATCAGCGAGAACAGCGTCGTCTTGCCGGCCCCGTTGAGGCCGAGAAGGACTGTGAAGCGCCCGGCTGCAACCGAAAAAGAAATGTCGGACAGAACCTGCTTGCGGCCGTAGCTATGGTTGACCGCCGAGACGTCAAGGGCGGCCGGCAGGCTCAATCCGTCGTTTGCTCTCACATGCTGCATGTTTGCGTCGTCCTCCTCAAACAGCCAAGTTGGCCCGCATCCCGACCTATCTAATGGTGATCGCTCCCTGCATGCCTCTGCCGGCGAGATCGGGCACCGACCAAGTATAGACACCCGGACGCACGGTGGTGAACTGGATTTGGATCGTGCCGTCCGCATCATATTCGAGCCAGGCGGGGGCACCGTTCATGTACACTTCGAGATCGTTGATGACGATCTGGTTCATCCACACATTGCGGAAGAGGTCGGTGTGGAACTTGTATTCCAGACCGCCCGCAGCGGATATCTTCCAGCGGTAGCCTTGGCCGGCGATCAGCGTGAAATCCTTCTGATTGACGGTGAACTGGTCGTCCTTCGATCCAAGGATCAGTTCGGGGACGTCCTTGCTGGCCCGCGTCACCTGCTCGGCGGCCGCAGCCGGCTGTGCCGCGTCGTCATCATCGTCGCCTTCCTGTGCGGAACCGGCTGTTGCCGACAAAAGGACGGCGAGAAAGGCGGCAAGCGCGAAATTTCGATAGCTCTGCATTTCCTCCTCCTTTGCCGAAGAGCTTCGCCGTCATGTCAGTTCGGATGCACGACCACGCCCCAGGGCAGCGCCCCGACGGTCACCGATTGAATTGCCTCGTCGGTCGCGACGTCAATGAAGGTGATGTCGTTCGAGACGCCGTTGGTGCTGATGATCGTCTTCTGGTCGGGCGTGAAGGCGAGCTGCCAGACCCGCTGTCCGACGAGCACGTATTTTTCCACCTCATAGGTCTTCGCATCGACCACCGCCACGCGATTGGCAGGGCCGAGCGCCACATAGGCTTTCGCGCCGTCGGCGGTGATGCGAACGCCGACCGGCTGGATCGATTCCGAGCGTAAGCCGGGGATCTCGAAGGTGATCTTATGCTTTACCTCACGGCTCGCATTGTCGATGACCGAGACGGTGCCGCCGATTTCGGCGCTGACCCAGACCTCGGAATTGTCAGGCTTGAACTCGGCGAAACGCGGTCGGGAATCGACAAGAACGTTGTCGGTGATCTCGTGTGTCGCGGTGTCGATGAAGTGCGCCATGTTGGTCGTTTCCGAGGTGTTGACCAACCACTTGCCGTCCGGGCTGATGCCCATCCCCTCGGGTTCGACGCCAACCGGCACCTCCGTCACCACACTCTTGCTCTCGAGGTCGATGACGGTGACGAGGTTGTCGTCCTCGTTGGCGACATAGAGCGTCTTGCCGTCGGGAGAGAGGACGAACAGTTCGGGGTCCGGCCCGGACGGCAGCGATCCGACGATTTCGTAGGTGGCCGTGTCGATGATCTCGATCGTGTCGTCGTCGCTTGCGCAGAGATAGATGAACTTGCCGTCGTGTGAAATCGTGATGCCGCGCGGTCGCTGGCCGACATTGATCGTGCGAACCACTTCCTTCCTGGTCGAGTCGACCACCGTCACCGTGTTGTCCTTCTCATTGGAGACATAGACCATATAGGCGGAGGCCGGCGAAGCGATGCTCGCGACGATGGCAAATCCGGCCGAAAGAAATGTCAGTCTTTGCAGCACTTGGCTCGCTCCTGGTTAAGGCGCCGTCAGCGCGCATTTGGTTTCCGGCTGGTCGACCCCGAGCGTGTCGAGTTCGGAGAACTGATGCAGGAAACCCTCCTGGGGCGAGGTCGAAACCACGGAACGGCCGTCGCCCAGGAAGATCGGCTGGCGCAGCTGCCAGTTCCATTTGCGGAAGGTCAGCTTCTGCCCTTTGAAGGCGGCGATCGAGAAATCGTCGGAGCGTATATAGGCCGCGAGCGTCTCGGGATCGGCGCTTTGCGTGCGCGTCGCAGCCTCGCCGATGATCCTCGCCGCCGTCCAGGCGGCCATGTCCTTCGACAGCATTCGCCGGCCATTCGCCTTGGCAAATCGGTTCTGGATCTGCGTCCCGCCCCATTGCTCGCTGGCCGGGTGCCAGGCGGAAGGGATGAGGCCGGCAGTTCCTGCCACCGGCCGCGGAATCCAGGTCCGGAACGGAACGTAAGTGCCGAAAACCTCGCTTTCGTCGGCGACGAGCAGCACGTCGTGATCGGGGAACGCCTGCGTGAAGACGGGCATCTGGCGCTGGATCTGAACGACACCGGTATCGGTCCGCCGCGCCGTGCCGGTATCGGTGAACTCCTTTTCGGCGATGATCTCGCCGCCGAAGCGCGTAGAGGCGCGGCGAAGCGCATCGGCGAACAGCCTGTCGGGCTCATGGGAGCCGCGGACCAGCACCCATCGGCGCCACTGCTTCCAGACCAGATATTGCGCCAGGCCGTCGGCCAGCATGGTGCGCGTCGGCGCGGTGTGGAAGACGTTCGCCCGGCACTCCTCCTCGCGCAGACGGTCGTCGGTGGCGCCGACGTTGAAAATCAGCACCCCCTTGTCGCGGGCAATATCGGCGATCGACAGAAGCTGCGTGGCCGAGAGATCCGCGAGGATGTAGAGGGCGCCCTTCGACACCATCGCGCTGAAGGCCGGCACGGCGTCGGCCTCCGGCTTTATTTCGGACAAATCGAGCGTGAACTTCTGTCCGAGGAAGGTACCGGTCGTGTTGTTGTCGCCCACCCCCACCTTGGCTCCGGCGACCCCTTCGTCACGCGGCGGCACGTCGAGCACCGAAAGGGCGAGCTCAGGCGCATAGGCACGAAGATAGCCCAGCTTGATTTCCGAAACCTGCTCGGCTCGAGCCGCCTTTGCGGCGAGTGCGGGGGAGGGTTCCTGCGCAACGGCAACCGAGACGCCCGAAGCCGCAAGTAGAACCGGGATGAGTAGCGTCAGGGCATAGGGCACCGATGATCCCATTCGATCGACAGCATACACCATCTCCGACGCCAGTCGGATCTGTGCAATTGTTCGGTGCCGCAGACAGCTTAGTCGAGATTCCGCTGATTTCAACCCGGACCTGTGAAGCCTTACTTTCAATCCAGGGCGGTGTCCACGAGTGCCGGGTCGGCTGCTTTCGACCCTGCAGACGGGTTTCAGGGATCTGCGGCCATGGTTGCGGACATTGCCTGCAATGCAGCAGCCCTTCGAAAGGTTGCATGTTTTCTCCGCAATAGAACAGCTTGGACAAAGGCAGGCCGCGCGATCGGCCGCAATATGTCCTGACGCAATGTTTTGAGCTTCCTGTCGCTCCGCGTGGGAACTCGCCGGCAACCGCCAAGCTTTAGCAAAAACGGGTATTCACGGCGAGCATTACTTCGGAAATCTGTCGGTGCCGGAGCAAACTCTTTTGCTGCGCCGGTTTCGTGCTAGAATAGTCCGAAAAATTCTGGGGGCCATGTGTTGAAACGGGAGGAAGAAACATGGCGATCCAAGTCCCGAAGGACTTCCGGCGGGTGATCATTGCCGCATCGGTCGGAAATATCATCGAATGGTACGATTTCTACATCTTCGGCAGCTTGGCCGCAGTCCTGTCGGTCAAGTTCTTCGAACAGTCGCACCCAGTCGCAGCGCTCTTGAGTACGATTGCGCTGTTCACGGCGGGCTTCCTGATCCGTCCGCTGGGGGCATTTCTCTTCGGCTGGATGGGCGACCGGGTCGGTCGCAAATACACCTTCCTGATCACCCTCAGCGGAATGGGCCTGGGCACCGGCGCCATCGGCCTGATACCGACCTATGAGGCGATCGGCCTCACCGCCGCATTCCTTCTCTTCGGCTTGCGGATGATCCAGGGCCTTTGCCTCGGCGGCGAATATGGCGGCGCCATCACCTATGTCGCCGAGCATGTGCCCGACGCGCGCCGCGGCTATTACACCGGCTGGCTTCAGACCTCTCCAACGCTGGGTATCGTGGTGTCGCTCGCGGTCATCATCGCGACCCGCACCTATTTCGGCAACGAGGCTTTCGAGGCCTGGGCATGGCGCGTGCCGTTCCTGGTGTCGTTCCTGCTGGTCGGCATCGCGATCTACATCCGGCTCCAGCTCCAGGAGACGCCAATCTTTGCGGAGATCAAGGCCAAGGGGCAGATGACCCGAAATCCCTGGAAGGAGGCCTTCCTCAGCTCCAACATCAAGTTCGTCGGGATCGCCACCATCGTGCTGATCGGGCAGGGGGTGGTCTGGTATAGCGGCCAGTTTTGGGCGCTTTACTTCCTGCAGCAGGTTTCCAAGGTGGATGCATTGAATTCGGCCTACATTGTCGGCGCGGCGCTGCTCCTGGCGACGCCGAGCCTGATCTTCTTCGGTTGGCTGTCCGACATCATCGGCCGCAAGCCGGTGATCCTCGGAGGCATGCTGCTCGCCGCGACCACCTACTACCCGCTGTATCTGTGGCTCGGCACGGTGACCCAGCCGGACAATATCAACTATCCGACCGCGATCTTCATCATCTTCATCCTCGTCTGCTATGTCGGGATGGTCTACGGGCCGGTCGGAGCGTTCCTGGCGGAATATTTCCCCGGCCGGATCCGCTACACCTCGGTCTCGGTGCCGTATCACATCGGCAACGGCTGGGGCGGAGGCTTGGTGCCCTTCGTCACCTCGGCCGCCTTCGCGGCCACCGGCAGCGTCGGCTACGCGCTGATCTACCCGATCGTGGTGCCTGCCGTCTGCTTCCTGCTTGCGCTCTATCTGATGCCCGAGACCCACAGGGTCAGCATCTGGGAGCCGGTCGAGCCAAGAGCGGGTTGATATTGAGGGGACGTCGCAAAGGTGCGGGGCGGACGCTCCGCACCTTGTCCTATCGCACGAGATAGGTCTCGATCTTGCCGATGCCTTTCAGATCGAGGGCGCGTCGCGGCTCCAGCGTCCACCGGCCATGCAGGGCGCGCCTCGTCGCCTCCGAGATCTGCACGCTGTCGGGAACACCCTGGGATTCGAGGCGGCTCGCAATATTCACCGTTTCTCCCCAGACGTCGTAGACGAAACGAAGCCGGCCGATCAACCCGGCGACCACCGGCCCCGAATGGACGCCGATGCGAACCCGAAAGCGATCGGTGTCGCGGGCGGAGCCGTGCAACGATTCCAGCATCGATTTCCCGAGAGCGACGATCCTGTCGGCGTGATCGGCGGAAGGTTCCGGAATTCCGCAGGCGGCCATATAGGCGTCGCCGATGGTCTTGATCTTCTCGACGCGATGCTGCTCTGTCAGGAGGTCGAACGTGCTGAACATCCTGTCCAGTCGCCTGACGAGATCGGACGGCGGCAGTCTTGCCGCGATGGGCGAGAAGCCGACGATATCGGCGAACAGGATGGTCACCTCTTCGAAGCGATCGGCGATGATCTCCTCGCCGCCCTGCAGCCGCGCAACGATCTGATCGGGCAGGATCGCGTGAACAAGGGCATCGGCGCGCCGCTTTTCCATTTCAATCTGCTCGAGATAGCGGTGCTCGCGGTCGAGCCAGCGTTTCTTTTCAAGCGTGGAGTTGATCCGCGCCCGAAGCAGGACGGGATTGAACGGCTTCGTCAGATAGTCGTCGGCCCCCGCCTCGATGCAGCGGGCCACCGCCGCCACTTCGCTGAGGCCCGATATCATGATGACCGGCACGTGCCGCCATCGGTCTTCTGCCTTCAGCCTTGCGAGGACTTCGATGCCGTTCATGTCCGGCATCAGGATATCGAGGAGGATAAGGTCGAACTCCCCCTCCGCCAGCCTCGCAAGCGCCGAGCGGCCGGAATCGGCAACGGCGACGCGATGGCCCTCGTGGCGAAGGCGGCGACAGAGCAGGTCGCGATTGCTGGCGACGTCATCGACCACCAGGATCCTACCGCCCTGTTCGATCCAGGCATCCTGCCTGCTTTGGAACAGCAGCCGTTCAAGGGCGGCTGTGTCGAGCTCGGCCTCATCCCTCGGTTGAAGCGCCCCGATGGCCGCCCCTCGCGAAAGGCCGGCGATGGCGTCGACCTGCTTCAACAGTTCGGAGGCTGCCGCCAGAATCACGCCGAGGTCATCCTTCAGCGTTTGCGGCTGCGGCTCTCCGGCCTCTTCGAGGATCATTTCGGAATAGCCGATGATGGCGTTGAGCGGCGTGCGCAGATCGTGTCGCAGCCGCGCCTCCGCCTCGGCGGCGTCTCCGGCCGGGCAGCCCGCCTTGGCGTCGACGATGCTCTCGATAAAACCGTTCAGTTGCCTCGCCGCGGTGCCGATGCGCTCCAGGTCAGCAAGCAACTCGCACGCGCCGAGATCCCGCGCCTGTTCGAGCAACAACTCCTGAAAACCCAGGATCGCCTGTGCCGGCCCGGCCATCCGCTGCGCCACATGGGTGGCGAGGGCCTGACGCTGGAATTCGTTCCCGACACTCATTTTTCAAACGCCACTCAGGGAGATGCGGTGAGCAATTGTTCGATCTTGCGGACAAGCTGCGTCAGGTCGACCGGCTTGCTGTCATAGTCGTCGCAACCGGCATCGAGCGCCATGTCCCGATCGCTGGCCATGGCGTGAGCGGTCAGCGCGATGACCGGGATCCCGGAAGTCAGCGGGTTGGCCTTGATCTGTCTGGTCGCTTCCCAGCCGTCCATGACCGGCAGGCTCATATCCATCAGGATCACATCCGGCCTTTCCGAAGTGGCGAGCTCGACGCCTGCCTTGCCGTTTTCGGCAATGAGCACGTCGAAGCCGCGGCGGGACAGGCGCCGCGAAAGCATGTCGCGGTTCATTTCATTGTCTTCCACCAGAAGGATTCTCGTCATTTCCGGTCTCCTCCTGCCCCGCTGCAGGTTTGCACGGCATGATTCAGCCTTCAGCCGTCGCCGACGCTCTGGTCGGCCGTTTCGCGCGACGCGATCTGGCGCTCTAGAGCCTCGACCAGTTGCGACCTGCTGTTCGCCCCCTTGTTTACGACGGCAACCGCCCGTTCGCGCAGCCATCGCAACTCTTTGGCGGAAAGGTCTTTCGACGTGACCACTACCACCGGAATGTTCTGCAACTCGGGAATTCCCTGCATCTCGCTGAGCGTCTGGAAACCGTCCATTTCCGGCATCAGCAGATCGAGCAGGACCAGGCGCGGCAGAAGCCGTTTCATCGTTTCGAGACCGCGAATCCCATCGCCTGCCTCGTGGACTTTCCAATCCCTCTTCACCAGAATGCGCCGCAGGAATTCGCGGGATGCCAGATCGTCGTCGATGACCAGCACGTCGCGGTTGCCGCCCCCGCAAGCCTCGACCGTCCGGATCAGCTTGTCGGTGTCGATCGGCTTGGTCAGATATTCCACCGCACCCAGCGAGAGGCCGAGTTCGCGATCCGCCAGAATGGTCGCCAGGATCACCGGGATGGTGCAGAGGTCAGGGTCGCTCTTCAGCGTGCGCAGCACCGACCAGCCGTCCTGGTGCGGCATGATGATGTCGAGAATGATGGCGTCGGGCCGATGCTCGCGGGCGACCGCTATTCCCTCCGCGCCGCTTGCCGCCTGCATCGACGCGAGGCCCGCTTCCGCCAGTGCCTTTGCGATCAGGTTGCGGGCGGCCGGGTCGTCGTCGATGATGAGCGCGGTGCGGCCCGGCTGAATGATCCGCGATGACTCGGCTGCCCGGGCCTCTTCGGCCTCCCGTCGGCATTGCGCCGGCACTTCCATCGTGAAGACCGAGCCCTTTCCCACTTCGCTTTCGACATCGACGACGCCGCCGATCATGCGGCTGAAACTGCGAGTGATGCTCAAGCCCAGGCCGGTGCCGCCGTAATTGCGGGTAGTGGACGCATCGGCCTGCGTGAAGGCGTTGAAAAGCCGGTTCTGCTGCTCCGGCGTCATGCCGATGCCGGTGTCGGAGACTTTGAAGACGAGCCAGTCGCCGTCGGCTCGCCCTTCGCGCCGGGCCGACAGCGTGACCCGGCCGCCATTGGTGAACTTCGCCGCGTTGCTAAGCAGGTTGAAGAGATTCTGGCGCAGCTTGGTCTGGTCCGAATGCATCTCCCCGAGATCGCCGTCGAGCTCCTGAATGAATTCGTTGCGGTTCTTCGCCATCAGCGGGGCGACGGTGGCAGTCACGTCGCCGAGCAGCCGCGCGACGTCGAAGGTTTCGAGGAAGACCTCCATCTTGTTGGCCTCGATCTTCGACAGATCGAGAATGTCGTTGATGAGCGACAGCAGATGGCGACCGGCCGAGGCGATTTTCTCCAGGTCCGGGACCAGTTCGTCTTCGTGGTGGTCGCGCGCCTCTTCTATCAACATCTCGCTATAGCCGATGATCGCGTTCAGCGGCGTGCGCAATTCGTGGCTCATCGAGGCGAGGAAGCGGCTCTTGGCCTCGCTCGCCGCTTCGGCAATGCTCTTGGCCCGCTCGAGCTCGACCTGCCTCTGCTTGAGTTCGGTGATGTCGGTATAGACGGCGACCGTCCCACCGTCCGGGATCTTGCGCTTGGTGATGCGCACCCATTTGTCGTTGAACCGTCGCTCGTCGACGAGGCCGGCGGGATTGCGGTGGAGGCGCAGGCGTTCCTCGATCCACTCTTCCGGCGCCTTGCCTTCGAGGTCCACTTTCCCTCTTGCGAGATTCTGCTCCAGGATTTCGCGGAAGCTCTTGCCGCGCAGATCGTTCGGCTTGTGGCTGGGGAAAATCTCGCAATATTTGCTATTGGCGACGAGGATACGGTCATCGGGATCATAGAGCACGAACCCGTCGGAGATCGCCTCGAGCGCCGCCGCGATCGTCCGCCTTTGCCGCTCCGCCTCGTCTTCGAGCTTCTTCTTTTCGATGGCGTTCTGCTGGAAGAGCGAAAGCGTTTTCGCCATGGCCCCGAATTCGTCGCCGCCCTCCTGAGGGACCTCGACATCGTAGCGGCCCTCGGTCAGGTCGCCGATCACCCGGTTGAGGCGCCGGAGCGGCCCGACGATCGAGCGCAGGACGAGGAGCGTCAGAAGCGAGCCGATCAGGACGACGCCGCCGACCAGGATGGCGGCGGTCGTGGCGGTCTTCTGCGTCTGCGCCACGACCTCGTTGCGGGCGGCCTCGGCATCCGCCTTCACCTGCTCGACGAGCTTGTTGAGGTTCTGATCGACATGACCGCTGTGGGTGCGTGCTTCCGCCAGCAAGGTGTTGCCGAGAATGCGGTTGTCCTGGGTATAGCTTTCCGTTGCCTGCAGCGCCGTTGCGACATAGGCGTCGATTTCCGTGCCAATTTCCCTGACGGCGTCCGGAGAGTGCTTGGCAAGACGCTCCAACTGGAGCTGCAGGCGTTCGCGGGCCTGCTCGGCATTGCGCTGCGAATTCATCAACAGGCTGACGGAGAGATCGGTCAGCCAGTATCGGAGGTCGCCAAAGGCGACATGCGCCGCCGCCGCCGATGCGGCCCGGTCGAACAGTTCCTGGGTTTCGGCCATGCGCGCGGCGCTGCGATGGAGCGCCTGCGTCAGGAAAACCGACGAGAGGACAAGGCTGATCATGCCGGCCGCGGTGAGCGTCGCAACGCGTGCCGAGATCGGCAAGTTGGCGATCCGGCTGGCAAGCCTCGGCGCCGGCGCGGGTTCGAGTGGCTGCAACTGCTCGCGGAGCGCGCTCATTGGAACAAGACGATGCTGATCGCACCGCCGAGGTCGCCGGCCTTGCCGCCCTCCTTCGGATAGCCGGTGACGTCGATTTCCCCTTTCGGGACGCCGTGGCAGACAAGGCAGGAATCGGTGTAATATTCCGGCAGCAGCATGCGAAAGGCGGGGCGGCCGTTCACGGTCGTCACTTCCGTATAGCTCGCGTCCCTCGGTCGCTGCGGATCCGGGAAAACCTCGTTGATGACCTTCGCCTCCCAGGTGTCGGGAAGCGACTTGCGATTGCGCACCAGAACCTCCGGCGCCGTGACGCGGACCAGCGCTTCGTTTCCCACCTTGGCGGCGAATTTCTCGTTCATCAGGCGCGCGAAGACGGCTGGTACGAAGCCCTTAAAGGCGATGCCCGGACGGTTGATGTCGTCCTGATGCTCGTCGATCACTTCGCGCATCGCGTCGATCTGAGCCTGGAGCAGCTTGCGGTCGCGCTCCGCCAGATCGTCGGAGATCAAAGGACTGCCGGTGCGCTCGCCGTAAAGCGCGATCGCCTCGGTTGTGAAGCGTTTGCCGTCGAGATGCTTGTCCGCGACGGCCGGATCGTTGATGAGCGACTGATAGTTCGAAAGGACGCTTCGGGCGGCCCTCAGCAATTCGGCAAGCCGCGTCCCGGTCGCGACATCGGCAGCCTCTTCGGCGACCACCGGCGGCGAGAGGAGCATGCAAGCGGATAGAACAGCGAGAATGCAGTTTCGGGCGAAGACAGTAAGAGCTTCCATGTTGCTTTCCCTCCGCAAGGAAGCACAAGGCGAAAAGATATCACAGGAAGCACACCGGAAGGAGTCATCTCTGGAACGGGGCTGGCCCGGACGCGCATCGCGAGAACTATCCATTTTTGGTGGAATCGATCGTGAAATCAAAAATCCGTTGTGGGCTTGCCCGCCATGCGTAGTGTACGCGGGCTCATTTCCGGGCAGGGGACACTTTCATGAAGCATATTGCTTTGGTTGCCGCCACTATGGCGGCGTTCGCCTTCTCATCGGCGGCTCAAGCCGAGGACCTGACCTTTACCTTGAAGAACGATACAAGCGCGACGCTCGTTCGTTTCCACACGTCGCCGGTCGGGGTGGAGGAATGGGAAGACGACGTGTTCGGCAGCCAGGTTCTGGAGCCAGGCGAAACGATCGAACTGACGATCGCCGACGGCCGCGACGTGTGCGAATACGACATGCGTTTTGAGTTCGATGAGAACTCCGAGCTCGAGACGACCGTGGACAAGCAGGATCTCTGCAAGCTCGGATCCTACACAATTCACGAATGATGACGCTGTGGGCGAAGGGCGATCTCGCTTCGGCCGCGGGATCGCCCTTGCCCATTGGTCGTCCATTAGCACGCGGCGTCGCCGATCACGCCGGCTACCGGCCGGATGTGGTTTTGAACGGCCAGAGGCGAACAATCCTTTGGCAAAGGCTGTCGAATGCTTTCCATGCCCTGACATGCGTCTGCATCGCCGATGTCGCCTGAAGCAGCAACGGTGAAAAATCGCCTGGCTTTTGAGAAAGATAGGGCATCACGTAAGCTTCTACGTCCGCGCGGGCTTCCGCGACCGCGCGCCGGACGCTCGCCGGGTCCCTCGGCCGATAGCGGTACCAATGATCCTGCCGCTCGGCACGCAGAAAGCCGATGCGCAGGCGAGATCGGCATTCATGCTCGGCAAGCCGCGTATTTGCCGGCCGGGTGTCGGGGGTCACGCCGACGTTGATCGTGAAGCGGGAATTGAGCTCGGTATTGTTCATCGACCGCTGGACCGAGATGACCTGAACGACACCCTCCGTGCGCCGGTTCCAGGTCTGGCCATCTCGCAGAAAACCGACCGTCCTGAGGTACGGGGCCAACTCCTCGCCGATCACTCGTTCAAACGTATCCATCGCCGCAAATTGTCTTTGAACGGAGCAATTGCCCGGCAGCCGGGCACGCGTCTTCTTAGCGGATTGGCACGGCAGAGTCAGCGCTTGCGGAATGCCCTGACCGTTTCCGGTCAGGGCGATTTCTGCGAGGTGCGGAAAAGAAGCAGTGGCACGGCAATGCGACCGCAAACGCTACGGGCCGATCAGACCAGGGATCGTTTTTGGTTGTACCAGCGCGGAAAGAAACATACATGGTTGCATCGCTTTTGCAACTAGAAATTAGGGGATTGGAGGAAGTCACCCGGGCATTTGCGCGGCTGCTTTCAGGTGATCGGCCCGCTCGGCACCTCGCGGCGACTGAAGATAAGCCAAGTCGAAGCGACCCGTGCCCGGCCATGCAGCCGCCTGCGCTCGGCTCTCGGTGCGCGACGCTCTGGCCTCCGGGACCCCTCATCTGCCCTGTGTATATTCGTGCTGGACTCTCATTGGCGATCCGATGAGAGTATAAGGAGGTCGCGATTTTGAGGCTTTCGTGCCGGAAAATCGATGATAAACTTATACCAAATGGTAAAAAATTGCCGGCACGGTCTTGGGGCAGACCGAAGCGGGCAAAAAGGGGATCGCAGGCCAATATGGACAATATTGCCATTGAATTGCGCGGGATCGACAAGAGCTTCGGTCCGGTCCATGCCAACAAGGACATCAATCTCAAGGTTCGCAAGGGCACGATCCACGGCATCATCGGTGAAAATGGCGCCGGCAAATCGACACTGATGTCGATCCTCTACGGCTTTTACCAGGCCGACAGCGGCGAGATCTTCGTCGACGGCAAGCCCGCCTCCATCCGCGATCCGAACACGGCGATCTCCGTCGGTATCGGCATGGTCCACCAGCATTTCATGCTGGTCGAGAATTTCACCGTGCTCGAGAACGTCATGCTCGGTGCCGAGGACAGCCAGATCCTCAACAAGGGCATTGCCAAGGCGCGCCAGGAACTGAAGCGGCTCGAAAAAGAATATGCGCTCGAGGTCAATCCTGATGCGCTGATCGAGGAGCTGCCGGTCGGCCTCCAGCAGCGGGTGGAAATCCTCAAAGCACTCTACCGCAGGGCCGACATCCTGATCCTCGACGAGCCCACCGGCGTGCTGACCCCGGCCGAGGCCGACCATCTGTTTCGCATCCTCGGCCAGCTCAAGGCGCAGGGGAAGACGATCATCCTGATCACCCACAAACTGCGCGAGATCATGGCGATCACCGACGAAGTCTCGGTCATGCGCCGCGGCGAGATGGTCGCGACCCGCACGACGCGCGAGACCTCGGTCGAGGAGCTTGCCGAACTCATGGTTGGCCGCCGCGTGCTGCTGCGCGTCGAGAAGGGCGAGGCGAGTCCGGGCGACGTGAAGCTCGCGGTTGAGGGGCTGACGGTCAAGGACAGCCGCGGCGTCACCATGGTCGACGACGTCTCCTTCGAGGTCAGGGCCGGCGAGATCGTCGGCATTGCCGGTGTCGCCGGCAACGGCCAGTCGGAACTGCTCGAGGCAATCGCCGGCATCCGCAGGGCCACCTCCGGAACCGTGCTTTTGAACGGCAGGTCCGTCGATGTGACGGGCCATCGCGATCCCGCCGAGCTCCGGGCTCGCGGGCTGGCGCATGTCCCGGAAGACCGGCATCACGTCGGTCTGGTCCTCAAGTTCGAGGAGAGCGAGAACGCCATTCTCGGCTACCACAACGACCCGCGTTACCTGAAGGGCGCCTTCCTCGACATCGACGCGATCCGCAAGGATGCCGAGGAGAAGATCGCCAAATACGATATCCGTCCGCCGAATGCGCGGCTGAAGACCGCCAATTTCTCCGGCGGCAATCAGCAGAAGATCGTCCTTGCCCGAGAAATGGAGCGTGGCCCCGATGTGCTGATCATCGGCCAGCCGACCCGCGGCGTCGATGTGGGCGCGATCGAATTCATCCACAAGCGGATCATCGAGATGCGCGACCAGGGCAAGGCCGTGCTGCTCGTCTCCGTCGAGCTCGACGAAATCCGCTCGCTTTCCGACCGTATCCTGGTGATGTTTGCCGGCCGCGTCGTCGGCGAGCGCAGCCCGGAGGCGACGGAGGGCGAACTCGGCCTGCTGATGGCCGGCGTCGAGGGCCGCAAGGAGGCCGCAGAATGAGCACACCCTATGCGAAGCTCCCGGGCTGGGTCGAATATGGCCTCATCCCGCTGATAAACCTTGCCGTCGCCTTTCTCGTCGCCGGTCTCGTCGTGCTGCTCGTCGGCGAGAATCCGTTCGAGGCCGCCTACCATTTGATCAACGGCGCCTTCGGCCGCGGCGAATATATCGGCTTCACGCTCTATTACGCGACCACCTTCATCTTCACCGGACTTGCCGTCGCCGTCGCCTTCCATGCCGGGCTCTTCAATATCGGCGGTGAGGGACAGGCCTATGTCGGCGGCATCGGCGTCGCGCTTGCCTGCCTCTGGCTCGACCAAGTGATGCCCTGGTACGTGGTCTTCCCGCTGGCTATCGTCGGCTCGGTCTTCTTCGGCGCTCTCTGGGCCTTCCTGCCGGGCTGGCTGCAGGCCAAGCGCGGCAGCCATATCGTCATCACCACCATCATGTTCAACTTCATCGCCTCGAGCCTGATGGTCTATCTCCTGACGCGAGTCCTGAAGCCGCTCGGCTCGATGGCGCCGCAGACGCGGACCTTCGCGGAGGGCGGCCAATTGCCGAAGCTCGACTGGCTGCTGTCGATCTTCGGCCTGAATGTCGGAACGGCGCCGTTCAACATCTCCTTCCTGCTGGCGCTCGCCGCCGCCTTCGGCGTCTGGGTGCTGATCTGGCGCACCAAGCTCGGCTACGAGATGCGCACCATGGGCCATAGCCCCTCGGCGGCACGCTATGCCGGCATTCGGGAAAGCCGCATCACCGTCATCACCATGATGATCTCCGGCGGCCTTGCCGGGATGATGGCGCTGAACCCGATCATGGGCGAGCAGTTCCGCATGCAGCTCGACTTCGTCCAGGGCGCCGGCTTCGTCGGCATCGCGGTTGCGCTGATGGGCCGGTCGCATCCGGGCGGCATCATCCCCGCGGCGATCCTCTTCGGCGTGCTCTACCAGGGCGGTGCGGAGATCGCCTTCGAGATGCCGTCGATCTCGCGCGACATGATCGTCATCATCCAGGGCCTCGTCATCCTCTTTGCCGGCGCGCTCGAAAATATGTTCCGCCCGGCGATCACCCGCGCCTTCGCGATGCGCGGCCAGCGCGCCGCCGCGGTCGTCCAGACCAAGGGAGCCTGAAGCCATGGATTTCTTCCACGTTCTCGTGGTGCTCCTCGAATCAACGATCCGCGTTTCGGTGCCGTTGGTCTTTGCCGCCCTTGCCGGCCTCTTCACCGAGCGCGCCGGCGTCTTTGACATCGGGCTTGAGGGCAAGATGCTCGGCGCCGCTTTCGCGGCCGGCGCCGTCGCCGCCGTCACCCAGTCGGTCTGGATGGGGCTGCTGGCCGCTATTCTCATCTCCATCCTTCTGTCGCTGGTCCACGGCTATGCCTCGATTACCCAGCGCGGCAATCAGATCGTCTCGGGCGTGGCGATCAACTTCATCGTTGCCGGCTCGACGGTGATCCTCGGCGAGGCCTGGTTCCGCCAGGGCGGCCGCACGCCGGCGCTTGCCGAGGGCGCCCGGTTCCAGACCATCAATCTGCCGGGCGCGGACGCCGTCCGCGAAGTGCCGGTCCTCGGTCCGATCTATGCGGACCTGCTCTCCGGACATTTCCTGCTCACCTATCTCGCCTTCGCCATGGTTCCGGCAAGCTGGTGGATCCTCTACCGCACTCGCTTCGGACTTCGCCTGAGGGCCGTCGGCGAGAACCCCGGCGCGGTCGACACCGCCGGCATCTCGGTAATCTGGCTAAGATACCGCGCGGTCATCTGCTGCGGCATCCTCTGCGGTTTTGCCGGCGCCTACCTGTCGCTGGCGATGACCGCCGGCTTCGTCAAGGGCATGACGGCGGGCAAGGGCTATATCGCGCTCGCGGCGCTGATCTTCGCCAAGTGGCGGCCGAAGAACGTCATGTTCGCCTGCCTGCTCTTCGGCTTCCTTGATGCGCTGGCGATCCGCCTGCAGGGCACGCCCTTGCCGCTCGTCGGCCAGGTGCCGGTGCAATTGATGCAGGCGCTGCCCTATATCCTCACGGTCATTCTGCTCGCCGGCTTCATCGGCAAGGCCATTCCGCCGAAGGCCGGCGGCGTGCCCTACGTGAAGGAGCGTTAATGCATGTCGCCCAAAAGTGCGCAGCGGTTTTGGGACAACGACATGCATGAATCAAGGATGCATGTCGCCCAAAAGTGCGCAGCGGTTTTGGGGCAACGACATGCATGAATTAAGGATGCATGTCGCCCAAAAGTGCGTAGCGGTTTTTGGATAACGACATGCACAACATAAGGACAGACCATGCCGAAGAACGAGCTCTTCGTCGCCGCGCGTGAGGCCATGGCCAAGGCCCATGCACCCTATTCGAAATTTCCGGTGGGGGCGGCGATCCGCGCCGAGGATGGCAGGATCTATACGGGCGCCAATATCGAGAACCTGTCCTTCCCGGAAGGCTGGTGCGCCGAGACGACGGCGATCAGCCACATGGTGATGGCCGGCCAGCGCAAGATCATGGAAGTGGCGGTGATTGCCGAGAAACTCGCGCTCTGCCCGCCGTGCGGCGGCTGCCGGCAGCGGCTGGCGGAATTCTCCGGCGCCAGCACCCGAATCTATCTCTGCGACGAGACGGGCATCAAGAAGAGCCTGGCGCTTTCCGACCTGCTGCCGCACAGCTTTGAGACCGAGATCCTCGGATGACCGGCGCGGCTGAATTCCTGCGTGACAAACTCGGCGATCTATCGCCGCGCCATGCCATCGTCCTCGGCTCGGGTCTCGGCTCGCTCGTCGAGGCAGTCAGCGCGCCGGTCCGCTTTTCCTATGCGGACATACCGGGCTTCCCGGTCAGCAGCGTCTCCAGCCATGCGGGCGAGCTCGTCCTCGGCCGCCTCGGCGACGCACCGGTCGCAATCCTGTCCGGCCGGGTTCATTATTACGAGCGCGGCGACGCCAATGCGATGCGCGTGCCGATC
Organism: Sinorhizobium americanum; assembly: GCF_001651855.1. Lineage (GTDB taxonomy): Bacteria > Pseudomonadota > Alphaproteobacteria > Rhizobiales > Rhizobiaceae > Sinorhizobium > Sinorhizobium americanum. The sequence goes on along the minus strand of NZ_LNQC01000077.1, from coordinate 251,096 downwards.
GAAACGCTGAAGCGGATCGGCGTCGAGAATCTGATCCTCACCAACTCGGCCGGATCGCTGCGCGAAGATATGCCGCCCGGCTCGGTGATGCGCATCGCCGATCATATCGCCTTTTCCGGCGCCAATCCGCTGATCGGCGTCGAGAGCGACGATCGCTTCGTCGGCATGACGAATGCCTATGACGCGGCGCTCGCCGTTCAGATGGAAGAGGCCGCCGAGCGGCTCGGCATCCCGCTCGCCCGCGGCGTCTATATGTGGTTCTCCGGCCCGAGCTTCGAAACGCCGGCGGAAATCCGCATGGCCCGCGTTCTCGGCGCTGATGCGGTCGGCATGTCCACCGTGCCGGAGGTGATCCTCGCCCGGTTCTTCGGCATGAAGGTTGCGGCCGCGTCGGTCATCACCAACTACGGCGCCGGCATGACCGGTGCCGAGCTCAGCCACCACGAGACCAAGGAGATGGCGCCTTTCGGCGGCCAGCGGCTGGCGTCGATCCTCAAAGAGATGATTGCGAGCGAAGGCTGAGATGGCCCCTCTTCCTCAGGAAGTGATCCGCAAGAAGAGGGATGGCGGTCGGCTCGAACCGGCGGAGATACGCGGCTTCATCGAGGGCGTCACTGATGGTTCTGTCTCGGAGGGGCAGGTTGCCGCCTTCGCCATGGCCACCTGGTTCTCGGGCATGAGCCGCGACGAATGCGTGGCGCTGACGCTGGCAATGCGCGACTCCGGCGAGACCCTCGACTGGAGCGGGTTCGGCCGCCCCATCGCCGACAAGCATTCAACGGGTGGCGTCGGCGACAATGTCTCGCTGATGCTGGCGCCGATCATTGCCGCCTGCGGCGCCGCCGTGCCGATGATTTCGGGGCGAGGGCTCGGCCACACCGGGGGTACGCTCGACAAGCTCGAATCGATCCCGGGCTATGACATCCAGCCGCCGCCCGAACTGTTTCGCCAAATCGTCGAGGAGGTCGGTTGCGCAATCATCGGCCAGACCGCCAATCTTGCACCGGCCGACAAGCGCCTCTATGCGATCCGCGACGTGACGGCGACGGTCGATTCGGTGCCGCTGATCACCGCGTCTATCCTCTCGAAGAAACTCGCCGCCGGCCTGCAGTCGCTGGTGCTGGACGTCAAGCTCGGCAACGGTTCCTTCCTGACGGATCCCGGCGAAACCGAAATCCTGGCGCGCTCGCTGGTCGATGTCGCGAACGGGGCGGGCGTGTCGACCACGGCGCTCATCACCGACATGAACGAGCCGCTGGCGGATACAGCCGGCAATGCGCTGGAAGTCGAGAACTGCCTTGCTTATCTGCGCGGCGAGAAGGCGGGAACCCGCCTCGATCAGGTCGTGATGGCTTTCGCGGCGGAAATGCTTGTCGCGGCGAGGATGTCGGCGCACACGGCCGAAGGCGAGGCCATGGCTCGTCGAGCTCTGGAGAGCGGCGACGCGATGGAACGCTTCGCCCTCATGGTGCATCGGCTCGGCGGGCCCGCCGATTTCGTCGATCGTCCCGAAGCTCATCTCGAAAAGGCTCCGGCAATAATCCCGGTGCCCGCCAACCGCGACGGCTATCTCGCCTCATGCGAGACGCGTGAACTGGGAATGGCCGTCATTGCGCTCGGCGGCGGGCGAATGCGCCCGGACGACCGGATCGACCATCGGGTCGGACTTGCCGGCCTCAAGCCGCTCGGGACGAAGGTTGAGAGGGGCGAACCGATTGCCTTTGTGCATGCCGCCGATCGGCAGCAGGCCGAGGCGGTGAGGGACAGGGTTGCAGGGCTTTATGTGATCGCCGACGAGCGCCCTCAATCGCGTCCCGTCATCGTGTCGCGAATTATTTGACGAGCTGCAGCGCCCCGTCTTCGACACGATAGGACGACAGCCGGTTGAGGAAGGACATGCCGACGAGCATGCCCGAAAGCGCCTTGTCCGGAAGAACCATGGCCTCGACGTTCCGGAGCGAAATGCCGCCAATCTCGACGCGATCGAGGCTGATGGGAGCGGCCTCGACGATGCCGTTCGCCGTCTGCGCCCGCGCATCGAAGGAGAGGCTGGCGACGGCGATGCCGAACCGCCGGGCCAGGGAAGCATTGATGGCGATCGTGCTTGCACCGGTGTCGACCAGCCCCTGCTCCGGCCGTCCGTTGATGCGGAACGTGCCGACGAAGTGGCCGGAGCGGTCCGCTTCGAGGACGACGGCCTTGCCGCCGGCATAGTTGGCGGCAGCCGGCGTGGCGATCGCAGCCGCTTGCTGTGGCGCCCCGGACCCCCGGCGATCGAGATAAGTCGAGACGAGGTCCGGCACGACGAGGGCGATGGCGGCAAGTCCACCGGCAAAGGCAATGAGACGTGTCAGCATTCTCGGCTCCTGGTCGGCTGGCGCATTTCGCCGATCTTCTGCGGAGCATTGCTAACGTTGCGCAAAAAAACCGCCGGAAATTCCGGCGGCGTCCCGATTCTTGATCGCCTGGTTAAGAAAGAGCGAAGCTATTTGGTGCCGTACATGCGATCGCCGGCGTCGCCGAGGCCTGGCATGATATAGCCCTTCTCGTTCAGATGGCTGTCGATCGAGGCGGTGAAGATCGGCACGTCCGGATGCGATCCCTGGAAATTGCGGATGCCTTCGGGTGCGGCAAGCAGGCATAGGAAGCGGATATTCTTGGCGCCCCGTTCCTTCAGCTTGTCGATTGCCGCGATCGAGGAATTGCCGGTCGCAAGCATCGGGTCGACGACGATGATCAGTCGCTCGGACAGGTTCTCCGGTGCCTTGAAGTAATATTCGACCGGCTGCAGCGTTTCATGGTCGCGATAGACGCCGATATGCGAGACGCGGGCGGACGGCACCAGTTCGAGCATGCCCTCCAGCAGGCCGTTGCCGGCGCGCAGGATCGAGGCGAAGACGAGCTTCTTGCCCTCGAGAATGGGAGAATCCATCTCCTCGAGCGGCGTTTCGATCCGTTCGATCGTGAGTTCCAGATCGCGCGTCACCTCGTAGCAGAGCAGCGTCGAGATCTCTCGCAGCAGCCGGCGGAATCCTGCGGTCGACGTCTCCTTCTTGCGCATGATGGTCAGCTTGTGCTGCACCAGCGGATGATCGATCACTGTCACGCCGTCCATGGCTTCACCTTCCCCGAGAATTTGGCATATCCGCCTTCTTTTCCATGGAATGAGCGGACGCTGCAAGGGTGTTGGCGTGCTTCCAGCGAATATCGCGGCTACATATGCAGTGCCTTGAGCAGCCTCTCTCTCGTCGGCTCGTCCACGAAGGCGGCTTCGATCGCGGTTCTCGTCATCCGGTCGATCTCGCTGTCGCCAAAGCCCATCACATGCGCGGCGATCTCGTATTCCTGGGCGAGCGAGGTGTGGAAGAAGGGCGGATCGTCGGAGTTGAGCGTGACGCGGACGCCGGCATCGTAAAGCGGCCTGAGCGGGTGCGAGGCGAAATCCGGGAACACCTGCAGCGAAATGTTGGAGCCGGGGCAGACATCCAGCACCACGCCCTCGTCGGCAAGGCGCTTGACGAGATCCGGGTCCTCGATCGCCCGCACGCCGTGGCTGATGCGCGACGGGCGCACATGGTCGAGCGCGTCGCGGACGCTGAAGGCGCCGGAGAGCTCGCCGGCATGGATGGTCAGGCCGAGACCCGCGTCGCGGACGACGTCGAAGGCGCGGGCGAACTCGGCGACGCTGTGCAGCCGCTCCTCGCCCGCCAGGTTGAAGCCGGTCACCAGCGGGTGGCGGCGCATGGCGGCATATTCGGCGGTCCGGACGACCGATTCAGGCCCGAGATGGCGGATGCCGGTGATCAGCATGCGCGACTCGATGCCGGTTTTCGCCCCGGCCGCTTCCATGCCGGCGGCAAGCCCCTCGAGATAGGCGTCGGCACCGAGCCCGATCGTGTTGCCGTGGTCCGGCGAGACGATGATCTCGCTATAGATCGTTCCCGCTTCGGCGAGTTCCGTCAGGTAGGCTTCCGCGAGCAGTGCATAGTCGCCCTCGGTGCGGAACAGCGAGGCGACAGCGTCGTAGCATTTCACGAAGCTGGTGAAATCCTCCCAGACATAGGCTCCGTCGCGGATGATGGCGCTCGTGTCGACGCCGTATTTGCGCGCCTGCCGCAGCGCCAGTTCCGGCGGTGTTGCGCCTTCGATGTGGCAATGCAGCTCGGCCTTCTTCAGATGTGCGGTCAAATAAGACTTCTCCCATGTGGACCCGGTGCAATGCCGAGGTGTCGGGCGACCGTCTCGCCGATATGGGCGAAACTGTCGGCGATGCCGAACGACCGGCTTCTGAGCGATGGACCGAACATCAGGACCGGCACGCGCTCGCGCGTATGGTCTGTGCCGCGCCAGGTTGGGTCGCAGCCGTGATCGGCGGTGAGGATCACCACGTCGCCGGGCCGGAGCCGCCGGTCGAGATCGGGCAGACGGGCATCGAACGCTTCGAGCGCCGCCGCATAGCCCGGGACATCGCGTCGGTGGCCGTAGAGCATGTCGAAATCGACGAAATTGGTGAAGACGAGATCGCCTTCCTCCGCCTCTTCGAGCGCCGCGAGGCTGGCGTCGAAGAGCGCCATGTTGCCGTTCGCCTTGGTGAGCTTCGTCACGCCCTGATGCGCGAAGATGTCGCCGATCTTGCCGATCGCGTGCACCTGGCGCCCGGCCTCCTCGAGCCGGTCGAGGACTGTGGGTTCCGGCGGCAGGACGGAATAGTCGCGGCGATTGCCGGTTCGGGTGAAATCGCTCGGATTGTCGCCGATGAACGGCCGGGCGATGACGCGGCCGATATTGTAGTCGTCGACGAGCCGGCGCACGACCTGGCAGAAATCGAGCAGCCGCTCGAGGCCGAAGCTCTGCTCATGCGCGGCGATCTGGAAGACCGAGTCGGACGAGGTGTAGCAGATCGGCTTGCCGCTTCGTATATGCTCCTCGCCATGGCGGGCTATGATGTCGGTGCCGGAGGCGTGGCAATTGCCGAGGATGCCTGAAACGTCGCCTTCGCGGCAGATCGCCTCGACGAGTTCCGGCGGAAACGCCTCCCCCTCGGACGGGAAATAGCCCCAGTCGAACTTCACCGGCGTGCCGGCGATCTCCCAATGACCCGACGGCGTGTCCTTGCCGCGCGAAACCTCGCTGGCGGCGCCGTAGACGCCGTAGACGCGCTCCGGCAGCGGCATGCCGGCAGGAACCCGTCCGGTCGCCAGCCGCGCCGCATGGATCAGCCCGAGCGCCGACATGTTGGGGAGGTGCAGGGGACCCTCGCGCAAGCCGGCGCGATCACCGGCGCCCGCCGCGCAGAACTCGGCTATGTGGCCGAGCGTGTCGGCGCCGAGATCGCCGAACGCCTCGGCGTCGGGCGCACCGCCGATGCCGAAGGAATCGAGGACGAAGAGAAAGACACGCGCCATTGAACACCCGCCGGACCGGAGCGCGAGCGCGGTCCGGTGCTATTGAACTGGGCGGGAGCGATCCCGCGCAATTCCGCAGAAATAGCGCGGCGCCTAAATCAATGCAATTGAGCGGATTGCGTGCCTCAGCAGCCGGAGCATTCGATCTTCGTGCCGGAGCGCTGGCGGTAATAGGTAGTCTTGGAAAGATCGATCGTGCTTACGCTGCTCGAAAGATCCGGCGAGAAAAGCAGCAGCTCGTGCGGGACGACCAGTTCGGTGCGCACCACGAAGGCGTTTACCGCCTCGAGATCGGCGGGAACCGTGGTCGTGGAATTGGCCGGGTAAGGCGTGCCGCCGTCCTGGTCGCGCGACCAGAGGACGGTGCCGGTCGTGGTGCCGTTGACCTGTATGCCGGTGATCTTCAGCGTATAGTCCGTGCCGGCATAGGGGGCCAGGACACTTTCTGCGACGTTGCTCATGCCATCCAGGTACGCCGTGTCGACGTTCTTTTCCTGGCTGACGAGGTCGGCCACGGTACTCGACGCCCGGGCAACCTTGCGCACCACGTTCAAGCCGACGGAAAGCTCGAAAGCGCCGATATAGGCCATGATCAACAGCGGCGCGACGAGGGCGAATTCGACACCGCCGACACCGCGGCGGTCGCGCGACAGACGCGACAGGACACGCCGGGCAAAGGTCATTCCACGCGAGCGTCCCATGGCGTCCTCAATAGTCTTCGTTGCGGAACGTAGCCGTTGCGACCATCAGGTAGTCGTGCGGCATGCTGCTGCCGGCGGGGCGGAGATTGGTGACGTAGGGCCGCACCAGGTCGGTGATCACCTGCCACCGGTAATAGGCGCGCACCATGGTGAAATCCTTCCCGGCCCCCGGGGAAAATTGAAAGCCGCTCGTATCGAGATCGGACGAGGCGGCCGAGTCGACGCGCGGCACCGCCACGGGAAACTCAGACGGATCGGCGACTTCGCGGACATCGAGATAGAGCTTTTCCGGCTCGTCGACCTCGGTGGCGGAGCAGGTCATCAGGATGGCGATCTCGTCGCAGAAGGCCTGGCGGAATTCCGCCTGATCCATGTCCGTCGACTTGCCCTGGTTGAAGGTAATCTCGCCGGTGCGGATCTTGCGCGCCAGAGTGTCGGTTGCGTTGGCCAGCAATTGCTCGCCGGCGAAGGCGACGAACGTCTCGATCGAGGCGAAGACGACGATGAAGAACGGCAGGGCCAGGATGCCGAACTCGATTGCTGTCCCGCCTCTCCTATCGCCCAGCAGGCGACGAAGGAGGTGGCGCGACCCGCGCTGGCTTGCCTTGGATGCTTTCGCTTTTGTCGACATTGCGCCGTTCCATCATGTCACGTCGTGAGCGGGATGCGCAGTGCATGCAATTTCGCCCGCATCCCAATTTTTGCAATCGGTGCGAGAATAAGCGGAAACTGTTGAAGATTCGTTTTCCAAGACCCGAAGAATTTTAGTGGTCTTGGGAAGGCGTCAATTGCCGCCCGACGTGGCCGCCTTGCGTTCGGCATGACGCTCGCAATTCGGAGAGCAGGAGAACACGGTGCGCGTCGTCTGCTTGTAGACGCGCACGGTGTTGCCCTCGTCGATCGACACGAGGATGCGCTCGTCGACGATGGCATTGCCGTCCTGGTCGAGAATGACGAGGTTCGTCGTGCCGAAATTGCGGCCGGTCAGGACGATCGTCTTCGCGTCCGCAACCGTCGCGTCGGCGACGTCTGAATTGCCGATGATCACCTTGCTCACCGGCCGATCCAGCTTCAGCACGCGCGCGTGATCCATGTACACGCGCATCATCTGTTCCGCCGCGGCCGTTGCCCCGGCAGCAAAAATGCCGAAAAGCGCGGTTGTGACAAAGGCGAGCGTGGCGACCTGTTTGGTCGCGAAGTGGGTGTTCATGGCGCGTCCCGATGGCGAATGGCTGCCCGCATCTTGGCCTGTTTTGGTGAATGAAAGGTTACATTAGTCTTCGGCAATTTATGGCGTCTCTTTCCCGCACATTTACCCAAGAAAGAACGGTGGCCCGTTTACTTCATGCTAACCGGTTTCCTTAAGCCGGTGGCAATTCGCCCCCGCTAATTTCAGGGTATCCGATCAACGGCAAACAGTTGGCGGACGTGCTGAACAACAACGTGAAGTAGGAGAACCTCCATGAAGACCATTCTCGCCCGCCTGATCAAGGACGAATCCGGTGCGACTGCCATCGAATACGGCCTGATCGCTGCGCTGATCTCTGTTGCCCTGATCACCGGCGCAACGGCGCTTGGCACCTCCCTCGATAACATGTTTAACGCCCTCAGCGGTCAGATGACGACCGCCCAAGACAACATGTAATTGCGTTCGGGCGTAGCAACGAACACCGAGAGCCGTTTCCTGCGAAACGGCTCTCTTTTTGGACAGTAGGTTGCTTTGTATCTCTTGGGGTTTAAGAGGACGGCATGACGATCGCGTGCATCCTGGTCATCCTTCCGTTCTGTCTCGCGCTGGCTGCGTTCTCGGACCTTTTCACGATGACGATACCGAATCGCATTTCAGTGATTTTGCTGGGCGCCTTCATCATTGTTGCGCCACTTGCTGGCTTGGGGATGGGAGAGATCAGCCTGCATATTGCTGCGGCCACCTTGGTCTTTGCCGTCTGCTTCTGCCTTTTCGCGGTCAACATTATGGGTGGCGGCGACGCCAAACTTCTGACCGCATGCGCCATCTGGTTCGGCCTCGATGCGTCGCTCGTCGCCTTTCTGGTATATGTCTCGATTTTCGGTGGCTTGTTGACCTTGGCCGTCTTGTTCCTGCGCAGGCAGGAGAACGCGATTCTGGCGAGCGGCATTCCGGTACCGCAGCTCCTGCTGACGGCGAAAAAGATACCCTATGGCATTGCGATCGCGCTCGGCGGCTTTGCCGCCTATCCCTCGTCGCCGCTGATGGAAGCCGCCTTCGCGCAGCTCTCATGACGACGGTATAGCCGCGAAACGCGCGTTACCTCTCGTTAACCGCGTTCATAAGCGATCCGTTAACTATAATTACACCAATTCCTGATCAATCTGTCCCCGGGGATTTCCAGGGGCTTAGAAGATCATGAAACCGGTGCGCATCATCATTCTGGCGGTAGCCGTGGGTTCCGCGGCAATGGCTGGGCTATTGGCGATGAAGCTCACCCGTGCTCCCTCGCAGCATACGGCGGAACCGCTTGTCGAGCAGGCGCCGAGCGTCAATGTGCTCGTTGCAAGCAAGAGCCTGCCGGTCGGCTCCCGGCTCGGTGGTGATTCGATCCACTGGATGGCCTGGCCGAAAGATGGCGTCGCCGAGGGCATGATCACCGAGGAAAACCGCCCGGCTGCCATCGACGACCTTTCCGGGGCGGTCGTGCGCCTGCCGCTCTTCGACGGCGAACCGGTTCGACAGGAAAAGATCGCCGACCCGTCCAATCGCATCATGTCGTCGCTGCTGCCGGCCGGAAAGCGGGCCGTCGCCACGGAAATCACCGTTGCGACCGGTGCCGGCGGCTTCATCCTGCCCAACGACCGCGTCGACGTCATCATGGTGCGCAAGTCCGACGGCGACGTCTATCTGACGGAAACCGTGCTCAGCAATGTCCGGGTGTTGGCGATCGACCAGCAGGTCGAAGAGAAGGACGACGGCTCGAAATCCGTCATCGGCACCACCGCGACACTGGAGCTCACGCCCGACCAATCGAAAGTCATGACGGTCGCCCAACAGATGGCCGAGCGCATCTCGCTGGCGCTGCGCAGCGTCGCCGATGCGCAAGAAGCCGATACGACGGCTGCCGACTACCTTTTGAGCGGCGACGGCCAGCCGAGCATCCAGGTCATCAAATCCGGTTCCATCGTCAAGAACGATGAAACAACCACGCAGAACCAGCAGTAAAATCGGACGGGGCGCAACGTGAAGCGGAGCGGAAACACATTTCGGACCTGTCTGGCAGCCGGTCTTTCATTCTCCCTGGCATTTTCAGGCGTGATCCTGCCGGCGGCCCCGACGGAAGCGGCTGCTTCATCGGTCGTCCGGATCGTCGAGAGCGGCCCGGGCGTCAAGAAGAAGGTCAATCTCGGTCTCAACAAAGCCGTGGTCGTAGATCTTCCGACGGACGCTCACGATATTCTCGTTGCCGATCCGGCACTCGCCGATGCCGTGACGCGCACGTCGCGCCGCATCTACCTGTTCGGCAAGACCGTCGGTCAGACCAATATCTTCGTTTTCGGACCGAATGGCGAGGAGATCGTCAGCCTCGACGTTGCCGTCGAGCGCGACGTCGCCGGCCTCGAAGCCAATCTGCGCCGCTTCATTCCAGAGGCGGACATCAATGTCGAGATCGTCTCCGACAACGTGGTTCTCACCGGTACCGTCCGCACACCGCTCGACTCGACCAAGGCCGTCGACCTTGCCCGCGCCTTCCTGCAGGGCGGCGAAGCGACGACCCGAAACATTACTGCCCAGGGCACAAACGGCGATGCCGATATTTTTGCCGAGGAACGCCAGACCTCCCAGATCGTCAATCTGCTGACGGTCGAGGGTGAGGATCAGGTAACCCTGAAGGTTACTGTTGCCGAGGTCAGCCGCCAGGTGCTGAAGCAGCTCGGCTTCAACGGCCGCGTATCCGACGGCGAAAGTGGATTGAGCTTCCGCAACCCAGCCAATCTAGGCAACGCGATCGGCGTCGGCGTGAACTCGATCATACAGAACAATGTCGGGGGCACCCTGGTCCAGAGCTACATCAATGCGATGGAGCAGGCCGGCGTGATGCGCACGCTTGCGGAGCCTAGCCTAACGGCGATTTCCGGTCAGGAGGCCAAGTTCTATGTCGGCGGCGAATTCCGCCTTGCCGGCCCGCAGGAGATCACGACGGAAGAGGATCCGGCTACCGGACAGGCCGTGCCGGTCGTTGAACGGGAAGTAGAGGATGCCGAATATGGCATTCGCCTGAACTTCAAGCCTGTCGTCCTCGGTGCCGGCCGCATCAGTCTGGCCATCGAGACGGAGGTCTCGGAGCCGACATATGAGGGATCGGTTGTAACGGGAAACAGTTTTAGAGATATCCCCGGCCAAACCTTCCTCGGCATCCGCCGGCGTGAAGCCTCGACCAGCGTCGAGCTCCCCTCCGGTGGTTCGATCGTCATCGCCGGCCTGGTGCAGGACAATATCCGCCAGGCGATGTCCGGACTGCCGGGCGCCTCGAAGATCCCGATCCTCGGCACGCTCTTCCGCAGCAAGGACTTCCAGCGCAACGAGACGGAACTCGTGATCATCGCGACGCCCTATCTGGTGCGGCCGGTGGCCCGCAGCGCACTGGCGCGGCCGGACGACAATTTCAACCCGGCCAATGATCTCGAAAGCTTTTTCCTGGGCCGCGTCAACCGGATCTACGGACGTCCGGAAGCGGCACCGCCTGTCGGCCGCTATCACGGCAATGTCGGCTTCATCTACAAATAGGTCGGGTCATGCACAACCGAAACGCACTTTGCAAAAGACTTGAAAGGCAGGCCCCGATGTCACCGACCCGCACTTCCGCGCGCATGGCCGCATTGGCGATCGTTGCCGGCCTGCTCGCCGGCTGCGGCAGCAAGGACAAACTTTCGACCGGGTCTATCCCGGACGACTACCGGACCCGCCATCCGATCGTGATTGCCGAAGGCGAGCGGGCGATCGATATTCCCGTCGCCTCCGGTGACAGGCGGCTGACCGCGGGCACTCGCGACGTCATCCGTGGCTTTGGCACCGAATACCGCAACGCTTCCAGCGGTGTCGTCCAAATCATGCTGCCGCGCGGTTCCGCCAACAGCCATGCCGCGCAGATCGTCCGCAAGGATATCCGTCGCCAGCTGGCCGCCGTCGGCGTGCCGCCGAAGAGGATCATCGAGACGAGCTACGAAGCGCTTGCGCCGGGCGACGCCGCACCCATCCGCCTGCGCTATGTCGCGATCACCGCGCAGACCGAGCCCTGCGGCGAGTGGCCCGAGGATCTGACCGTCAACACCTTGCAGAACCGCAACTACTACAATTTCGGCTGCGCTTCGCAGTCCAACCTTGCCGCGCAGATCGCCAATCCGACCGATCTGATCGGCCCCCGCCAGATGTCGCCCGTCGATGCCGCCCAGCGCGGCGAAGTGATCGACGCCTGGCGCGACGCGGCCGCTGACTGAACGACGGCGGGATGATGCAGGAGTTTCAAAGATGAGCGCGATTGAATACAGCATCGATACCGGCGGAGCCGAGTTTGCCCCCGACGGATCGCGCCCCGGCGACCTCGATCAGCTTCGGCCGTTGCCGCGCATTTCGATCCACGCCTTCTGCGAGAGCGAGGCGATGCAGCGCCTGATGGAGCGCTGCGGCCAGGATCGCCGCATGGCGAAGGTGAGCCTGCGCATCACCGGAGGCAGCATCGCCGCTGCCGCCAACATGTTCGCGAGCGTATCGACGCCCAATCTGATCATCCTCGAGACCGCCACGGAGCCGCGATCCCTGCTTGGCGAGCTGGCGCCGCTCGCCGAGGTCTGCGACCCGACCACCAAGGTGGTCATCATCGGCCGCCACAACGACATCGCGCTCTATCGCGAACTGATCCGCAACGGCATCTCCGAATATATGGTCGCGCCGGTGGCGATGGCGGACCTGCTGTCGGCGGTTGCGGCGATCTTCGTCGATCCCGAGGCCGAGCCGGTCGGGCGGAGCCTCGCCTTCATCGGCGCCAAGGGCGGCTGCGGTTCGTCGGTGATCGCCCATAATTGCGCTTGGGGCATTTCCAACCTGTTCTCGACGGAAACCATCCTCGCCGATCTCGATCTGCCCTACGGCACGGCCAATATCGATTTCGACCAGGATCCGCCGCAGGGGATTGCCGAGGCCGTCTCGGCGCCGGACCGGCTGGACGAGGTCTTCCTCGATCGGCTCTTGACCAAATGTTCTGAGCACCTGTCGCTGCTCGCCGCCCCCTCCATGCTCGACCGTGCCTATGATTTCGAGGCGGGCGCCTTCCAGCCGATCCTCGAGATCCTGCAGCGCAGCGCCCCCGTTTCGGTGCTCGACGTTCCGCATGGCTGGTCGGACTGGACCCGCTCCGTGCTCGGGGAGGCCGACGAGGTGGTCATCACCGCCGTCCCGGACCTCGCAAGCCTCAGAAACACGAAAAATCTCCTCGACGCCCTGAAGAAGCTTCGGCCGAACGACCGGGCGCCTCATCTCGTCCTCAACCAGGTGGGCATGCCGAAGCGTCCGGAAATCGCCCCCAACGAGTTCTGCGAGTCGCTGGAGATTGAGGCCGCCGCCATCATCCCCTTCGATGCGGTGCTCTTCGGAAACGCCGCCAACAGCGGCCGGATGATTGCGGAAATCGACAGGAAATCCCCGGCCGCCGAGACCTTCTCGCAGCTCGCCCATCTTCTGACCGGACGCACCGCGATCAAGAAGGCGCGCAAGGGCGGCCTCGGCAAGGTTCTGGCGAAGCTCGGCAGGCGATAGGCATCCCCGCGGCGGAGGGATCGATTAAGCAAAGTGGAATGAAGTGATGTTTGGCAAACGCGGAAATGAGGGTTTTGGCAAGACTGGCGCGCAATCGCCCGTGGCGCCGCCGGCCATGCCGTCGGCGCCGTCGACGGTGATGGAGCGTGCTGCCGCGCCGGTTCTCGCCGAGCCGGCGGTTGCGGCGCCCCGCGTTCAACCGGCCGCTCCGGCGCGCCGCCGCGCACCGCGGGCGGAGGACTATTACGATACGAAATCGCAGGTTTTCTCGGCGCTGATCGACACGATCGACCTGTCGCAGCTCGCCAAGCTCGATACCGAGAGCGCGCGCGAGGAAATCCGCGACATCGTCAACGATATCATCACCATCAAGAATTTCGCGATGTCGATCGCCGAGCAGGAGGAGCTGCTCGACGACATTTGCAACGACGTGCTCGGCTATGGCCCGCTCGAGCCGCTCCTGGCGCGCGACGACATCGCCGACATCATGGTCAACGGCGCCGGCCAGACCTTCATTGAAGTCGGCGGCAAGGTCGAGGAGTCGGAGATCCGCTTTCGCGACAATGCCCAGCTGCTGTCTATCTGCCAGCGCATCGTCAGCCAGGTGGGCCGCCGCGTCGACGAATCGAGCCCGATCTGCGACGCGCGCCTGCCGGACGGCTCGCGGGTCAACGTCATCGCGCCGCCGCTGGCGATCGACGGGACGGCGCTGACGATCCGCAAGTTCAAGAAGGACAAGCTGACGCTCGAGCAGCTCGTGCGCTTCGGCTCGATCACCCCGGCCGGTGCCACGCTCCTGCAGATCATCGGCCGCGTCCGCTGCAACATCGTCATTTCCGGCGGCACCGGTTCCGGCAAGACGACGCTCTTGAACTGCCTGACGCGTTACATCGACGCCGACGAGCGGATCATCACCTGCGAAGACTCCGCCGAACTGCAACTGCAGCAGCCGCATGTGGTCCGTCTCGAAACCCGCCCTCCGAACATCGAGGGCGAGGGCCAGATCACCATGCGCGACCTGATCAAGAACTGCCTGCGCATGCGCCCGGAACGCATCATCGTCGGCGAAGTGCGCGGCCCGGAAGTCTTCGACCTGCTTCAGGCGATGAACACCGGCCATGACGGCTCCATGGGCACGATCCACGCCAACACCCCTCGCGAGTGCCTGAGCCGCATGGAGTCGATGATCGCCATGGGCGGCTACACGCTGCCGGCCAAGACCGTGCGCGAAATCATAGCCGGCTCCGTCGACGTCATCATCCAGGCCTCGCGCCTGCGCGACGGGTCGCGCCGCATCACCCACATCACCGAGGTGACCGGCATGGAAGGCGACGTCATCGTCACCCAGGACCTCATGCGTTACGAGATCGACGGTGAGGACGCGAACGGCCGGATCATCGGCCGCCATGTTTCGACCGGCATCGGTCGTCCGCATTTCTGGGATCGCGCCCGCTATTTCAACGAGGACAAGCGGCTCGCCGCCACGCTCGACGCGATGGAAAAAAACTAGAGCGGGTTCCGACGGAAAGCCGCTGAAGCGAAGGAACAGACCAAGCGATGTTCGGGATAGACATCACCGTTCTGGCAGTGGCCGGCCTCGTCGCGATTGCCGCGGCGGCGCTCGCCTACGGTGTGCTCTATTCCCGGATCGAAAACGACAAGAAGGCGGAGGGCCGCCTGCGCCGCGTCGGTGCCGCCGAGACCGACCGCGCCAAGCTCAAGGCGGCGCGCGACCGCGTCAACGAAATGTCCAAGCGGCGCAAATCGCTGCAGGATTCGTTGAAGGAGCTCGAAAAGAAGCAGCAGGAGAAATCCGCCAACGCCGCCCCGTCTATGAAGAAGCGGCTGGTCCAGGCCAATCTGTCGATCTCACTGGCGCAGTTCTACCTCTTCAGCGCGATCTTCGGCCTGTTCGCCCTGATCGTCGTTCTCATCGCCGGGGCTGGCCTTTGGATCGCTGTCGGCGTCGCTCTCATCACCGCGGCCGGTCTGCCGCGCTGGCTGGTCGGGGCGATGGTCAAGCGGCGCTGCAAGAAATTCCTTGACGAGTTCCCGAATGCCCTCGACGTCATGGTCCGCTCGATCAAGTCCGGCCTGCCGCTGAACGATGCCTTGCGGCTGATCGCCAGCGACGGCCAGGAGCCGGTGAAGACGGAGTTCCGCCGCGTCGTCGAATCGCAGCAGGTCGGCCTGAACGTACCGGAGGCCTGCGCCCGCATGATCCAGAGCATTCCGCTGCCCGAAGTGAACTTCTTCGCGATCGTCATCGCCATCCAGGCGCAGGCCGGCGGCAATTTGTCCGAAGCGCTCGGCAATCTCTCCAAGGTCCTGCGCGAGCGCAAGAAGATGAAGGCGAAGGTGGGCGCCTTGTCGATGGAAGCCAAGGCCTCGGCCTGCATCATCGGCGCACTGCCCTTCATTGTGGCAACGCTCGTCTATCTGACGTCGCCGGAATACATGATGGTGCTTTTCACCGATCCGCGCGGCCACCTCATCATGGGCGCCTCGGCCGTCTGGATGAGCATCGGCATCTGGGTGATGCGCAACATGATCAATTTCGACATTTGAGGCGGCGATGGACGGCTGGATAAGGACGCTCACCGATCCGAACATCATCATCGCAGTTCTCGTGTCGATGGCCGTGCTTGCGACCTTCTACTCGCTCGCCGTGCCGTTTTTCGAGCGCGGCGACCTGACGAAGCGGATGAAGTCCGTCGCCACCGAGCGCGAGCAGATCCGCGCCCGCGAGCGCGCCCGGCTGAACGCCGAAGCGGCCGCCGGCAAGGCCAGCCTCAGGGCGCAGCACAATAGCTCGGTCCGCCAGATCGTCGAGCGGCTCAATCTCCGGCGAGCGCTGGTGGACGAAAACACCGTCAACCGCCTGAAGACCGCCGGCTACCGTACCCAGAACGCCCTGAACACCTTCCTTTTCGCCCGCTTCTGCCTGCCGTTCCTGTTTCTGGCCGTGGCCATCGTCTATATTTTCGTGCTGGGCAACTTTGCCGACAAGCCGTTCATGCTGAGGATATGCTTCGCGCTCGGTTTCGCCTATCTGGGTTTCTACGCGCCGAATATCTTCATCGCCAATGCGATCTCGAAGCGACAGCATTCGATCCGCCGTGCCTGGCCGGACGCGCTCGACCTCCTGCTGATCTGCGTCGAATCCGGCGTGTCGATGGAGCTCGCCATGCGGCGCGTTGCCGACGAGATCGCCGCCCAGTCGCCGGCGCTGGCCGAGGAGCTGGTGCTGACGACGGCGGAACTCTCCTTCCTACCGGATCGGCGCATCGCGCTCGAAAATCTCGGCCTGCGCGCCGGCCTCGAGGAGGTCAAGGCGGTGATGCAGGCGCTGATCCAGGCCGACCGCTACGGCACGCCGATCGCTCAGGCGCTGCGCGTGCTGGCGCAGGAAAGCCGCGACCAGCGCATGACCGCAGCGGAAAAGAAGGCGGCCGCGCTGCCGCCGAAGCTGACGGTGCCGATGATCCTCTTCTTCCTGCCGGTCCTCGTCGCCGTGATTCTCGGCCCCGCCGGCATCCAGGTGGCGGATAAGTTCTAATGCATGTCGCCCAACGTGTGCAGCGGTTTTGGAATGACGACATGCACAAAAATAAAGTTCTAAAGCGCGCCGCGTGAACCCTTTTGAGCGCGCCGCACTTTAGAGGAGCCTAATACGCCCCGTCCTCAAGCGCAAATCACCTGAGCTTCGCCTTCAGCGAAGGATCCGGAAAGCAGGTCGGCGCCAGGCCGTTCTTCGCCTGCCAGTCGCCGAGCGAGCGGCGCGTCTTGTAGCCCGGCAAGCCGTCGACCTTGCCGACATCGTAGCCGATCGCGACAAGCGCCTTCTGCATGCCGAGAACGTCGGAGCGCAGCATCTTGCCGACGTCGCCCCATTCGCCGCGGAAGGCGCCACCGCCCGAAGCGATGCGGTCGGCAAGGTTGCCGATGAACAGGGCGTAGAGGTCGGAATTGTTGTATTCCTTGATCACGTAGAAATTGGGCGTGACGACGAAGCCCGGCCCGTGGGTGCCGGCCGGCACCAACATCATGCCGGAAGCCGGACGCTCGGCGGAAGGAAAGGCCTTGCCGGAAACGCGGGTAATCCCCATGCCGGCCCAGTCGGCGATCGGCCGCGCCAGGTCGGGGCCTTCCTGAGCGCAGGAGACGCCGTCCGGGATCGACACTTCGAAGCCCCAGTCGCGGCCGCTCTGCCAACCCTTTTCAGACAGATAATTGGCGATCGAGGCGAGGCTGTCCGGCACGGAACTCCAGATGTCGCGGCGGCCGTCGCCGTCAAAGTCGACTGCATATTTCAGGAAGCTCGAGGGCAGGAACTGCGGCTGGCCCATGGCGCCGGCCCAGGAGCCGCGCATCTCACTTTCCTTGACATCGCCGCTCTCAAGGATGGTGAGCGCCGCGATCAATTCGCGCCGAAAAAGCTCCGGCCGCGTCGACATGAACGCCTTGGTCGCCAGCACGTCCATGATCGGATGCGGGATCTTCGCCCGGCCGAAGCCGGATTCCCGTCCCCAGATGGCAAGCACGACCTGTCCCGGAACGCCGTAGCTCCGTTCGATCCGCTTTAAGGTCGAGGCATGCGCGGAGGCGAGGCTGCGGCCGGTCGCGGCGAGGCCCTGCAGCCGCTTCTCGGAGAAGTAGGAACCCGGCGAGGAGAACTCGGCCTGACTCTGCTTGCGCTCCTTCGCCTTCGGGAATCCGGGCGGCGCCAGATCGGGCAGGTCCCAATTGAGCTTCACATCGGCGAAGACGGCCTTGAATGCGGCGCTCGATATGCCGGCCTGTCTCGCCTCCGGCCAGAGATCGTTCGCAAGCCACTGACGGAACTTTGCTTCGACATCGGCCTTGGTGGCGGCGTGGGCGGGAAGGTTGAGGGCGAGGAGTGCGGCGATGGCCGCGAGGATTAGGCGTGCGCGAGGCTTACCCCCCTCTGCCCTGCCGGGCATCTCCCCCACAAGGGTTGAGTTTGGCGGGCGGCAAGGGCTTCCCCCTGCGGAAAGAGACGTGTGCGCGGCGGCGGTGTTGTGGATTTGTGCGCTCGCCCCAACCTGATCTCCCCCCCTGTGGGGGAAATGCCCGGCAGGGCAGAGGGGGGTGCTCTCCGCACGGAGACCTGCAAACCACGAGCGAAAACGAGACTTCAAACGCATCGGCATCCCTTCAGATCGTCGTGCGCGCCCGAAGCGCGGCGGTCAGTGTCCCTTCGTCGAGATAGTCGAGCTCGCCGCCGACGGGAACGCCATGGGCGAGGCGGGTGATCTTCACCTCCATGCCCTCGAGCTGGTCGGTGATGTAGTGAGCTGTCGTCTGGCCCTCGACGGTCGCGTTGACGGCGAGGACCAGTTCGCGGACGCCGCCCTTGGCGACGCGATCGACGAGCCCCTTGATGTTCAAATCATCCGGCCCGATGCCGTCGAGCGGCGACAGCGTGCCGCCGAGCACGTGGTAGGCAGCGTTCAGCGCCCCAGCGCGCTCCAGCGCCCAGAGATCGGCGACGTCCTCGACGACGATGATCACCGCCTGGTCGCGCCGCTCGTCGGTGCAGACAGTACAGGGATCAATCGTATCGACATTGCCGCAGCAGGAGCAGATCTTCACCTTGCGATGCGCCTCGCCCATCGCCTCGGCCAGCGGCCCGAGCAATTGCTCCTTCTTCTTGACGAGATGCAGTGCCGCGCGGCGCGCAGAACGGGGGCCGAGCCCCGGCACCTTCGCCAGGAGCTGAATAAGCTTTTCGATTTCGGGACCGGTGACTCGCTTTGCCATGGCCGGCTTTTAGCGCATCTTCCCGACAAACGGAATCGCTTTGACGGCGATCTCCGCCAATCAGAAGGGCAGCTTCATGCCGGGCGGGATCGGCAGGCCGGCAGTGAGTTCGCGGGTCTTTTCCGCCTGCACCGCGTCCGCCTTTTCCTTGGCGTCCTTGTGGGCGGCGACGATCAGGTCCTCGAGGATTTCGACATCGTCCTCCTTGAAGAGCGAAGGGTCGATCTTCAGGCTCTTCATATGGCCCTTGCCGTCGAGCCGGACAGTGACGAGGCCGCCGCCGGCGGTGCCGTCGACTTCGAGCGCGGCGATCTCCGCCTGCAGCTTCTCCATCTTGGCCTGCATTTCCTTGACCTTGCCCATCATGCCGATGATGTCGCGCATCGTCGTCTCCTGTCGGTTGCTATGTCTGCCTGAATTCGAAGGCGCCCGCGTCTCGGCGCCTACTCGATGTCGTCGCCGGGTACGATATCGCCGTCCGCGGATTCGGCGGCCGCCGGGGCGAGCGTTTCGGCCTCTTCTTCCGCGGCGCGGATTCGCACGTCGGTAATCCGCGCCCCCGGAAAGCGCGCCAGGATCGCGGCGACGTCCGGATCCTGGCGGGCGTCGTTGACGCGTTGTTCCTGGGCACGTTGTTCGGCCTCGACAAGCGTCGGCTCGCCCGGCTCGCGGCTGTAGCTGACGACCCAGTGGATGCCGGTCCACTCCTTGAGCTTGACGGCCAGTTCGTTGAGCAGCGTCTTCGGGGCGTCATCGGGAAGATTGACGTCGAGCCGACCGGGCTCGATATGGACGAGCCGCAGGAAGCCGCGCACCAGCGTCTTGAGCTTGATGTCGCGGTTCTTCGCGCAGAGTTCGGCGATGTCGCTCACCGAATTGACTGGCACCTTCGGCTCTGGTTTGGCAGCCACAGGTGCCGGCCTCTCCTCGATGCGTCCGACACTGATCGGCTGGGCCGCGGCATCCGGCACGGCGCGCAGCATGGTGGCACCATTGCCGGAGGGGCGCTGCATGGGCGCCGCCTCGACGGAGCGAGCCTGTACCGGCGGCTGTGCGGCCTGAGACTGGGTGTTGCCGCCATTGCGGGCCGGGGCCGGGCGTCCCTCGCCCGGCTCGCCGCCCGAAAGCTCGAGCAGGCGCCGCGCCGCCTCTTCCGGCGAGGGAAGATGGGCGGCATGGGCGAGCCGGATCAGCACCATCTCGGCGGCACCCGCCGGACGCGCCGAGCTTTCCGCCTCGGGAATGCCCTTCAAGAGCATCTGCCAGATGCGCGACAAGGTCGTCACCGCGACGCTGCCGGCGAATTCGGCGCCGCGCTGGCGCTCGATCTCGCTCAAGGACTGATCGTTGGCCGCCTCCGGCACATATTTCATGCGGGTCACGAGATGCGTGAAGTCGGCAAGATCGGTAAGCACCACCGTCGGATTGGCGCCTGCCTCGTATTGCGCCGCGAATTCGTCAAGGGCTGCCGCCGCGTCTCCCTTGATGACGTGCTCGAAGAGATCGACGATCCGGGCCCGGTCGGCGAGACCGAGCATCGAGCGCACGGTTTCCATCTCGACCGAGCCGCCGCCATGGGCGATCGCCTGGTCGAGGAGCGACAGGCCGTCGCGTGCCGAACCTTCCGCCGCGCGCGCCACCATGGCGAGCGCCTCTGGCTCGAAGGGCACGGCCTCCTTGCTCAAGATGGTAGAGAAGAGCCCAACCAGGTCTGAGGCGCTGATGCGCCTCAGGTCGAAGCGCTGGCAACGCGACAGGACGGTGATCGGAACCTTGCGGATCTCGGTCGTCGCGAAGATGAACTTCACGTGCTCCGGCGGTTCCTCGAGCGTCTTCAACAGGCCGTTGAATGCCTGGGTCGAGAGCATGTGCACTTCGTCGATGATATAGACCTTGTAGCGCGCCGAAACCGGCCTGTAGCGCACCTGCTCGATGATCTCGCGGATATCGTCGATGCCAGTATGGGAGGCGGCGTCCATCTCGATGACGTCGACATGGCGCCCGTCCATGATCGCCTGGCAGTGCTCGCCGGGAACGCGCAGGTCGATGGTCGGCTTGTCGATCTCGCCGGTCTTGTAGTTCAACGCCCGCGCCAGGATGCGCGCCGTCGTGGTCTTGCCGACGCCGCGCACCCCCGTCAGCATATAGGCCTGGGCGATGCGGCCGGTCTCGAAGGCGTTGGTGAGCGTGCGCACCATCGGCTCCTGGCCGACCATCAGGTCGGAGAAATCCTTGGGGCGGTATTTGCGCGCCAGAACGCGGTAGGCGGCCGGTTTTTCGACGGGTGAAACTGGGGATGAAATGGGCGCTTCGTCGCTCATCGACCCTGCCGCTGTTCGAACTCTTGTCCCGACAGGACGGAGAAGGTGGGAGGCTGGCACGATGACCCGTGCCGGGGCTCGTTAGGGCTGCTTCCTTCCGGACCTGACCCGGTTGGCGAGTGGCTCGTCCACCACCAACCTCCCGGCTTCCATATCGGCAATATCTGAAGCAAATGCAAGCCAAGCCGCCAAAAAACTGCTATCAGTATAGAATACAACGCGAATCCGCTTGATCCCAAGGAGATTTTCTTGACGGAATTCACGCTCGACGAGCGCCTCGAGCGCGACGGCATACCCATCGCCCCGATCGGCCTCTGCCAGATGCGCCTGATGAACGACCGCCGCTGGCCGTGGCTGATCCTCATTCCCCAGCGCGCCGACGTTTCGGAGGTCTTCGAGCTCACGCCGCTCGACCAGGCGATGCTGACTTTCGAAACGAACATGGTGGCGGCGGCGCTCAAGAAGGCCACCGGAGCAGAGAAGATCAATATCGGCGCGCTCGGCAACATCGTCCGGCAGCTTCATGTGCATGTCATCGCCCGCCGCGAGGGCGATCTGAACTGGCCGGGTCCGGTCTGGGGCTTCGGCAAGGCAGAGCCGTGGCCGGAGGGCGCGCAT
Source organism: Sinorhizobium americanum (assembly GCF_001651855.1). GTDB lineage: Bacteria > Pseudomonadota > Alphaproteobacteria > Rhizobiales > Rhizobiaceae > Sinorhizobium > Sinorhizobium americanum. The sequence continues at coordinate 229,483 of NZ_LNQC01000077.1, read as the reverse complement.
CAGGCATTCGCAGCACGTATATTGGAAAATTTTTGAACATGACGAAAACGATCTTCGATCTTCACAGCCCCCATCCGGAGCCGAGCACCTTCGTCGCCTTCGCGGAAAACCATCTCGACCGGCAGTCCGAGCATCGCGCCGACGATTGCGTCGAAAAGGCCCTCAAACATCCGGGCGCGCATTTCCTCGCCTTTTCCGGCGCGAAGCTGATCGTCAAGCATGACGAGAAGATCATCGATCCGCTTTTCGCGCCCTATGAGCTCGCCGGTCTCGAACCGACGATCGACGAGGCGATCCTGCTCGGCTTCCTGCCGAACGGCGAGCCGCGCCTCGCCGTGCCTTCCGGCCTGACCGAGGAGACTGTGCCGGGACCCTTCAAGATCGCCGATGCGCGCATGCTCTACCGGCAGCAGATGCTGCCGGAGGAGCTCCTCGGGCAGTTCGCCCAAGGGTCGAGCCTGATCACCTGGAACGCCAACAACCGCTTCTGCGGCCGCTGCGGCGGGCCGATGGACGGTGCCGCCGGCGGCTACCGGCGGATCTGCACCGCCTGCGGCCACATGGTGTTTCCGCGGACCGATCCGGTCGTCATCATGCTGACGGTCGACATCGAGCGCGACCTCTGCCTGCTCGGCCGCAGCCCGCATTTCGCGCCGGGCATGTATTCCTGCCTTGCCGGTTTCGTCGAGCCGGGCGAGACGATCGAGAACGCCGTGCGCCGCGAAACGCACGAGGAATCGGGCATCCGCATCGGCCGGGTGCGCTATCACGCCTCGCAGCCCTGGCCGCTGCCGCACTCGCTGATGATCGGCTGCTATGCCGAGGCGCGATCGACCGCCATCAAGCGCGACGAGCAGGAGCTCGAGGACGTGCGCTGGTTCACCCGGGCGGAGACCGAAGCGATGCTGGAGCGTTCGACTGGGGTCGCCACGACGCCGGATGAGCACATCCCGCCGCCGAAGGGGGCAATCGCCCACCAGCTGATGCGAGACTGGTTGACCTGGCCGGAGCGTAGCTGACCGCGAAGGGACGGGAATGAATGGCGCGATCCGAACGGCTCATCGATCTCATCCAGGTGTTGAGACGTCACCGGCGACCGGTGAGCGGCCGGCAGCTGGCCGAGGAGACCGGCGTCAGCCTGCGCACCCTCTATCGAGACATCGCCAGCCTGCAGGCCCAGGGCGCCGAAATCGAGGGCGAGGCGGGCGTCGGCTATGTCCTCAAGCCGGGCTTCCTGCTGCCGCCGATGATGTTTTCCGAGGAGGAGATCGAGGCACTGGTCCTCGGTTTGCGCTGGGTGACGAAGCGCGGCGACAAGAGGCTCGCGGCAGCGGCGGCCGACGCGCTGGCGAAGATCGGCTCGGTGCTGCCGGCCGAGCTCAAGGAGAAGCTAGACGGGTCCACGCTGCTCGTCGGACCACGTCAACCGGTTGCCGACCGGATCGACCTCGGTGTCTTGCGCAAGGCAATCCGCTCCGAACAAAAGCTCGAGCTCGGCTACCTCGACAACGACGGCCGCGACAGCCGCCGCACGGTCTGGCCTTTCGCGCTCGGCTTCTTCGAGGAGACACGGGTGCTCGCGGCTTGGTGCGAGCTCCGTCAGGATTTTCGGCATTTCCGCACCGACCGGATTGCAGAAGCGGCGATACTCGACAGCCGCTACCCACGCCGCCGCCAGGCTCTGCTCAAGGACTGGCGCGCCGCTCGTGGCGTCGATCCCGTCGGGGTTTGATTTTCTTTTCGGTCACGCGCGCACTGCTGACAAAAACTGACAGCAGTCATTGCTAGCTTGAGGGTCTCGAAACAAGGAGACCATCATGGCAAAACCCAATCTCATCGTCCTCTACGTCGCCGACCCGCTGGCCAGCGTCGAGTTCTATCGCAAGCTGCTCGGCAAGGAACCGACTGTAGCCTTTCCGAGCTTCTCCTCCTTCGAGGTGCAGGAAGGATTCGTTCTCGGTTTGTGGGCAAATGCCGGCGTCAAGCCCGGGCCGGTCGGCGAAGGTAGCCGCGCCGAGCTCGCATTCATGGTCGAGGGAGAAGAGGCAGTTCGCGCCCACTACGAGGAATGGCAAGCGATGGGGCTGCCGATCGCACAGGAACTGACGAGGATGGATTTCGGACCGACATTCGTCGCCCTCGATCCGGACGGGCATCGCCTGCGCGTCTGCCTCTACGACAACTGAAGGCTTCCTCACACCCCGCCCGAGAAAGACGGCGGGGCGTGGAAGACTTGACGCTGCACGGTCGCTACCGCGTCCGGCGTCTTTTCAGGCCCAACGAAGGTCGCCGCCGCAGTTTGAAACTGCGCGCGGCCATCCGTGGGTTAGCGGCCGTAGACGGCAGCCTGAATCTGGGAACGGGAAAGACCGATGTCGCTCAGCGCGTGGTCGTCCAGAGCGTTCAGCTCGCGTACCGCACGGCGCAGTTTTGCGTATTCCATGATCTTCTGACGGATCTTCATTTTTGACACTCCATTTTCTTTTTCTTGACGAAGGTCAAATAGGCATTTGCCTAAGATTTAAGAAGTTCCATGATTGCAAATTAGGCATGCGCTGGACGCGTAGCCGATTAACGATAATTCGCCGCTTTTCCGGGACGTCGTCACCTTTCCATCCCGCTTCCACCAAAATCCCGAACATCGGTATATGGTCGTCCAAAGTGCTGCGGCGACCGCCTGACCGGATTGACCACGTCGCGATTGCCCGAGGATGGCGGCTGGGTAAATAACCGTGCGAACGGCGTGACCGGATGGAGACCGACCCGCACACCTTCCTGCCTGAACCTCAGAGCACGCCGCGCATCGGGTGCGCCCTGTACGTCCCGAGGATGCGCACATTTTCCGAGAAGAAGCGCAGCTCGTCCATCGCGTGTCGCACCCCCTCGTCGTCCGGATGGCCCTCGATATCGGCATAGAACTGCGTCGCCACGAACTTGCCGCCGAGCTGGTAGCTTTCGAGCTTCGTCATGTTGATGCCGTTGGTGGCAAAGCCGCCCATCGCCTTGTAAAGGGCTGCCGGAATGTTGCGGACGTTGAACACGAAGGTCGTGATGATCAGTTCGTCGTCCGACTTGCGCGTCGTCCGCTGCTCCTCGCGCGACAGCACGACGAAGCGGGTGACGTTGCTGTCAGTATCCTCGACGTTCTCGGCGATGATGTCGAGGCCGTAGAGGTCGGCGGCCAGCCGCGGGGCGAGCGCCGCCATCGAGCGGTCGCCGGTCTCGGAAACGAGCTTGGCGGCACCGGCGGTATCGCCGGCGACGATCGGCTTCCAGCGATTGGCGCGGACGATCTTGCGGCACTGGCCGAGCGCATGGATATGGCTGTGCACGGTGCGAATCTCGTCATGCTTGACGCCCGGAAGCACCATAAGCTGGAAGCGGATCGGCATGAAATATTCGCCGACGATGTGGAGGCGCGATTCGGGCAGCAGGTGATGGATATCGGCGACGCGGCCGGCGATCGTGTTCTCGATCGGGATCATGCCGAGATCGGCATCGCCGTTCTCGACCGCCAGAAAGGCGTCCTCGAAGGTCTGGCAGGGCAACGGATCCATCGACGGGAACATGTCCCGGCAAGCCATATCGGAATTGGCGCCGAAGTCGCCCTGGAAGGCAATCCTGTTGGTCTTGACGGTCACGTTGGCTGTCCTTTCAGGCCGCGAGCATGCGGCGGGCTTTTTCGAGGTCGGCCGGCGTGTCGACGCCGAGCGGCACGGAATCGACGATCTCGACGTCGATGCGCATGCCGGCCTCGAGCGCCCGCAACTGTTCGAGCGATTCGCGCCTTTCGAGCGTCGAAGGCTTCAGCGACACGAAGGTCTCGAGTGCGCTCCGCCGGTAGGCGTAAAGGCCGATATGGTGATAGAGCGGGCCTGCGCCATGCGGCGCCGTCGCGCGGGTGAAGTAAAGCGCCCGCAGCCGGCTCTCCGACAGCGGCGATCCGACGACCTTGACGACGTTCGGATTGGTCTTCTCGTGCTCGTCGGTGATTTCCACTGTCAGCGTGGCAATGTCGGTCGCCGCGTTTTCGAGCGGCCTCAAGGCTGAGCGGATCGGCCCGGGCTCGATCGTCGGCAGATCGCCTTGGACATTGATGACGATCTCCGCCTCTCCGTTCGGGTCGGCCTTCTGCAGCGCCTCGTAGATTCGGTCGGAGCCGGACTGATGATCGATGCGGGTCATGACCGCTTCGAAGCCGGCGTCGCGCACCGCCTCGTAGACCTCGTTGTGATCGACGGCGACGACGATCCGGCCGACGTCTGCCTCCGCTGCGCGCCTGGCGACCTGGACGATCATCGGCAGGCCGCAGATGTCGGCGAGCGGCTTGCCCGGCAAGCGCGTCGAGGCCATGCGCGCCGGGATGAGCACCAGGGCTTTGCCCGAATTTTCACGATTCATCGTCATGCCTTCAAAAACCCCTGAGAAAGTGTCAAAAGGTCTCACTTCGGGGTCGATAATCTCTGTTGCAACGCAGAGCCAAAAGACATAGGTTCCGCGCGATTTCAAGATGGGCCGGGTTTTTGTTTGCGCCGGTGGCAAAGGGAGCGTTTGCAGATGAATCCATATGTGAACATGGGTGTGGGTGCCTTGCTGGGTACGGTCTTCGTGCTGATGACCGTGTCCATTGCGTCTGAAGGCATTTTCCATTCTGAAGCTCCCGAAAAGGAAGGTTTTGCGATCGTCGCCGAGGAACCGACGGCTGAGGCCGGTGCGGGCGGCGGCGAGGAAGCAAAGTCGGAACCGATCGGTCCGTTGCTCGCCAAGGCCGATGCTTCCGCCGGCGAAGCCGTGTTCAAGAAATGCGCAAGCTGTCACACCATCGAGAAGGGCGGACCGAACAAGGTCGGCCCGAATCTCTGGGGCCTCGTCAACCGTCCGGTCGCCTCGCATGAGGGCTTCGCCTACTCCGCCGGCATGAAGACCTTTTCCGAAGGCGGCAAGGTCGTCTGGGACTACGACCACCTGAGCTATTTCCTCGAGGCGCCGAAGAAGCACGTGCCGGGCACGGCCATGGGCTTTGCCGGCCTCAAGAAGCCGGACGAGCGGGCGAACCTGATCGCCTGGCTGCGCGAAAAGGCCGACACCCCGGCACCGCTGCCGGCGGCGGATGCGACCGGCGCGACGGAAGCGGCACCGGCTGCCGCCCCTGCCCAAGATGGCCAGACGGCGGCTCCTGCCCCGGCTCCGGCCGAAGCTGGTCAGGCGGCGGCCCCTGCTCCGGCTCCGGCACACTAAGCGCCCCGTATTTCTCTGGGAGAGCCCGGTCATCGACCGGGCTTTTTCTATCCGATCAGTCGCCGTCGGGTGAGCGCCGAAAAGCTTTGCGCCGATGCCCGCGCCTATCGGATTTTTCTTGGGCGATGCTAATATCTGTGCAACTGACACTGTAACCAAATGCAATCCGGTCGGAGCTTGGTCCCTCTGCATGTAAGTGGGACGGTTGCGCTCGGAGCGAAGGAGCGGACGATAGATGACCAGCGGCGGAACTTTCCTCATCGAGACACATCCGAACCCCATGGCAGCGGGCGAGCGCGAGACTCTGCTCAAGAACCCGGGCTTCGGCCGCGTGCTGACCGATCACATGGCGACGATCCGCTATTCCGAGGGACGCGGCTGGCATGACGCCAAGATCGAGCCGCGGAAGGCTTTCGATCTCAGCCCGTCGACGGTGGTGCTGCACTATGCCCAGGAGATCTTCGAAGGCATGAAGGCCTACCGACTGCCGGACGGCGGCGCCACATTGTTCCGCCCGGGCGCCAATGCGCGCCGTTTCACCAACTCCGCCAATCGCCTGGCCATGGCGCCCTTGCCGGAAGAGCTATTCGTCGAATCCGTGCGCGCCCTGGTGCGGGCGGATCGCGATTGGATTCCGGCGGCTGAAGGCGCCTCGCTCTATCTCCGGCCGTTCATGATCGCCACGGAGGCGATCCTCGGCGTCAAGCCGTCTTCCGACTATCTCTTTTGCGTCATCGCCTCGCCGGTCGGCTCCTATTTCAAGAGCGGCGCACCAGCGGTGACCCTTTGGGCTTCCGAGAATTACACGCGGGCGGCCCCCGGCGGCACCGGTGAGGCGAAATGCGGCGGCAACTATGCAGCAAGTCTCGCCGCACAGGCGGAAGCGACCCGCGAGGGCTGCGACCAGGTCGTCTTCCTCGACGCCGTCGAAAAGCGCTGGATCGAGGAACTCGGCGGCATGAACGTCTTCTTCGTCTTCGAGGACGGCTCGCTGCAGACGCCGCCGCTCACCGGCACGATCCTGCCGGGCATCACCCGCGATTCGCTGATCACGCTGGCCCGCGACCTCGGCCTCACGGTCCGCGAGGAGCCCTATTCGATCGATCAGTGGCAGGCCGATGCCGAAAGCGGCCGGCTGACCGAGGCCTTCGCCTGCGGTACGGCCGCGGTGGTGACGCCGATCGGCAAGGTGAAGGGCCGCACCCGCAACTTCACGATTGGCGACGGCGGCGCCGGCCCGGTGGCCGCACGGCTGAAGGCCGCGCTGCTCGACATCCAGAACGGCCGCGCCCCCGACGGGCACGGCTGGCTCGATCGGTTGTTCTAGCGGGGGCACCCCACATCACATCAACAGATAGGCCCAGGCCGAAACGCTGACGACGCCGAGCGCGGTTGTCAGCGTGATGGTCGAGGAGGCGAGGCCGTGGCCGACATTGAAGTGGTTGGCGATCAGCCAGGCATTGACGCCGGTCGGCACGGAAGAGGTAAGGACGAGGGCGGCGGTCCAGCTGTCGCTTAGGCCCAGGAGATGGCAGGCGGCAAAGACGGCGCCCGGCAGCACGACGAGCTTCAGCGTGCTGGTAACGGCGGCAAGTCCGGTATTGCCGGCGAGCCCGTATTTGTCGAGCGCCATGCCGATCGAGATGAGTGCTGCGGGCGCGGCGACGCCGGCAAGCTGGTCGACGACGATCTTGGTCGGCCCGCCGAGCGGCTGGCCGAGAAGATGGAAGAGCGCGCCGAAGGCGAGCCCGATCACCAGCGGGTTGCGGACGAGATTGCGGCCGACGCCCGCCAAAAGCTTTACGAGGCTCTGGCGTGGTCGGCCGCTTACCTTCTGGTCGGCGCGGTCCATCATCACGGTCCCGGCGATCATCATCACCGGCAGATGAACCGAAAGCAGGATCGAAAGCGCGATGATCCCCTCTTCCCCGACCACCCGCGACACCAAAGGCAGGCCGATGAAGACCGTATTGGCAAAGGCCGAGGAGACACCGGCCAGCACGCCCATGCGCGGATCACGGCCGAAGCCGAGCGTGGCGGCCAGATGGCCGAGGGTCCAGGTGACGGCAACGCCGGAGAAATAGGCGACCCAGAGCGGCCAGGGCGACCCCTCCTTGAAATCCGCCTCGGCGATGGTCCGGAACAGAAGGACCGGCACGGCGACGCGGAAGACGAAATCGCCCAGCGCCTCGCCGACGGGCGGCTTCAGGTAGCCGAACTTCACGATTAGCCAGCCGGTCAGAATCAGCACAAAGATCGGGAGCACATTCAGGAAGACTTCGGACATGCGCCAGCCTTATCACGAAATTTTGGCTTGATCCGACCGATTGCGATCGGTTCCCGCGAGCGGGCCGGAGGGGAGCGCGCCCGGAGTCGCGCATCTGTGATTCATGCAGAGCAGGCATAGACCCGTTTTGACCGTGGAGGCAAGGCAGCGGCCTACTGCATGTTTCCTTCAACCGTAGCCAATCCCACGAAAAACATGCAGCAACTCGAAGTGCTGCGGCGACGATTTGCGCCCGGAACATTAAGCCGTCACAAAGCGTTGCGCCCGAAGACGGGGTCAAGAAGAATGTCGAGCGAGCATCGGACCTATTCGCACAAGGACGACGACCCGCACCTGACCGACGACGATCTGGCGCAGAAGGTCCTGCGCTTCCTCCGCTACGCGACTTTCATCGACACGAGCGACATGGACGTGATCGCCCTCGGCACCATGGTCGTCCTGTCCGGTACGGTGCCGCGCGAAGCGGACATCGCCTGCGCCGGGGAGGCGGCGGCCTCGGTGATCGGCGTCCAGAGCGTCGAGAACAGGCTGACGGCGCGACCGGGCGAAGCGCCGGGCTGAGCCGAAGGTCGCGGAGGACAGAGCATGAAGGACAGCATCGAAAAGCGCATCGAACTGGCAGCTCCGATCGAAAGGGTGTGGCGCGCGCTCACCGATCATGAGGCCTTCGGCGAGTGGTTTCGCGTCAAGCTCGGCGGCCCCTTCGTCGTCGGTCAGATCACCACGGGTGAAATCACCTATCCCGGCCACGAGGGCATCGAGTGGACATCGGTAACGGAGCGGATGGAGGCGCCGCGACTCTTCGCCTTTCGTTGGCCGCACTCCGATGATCCGAATGCCGATATTTCGAGCGCACCTTCGACGCGCGTCGAATTCCACCTCAAACCGACGACGAAGGGTACGCATCTGACGATCACCGAATCGGGCTTCGGCTCGCTGCCGGAGGAGCGGCGGGAGGAGGTGATCTGCAGCAACGAGAAGGGATGGGAGATCCAGGCCCAGAATATCAAGGCCTTCGTCGAAGCTTGAGCGGCCCGTCACCATCGTCAATCGCGACGGTCTGTTGTGTGGATCCTCCTTGCCGAGCGGGAGGCGGTCGCGGCGATGGCCGACCGGTTCCCGCGCTAAAGCGGCGCTCCGTCGCCCTATGATCCGATCGTCGTCACCAGGCGAACCCGGACGAGGCGGAGCGTCTCCATCCCGCCCCTCAACCCCGGCCGCGCCGGTAGCGGATCGTGCTGAAGCTGGCCGCGAGGCCGTCATAGAGCAGCAGGCGGCCGACGAGTGGCTCGCCGGTGCCGGTGATGAGCTTGATTGCTTCCATCGCCTGCAGTGTGCCGATGACGCCGGTGAGCGCCCCGACCACGCCGGCCTCGGCGCAGGCTGGCACCGCGCCCGGCGGTGGCGGCGTCGGGAAGAGATCGCGATAGGAGGGATTGGGGTGCCCCTCGGCGTCCGCCTCGTAGGGTTTCAACACTGTGACGGAGCCGTCGAAGCGCCCGACGGCGCCGGTGACGAGGGGGACCCGTGCCGCTTCCGCCGTGTCCGCCGCCAGATAGCGCGTATCGAAATTGTCGGACCCGTCGACGACGAGGTCGTACTGCCGGAAGATCGCCTCGGCGTTTTCGGGCGCGAGACGCAGCGCGTGCGGCGTGACCTCCACATGCGGGTTGAGGTCGGCGATCGCGGCCGCGGCGCTTTCGACCTTCGGCCGGCCGATATCGCGGGTGGCGTGGATGACCTGGCGCTGCAGGTTGGAGAGCGATACGACGTCGTCGTCGACGATGCCGAGCCGGCCCACACCGGCCGCGGCGAGATACTGCAGCACCGGGGCGCCGAGCCCGCCCGCGCCGATGAGCAGCACACGTGCGGCCTTCAGCTTCTGCTGCCCGGCGCCGCCGATCTCGGGTAGCACGATATGGCGCGCGTAACGCGCGATTTCCGATGAGTCGAGTGCCGTTTCGGTCATGTCCGTCTCCGTGGGATACCTGCGAGGCGTATTCTGAGCCCGTGGGCTAGGGCGGACGTCACGCCGATACGCGGCCGCTTGCAACCGTCAGATGACAGGCCCGTTCGCCGAGCGCCTCGAACATCGCCCGGTCCGTCCCGGTCATGAAGGCCTGGCCACCGAGCTCGTCGACGCGGTCGAAGAGAGCAGCCCGCCGCCCCTGATCGAGATGGGCGGCAATCTCGTCGAGCAGCAGCACCGGCGCGTGCCCGGTCATGTCGCCGACGAGCCGCGCATGGGCGAGCACGAGGCCTACGAGCAGCGCCTTCTGCTCGCCGGTCGAGCAGCGCTCCGCCTCCATGTCCTTTTCCCGGTGGCGGATCAGGAGATCACTGCGGTGCGGCCCGTCGAGCGTCCGGCCGGCCGCCGCATCGCGGGCGCGGCCGTCGATGAGCCTCGAGAAATAGCGCTCTTCGAGATCGTAGGCGGGCAGGCCGTGACAATCGTCGAGAAAGCCGGCAAGCGACAGGCTGGCGGACGGGAAGCTGCCGCCGTCCTGGTTGCGTTCCACAAGCGCCGTCAGCAGGCCGAGCATTTCCAGCCGGGCAAGCGCCATCGAGACGCCCAAGCTTGCCATTTCGCGCTCGATCGCGGTCAGCCAGGCGGGATCAGGCCGGAATTCCGAGAGCAGCCGGTTGCGGCTGCGCATCGCGCGGTCGAACTCGCTGGCGCGTCTGCCATGCTCGGGATCGAGTGATAGCACCAGACGATCGAGAAACCGCCGCCGATCCGAGGATGGGCCGGTGAACAGCCCGTCCATCGCCGGCGTCAGCCAAAGCACGCGCAGATGGTCGGTGAGTTCGTCGACGGTGCGGGCCGGCGTGCCGTTGAGCCTCAGGCGGCGCGATTGGCCTTCTTCCGCGCCAGCCGTACCGGTGCCGATCTCCACCGGTCCGTCCATTCCCTCGACCGCCGCGAAAACCGAAAAGCCGTCCGCCGCGCCCACCCGGGCGACATCCGCGTAAGCCGCGCGGCGCAGCCCCCGGCCCGGCGAGAGAAAGGAGATCGCCTCCATCAAATTGGTCTTGCCTGCACCGTTTTCGCCGGTCAGCACCACATGCCGCTGGTCGAGTTCGAGCGACAGCGTCGCATAATTGCGAAAATCATTGAGTTTCAGGCGGGTGAGATAGACCTTGTGGGGCATTGCGGGTCCGAATTCGACGTGCCTGTCAGGTAGGACGAAAGCTCGGAGAAGGCAAGGTGAAAAGGTCGTCCCGGGGACGGGCCGGTCCCGTGGCCGTGCCATGCGCCGAACGGCGGGGAAAAGCCCCAATTTTCCGCTGAACGGGAACTTTTCATGGGCGTGCAGGTACAATATGACAGCCGCATGACAATCCACAACCGAATGGATCGCTGATGCTCGGCCTGTTTCGCAAGCTCCTCCCCCGTGAAGATCGCTTCTTCGATCTCTTCGAACAGCATTCGCGCACGGTCATGGGGGCGGCGGAGGCGCTGAACGCGCTGCTCGCCGGCGGGCCGGATCTTGAGCGCCATTGCGACCGCATCGTCCAGTTCGAGGACGAGGCCGACGGGATCACCCGCGAGGTCCTGCTTGCGGTGCGCCGCAGCTTCATCACGCCCTTCGACCGCGGCGACATCAAGGATCTCATCCAGTCGATGGATGATGCGATCGACATGATGCACAAGACGGTGAAGACCATCCGGCTCTACGAACAGAAGAGCTTCGATCCCGGCATGCAGGCGATGGGCGCCGCGGTCGTCGAGGCTGCCCAGCTCGTCGCCGAGGCCATTCCGCTCCTCAACCGGATCGGCGCCAATGCGCACCGCCTGAGCACGATCGCCGAAGAGGTCACCCGCGTCGAAGGTCGCTCCGACGAACTGCATGAGCAGGGCCTGAAGGATCTCTTCAAGCGCCATGGCAGCAGCAATCCCATGGCCTACATCATCGGCAGCGAAATCTATGGCGAGCTGGAGAAGGTCGTCGATCGCTTCGAGGATGTTGCCAACGAGATCAGCGGCATCGTGATCGAGAACGTCTGATGGATGCCACACTCGCCTTCCCGCTGCTTGTGGGCCTCATCGGAGTCGCGCTGTTCTTCGACTTCCTCAACGGATTGCACGATGCGGCGAACTCGATCGCAACGATCGTGTCGACACGGGTGCTGCGGCCGCAATATGCCGTCATGTGGGCCGCATTCTTCAACTTCATCGCCTTTCTGTTCTTCGGGCTGCATGTGGCCGAGACACTCGGCAAGGGGATCATCGATCCCGGGATCGTTACGCCGCAGGTCATCTTCGCGGCGTTGATCGGTGCCATCGTCTGGAACATCCTGACATGGGTCTTCGGCATTCCGTCGAGCTCTTCGCACGCCCTCGTCGGCGGCCTTGTCGGCGCAGGCCTTGCAAAGGCCGGCTTTAGCTCCATCGTCTGGTCCGGCCTCCTGAAGACCGCCGGCGCCATCGTCATGTCGCCGGGGATAGGCTTCGTGCTCGCGCTCCTGCTGGTGCTGATCGTCTCCTGGCTGTTCGTGCGCCAGACGCCGTTTGCCGTCGACAACACCTTCCGGGGCCTGCAATTCGTTTCGGCGTCGCTCTATTCGCTCGGCCATGGCGGCAATGATGCCCAGAAGACGATGGGCATCATTGCCGTGCTCCTGTTTTCGCAAGGCTATCTCGGGCCGGAATTCCACGTGCCCTTCTGGGTGGTCATCACCTGCCAGGCGGCGATCGCGCTCGGCACCCTGTTCGGCGGCTGGAGGATCGTCCACACCATGGGATCGAAGATCACCAAGCTCAATCCGATGCAGGGTTTCTGTGCCGAGACCGGTGGCGCCATCACGCTGTTTGCCGCGACCTGGCTCGGCATTCCGGTGTCGACGACCCACACGATCACCGGCGCCATCATCGGCGTCGGGTCGGCCCGGCGCGTCTCGGCCGTGCGCTGGGGTCTCGCTGGCAACATCGTCGTCGCCTGGGTGATCACGATGCCGGCGGCCGCGCTGATTTCGGCCCTCTCCTACTACGCTGTTGATCTCATCGGCTGAGACGGCGCCGCAGCTCGCCGAAGCTGCCTCCCGACCCGACTCGTCCAGAAATGGTGCGGCGCATGGGCACTTCGCGCCGTTGGCATCATTCGTGGTCGGGAGTATATTCCCGTCACTGATGATATGGTTGCATGCGAGGCGGTTGACAGCTTACTCGTTCTGATTTCGGGAGGGGTAGATGACGGACGTCAAATGGACGATCAAGGGCCGCGAATTCATTCATTGCAATTGCGCCTATGGCTGCCCCTGCCAGTTCAATGCCCTGCCGACGCAAGGGCATTGCAGCGCCGTGGGGGTGATCGAGATCGAGGAAGGCCATTACGGCGATACGCGCCTGGATGGCCTGAGGTGCGGGATGATCGTCGCCTGGCCGGGTGCCATCCACGAGGGCAGGGGCGAAGTGGTGCCGATCGTCGACGAGCGCGCCTCGGACGCGCAACGCGAAGCGCTGCTGCGCATCATGAGCGGCCAGGACACCGAACCCGGTGCGACCTTCTTCCAGGTGTTCTCGACGACCTTCGAGACGTTCCACGATCCGGTCTTCGCCCCGATCGACTTCGAGGTCGACATCGAGAAGCGGACGGCGCGCGTCCGTGTGCCGGGATGGATCGAGGCGCGCGGCGAGCCGATCGTCAATCCGGTGACCGGCGATGAGCACCGTGCCCGCCTGAACCTGCCGCACGGATTTGAATACGACACTTGCGAGATGGGGCGGGGCTGGGCCGATACGACCGGTGTCCTGCCGCTCTCGCTGGCGGATTCGCACGCCCATTTCGCCAGGATCCATATGACCGAACGCGGCGTGGTGCATTGACATCATGACCAACGCGACGCTCGAATCCCTGTTGCGCCGGGACCGGGCGATCGTCGCTGCGGCGATCGCTATGCTGGCGGTTGTCTCCTGGATCTACATCCTGTGGCTTGCCGCCGGCATGGACATGGACGGCATGCCGATGCCCGCGACGGGCACCGACGGAGCCATGCCGATGGAGACCGGCATGCACATGGATATGGACATGGGAAGCGGCACGACGGCCGGTCCGCTCGACGCAATGCTCGGCATTTCACCGCGCCCTTGGAGCGCCGTCGAAGCCGCCTTCACCCTGACCATGTGGGTGGTGATGATGGTCGGCATGATGCTTCCTTCGGCGTCGCCGATGATCCTTCTCTATGCCCGCGTCGGACGGCAGAGCCTCCGCGACGGCAAGCCCTTCGCTTCGGCCGGCTATTTCACCGGCGGCTATCTCATGGCCTGGGCCGGTTTTGCGCTGGTCGCGACGCTCGGGCAATGGCTGATCGAAGGCACGCTGCTGACCCCGGCGCTCGCAAGCGCCAGTCGTCTCTTCAGCGGCATCGTGCTGATCGTCGCGGGCCTGTACCAATGGACGCCGCTCAAGGATGCCTGCCTGACCCAATGCCAGGCGCCGATCGTCTTCCTGCAGCGGCACGGCGGCTTCCGCAGCAATCCGGGCGGTGCCGTGAGGCTGGGCTACCGCCACGGGCTCTATTGCGTCGGCTGCTGCTGGGCGCTGATGGGCCTCCTGTTCGTCGGCGGCATCATGAATGTGCTGTGGATCGCCGCGATCGCTGTCTTCGTGCTGGCCGAAAAGCTGCTGCCGGCCGGGCGTCTTCTTTCCCGCGTTGCGGGCACGGGGCTCATCGTCGTTGGCATCTGGCAATTGGCTGTGGTGTTGGGCTGAGCCTTCCGCAGGGTGCGCGTGCGCGTGTCGCCCACATTCCGCTGCCGCGACCTTCTCCCCGCCAGCGGGGCGAAGGGGACGCGCGGCGCCTGCTCAGTCCCCTCTCCCCGTCAGAACGGCAAGAGGGGTAATCCTCGGGTTAAAACTCGAGGAGAGGGGCAAACTTGAGAGAGATTACTCGCTCAGCGTATCGAAGAAATCCTTCATGCGGGAGAAGAAGCCCGCCGATTGCGGATTGTTTTCCTTCGACGAGATCTGCTCGAACTCCTGCAGGAGTTCGCGCTGCCGCTTGGTGAGCTTCTGCGGCGTCTCGATCTGAATCTGGATATAGAGGTCGCCCGTCTGGTTGGAGCGCAGCACCGGCATGCCCTTGCCCTTCAGGCGGAACTGCTTGCCGGCCTGGGTGCCCTCCGGCACGGTGACGCGCGATTTCGTGCCGTCGAGCGTGGTGACGTCGAATTTGCCACCGAGGGCGGCCGTCGTCATCGAGATCGGCACACTGCAATAGAGATCGGCGCCATCGCGCTGGTAGAATTCATGCGGCTTGACCGACAGGAAAATATAGAGGTCGCCGGGCGGACCGCCGCGCAGCCCCGCTTCGCCCTCGCCGGAGAGGCGGATGCGGGTGCCGTCCTCGATGCCGGTCGGGATGTTGACCGATAGCGTGCGCTCTTCGGTAACCCGGCCCTGGCCGTGACATTTCGTGCAGGGATCGGTGATCGTCTGACCGCGGCCGCCGCAGGTCGGGCAGGTGCGTTCGATCGAGAAGAAGCCCTGGGCGGCGCGGATGCGGCCCGAGCCCTGACAGGTGGCGCAAGTCTTCGGGCTGGTGCCCGGCTTCGCACCGGAACCGGTGCAGACGTCGCAGGTGACCGAAGTCGGCACGCGGATCTGTGCCGTCTTGCCGGAAAAGGCCTCCTCGAGAGTGATCTCCATATTGTAGCGAAGATCCGCACCGCGTTCGCGGCCGCCCGAAGAGCGGCGCTGCCGGCCGCCCATCATCTCGCCGAAGATATCTTCGAAAATGTCCGAGAAGCCGCTGGCGCCGCCGCCGGCAAACCCGTTGCCGAAGCCGGCTCCCATGCCGCCCTGCTCGAAGGCCGCGTGGCCGTAGCGGTCGTAGGCGGCCCGCTTCTGCGGGTCCTTCAGCGTTTCATAAGCCTCGTTGATTTCCTTGAAGGACTTTTCCGCTTCCTGGTCCCCGGGGTTGCGGTCCGGGTGATATTTCATCGCCAGTTTACGGAAGGCGCTTTTCAGCTCCTTCTCGTCCGCGTTTTTTTGAACGCCAAGCGTTTCGTAAAGATCACGTTTCATGCTTCAACGGTTGTCCAGTTGACAAGGCTTGCCAGCGCGAAGGGTTCGACCTCGATTATCTTGCCACAGGATTTAGTAAACCTTGAAGCGCGATACCATAGGCCAAATGGCGTCCGCGTGGTTTTTTGTCGGGAATAATGGTGTTCCCGCACCATTTCCCGACGTTATCGCCTCGTAATGCGTTTGCCTGCCCGCCTCACGGGCAGGCTTTCATCTCGCCGCGCGGGCCTCAGCGATACAGAAAAGCCCGGGATCGCTCCCGGGCTTCGCTGTTCGATCGAGGCGGGCTTATGCCGAACGCTTGCGGTCGTCCTCGTCCTTGACTTCCTCGTAGTCGGCGTCGACGACGTCGTCGCCGTCGCGCTTGGCGTCGGCGGCGGCATCCGCGTGCGCCGCTTCGGCCTGCTGAGCTTCATAGATCGCCTGACCAAGTTTCATGGAGACTTCCATGAGCGTGTTGGTCTTCGCCTTGATGTCCTCGGCGTCCGGCTCGGACGCTTCGACAGCGGTCTTCAGCGCTGCGATCGCGTCGCTGATCGCCTTGCGATCCGTCTCCGAAACCTTGTCGCCATATTCCTTCAGCGACTTTTCGGAAGAATGGATCAGGCTTTCGGCCTGGTTCTTGGCTTCGACCCCTTCACGGCGCTTCTTGTCGGCCTCGGCATTGGCCTCGGCGTCCTTGACCATCTTCTCGATGTCGGCGTCGGAAAGACCGCCCGAGGCCTGGATACGGATCTGGTGCTCCTTACCGGTGCCCTTATCCTTGGCCGAAACCTGGACGATGCCGTTGGCGTCGATGTCGAAGGTCACTTCAATCTGCGGCATGCCGCGCGGTGCCGGCGGAATTCCGACGAGATCGAACTGGCCGAGCAGCTTGTTATCGGCCGCCATCTCGCGCTCGCCCTGGGAGACGCGGATCGTCACGGCGGACTGGTTGTCGTCGGCGGTCGAGAAGACCTGGCTCTTCTTTGTCGGGATCGTCGTGTTGCGCTCGATCAGGCGGGTGAAGACGCCGCCAAGCGTCTCGATGCCAAGCGACAGCGGCGTCACGTCGAGGAGCAGGACGTCCTTGACGTCGCCCTGCAACACGCCGGCCTGGATGGCGGCACCCATCGCGACCACTTCATCCGGGTTGACGCCCTTGTGCGGCTCCTTGCCGAAGAGCTGCTTCACGGTTTCCTGGACCTTCGGCATGCGGGTCATACCGCCGACGAGAACGACTTCGTCGATCTCGGCAGCCGAAACGCCGGCATCCTTGAGGGCTGCCTTGCACGGCGCAATGGTTTTCTGGATCAGGTCTTCGACAAGGCTCTCGAACTTGGCGCGCGACAGCTTCATCGTCAGGTGTTTCGGACCGGACGCATCCGCGGTGATGAACGGCAGGTTGATCTCGGTCTGCTGCGAGGAAGACAGCTCGATCTTCGCCTTTTCGGCAGCCTCCTTGAGGCGCTGCAGCGCGAGCTTGTCGTTCTTGAGATCGATGCCCTGTTCCTTCTTGAACTCGGCAGCCAGATACTCGACGAGACGCATGTCGAAGTCTTCACCGCCGAGGAAGGTGTCGCCGTTGGTCGACTTCACCTCGAAGACGCCGTCGCCGATTTCCAGCACGGAAATATCGAAGGTGCCGCCGCCGAGGTCGTAGACGGCGATCGTCTTGCCTTCCTTCTTGTCGAGGCCGTAGGCAAGCGCTGCCGCGGTCGGCTCGTTGATGATGCGCAGCACGTCGAGACCGGCGATCTTGCCGGCATCCTTGGTGGCTTGGCGCTGGGCGTCGTTGAAATAGGCCGGGACGGTGATGACGGCCTTCTCGACCTTCTCGCCAAGATAGGACTCGGCCGTTTCCTTCATCTTCTGAAGGATCATCGCGGAGATCTGCGACGGGGAATAGTTCTTGCCGTGCGCCTCGACCCAGGCGTCGCCATTGTCGGCCTTGACGATCTTGTAGGGGACCATCCCCTTGTCCTTCTGGGTGGTCGGATCCTCGAAGGTGCGGCCGATCAGGCGCTTGATCGCAAAAAGGGTGTTTTCGGGATTGGTGACCGCCTGGCGCTTGGCCGGCTGGCCGACGAGGCGTTCGCCGTCGTCCGAAAAGGCCACCATAGACGGGGTGGTGCGCGCGCCTTCGGCGTTTTCGATTACCTTCGCGTCCTTGCCGTCCATGACGGCGACGCAGGAGTTGGTCGTTCCGAGGTCAATACCAATAACTTTAGCCATGTCGTTCTCTCCTTGCAGCGGACTGTCGGAACCCGGTCAGGCATTCATGGGACAGCCCCTAACGGGATGGTCTTTTGCATTTCATCGCAGCCGCGGCTGCGCCGATGCGGCGTATATAAGGACCGGCGTTTCGGACTGCAAGGCATTCTGCGGGGGGATCAGGGGCAAATGCAAGCCACCTCTCCGCGGTCCCGTGCCGATCGCTTCCGCGCGCGATGCGTGCGCCAGCGATCGGCCAGGCTGGCCTTGCGGTGTGTGCCCGCGCTCAGCCGCCGGTCAAGAGCTCGAAAAGCGTGGTGCGACGGGTCGCGCCGGTCGTCTCGCCGACCCCCGCCGGCGGAATGGGGCCGCCCGTCGGCTCTTCCATCGGGCGGGACTGATCGGCGGCGACCGCACCGTCCATTGTCGCCGGCCGTTCCGGGAAGGCTGCGGGATCACCAAGGCCGTCAGGCGGGGCCTCGCCGCCGGCAATGGGGCCAGTCTCCTCGAAGACCGGCTGGACACCGGTCGTGCCGAAGAGCGGCGAGGGAGAAAGTCCCTGATGGGCGGCCACCATGAAATCGTGCCAGGCCCTGGCCGGCAGCCCGCCACCGGTCACCTTCTTCATCGATTTGCCGTCGTCATTGCCGAACCAGACGCCGGTGGTGAGATTCGACGTATAGCCGACGAACAGCGCGTCGCGGAAGGATTGCGTCGTGCCGGTCTTGCCGGCCGACTCCCAGTCCGGCAGCCGCGCCTTCTTGCCGGTGCCGTCGGTCAGCACCCGCACCATCATCCGGTTCATCTCGCTGACGATCGCCGGATCGAGAACGCGCGGCGGGTTGTCATATGTGTTTTCGTAAAGCACGGTACCTTCGGCGGTGGAGATGCGGCGGATGACATGCGGCGTCGCCTTGAAGCCGCCATTCATGAAGGGGGCGTAGGAAGAGGTGAGCTCGACGAGGGTGACTTCCGACGTGCCGAGCGCGATCGAAGCATTCGCCTGCATTTCCGAATCGATCCCGAGCCGATGCGCGAGCTTGACAACGTTCGGCGGCCCCACCTCCATCACGAGCTGCGCGGCGATGGTGTTCAGTGAGTTGGCGAGCGCATCGGCAAGCGTCACCTCGCCGCGATACTTCTGGTCGTAGTTTTCCGGCGTCCAGTTGCCGATCCTGACCGGCGCGTCGTTCCTGACCGACATGGGGGTGCGGCCGATTTCGAGCGCCGCCGCATAGACGAAGGGCTTGAAGGCGGAGCCCGGCTGGCGCTTGGCCTTGGATGCCCGGTCGAACTGGCTCTCCGCATAGTCCCGGCCGCCGACGAGCGCCCGGATCGCACCGGTGCCGTCGATCGAGACGAGCGCCGCCTGCGAGGCGTTGAGCTTGCCGCCCTCGTCGTCGAGCGTGGCCGCAATCACCTCTTCGGCCTTTTTCTCGAGCGTCAGATCGATGGTGGTGTCGACGATCAGGTCCTGTTTGACCTCGCCGATCATGCCTGGAAGCTGGTCCATCACCATGTCGGCGACATAGTGCTCGGCGCCCGACCAGAAGCTCTTGGCCCGCGTCGGCGTCTGCGACATCGCCGTCTTGATCTCGGCATCGCTGATGAAGCCTTCCTCGCGCATGGCGCCGAGCACCACCTGGGCGCGCGCTTCCGCGGCTTGAGGGTCGCGCGCCGGCGAAAGCCGCGATGGCGCCTTCAGCAGGCCGGCGAGCACCGCCGCCTCGCCGAGATTGACGTCGCGCGCCGACTTGTTGAAGTAGCGCCTCGACGCCGCCTCGACGCCATAGGCGTTGGAGCCGAAGAAGACGCGGTTGAGATACATCGCCAGGATCTGGTCCTTGGTGTATTTCTGCTCCAGCCAGAAGGCGAGCAGCACCTCCTGCACCTTTCGTTCAAGGGTGCGTTCCGGCGAGAGGAACAGGTTCTTGGCAAGCTGCTGCGTCAGCGTCGAGCCGCCCTGGACCATGCGGCCAGTCGTCAGATTGGTCAGCATGGCGCGCGCCAGCCCCAGCGGGTCGACGCCGAAATGCGAATAGAAGCGGCGGTCCTCGATGGCGATCACCGCCTGCGGGATGTAGGGGGACATGTCCTCGAGCGCCAGCGCCTCGCCGCCGGTCGCACCGCGATTGGCGACGATGTCTCCGTTGACGGCGAGGATCTTGACGTTCGGTGGACGCTCGGGAATCGACCAGCTCGTCGCACTCGGCATGCGCGCGCCATAATAGAGCACCAGCCCGCCGACGCCGATCGCGCCCCAGATGCCAAGCACGACGCACCAATAGGCAAGCCGACGCAGCGGGCCGAAAAAGCCGCCGCCCGACCCGCCGCCGCGGCGGCGCCGGCTGCGCGTCTCGCGGCCGCCCTTGCCGCTCGGCCCCGCACGTTTGGCCTTGCGTCCGCCGCTGCTGAGGCGGTCGCTTGCATCGGCCCGCAGATCGTCGTCGTCATCATAGTCGCCGCCGAAGGAAGGCTCGATCCGCTGCCCTGAGTTTCTGCTCGCCATGCCGGAAGGATTGTCCCCTGAAGCCGAACCGGTTCATCGTCGCTCCAGGCGACACCGGCGGCGCGATTATCGTGCGGCACCGGTCTTGCCGCTCCGCTCCATGCCGATCCCTCGACTGTAAATGCGGCAATTTAAGGGGGAGTTAAGAATTGGCGCGTGGGAAAAACCCAGCACCTTCAAAACCTTGGCGTTGCCGGTTGCGCATCCTGTCATTGGCAGGGCCGCTGCGGCCGCCTTGTGCTCGGCAGGTGTTACATTAGATATTGCATGCGAGGACCGGGAGCGGCTCGGCGTTACAGGGAAACGGATTGGCGCCAGTGACCAGAATAAACTGCATTCCGCCTTCGGAACTGTGTGGCCCGCATCTGGTTGCCGAATATAGAGAACTGCCGCGCGTCTTTGCGCTCGTTCGGGCGGCCATCGCACGCGGCGAGAGCCCGAGCGATCCGCGAAATCCGCCCGTCTATACGCTCGGCAAGGGCCATGTCCGGTTCTTCTACAGCCGGCTTGCCTATCTCGCCAAGCGCCAAGCAAGCCTGATCGCGGAAATGCAGCGGCGCGGCTACCGGCCGGCCTTTCGCGAGGCCGAAGGCCTGCTCGGCGATCTCCCTTTGGAATGGTGCAATGACTGGGACCCGACCTCCGAAGCCATGGCGCTCAATCGCGAGCGTATCCGAGAGCGGTTGGCCGGAACAGCGCGCCGAGGCGCCGGTCATTCATCCGCTTTGCATCCGCTGCAATGCTGCGATGCAACATTGGCAGTATTAAATCAGCCGGAATGACTTATGATCATCCTCATCGAAGCGCTGCACCTCCTCCCGCGGCGCCCGATGCGGGTCGGTTTCACTCCTCCTCCCAGGAACCGGCCAAGTTTGAAAGACCCCGACGCCACCTCCTCCCGGCTCGGGGTCTTTTTCTGTCAACGCACCCGCTTCTCGCAGCGACTGGGGCGCGCTGCCAGAGAAAGTCGTGGTTTCAGCCGCTGGACGCGTGTATCGACGAGCCCATGGGAACCAAGGCTAACGGCTACGTCTTCGCGCTGCTGGCGATCGTCATCTTCTCGATCCAGGACGGGCTTTCCAAACATCTCGGCTCCAACTATCCGCCGGTCTTCGTGGCGATGATCCGCTACTGGGCCTTTGCCGCCTTTGCCGTCACGCTGGCCTGGCGGTCGCCGGCCGGGCTCCGCGCCACCGCGGTGACGAAGAGGCCGCTGCTGCAGCTATTGCGCGGCGTGCTGCTGCCGGCGCAGATCGTCGTGGTGATCACGGCCTTCACCGTCGTGGGCCTTGCCCATTCGCAGGCGATCCTGGCGGCGACGCCGATCTTCGTCGCCTTGCTGTCGATGCCGCTTCTCGGCGAGCGGGTCGGCTGGCGCCGCTGGTCGGCGATCACGGCCGGCCTCGTCGGCGTGCTCTTGATCCTGAAACCGGGCGGGGGGACGTTCGAGGTCGATTTCCTCCTGCCGCTTGCCGGGGCGCTGATGTTCGCGATCTATGCGATCACGACGCGGCTCGTCAGCCGCGATGATTCGGCGATGACGAGCTTCTTCTACACCGGCGTCGTCGGTGCCGCGGCGATCAGCCTCGTCGGCCCGTTCTTCTGGGCGACGCTGTCGGGTCCGGACTGGATGTGGATGATCCTTCTCTGCGTCACCGGCAGCCTGAGCCACTATTTCCTCATCCGTGCCTATGACCTGCTCGATGCGGTGGCGGTGCAGCCGCTCACATATCTGCAGCTCGTCCTCGCCTCGATCATGGGTGTGACGATCTTCGGCGAGACCTTGACCGCCAACATGATCCTCGGATCGCTGCTGGTGGTGGCGGCCGGTATCTTCACCGTCTGGCGCGAGCGGGTAGTCGCAAGACGCAAGGCGGGACTCCCGCCGGTCTAATGCATGTGGCCCAAAAGTGTGCAGCGGTTTTGGGATAACGACATGCACAAAAACAAAGACCTAACGCGCGCCGCGTGAATACGTCTGAACGCGACGCGCTTTAGGACGGTTCGATCCCTCAACTCAAAATCGTCGTGATCATGACCAATCGTACCGGCCTCCGTCGGCGATTCGGCCGGCCATGTTCATCCTTGCGAAAGGAAGACGATGAGATTTCGTTCGATCCTGCTGCCGGTGTCGGCAGCAGCCCTGGCGGCGTTGAGCGCCGAGGTCAGGGCGCAAGACTCCGTCCCTTATGTCGACGACCGTTCGGATGGGGCGACGCTCGTTCGCTCGCTCTATAACGCCATCAACCGCAAGGAATATGCCAGGGCCTATGGCTATTTCGGCGATTCGAAGCCGGTCGGCGAGTTCAAGGCCTTTGCCGATGGTTATGCCAAAACCGAATCAGTCGAGATCCGGATCGGCGAGGTCACGACCGAGGGCGCCGCCGGCAGCATCTACTCGGCCGTGCCGGTGGCGATCAAGTCGGTCGAGCAGCAAGGCAAGATCCGCTTCTTCTCCGGCTGCTATGTCGCGCGGATCATCAATCCGTCGCTGCAAGTGCCACCGTTCACCCCCTACCAGATCGAGACGGCACGTCTCGAGGAGGCGGAGGGACCGATCGAGAAAGCGATACCCGGCGTCTGCAACGCGCCCTGACGGCAACGCGAGTCGCTACGACCCCTTCGCGTCGCGCTGCTCCAGGAAGCGCGAATGCTCGAAGACGAAGATGACGACAAGCGCCATGACGAACGGGATCAAAAGATAGAGCAGGCGGAAGATTGCCAGCGCCGCCAGCACGTCGGCGGGATCCATCTCGGGCAGTGCGGCGATGAAGACGAGTTCGAGCACGCCGAGCCCGCCCGGCGCGTGCGAGAGCAGCGCCGCCGAGAAGGAGGCGAGGAAGATGCCGAGGATGACGACATAGCCCGGGTTGCCGGCCTCCGGCAGTGCGAAATAGATGATGCCGGCCGCGCCGAGGAGTTCGACCGGGGCGATCACCAACTGCCGGAGCACAATCGCCGGCCGCGGGTAGTGAAGCTGGAACCATCGGGTGCGCAGCGGCCGAAGCCCGACCAGGCTTCCGAGGATGTAAAGGCCGATAAACGTCAGGAGCAGGCCGCCCGTCGTCAGCGACATCTCGATCGGCAGCACCTCGGCAAAGCGTTCGATGATGTCCGGCTTGGCAAGCAACACGATTGCCGACAGCATCAGCGTGCCGAGGGTGAAGGTGAAGGAGCAGAAGGCGACGAGAACGCCGATCTCGCCCGGTGTCAGCCCCTTGGAACGGTAGGCGCGATAGCGTACCACGGCGCCGGAGAACACCGAGGCGCCAAGATTGTGCGATAGCGCATAGGTCGTGAACGAGCAGAGCGTTATGAACCAGATCGAGATGCGATGGCCGAGATGGTCGAGCGCCAGCTTGTCATAGGCGGCAAGGGCCGCATAGGCCACGAGCGTCGAGCCTATGGCCAGCGACCAGCTTCCGATCGAGATCGCTTGGAAACTGACAATGAACTCGTTCAGTGAAAGTCCGCGCAGTTCGTGGACCAGCGCACGCACCGAAAAAACGATCGCCGCCAGCCCCACGGCGGGCCAGAAATATGCCTTTAGCCGTGTCATGCTGGCGCCAGGGCGATGGATCGACCGCGGCTTGTGCAGGCATGGAAAGCGTTGCCAGAGCGGCCACATCCGCCGTCGCAGAAAGAATCGCGCTTGAGACGCGATGCCTCGATACTCACCCTTGCCAACAGCCCATTCCCATTCTGTGCTTTTCAAAAGGGAAGCATTCCGGCGCGGTGAGGTCAAGCAGCGCTGGCCGGATATCTGATTGGAAGTCCTTCCATCGAGGGTCAGCCGCCGCGAACGCCTTCGCAGCGGCTGACGAGAGTCATGCGGCAACGGCGTCGAGAATGCGGATCCAGGAACGGATGCCCTTGTGGAAGGATGTGAGCTCGTACTTCTCGTTGGGCGAGTGGATGCGGTCGTCGGCAAGGCCGAAGCCGACGAGCAGCGATTCCATGCCCAGCATCTTCTGGAAATCGCCGACGATCGGGATCGAGCCGCCCATGCCAATCACAATGGCCGGCTTCGGCCATTCGGCGGACAGCGCCACCTTGGCGGTGGTGAGAAGCGCCGAGTCATAAGGAAGATGGATAGCCGGCGAAGCACCATGCGCGTGGAACTCCACCGAGCAGTCCGCCGGAATTTTTGACCGGACATAGGCACGGAAGCTCTCGCGGATCTTTGCCGGGTCCTGGTCGCCGACGAGGCGGAAGGAGACCTTGGCGGAGGCTTGCGCCGCGATCACCGTCTTGAAGCCTTCGCCGGTATAGCCGCCGGTGATGCCATTGACCTCCGCTGTTGGGCGCGCCCAGGTCAGTTCAAGCACCGAGCGCCCCTTTTCGCCGGAGGGGATGGAAAGGCCGACATCTCCAAGGAATTTCTCAGCCGTCCGGCCAAGCGTCTCCCAACTCGCCTTGATCTCGGGGGGCGTCTCTTCGACGCCGTCGTAGAAATTGTCGAGCGTGACACGGCCGGTCTCGTCGTGCAGTCCGGCCAGGATGCCGGTGAGGATGTGGATCGGGTTGGCCGCAGCGCCGCCGAAAAGGCCGGAATGCAGGTCGCGGTCCGCCGCCTTGACGATGATCTCCTCGCCGACGAGACCGCGCAGGCCCGCCGAGATCGCCGGTGTCTCGCGGTCCCACATGCCGGTGTCGCAGATCAGCGCATAGTCGGCCTTGAGCTCGGCGGCATTGGCCTCGAGGAAGGGTTTCAGCGACGGCGAGCCGGATTCCTCTTCGCCTTCGAAGAGAATGGTGATGCGGCAGGGAAGCGCCCCCTGCGTCTCCTTGTAGGCCCGCACCGCCTCGACGAAGGTCATCAGTTGTCCCTTGTCGTCGGAGGTGCCGCGGCCGGTGATCACCTTGCGGCCGGGTTCGAGCTCCTTGATTCCCGGCTCGAAGGGCGGAGCCTCCCAGAGGTTCAAGGGGTCGACCGGCTGGACGTCGTAGTGGCCGTAGAAGAGCAGATGCGGGGCGCTGGCTTTTGCGGCGGCATGATGGGCGACCACCATCGGATGGCCGGGCGTGTCGCGCACAGCGGCTTCGAAGCCGAGAGCCTTGAGCTCGGCCACCAGCCATTCGGCCGCCTTGCGGCACTCGGCCTTGAAGGCGGGGTCGGTCGAGATGGACTGGATGCGAACGAAATCGAATAGCCGCTCAAGGCTTTCAGGAAGGTTTGCGTCGGCGCGCTCGAGCACGGGGGTGATGTCTGCCATCATGCGAATCCTTTGTGGGTTTCGCGGGCGAACCTAGCGCATCGGCCCGAAAATCGAAATCCATTTTCAAAAGGCACGATGCGTAGATTCAAAGTGTTACAGCGTCCTTTGCGCGTCTGAAAGGACGCGCGGCGCTGTAAAATCGAATGGAGGCGGCTTTAAGCAAACTGCAACGACAAATTGTCCGGACGGCCGTTAGGACGGGTCGCCCCTGCGTGCCGCATTGGCGAGCGCCATGCGCATATATTCGAGCATCAGCTCCTTCTCGAAGCGCCGGAAACCGGCGAGCAGCGACTGCTCCGCCGAAAGTGCCGCCTCCTTCGCCGCCGCCTCCATGCCGCGGGCCTGCGCCGTCAGAAAGATCTGCTGCGAGCGCCGGTCGTTCGGATGCTTGCGGCGGACGACGAGGCCGTCGCGCTCCATCCGGGCGAGCGTATTGGCCATGGTCGCCTGTTCGATGTCGAGGCGGTCGAGAAGCTGCTTCTGCGTCAGCCCGTCTTCGGCCCACAGTTCCAGCAGGATAGGAAACTGCCCCGGGGCGAAACCGAGCTTCTGTGCCCGCTCCTGCAGGGCGCGCGAGAAGCTTCTTGCCAGCAGGCTGGCCAGATATGTCGCGGAGTCCATACGATTGAAGGCCATGCCCATGCGTAGGGCCGAATCGGCATCAAGACAAGTTACAATGCAGGCGATGGAGTGGATCTACAGCGCGCGCGTCTTATCAGACGCTGTAGCACTTTGAATTGCTGCATGTCTTTGGCCTTAGATCGAGATCGATTTAGGGAGACATGCAGTAGCCCCAAACAAAAACCGCCACGGCGCGGAGGCGGCGCCGTAGCGGCTTCGTGAAAGCGGGACAAAGGCCCGGAGAGGGGGATGAGGCCTTTGTCCACATCTGGTGCGGGCGGGGGACAGGCCAATCACCAGACGACGGCATCGTTTTAGTGCCGCTCACCCTGATTTGAGGATTCAAATGTGGCTTTTCAAGGATTGTGCGACCCACTCGCACATTACAAATGCGTAACGTTTCCGTGAGGATTCGGGCGAAAACCGCAATGGACCTTTGGCTCACCCCGCGCTATCCATGGCCGCATGAAAAACGGTGATCATCTCTTCCTCGTCGACGGCTCGGGCTTCATCTTCCGGGCGTTCCACGCCATCCCGCCGCTCAACCGCAAGTCGGACGGGCTGCCGGTCAATGCGGTGGCCGGCTTCTGCAACATGCTCTGGAAGTTGCTGACCGATGCGCGCGACACCTCGGTCGGCGTGACGCCGACGCATTTCGCGGTGATCTTCGATTATTCCTCCAAGACCTTCCGCAATACGCTTTATGACCAGTACAAGGCGAACCGCACCGCGCCGCCGGAGGACCTGATCCCGCAATTCGGGCTGATTCGTCACGCCACCCGCGCCTTCAACCTGCCCTGCATCGAGAAGGAAGGTTACGAGGCCGACGACCTGATCGCGACCTATGCGCGGCTGGCCGAGGAGGTGGGCGCCGGCGTCACCATCGTTTCCTCCGACAAGGACCTCATGCAATTGGTGACCGCCAATGTGTCGATGTACGACAGCATGAAGGACAAGCAGATCACCATTCCCGACGTCATCGAGAAATGGGGCGTGCCGCCTGAGAAGATGATCGATCTCCAGGCGATGACCGGCGATTCCACCGACAATGTTCCGGGCATTCCCGGCATCGGCCCCAAGACGGCGGCGCAGCTCCTCGAAGAATATGGCGACCTCGACACGCTGCTTTCGCGGGCCGGCGAGATCAAGCAGCAGAAGCGGCGCGAGGCGATCATCGCCAATGCCGAGAAGGCGCGCCTGTCGCGCGAGCTCGTCACCTTGAAGAAGGACACGCCGCTCGACGTGCCGCTCGAGGATCTGCGGCTCGATTCGCAGGACGGACCGAGGCTCATCGCCTTCCTGAAGACGATGGAGTTCAACACCTTGACGCGCCGCGTCGCGGCAGCGACCGACACGGATGCGGAGGCAATCGAACCGGCGCATGTGCCGGTCGAATGGGGGGCGCAGGCGCATGGGCCCGATCTCGACGTCGGCGAGGCGGCCGGTCCGCCGCCGACGCCGGCCTCGTCGAGCGCCACGCCGCCGCGCGGCAACGCCGCCAAGGCGGCGGTTTCCTTCCTTACCGGCAAGGGCGACGCCGAGGTCAGCGGCGCGACGCCCCAGGAACTGGCGCGGGCGCGCGCCGACTATTTCGCCAAGGCGCCTTTCGACCATTCGGCCTATGTGACGATTCGCGATCTCGAAACCCTCGACCGGTGGATCGCCGATGCGCGCGAGGCGGGCGTTCTCGGTTTGGAAACGGCGACGAACTCGCTCGACCCGATGCGGGCGGAACTCGTCGGCTTCTCGATGGCGTTTGCCGATTACCGCAACAATCCGCTAGGCGGCACCATCCGCGCCGCCTATGTGCCGCTGATCCACAGGAACGGCGTCAGCGATCTCCTCGGCGGTGGCATGGTGGAACACCAGGTGCCGGTGCGCGAGGCGCTGAGCCGGCTAAAGGCCCTGATGGAAGACCCGTCGGTGCTCAAGGTCGCACAGAACCTGAAATACGCCTATCTGGTCATGAGGCGGCACGGCATCGTCCTGCAGAGCTTCGACGATACCATGCTGATGTCCTATGTGGTGGATGCCGGCAACGGCGCGCACGGCATGGATTCACTCGCCGAGCGTTGGCTCGGCCATGTGCCAATCCCCTACAAGGACGTTGCCGGCACCGGCAAGGCGTCGGTGAGCTTCGATTTCGTCGACATCCACAGGGCGACCGCCTATGCGGCCGAGGACGCGGAGGTGACGCTTCGCCTCTGGCATGTCTTGAAGCCGCGGCTGGCCGCCAAGGGCCTGACCCGCGTCTATGAGCGCCTCGAAAGGCCGCTGATCGCGGTCTTGGCGCAGATGGAGGAGCGCGGCATCACCGTCGATCGCCAGATCCTCTCGCGCCTTTCCGGCGAGTTGGCACAGGGCGCCGCAGCGCTCGAGGACGAGATCTATCGGTTGGCCGGCGAGACCTTCACCATCGGCTCGCCGAAGCAGCTCGGCGATATCCTGTTTGGCAAGATGGGCTTGCCGGGCGGTTCGAAGACGAAGACCGGCCAATGGTCGACCTCCGCTTCGGTGCTCGAGGAGCTTGCCGCCGTCGGACACGAACTGCCGCGCAAGATCGTCGACTGGCGCCAGCTCACCAAGCTGAAATCGACCTATACCGACGCCTTGCCCGGCTTCGTGCATCCGGAGACGAAGCGCGTCCACACCTGCTATGCGCTCGCCGCCACCACGACGGGGCGCCTTTCCTCCTCCGAACCGAACCTGCAGAACATCCCGGTCAGGACCGCCGAGGGCCGCAAGATCCGCACCGCCTTCATCGCCACCCCGGGCCACAGGCTGGTGTCGGCAGATTACAGCCAGATCGAACTTCGGGTGCTCGCTCACGTGGCGGACATTCCGCAGCTTCGCCAGGCCTTTGCCGATGGTGTCGACATCCACGCGATGACCGCATCCGAGATGTTCGGGGTGCCGGTGGACGGCATGCCGAGCGAGATCCGGCGCCGCGCCAAGGCGATCAATTTCGGCATCATCTACGGCATCTCGGCCTTTGGGCTAGCCAACCAGCTTTCGATCGAGCGCTCGGAAGCGGGCGAGTACATCAAGAGATATTTCGAGCGCTTCCCCGGCATTCGCGACTATATGGAGAACACCAAGGCTTTTGCCCGCGAGCACGGCTATGTCGAGACGATCTTCGGCCGCCGCGCCCATTATCCGGATATCCGCTCCTCCAATCCATCACACCGCGCTTTCAACGAGCGCGCCTCGATCAACGCCCCGATCCAGGGCTCGGCCGCCGACATCATCCGCCGCGCCATGGTGAAGATGGAACCGGCGCTCAACGCGGCGAAGCTTTCCGCCCGCATGTTGCTCCAGGTCCACGACGAATTGATCTTCGAGGTCGAGGAGAGCGAAATCGAGCGCACGCTTCCCGTGATCGTATCTGTGATGGAGAATGCCGCCATGCCAGCACTCAACATGAAGGTGCCGCTGAAGGTCGACGCCCGCGCCGCGCAGAACTGGGACGAGGCGCATTAGGCGACCGTGGGGGCTCTCGACCCTTCCCCAACCCATCCCCACAAGGGGGAGGGGCTTAGCGGGCGGCATTGTCGTCACCTCTTGCCGACCTTTGTGTCTGCGGCAAGGGCCGGAAATGACGGCGATCGCAGCGGGCACTGTAGCCCCTCCCCCTTGTGGGGATGGGTTGGGGAAGGGTCTTGTACAACGTGCCATGATCGGATGTGCAAAAGGCCGAGCCAGGTCACTCGAGATCTCTATGCGTCCTCGACCTCGCCGGCCGCGCCGGCGGTCTTGCCGAGAATGGCGCGACGCAATGTTTCCGCATGCTCGCGACCTTCATCGGCCCG
Source organism: Sinorhizobium americanum (assembly GCF_001651855.1). Lineage (GTDB taxonomy): Bacteria > Pseudomonadota > Alphaproteobacteria > Rhizobiales > Rhizobiaceae > Sinorhizobium > Sinorhizobium americanum. The sequence continues at coordinate 199,580 of NZ_LNQC01000077.1, read as the reverse complement.
CCGGCTGTTGACGGCGGCAGCGGCGTCTCGACCGCTACGCCGTGCATCGTCGGCCATTTTTTCACTGAGCGTCACCCTTTCCTCGATGATGCGTAGCGCAACCCGCATCGCCTCGTCGACGGAGCCCTCGGACTCGGCCGCGAGCGTATCGGAGGTGTAGGCATGGCCGACCTGGCAGCGGAACCGAAGCGGTGGCCAGGTCTTGATCTGCGAGAGAACGCCGCCGCAAGCGGGGCAGGACATTGGAACGGCGTCGGCGATCGTCGCGATCGCTTCAGAGTCGATCTGACGGCCGAGCGCGATGTCAACCTCGAGCTTGAGGTCGTCCGGCACGGGAACCGGCGGCCCGGCCTCCTCGCTCGTGAGCTTGACAAGCAGCTGAGGCAGATCCGCAAGGGAAGCACGGTAGTCGACGTCGCTCGCCTTCAAGGCTCCGAGCGGCATGTCCGGCGCAGCCGCATCCTGCGGGTTCTGCACCACGGTTACGCCGCCGCAGCGCTTCAGATCGGCGAGACCGGCTGCGCCGTCGTTCAACATCCCGGTCAGGACCACCCCGACGGCTCGGGTGCCGTGAGTCATGCCGACGGATCTGAAGAGCGGATCGACCGCCGGTCGAGCCAGGTTCTCACGCGGGCCCCGACCGAGCCTGACGACACCGTCGACGACGAGAAGATGGTGGTCTGCAGGTGCCACATAGACACGACCAGGCTCGACTCGCTCGCCATCAGTAGGCGTTGTGACGGGAAGGGCAGTATGCTCGTCGAAGATATCTGCGAGCAGATTGTTTCCACGCGCGCCGACATGGATGACGATGAACACGGCGGCCGCGAGGTCGGAAGGAAGCTCACCAAGCAATTGCTTCAGGGCGCCAACCGCTCCCACCGACCCCCCAATGGCAATGACGTCGCGGCGGTCCATGGCATGCTCCATTTTCCCTACAACGTTCCACGAGCGGATAGGTTCGATGTGGCGTCGGATTGGCGGCCCTTCATCGCGGCAGGCAAGGGAAGATTTTCCCAGCACCCTTGTTGGGTCCCTTCATCCGCTGCTATAAAAAATCACGCTGGGGCCGCCGTTCGAAGTAGAATGGCGCCAATTTCGAATCCCGCAGTGGAAGGCACGTCGAGCCGAGATCGTGGCTGATCAGGCGATGTTGCCGGGAGGTTAAGCATGGACCAGAAATTGGATCCGCCGATTGTTGGAATCGGAGCTTCTGCAGGAGGCGTCAAGGCCCTTCAGACCTTCTTCGACAACATGTCGCCCGATACCGGTGCGGCTTTCGTGGTCATCATCCATCTTGATCCGCGCGCCCGGAGTGAGCTCGCCAATATCCTGGCATCGCGCACCCGGATGCCGGTGACTCAGGTCGAGGACACGGCGAAACTCGAGGACAACCACGTCTACGTTATTGCGCCGAATCGGCGGCTGCAGATTGCCGACGGTACGATTGCCGCGCTTGAGTTCGAAGAGACGCGCGCGGCTCGCGCTCCAATCGATTTTTTCTTTCGATCGCTTGCCGAACACAGTGGGACCGGCTTTGCTGTCATTCTCACCGGTGCAGGTGCAGATGGCGCGATCGGCGTCAAGGCCATCAAGGAGGCCGGCGGCATTGTCCTGGTGCAGGACCCAAACGAGGCCGAGTATGCCTCGATGCCCCGCAATGCCATTGCGACCGAAGTGGCCGATTTCGTGCTTCCCGTCCCCGAGCTTTCCGAGCGCCTGATCGAGTTGCTCGCGAGCCGCGATGCACTTCCCTCTCACCCGATCCGATCCGGCGACGAAGATCTGCTGGCTCGCATTCTGGCGCATGTGCGCGTGAGGACCGGTCACGATTTCTCGCAATACAAGCGGGCCACGATCTTGCGCCGCATCGGCCGCCGGGCGCAGGTCACCAGGAAGGAAACGCTTGCCGACTATTACGCCTATATGCGCGAGAATCCGGAAGAAGCGCAGGCGCTTTTCAGCGATTTCCTGATTTCGGTTACGACCTTCTTCCGTGACCAGGCGGCGTTCCAGTCGCTGGCCGAGAACGTCATCCCGCAACTGTTCGACGGGAAGGAAGCCGGCGACAGCATCCGCGTTTGGGTCCCCGGTTGCGCGACGGGAGAGGAGACCTACACGATCGGCATCCTCCTGCTCGAGGAAGCGGCGCGTCGCGATCTCGCGCCGGAGATTCAGGTTTTCGGTTCCGATCTTGATGCGGGCGCTCTGGCGATCGCGCGCGAAGGGCGTTTTCCATCAACGGTCGAAAGCGATCTCAGCGAGGAAAGATTGCGCCGGTTCTTCCAGCGGGAAGGCGATCACTATCGCGTGCGCCGGGAGCTGCGCGACGTCGTGCTTTTCGCCAGCCATAGCCTGTTGCGAGACCCACCCTTCTCCCATCTAGACATGATTTCCTGTCGCAACCTGTTGATCTATCTCGATCGGCAGCTTCAGCAGCAGGCCTGCAGCACTTTTCACTACGCGCTCAACCCGGGAGGCTTCCTCTTCCTGGGGTCGTCGGAAAGTGCCGACCATCCTACGGGACTGTTTCGCACGATCGATCGCGAGGCGCGCATCTACAGGTCCGTACTGGGCACCGGCGATCGCCGCCCGGTGCTGCCTGTGCTGCTCGGCCCGCACCACGGGGTGGAGCGGACACGGGTCGTCGCACGCCCGCCATCGGCGGCCGGCAGCGTCAGCGACGCAGCATTGCACCGGCAGATGCTCGAAAAAATCGCCCCGCCAAGCATGGTCGTGGATGAAAGCCATCGGGCAGTCCACCTCTCCGAGAACGCCGGTCGCTTTCTGCAGCCATCCGGCGGACCGGTCAGCACCGATGCGACGGACCTCGTGCGCGAGGAATTTCGCTTCGACCTCCGGGCGGCGCTGCACCGCGCCTTCGAGCGCAACGAAGCGACGCTCAGCATGCCGATCCTCGCTCACCTCGATGGACAGCCTCATCGCGTCTATCTCCAGGTAAAGCCGGTCCTTCAAGGAACCGACCCGACGCGCCATGCCCTGGTGCTCTTCATCGAAGGCGATGTGCTGGACCCTTCCGAAGACGCCGTCGAGTCGTCGAACGGTCGCGTGCCGACCAATCAGGCGGTCCGGCAATTGCAGGAGGAACTGCAGCTCGCACAGAACCGGCTTCGCGCGACCAGGGAGGAATCGGAAGCGGCCAACGAGGAACTGCGCGCCGCCAACGAAGAGCTCCAGTCGATGAACGAAGAGTATCGGTCGACGGCGGAAGAGCTCGAGACGAGCAAGGAGGAACTGCAGTCGATCAACGAAGAGCTGCAGACGGTCAACAACGAGCTCAAGCTGAAGCTTGAAAGCGTGTCCCGTGCGCACAGCGATCTGCAGAATTTGATGGCCGCGACCGATGTCGCGACACTTTTCCTCAACCCGTCGCTTCGCATCAAGCGCTTCACGCCGCGTTTGACGGACATATTCAACGTGACGCTGAACGACGAAGGACGGCCGATCACCGATTTCACGCATAACCTCGAATACGAGAACCTGGCGGAAGACGCGCGCTCCGTATTGGAGGATCTTGCTCCGGTAGAACGGGAGGTCAAGAGCCGTAACGACGGCTGGTATCTTGTGCGGATGCGCCCGTACCGCACCATAGACGACAAGATCGATGGAGTCGTGGCGACGTTTGTCGACGTTACGCAGCGCCGCCAGGCCGAAGAGATGGCGCGAGAAAGCAAGCAGCGCCTCGAACAGGAAATGCGGCTGGTCGAGCTCTCACGCTCGCCGATCTTCGTGTGGGATTTCGACGACGGCATCAAACAGTGGAATCGAGGCAGCGAGGAGCTTTACGGCTATTCGCGCGAGGAGGTCGTCGGGAAACAAAAGGAAGAGCTGCTCAAGACGGTCGTGCCGGGCTCATCCTTCGAAGTCCTGCGGCGGACCCTCCTTGAAAAGGGCCATTGGAGCGGCGAACTGAACCATACGACGAAGGACGGGCAAGTGCTGACGGTGGAGAGCCAGATCGAGCTCCTGCCGCTCGGCGACCGACGCCTTGTCCTCGAAAGCACCCGCGACGTCACCGATCGCAAACGCTGGGAGCGGCGCCGGCAGCTCCTGCTGAACGAACTCAGCCACCGCGTGAAGAACACGCTTGCCGTCGTTCAATCCGTGGCGCGGCAGACGTTGCGCACCACTCACTCGAGCGATGACTTCGTCGAGCGATTCGAGGGGCGCCTCGATGCCTTGGCGAGCGCCCACAAGCTTCTCGTCGATTCGGAATGGAACGGCGCCGAGCTTGGCGCCCTGGCGCTCAGCCAGCTCGAAGCCTACACGGGCACCGACGGGCGCAGGCTGCAGATAGAGGGAGAGCCGGTCATGCTGACGCCGGATCTCGCCACCCCCTTCGGTCTCGTCCTTCACGAGCTTGCCACCAATGCCGCGAAATATGGCGCTTTCGCCACGGCAGACGGGCAGGTGAGCCTCCGCTGGAAAGTGGGGAACAATGACCGGCGGCTGGCGGTTACTTGGGAGGAACGCGGTGGTCCGCCGGTCGAACCGCCGGGCGAACAGGGCTTTGGCGGCGTGCTGATCGAAAAAGGCTTGCCCGGAGCGACGGTTCACCGCGAGTTTCGGCCAGACGGCGTCGTCTGTAAGATCGAGATCAAGCTCCCGGAGATCCCGCACAATGGAGCGGAACGCTGATCAGAACCTGCCTCTTGCCGGCGCCAGAATTCTGGTGGCCGAGGATGAGCTTCTGATTGCGCTCGACATGGAAGCGGCTTTTCGCGGTGCCGGCGCCGACATTGTCGGGCCATGCCTGACGCTCGAAGCGGCCTTGGATGCGGCCAGAAATGAGCCGCTCTCGCTCGCAGTGCTCGATATCCGCCTCGGTGATGTGACGACCGAGAATGTCAGCGATCTGCTGGCCGAACGCGGCATCCCATTCCTGTTCTATAGCGGACAAGCTCTGCCCGACGCGATGCAACGGAAATGCGACGGCGCGGTGGTGGTCGATAAGCCGGCTACCCAGCAGGACCTCGTTGGCGCCGCCGTAAGCATGCTGACGGCCTGAGGTTTCTGTTCGCTTCAGGCAGCAGACTGCGCGGGAAGCGTCTGCCGGAAGCTGTCGAAGAGGCGCCTCAGCGCGTCGCGGCCCTCGGCTGCGAGATCGAATCGGCGGCCGAAGAGCAGCCATTCCGTGCAGAGGCCGGTCATCATCCAGTGCAACGTGCGGACGGCGGAGGTCGGCGTCCAGTTGTCGCGCAACTGCCCGCGCTCGAGCGCACGGGCGAAGGCGAGTTCGAGCATGGCGGTGTGGCGCTCCTTCATTTCCTTCTGGCGGTCGAGTACGGCCGACATTTCATTGTCGTAGTCGCACCGGAGCATGATTGCGAGAATGCGCTGCCGCTGCTCGTCGATGGCAAGCATTTCGAGCCAGTCGCTGGTGGCTGCTTCGACGATGGCCAGCGTGTCGGAGGCTTCGGTCTCGATCTCACGCGCAATCATGTCTTCCTGCGGCAAAGGCACCGCATCGTAGAGCGCCAGGAAAAGATCGGTCTTGTTGGCGAAATGCCAGTAAATGGCGCCACGCGTCACGCCGGCTTCGCTGGCAACTTCGTCGAGGGTCGTACCCGAAACACCCTTCTTGTAAAAAACGCGCTCGGCGGCGCTCAGGATCTTCTTTCGGGTTTCCTCGGCATCGGCCTTGGTTCGGCGCATGTCATTCTCCTTGCTGGACGGCCCGCCGGTGAGGGCGGGCCGTTGATACGCATTACTCGGCCGGCGTAGCGCTCTCGGATGCGGCCCCAGGTGCCGTGCCCCTCGCTTTTCGCCACCCGAAGATCTTCATGACGAACACGAAGAACACCGGCACGAAGAAGATCGCCAGCACCGTTGCCGAAATCATCCCCCCCATGACGCCGGTGCCGATGGCGCGCTGGCTGCCGGAGCTTGCGCCCGTCGCGATCGCCAGCGGCAAGACGCCGAGAGTAAAGGCGAGCGAGGTCATCAGGATCGGCCGGAAGCGCAGGTGCACGGCTTCCAGCGTCGCCTCGATCAGCGGCTTGCCCTGTTCGCGCAGCTCCTTGGCGAACTCGATGATCAGGATGGCGTTCTTCGCCGAAAGACCAATGATCGCGATCAGGCCGACCTTGAAGTAGACGTCGTTCGGCATGTCGCGCATCATCACCGCCAGCACCGCGCCGATGACGCCGAGCGGCACGACCATGATGACCGAGACGGGGATCGACCAGCTCTCGTAAAGCGCCGCCAGGCACAGGAAGACGAGCAGGCAGGAGAGCGCAATCAACATGGGTGCCTGTGAGCCCGACTGGATCTCCTGCAGCGATTGCCCGGTCCATTCATAGCCGAAGCCGGCAGGAAGCTGGGCCACCAGACGCTCCATCTCGGCGATCGCATCACCGGAGGAATAGCCCGGAGCGGCATTGCCGCTGATGCGGACAGCCGGATAGCCGTTGTAACCGACGGTCTGCGTCGGCGCCTTGACCCACTCGATATTGGCAAAGGCCGAGAGCGGCACCATGCCGCCGTTCGAATTGCGGACATTGAGGTTCAGCAGATCGGCCGTCTGCATGCGCTGGTTCTCGTCCGCCTGCACCGTCACGCGTTGCATGCGGCCGGCATTCGGGAAGTCGTTGACATAGGACGAGCCGAGATTGGTCGAGATCGTCGAGTTGATATCGGCAAAGGTCACGCCGAAGGTGTTGGCCTTCTCGCGGTCGATGTTGACGCTGACCTGGGCCGCATCCGGCATGCCCTCGAAGCGAACGCCCGTCACCACCTTGCTCTGGGCGGCAAGGCCGAGAAGCTGGTCGCGTGCCTCGGCCAGCGCCGCTTCGCCGAGACCGGCGCGGTCCTGCAGGCGGAAGGAGAAGCCGCCGGTGGTACCGAGGCCCTGGATCGCCGGCGGCGACAGCGCGAAGCTGATCGCGTCCTTGATCTGGCTCATCGCCATTGTTGCGCGGCCGGCGATCGACTGGGCGGCGTTGTTGGCGTCGCGCTCGCTCCAATCCTTGAGCGTCACGAAGGCGAGCCCCGCGTTCTGGCCGGTGCCGAAGAAGGAGAAGCCGTTGATGGCGACGATCGTATCGACCGCCTTCTCCTGGCCGAAGATATGCTCCGCCTGTTCGATGACCTCGGTCGTGCGGTTTCCGGTCGCTTCTGACGGCAGCTGCATCATGACGATGACGAAGCCCTGGTCTTCGTCCGGCAGGAAGGACGAGGGAAGCTGCAGGAATGCCCAGGCGAGGCCGCCGAGCAGCGCCAGGTAGATGATCATGAAGCGGCCGGTGCGCGTCACCAGGCGCCCGACCATGCCGGTATAACCGCGCGAGGTCCTGTCGAAGCTGCGGTTGAACCAGCCGAAGAAGCCGCGCTTGGCGTGATGATGGCCCTTCGGGACCTGTTTCAGGAAGCTGGCGCAGAGCGCCGGCGTCAACGACAGGGCGAGGAATGCCGAGAACAGGATCGAAACGACCATAGTCAGCGAGAACTGGCGATAGATCACCCCGACGGCGCCCGGGAAAAAGGCCATCGGAATGAACACCGAGGCGAGCACCAGGGTGATGCCGATGACCGCGCCGGTGATCTGCTTCATCGCCTTTCGGGTCGCCTCCTTCGGCGTCAGCCCTTCCTCCGACATGATGCGCTCGACGTTTTCGACGACGATGATCGCATCGTCGACGAGGATGCCGATCGCCAGCACCATGCCGAACATGGTCAAGACATTGATCGAGAAGCCCATCGCCAGCATCACCGCGCAGGTGCCGAGAAGGGCGACCGGCACGACCAGCGTCGGAATGATCGTGTAGCGGATGTTCTGCAGGAACAGGAACATCACCAGGAAGACGAGCACCATGGCCTCGACGAGCGTCTCCACCACCTTCTGGATCGAGACGGCGACGAAGGGCGAGGTGTCGTAGGGGATGGAATATTCGAGCCCCGGCGGGAAGAACTCGGCGAGCTCGTCCATCCGCGCCTTGATCGCCTCGGAGGTCGAGATCGCATTGCCGCTCGGCGAGAGCTGCACGGCGATGGCCGCCGAGGGCTTGCCGTTGAGGCGGGTCGAGAAGGAATAGCTCTCGCCGCCGATCTCGATGCGGGCGACGTCGCGCAGCCGGACGGCGGAGCCGTCGGCGTTCGCCCGAAGCACGATGGCGCCGAATTCCTCCGGCGACGAAAGCTGGCCCTTGATCACCACGGGGGCGCTGATCTGCTGGCTGATTGGGTTCGGTTGGGCGCCGATCGAGCCCGAGGCGATCTGGGCGTTCTGCGCCTGGATTGCCGCGGTCACGTCGGCGGCGGTCAGGTTGAGGCCGAGCATCTTGTCCGGATCGAGCCAGATGCGCATCGAGCGCTCGGTCGCGAACATCTGGGCGCGGCCGACGCCCTGGACGCGCTGGATTTCGCTCAAGACGTTGCGGCTCAGATAGTCGCCGAGGCCGATCGCGTCCATCGATCCGTCGGTCGAGGTCAGCGAGATGATCAGCAGGAAGCCGGAGCCGGCCTCGTCCACCTGGACGCCCTGCTGCTTCACCGAATCAGGCAGCCGCGGCTCGACGCGTTGCACCCGGTTCTGGATGTCGACCGAGGCCTGGCTGGGGTCGGTGCCCGGTTCGAAGGTCGCGTTGATCTCGACGGAGCCCGAGGCGCTCGAGGTCGATTCGAAGTAAAGCAGGCCCTCGACGCCGTTCAGCTCATCCTCGATCAGCCGCGTGACGCTCTGATAGGTGTCCTGCGACGAGGCCCCGGGATAGGTGGTGTTGATCGAGATCTGCGGGGGCGCGACATCCGGATACTGCGACACGGGCAATAGCGGGATTGAAATGATGCCGGCGACCATGATGAAGATCGCCACCACCCAGGCAAAGATCGGCCTGTCGATGAAAAAACTGGGCATAGATGTGGTCTCACTTCACTGCGGTGGCGGACTTGTCGCCGGCGGCCGCCGCGCTCTGCTGTTCGTTACCGGGCTTGGCGCCCTGGGTCCAATCGGTGGGTTCGACGGGAGCGCCGGGGCCGATCTTCTGGAAGCCTTCGACGATCACCTTTTCACCGGCCTTGAGGCCGGCGGTCACCTGCCAGCGCTCGCCGACGGTCCGTCCCAGCGTGACGTTGCGGAACTCGACCTTCTTGTCGGCGGTAACGACATAGACCTGCGACTGGCCCGCATTGTTGCGCTGCACCGCCTGCTGCGGAACGGTGATCGCGTCCTTTTCCAGCCCCTGCTGGATCTGCACGCGCACATACATGCCCGGCAGCAGATCGTTATTGGGATTGGGAAACTCGCCGCGCAGCGTCACCTGACCGGTGGTCGCGTCGACCGCCGCCTCGGAGAACAGCAGCCGGCCCTTCAAGCCATAGGGCGTGCCGTCGTCGAGGATCAACTGCACTTCCGCTTCGTTCTTGCCGCTGATCAGCTGGCCGTCCTGAAGCGCCTTACGCAGCCGGATGAGGTCGGTCGCCGACTGGGTGAAGTCGGCATAGACGGGATCGAGCTGCTGGATGGTTGCGAGGTTCTGCGTGTCGCTCGCGCTGACCAGCGCACCCTCGGTGATCAGCGCCCGGCCGATGCGGCCGCTGATCGGCGCAGTCACATTGGCGTATTGGAGGTTGAGCTTCGCCTCGGCGAGGCCCGCCTCGGCAATGCCGATATCGGCCTCGGCCTGGGCGAGCGTTGCGATCGCGTCGTCATATTGCTGAACGGCCGCGACCTGTGCCTCCTTCAACCGCGACTGCCGGTCGGCGGTCTGCTTGGCCTGGTCGCGCACCGCGATTGCCCGCTTCAGCGTCGCCTCGGCGCTGTCGACCTTGACCTGGAACGGCGCCGGATCGATCCGGTAGAGCACGTCGCCTTCCTCGACCATCGTGCCCTGCTCGAACACCCGTTCGACGACGATGCCGGAAACGCGCGGCCGAACCTCGGCGATCCGCGTCGGCGTGATCCGGCCGGGCAGCTCGTTGGTGATCGGCAAAGGCTCCGCCGCGGTTGTGAAAACGGCGACCGCCGCCGGAGGGAAAGCCGGGGCCGCGGCCTGCTCTTCGCTTTTCTGGCAGCCGGCGAGAAGGAGCACGGTTGCCAGCGAGGCGGCCAATATCGGTCGGGTCATATGCATCGCAATGTCCAATACGCAAAGGACCGTCTCGCGGCGCCTGCCGCACGGTCCGTCAGGGAGATGAAGCGGAGCCGGAATCGGGGAAGATACCGGAAAGCTAATATACAAACATGAATGTATGTTAATTTTTGCCGGGGCGCAACAGGGTATTGCCGCCGCACGATGAATGCAAAAATCCAACAGGCGCGGGGAGTTCGGTGGTGCGGCCTTCGGCTGTTCACGCAGGTGTGATCGCTGCTGGACGACAGTATATAGGAGCAGTCTCGCCCCTCATCCCGCTGCTGCGACCTTCTCCCCGCACGCGGGGAGAAGGACTTTGCCGCTTCTGTCGGCGGCTCATATGGTCGTAGGCGCCAGCCCCGCGGGCGGTAGGTATCCCCTCTCCCCGCAAGCGGGGAGGCTAGGGTGAGGGACATTTTATCCTGAATTACTGCCCGGAATTGATCACCCGGCCATCGGCGTCGAAGCGATGCAGGCCGCCGATCACCGGGGTGGCGTGGACGACGTCGTCGGCCGCATAGCGGTGCTCGCCGAACAGCCGCACCGTCAGCGGCCCGACATCATCGGACTCCAGATAGACGATGGTGTCGGCGCCGAGATGTTCGACATGGATGACCTTCGCCTTCCACTTGCCACCGTCGCGCGACAGGCCGATATGTTCGGGGCGGATACCGACCGTCTTGGCACTGTCGCCGAACTTTTCGCCGTCGATGAAGTTCATCTGCGGCGAGCCGATGAAGCCGGCGACGAAGAGATTGGCGGGACGGTTGTAGAGTTCCATCGGCGAGCCGACCTGTTCGATACGGCCTCCGTTCAGGACGACGATCTTGTCGGCGAGCGTCATCGCCTCGACCTGGTCGTGGGTGACATAGATCATCGTCGCCTTGAGGCTGCGATGCAGCCGGGCGATTTCGAGGCGGGTATTGACGCGCAGCGCCGCATCGAGGTTCGACAGCGGCTCGTCGAAGAGGAACAGTTTCGGCTCGCGCACGATGGCGCGGCCGATCGCCACGCGTTGCCGTTGGCCGCCGGAAAGCTCGGCCGGGCGGCGGGCGAGATAGGGGTCGAGCGACAGCATGCCGGCCGCCTTACGGACCTTGTCGTCGATCTCGGGCTTCGGCACGCCGGCCTGCTTTAAGCCCAGGCTTATATTGTCCTTCACCGTCAGGTGCGGGTAAAGCGCATAGGACTGGAAGACCATGGCGATGCCGCGTTTCGCCGGTGCGACGTGCCCGACTTCGACCCCGTCGATCTGCACGCTGCCGGACGTCGCGTCCTCGAGGCCGGCAATGGTCCGGAGCAGGGTCGATTTTCCGCAGCCCGAGGGTCCGACGAAGATGACGAATTCGCCGTCCTTCACCTCGAGGTCGATGCCCTTCAGCACCTCATGGCCGCCATAGGACTTGCGGATGGATTGGAGTTGCAGTGATCCCACGTGTCGCCCCTCTTGGGTTAGAGCTTGACCGGCCGGCCGGTACGAACGCTTTCGTCCGCCGCCAGGCAGATCTTCAGCGACTGCACCGCATCGTCCATGTGCCGGTCGAGATTGATGTCTTCGCGAATGGCCTTGAGCACGAAGGCCTGTTCGCGGTCGCAAAGGTCCTGGTGGCCCGGTTCACCTTCCATCTGAAGGTCCTCGTCGGGTATCAGGAAACGGCCGTCCGGACCGGTCGCCGCGCTGTGCAGGCGGATGACGGCGGTCTTGGTATGCACGTCGATGTCATCGGACTTGGCAGCCTGGTCCATGACGATCGACACCGACCCGTTCGGCGAGATCACGTCCTTCACGAAGAAGGCGGTCTCGGAGATCATCGGCCCCCAGGCGGCCTCGTACCAGCCGACCGAGCCGTCCTTGAAGATCACCTGCAGGTGGCCGTAGTTGTACATGTCGGCGGCGATCTCGTCGGAGAGCCTCAGGCCCATGCCGCGCACCTCGACCGGTTTCGCGTCGGTGATCTGGCACATGACGTCGACATAATGGACGCCGCAGTCGACAATCGGCGCGGTCGTCTGCATCAGCGACTTGTGCGTCGCCCAGGTATCTCCGCTCGACTGCTGGTTCAGGTTCATGCGGAAGACATAGGGAGGCCCGAGCTTGCGCGCCTCAGCGATCAGCCGCATCCAGGAGGGATGGTGGCGCAGGATATAGCCGACGATGAGTTTGCGGCCATTGGCCCGGGCGCAGGCGACGACCCGCTCGGCATCGGCGACCGTGGTCGCCAGCGGCTTCTCCACGAAGACGTGGCAACCGGCCTCCATCGCGGTGACCGCATAGGCCGCGTGGCTGTCCGAATAGGTGTTGATCGAGCAGAGCTCCGGCCGGAGCTCGAGGAGAGCTTCCCGGAAGGAGGGCAGGACCTCGTAGCCAGCGAGCGCCTTCGGCAGTTCGACCTTCGAGCGGTTGACGAGGCCGGCGATCTCGAAGCCGGGGTTCTGGTGATAGGCGAGCGCATGGCTGCGCCCCATATTGCCGAGCCCGGCCACGAGGACGTGGATCGGATTTGCGGAAGAACTCATTTCACCGCTCCTGCCGTGATGCCGCGGATCAGCTGCCGCGAAAAGATGACGTAGAGGACGAGCACCGGGAAGATCGCCAGCGACAGCGCCGACAGGACCGCGTTCCAATTGGTGACGAACTGGCCGATGAAGATCTGCGAGCCGAGTGTCACGGTCTTGGTCGTCTCCGCCGGCGCCAGGATCAAGGGGAACCACAGGTCGTTCCAGATCGGGATCATGGTGAAGACCGCGACCGTCGCCATTGCTGGCCTTATAAGCGGCAGCACCAAGCGGAAGAAGATCGCATATTCGGAGAGCCCGTCGATGCGTCCGGCATTTTTCAGGTCGTCCGAGACGGTTCGCATGAATTCCGACAGGATGAAGACCGCGAGCGGCAGGCCCTGCGCCGTATAGACGAGGATCAGCGCCGTCAGCGTGTTGACGAGGTTGGTCGCCACCATGCCCTGCAGGATCGCCACCGTGCCGAGGCGGATCGGGATCATGATGCCGAGCGCCAGATAGAGCCCCATCAGCGTATTGCCGCGGAAGCGGTATTCGGAGAGCGCGAAGGCGGCCATGGCACCGAACAGCAGCACCAGCGCGATCGAAACGACGGTGACGACGACGCTGTTCTGGAAATAGCCGATGAAATCGCCCTGCTTCAGCACCGTCTCGTAGCCGATCAGGCTGAACGTCTCGGGAGTCGGGATCGCCAACGGCTCGCGGAAGATCGCATTGCGGCTCTTGAAAGAGTTGGCGATCGTCAGGAACACCGGGAATAGCGCCACCAGCGTATAGGCGATCAGCGCGACATGGACGGCGCCGGTGCGGGCGAAGGAGGTTCGTGCTTTCGACATGCTCATGTCCTCCTCAGAACTGATAGCGGCGCATGCGGCGCTGGATGACGAAGAGGTAGAGCGACACGCCGGCCAAGATGATCAGGAACATGATCGCCGCGATCGTCGCGCCCATCGAACGGTCGCCGAGCTGGAGCTGGAAGCCGAAGAAGGTGCGGTAGAGCAGCGTGCCGAGGATGTCCGTCGAGCCGTCCGGGCCTGCAAGCGCGCCCTGAACCGTGTAGATCAGGTCGAAGGCGTTGAAGTTGCCGACGAAAGTCAGGATCGAGACGATGCCGATCGCTGGCAGGACCAAGGGCAGCTTGATCTTCCAGAACTGGCTCCAGCCGGTGACGCCGTCGAGCTCCGCCGCCTCGATCACCTCATCGGGGATGTTGAGGAGAGCCGCATAGATCAGCATCATCGGGATGCCGACATATTGCCAGACAGAGATCAGCGAGACCGCGATCAGCGCGGAATCGGGCCGGCCGAGCCACGGCGCGAACAGCCACTTCAGCCAGACGAGATCCATGAGGTAGGGCGCCACACCCCAGATCGGCGAGAGGATCAGCTTCCAGATGAAGCCGACGATCACGAAGGACAAGAGCGTCGGCAGGAAGATCGCCGTGCGGTAGAAGGCGCTGAAGCGCAGCTTCGGGATCGACAGCATGGCGGCGAGCGCAATGCCGATCGGGTTCTGCACCGCCATGTGGATGAGGAAGAAGACGAAGTTGTTGCGGAGCGCATTCCAGAAATCCGCGGCCCAGCGCGGGTCGCCGAACAGCACCTTGAAATTGCCGAGGCCGACGAATGCATATTGGCCGTCGACGGTATTGTAGAAGGATTGCCGCAGCGTCTCGATCAGCGGCAAGATCATCACCGCCGTGTAGACGATGAGCGCCGGCAGCAGAAAGACGAGGATGTGCCAGCGCCGCGGGCGCTTGAGCTCGCCGACTTCCAATGTGGTTTCGCGTGGTTTCATCGGCCTCTGGCCCGTTCCCAATGGCTGGCTCTAGGAGCACAGCCCCATTTCGAAATGCCGCGTTCCATGCCGCCACGTGCTTCATCACAAGCTCTCGTGATCTCCGGCAAAGCCGGCGGTCGGTCATGTCCCGGCCTGGCGCCGGTCTCAACAAAACTGCGGCGTCGTTTGCCCGCGTTCGCGCGGGGCATAGGAAAGCGCGCGGCCGGCCGGGCCGCGCGCTCCTTTTCGGTCTTACTTGGCCGGCTTGTACCAGCTGTCGAGGCCTTCCTGCAGCTTCTTGGCGGCGTCTTCCGGCGTGCTGGTGCCGTTGATGACGTTGGCCGATTCCACCCAGGTCTCGTTTTCGAGGTTCGGCGTGCCGCGCGACAGGATCTGGTAGGTCGAACGGATCGTCGACTTGCACTTCTCACGCCAGGAGACGAATTCCTGGGCGAGCGGGTCGGTCATCTTCACGGCGGTCGAGTTCAGGCTGAAGAAGCCGGGCAGCGCGTTGGCATAGATATCCGCGAATTCCGGCGAGGCGACCCAGGTCAGGAACGTCTTGGCGGCTTCCGCGTTCGGGCTCTTGGGGTTGAGGCCGATGCCGATGTCGGTATGGTCGGAGATGTAGCAGGTGTCGCCGGCCTTCTTCACCGGCGGCGGGAAGGCGCCCATCTTGAACTGCGCCTGCGTGTTGAAGCCGGAGATTTCCCACGAGCCGGCCGGATAGATCGCGGCGCGGCCGAGCGTGAAGAGGTTCTGGCTGTCCGGATAGGTCTGTGCCTCGAAGCCGTCGCCGAGATAGTCCTTCCACTTGGCGAGCACGCGATACGGCTCGACCCAGGCATCGTCGGTCAGCTTCTGTTCGCCCTTGATCAGCGCGAGACGGCCTTCCTCGCCCTTCCAGTAGTTCGGGCCGATATTCTGGTAGCCCATGGTCGCGGCCTCCCAGAGATCCTTGGTGCCCATTGCCATCGGGATGTAGTTGCCGTCGGCCTTGATCTTATCGAGCACGGCAAAAAATTCTTCTTCGGTCGTCGGCACGGACAGCTTGAGCTGGTCGAAGGCATCCTTGTTGTAGATGAAGCCGTGGATGACCGAGGCCATCGGCACGCAGAAGGTCACCTTGCCGTCATCGGTGGTCCAGGCGGACTTGGCGACGTCGGAGAAATTCTCCATGCCGGCTAGGCCCGTCAGGTCGGCGAGGTGCTTCTTGTTGTAGAGCTCCAGCGAGGGGTCGAACGGCCGGCAGGTGATGAGGTCGCCGGCCGATCCAGCATCGAGCTTGGCGTTGAGCGCCGCGTTGTATTCGGTCGGGGCCGAGGGCGAGAAGACCACCTTGATGCCCGGGTTCTTGGCCTCGAAGGCGGGGATCAGTTTTTCCTGCCAGATCGTCAGATCGTCGTTGCGCCAGCTCTCGATCGTCAGCGTCTTGTCCTGGGCTTGCACAAGCCCGGCCGAGCCGAGAATGCTCGATGCGAGCAGCAAGCCTTTGATTGTCGTACGGGTCATTCAGGTTCTCCCTCTTATAGGCGCCGCTACGGCGCGGTTTGGATCCCAGTTTATCGTTCAGGCCGTGACGATGGCGATCGCCCGGCGCAAATTCTGATCGGCATTGGCAAGCGCTGCTTCGGCCGCCGGCAGGTCCTCAGCGCCAAAAGCGAGCAGGATCGCCAGCTTGACCGATCCGGAGGCGGCGCCGATCAGTCTTTCGGCTTCACCGGCAGAAACGCCGGTGATATCGGAGACGATCCGGATGGCGCGGGCGTTGAGCTTGATATTGTCGGCCCTGAGATTGACCATGTGGCCGTCGAGCACGTGGCCGAGATGGATGCCGACCAGCGTCGAAAACATGTTGAAGGCGATCTTCTGCGCCGTGCCGGCGCCCATGCGCGTCGAGCCGGAAATGACCTCCGGCGGTGTCCTGAGCAGGATAGAGACATCGGCGCGCTCGAACAGCGGCGCGTCGGGGTTGTTGGCCATCGCAATGACCTTGGCACCGCGCTTCCTGGCTTCTTCCGCAGCGGCGAGCGCATAGGGTGTCCAGCCGCTGGCGGAAACCGAGATGAGGCAGTCACCGACTGCAATCCCCGCCTCGCGGACGTCGGTGCGGGCAAGCTCCGTGTCGTCCTCGTAGCCACCGGCAAGATCGCCGAGGCTTGCGGCGCCGCCGGCCAGAAGAATAATGATCTGCTGCTGTGAAATGCCATAGGTGCCCGGCAGCTCGAGTGCGTCCGCCATCGCCATCAGGCCGGAGCTGCCGGCGCCCGCATAGGCAAGCCGGCCACCCGCGGAAAGAATGCTCGCTGCTAGCGCCGCCGCGCATGCGATCGGTTCGATCGCCGCATCGACGGCCTTTGCCGCCGCCTGCTGACCAGCGGCGAGCACGCGAAGCGCAAGCGCCGGATCCATCAGGTCCAGGCCCTTGGCTTTATCGTGGCGCTCTTCGGTCTTCACTGCCGGCATCGCGTCGTTCTCCTCTTTCTCAAATTAATGCCAAAAAAATACCAATTGTCTAGGAGAAATTTAACGTCTGCCGAAATAAAACGCGTCGCTTCAAAATTATCAAATAAAAATCAATCAGATGATGCAAATGACATTGGCTTGGCGGAATCGCACTTGGTTAATGGTATTTTTTTGGTATGTTAGTCGGCGGAGGTGCCAATGACATCCTATCTGATCGGAATTGATGGCGGCGGAACGAGCTGTCGGGCGGCTGTCGCCGGTCCGGACGGCCATATCCTCGGCCGCGGCAAATCCGGTGCCGCCAATATTCTGAGCGATCCTGAAACGGCGCTGCAGAACATTGCCGATGCCGCCCGCGCGGCTTTCGAGGATGCGAGTCTCGATCCGGCCGGCATGGCCTCGGCGCGTGCGATTGTCGGCGTCGCGGGGCACAATGTCGGCGATGCCGTCCATTATGTGAAGCGGCGCTTGCCCTTCGCCGCGGCCGATATCGAATCGGATGGCTTGATCGCGCTTCAGGGTGCGCTTGGCGACAGGGACGGGGCCGTCGCCATTCTCGGAACCGGTACGATCTATATCGCTCGCCAGGGTGAAGCGGTCAGCTATATCGGCGGCTGGGGTTTTGCGATTGGCGATCACGGCAGCGGCGCCCGCATCGGCCACGCGCTGCTGCAGGAGAGCCTGCTTGCCTATGACCGGATTCACGAAGCCTCGCCGGTGACCGATTCCGTCCTCTCCGAATTCAACGACGATCCGCGCGACGTCGTCGATTTTGCGCGGCTGGCGAAGCCAGGCGAATTCGGTCGCTACGCGCCCCGCGTCTTCGACCATGCCGGGCGCGGCGATCCCGTGGCGACGCGCCTGTTGAAGGCGGCCGCCGCGACCGTGGACGAGGCGCTTGACGTGGTCGTCTCCAGGGGCAGCCGGACGATCTGCCTGCTCGGCGGATTGGCGCCGCTTTACCGACCCTGGCTGGCCGAACGGCATCAGCCGCTCTTCGTCGAGGCGGAAGCCGACGCGCTGACCGGAGCTGTTGCCCTTGCCGCCGCCCGCTTTGGAACTGGCCCGGAGGCGGTTCTATGAACCAGCAGCTTGCCGCCATCCTGCCGCTCGAAAGCCTCCAATCGGGCGGTGCCGGCCCGCTTTACCTCAAGCTCCGGCAATCGCTGGAAGAGGCGATCCTGTCGGGCAAGCTCAATCATGGCGATGCGCTGCCCGCCGAGCGGGACCTCGCGGACTACGCCAATGTCAGCCGCGTGACCGTCCGCAAGGCCGTCGACGACCTGGTGCGCGACGGGCTGCTCGTGCGTCGCCACGGCTCCGGCACCTTCGTCGTCCGGCCGGTCTCGCGCGTCGAGCAGTCGCTGTCGCGGCTCACCTCCTTTACCGAGGACATGGCCCGGCGCGGTCTCAACACCCGCGCCGAATGGCTGGAGCGGGGGCTTTTCCACCCGTCGCCCGACGAGATGATGACGCTCGGCCTTCCCGCCGATGCGCTGGTCGCGCGCCTCGGGCGGCTGCGCCTTGCCGACGACATGCCGCTTGCCATCGAGCGCGCCTGCGTTTCGGCCGAGTTCGTCCCCGATCCGCTCGCCGTGACCTCGTCGCTCTATTCCGCGCTTGAAAAATCGCATGCCCGACCGGTGCGGGCGGTGCAGCGGATTTCGGCCTGCAACATCAAGAACCCCGATGCGACGATGCTCGGAGTCGCCGTCGGGGCGGCCGGTCTGTCGATCGAGCGCGTCTCCTATCTCGCTTCGGGGCGCGTCGTCGAATTCACCCGCTCGCTCTATCGGGGCGACACCTATGACTTTGTCGCGGAGCTGACGATCCCGGAAAGCTGAGCCGACGTATCAGGCGCAGTGTAGGCGGCTCGCTTACCGCTCCGAACCTATTCAGGAAAGGACCTGACGATGCAGACCAATATGCGGCGAGAAATCGACGAGATTCCTGAGGCCGCCGCACGATTGCTCGACCGCTCGGCCGCCGCCGTCGCCGCTGCCGGCACCGCGCTTCGCGCCAAGGATCCGGCCTTTCTGGTGACGATCGCCCGAGGCTCCTCCGATCACGCGGCCCTGTTCTTGAAATATGCGATCGAGCTCACGGCCGGGCGTCCCGTCGCGTCGCTCGGACCCTCGCTGGCCTCGATCTACGGTGCTGAACTGAAGCTCGGCGGTGCGGCGGCGATCGCCATCTCGCAGTCCGGCAAGAGTCCGGACATCGTGGCGATGGCCGAGGCCGCAACGCGGGCCGGCGCCGTCTCGATCGCCCTGACGAACACGCTGCCTTCGCCGATCGCCGATGCCTGCAGCCACCCGCTCGATATTCTCGCCGGTCCTGAACTCGCCGTAGCGGCGACCAAATCCTATGTTAACTCAATTGTCGCCGGCCTCGCCGTCCTCGGCGAATGGACCGGTGATACGAGCCTGAAGCGCGCCGTCGCCGACCTGCCGAACCAGTTCGCCAAGGCGGTGAAGCTCGATTGGCAGAATTTCGCCGCCGATCTCGGCGAGGCCGAATCGCTCTATGTGCTCGGCCGCGGCCCGGCGCTGGCGATCGCCAGCGAAGCGGCGCTGAAGTTCAAGGAGACGTCAGGCATGCACGCCGAGGCCTATTCCGCGGCGGAGGTGCTGCACGGACCGGTGGCGCTCGTCGGCGCCCGCTTCCCGGTTCTGGTGCTCGCCGCCCGTGACGCCGCCGAGGGCTCGGTCGCCGAGATTGCCGACGGCATGAGTGCCAAGGGAGCGGTGGTGCATGTCACCTCTGCCAGGGCCCAAAAGGCAAAGCGCCTGCCCTTCGTCGCGACCGGCCACCCGCTCACCGACGCACTGGCGCTGATCCTGCCATTCTACGGCTTCGTCGAAGCCTGGTCGCGCTCGCGCGGCTTGAACCCGGATGCACCGGCGAGCCTGAAGAAGGTAACGGAGACACGATGACTGGCAAAAGGAAGATCACCGGAGCGCGGATTTTCGACGGTATCGATTGGCACGACGGATGCGCGCTCCTCATCGAGGCGGGGCATGTCAAGGGCATCGTCGCGAGCGGCGCTTCCGGCGATGCCGAGACGATCGACGCGCGCGGCCTGCTGCTGGTGCCGGGCTTCATCGACCTGCAGGTGAACGGCGGAGGCGGCGCGCTGCTCAACGAAGAGCCGACCCTCGACGGCATCAGGCAGATTTGCGCCGCGCATGCGAAATTCGGCACGACGGCGCTGCTGCCGACGCTGATCACCGACACGCGCGAGATCCGCACTAAGTCAATCGAGGCCGGCGTCGCGGCCAGGGCCGCGGCTGTGCCCGGCTTCCTCGGCCTGCACCTGGAAGGCCCGCATCTTTCGGTCGCCCGCAAGGGCGCGCACGATCCGGCGCTGATACGCCCGATGGAGGACGCCGATCTGACGGAGATGCTTGCCTGCGTCAACGCGCTCGGCTCATTGATGGTCACCGTCGCTCCGGAGAACACCACGAAGGAGCAGGTTCGCGCCCTTGCCGACGCTGGCATCGTCGTCAGCCTCGGCCATACGGATGTCGGCTTCGAGACGGCCTGCGCCTATGCGAAGGCGGGCGCCCGAACCGTCACGCATCTCTTCAACGCCATGAGCGGCCTCGGCCACCGTGAGCCCGGCGTCGTCGGCGCCGCGCTTGCGACCGGCACGCTGCACGCCGGGATAATCGCCGACGGCTTCCACGTCGACCCGGCATCGATGGGCATTGCGCTGCGCGGCAAACGGGGACCAGCACAGATCTTCCTGGTAACCGACGCCATGTCGCCGATCGGCACCGACATGACGAGCTTCTTCCTGAACGGCCGCGAGATCCTGCGCAAGGACGGGCGCCTGACGCTTGCCGACGGCACCCTTGCCGGCGCCGATATCGACATGCTCTCCTCCGTCCGCTTCGTGCACGAAAAGCTCGGCCTGCCGATGGAGGAAGCGATCCGCATGGCGTCTGCCTACCCCGCCGACGTCATGGGCATCGCCTCGCACAAGGGCCGTCTCCTGCCCGGTACCGACGCCGACTTCGTGCTGCTGACGCCGGAGCTCGGCATGAAGTCGACCTGGATCGGTGGTGAGCGGGTCTTTGCGGCTTAGGACTCGGCTGGCGGGATGCGGTGGAGCGGCGGTGTCCACTCGACTAAACCCCTGCCGGGATGGCGTCCAGCCGCGCCTTGATCGCCCTGACGGTCGCCGCATCCGTGCGGCGGGCCACCGCCGGCGCAAAGCCCATTTCGACCATTCGCGCATCGGTAGCCGGCTCACGAACCGAGCAAGAGGAATGAACCTCGATGACGCACAATCTCGGCATGAGCTGATCGATCGTCTCCACCGTGACGCCGGAGCCGGGCATGATCGACAGCCGTCCGGCAGCCAGGTCCACCAGTTCCTCCAGCCTGTCGACCGCTGCCGGCGCGGTCCTGGCGCCACCCGAGGTCAGGATGCGCTCGAAGCCGAGTGCGGCGGCAACCGAAATAGCCTCGGCGAAATCCGGCACCAGATCGAAGGCCCGGTGCAGCGTCAGCCCGAGGCCGGAGGCATGGCGGGTGAGTTCGGCGAGTGTTTGCGCGTCGAGCCGGCCGTTGGCCTGTGATGCCCCAAGCACCACGCCGGCGAGGCCCGCGGCGCGCGCCGCATCGATGTCGTGGCGCATGATGTCGAGTTCGGCGGCATTGAAGACGAAATCGCCGGGACGGGGCCGGACCATCGCGTAGACCGGCACCGGCGTGTGGGCTGCGAGCGCCATCAGCCCGGCGCTCGGGGTCAACCCGCCGACGGCAAGCGCCGAGCAGAGTTCGATGCGGTCGGCGCCGCCCTCGACCGCGGCTGCCAGGCCTTTGGCATCGTCGACGCAAACCTCGAGCAGGATGCCGCTCATCGGGCTTGCCCTCCGAAGCCGAGCAGTGCGGCGCCGATCAGGCCGGGCTCCACCCGGCATTCGCCGCGCACGACGAGCGGTCTTTCGAAGCGGCGGAGGATGCGCTGACGCACCGCCCGGTCGATCTCGGCCAACAGCGCTTCGGAATTGGAGAGGCCGCCGCCGACGGGCACGATCGTCGCGCCGGTGATGTTGACGACGAGCGCCAGCGGCGAGCTGACGAGGTCGATGAAGATGTCGACCGTGCGCGCCGCCTCGGCCTCTCCGCTCTGCCAGATCTCAATGATTTCGGCACTGGAAAGCGTCCTGCCATGGATCGTCTCGTGCAGGCGCTCAAGCCCGCGCGCGCCGCCGATGGTGTCGACGCAGCCGCGCTGGCCGCAACCGCAGTCGAAGGTGGGGATAGCGATGGGCGGGTGCCCGGCAAGGGTCGCGGCGACCGGCCCGTGTCCCCATTCTCCGGCAAAGCCGCCATCGGCATTGATCAGCCTGCCATCCACCACGAGGCCGCCGCCGACGCCGGTACCGAGGATCGCGCCGAAGACGATGCGATGGCCACGGCCGGCGCCGATTCCCGCTTCCGCCAGCGCGAAGCAGTCGGCGTCATTGGCGATCACCACCGGCAGATGCAGCGCCGCTTCGAGCTCGGCCGTCAGTTCGCGGCCGTCGATGCAGGGGATGTTGGCGCATTTGATTCGCCGCGTTTCCGGATCGATAACGCCGGTGATCGAGATCGCGACCCGATCGGGAAGGCCGCCCGCCTCGTCGAGCACCGATTCCATCGTTTCGACGAAGCGGCGGAAGTCATTGAGCGGCGTCGTCCGCCGCGGCAGCGGGAAGATACGCTCCGGCGAATGGGTAATCGCGCCCTTGATCGCCGACCCGCCGATATCGAAGCAGACGATCATGCCTCGCCCCGGATCAGCGCCTCGAGTGCCAGCCCGGCGGAAAGCAATCGGTCGTCCTGATGATGCGGGGCGGAGACGAGGAAGCCGGCCGGCATGCCGGCGGCGCCGGTGCCGCAAGGAATCGAGACGCCGCAGAAGTCGAGGAAATTGCCGATCGACGTATTGCGCAGCGTCTTCGCGTTCACCTTGAAGAACAGATCGTCATCGGCAAGCAGCGGGTCGATCGGCGGTGCCACATGCGGCAGCGTCGGATGGACAATCAGTTCGCCGGGCTTCAGGCTCTCGAGGGTCTCATGGATCAGACGGTCGCGGGCGTCGAGAAGAGCGATATAGTCGCTGACGGCGACCTTCTCGCCGAGGCGCGTACGGACGACCACCCGCGGGTCCATCCGGGCGGCGTCCGGTCCGCCAAGCCGCTCGCGGTGCAGGGCATAGGCCTCCGCGTTTATCAGGCCGCCGTGCCGGGCGGTCAGCTCGAAGATCTCGGCGAAGCTCGGGAAGGCCTGGCGCCGCACCCGGACGCCAGCCACCTCGAGCCGCTTGATCGCCGCCTCGAAGGCAGCGACCACCTCGGCCTCCGCCTCGTCGAAGACGATCGTCTCGGGGATGACGAGCGAAAGATCGGCGAGCTCCGCGCGGCGGATCACCGGCGCCGTCAGGCCATGCATGGCCGCATCCGCCCAGACGGCGTCCTGCACGCTGTGGCAGAGGGGGCCCAGCGAATCGAGGCTCTGGGCGAGCGGGAAGACGCCTTTCATCGCATAGCGCCCGCGCGTCGCCTTGTAGCCGACAATGCCGGTCATTGCCGCCGGAATGCGCACCGACCCGCCGGTGTCGGTGCCGATCGCCAGCGGCACGAGCCCGGCGGCGATCGCTGCGGCCGAACCGGAGGAGGAGCCGCCGGGAATCCGATGCACGTCGTTCGACGCTGGATTGCGCGGCGTGCCGTAATGCGGATTGATGCCGAGGCCGGAAAAGGCGAACTCGCTCATATTGGTGCGGCCGACGCTCACCATGCCGGCGCTGCCGACCGCCGCGACGACCGCCGCATCTGAAGAGGCCGGTGCATTGTCCTTGAGGACGACGGAGCCTGCGGCCGTGACGCTGCCGGCGACGTCGAAGAGATCCTTCCAGGCGACCGGCAGGCCGTCCATGAGGCCGCGGGAACGGCCGGCGTTGATGCGTTCGGAGGCCGCTTTCGCCTCCCGCGCCGCGCGGCCTCGCGTCAGCCCGACGAAGATCGATTGGTCCGCATGGCCCTCGATCCGCGTCAACGTATCCTCTGTGAGCGCGACCGGATCCAATTGTCCCGACTGTACGAGAACGGCAAGGCTGGCGAGCGTCTTGTGGTGGGTCATGGCTTCCCCCTGGTCTATTCCTGGCCCGCCGCAGCGGGCCGCACTTACTCCGCTTTAGAATATCGCCGTCCATGGTGTTTGCCAGCCCGGCCTGTTGAATCGTAGTGCACCGCGAAGGAGTGCGGTGCAAGTGCCTTGCCTACGCCGGTGCGGCTGCCTACATCGAGCCGACTTGCTGTTATGGAGATCAATCATGATCGTCGATTCGGCGCGGCTCGCCTTCGCCAATCTCTTTGCCGCCGAGACGCGCGCGGTTTTCTGGAAGGTCATCGCGCTCACGCTGCTGGCGCTCGTCGCCCTCTGGTTTGCTATGCGCGAGCTGTTCGTCTGGCTGGCGCTGCCCTGGATCGACGTGCTGATGCCCGGCACGCCCGAATGGGCCGGCTGGATCACCTTCGTCTTCGGCATTTTCGCCAGCCTCGGTCTCGCTCTCGCCTTGGCGCTGTTGCTAGCTCCGGTGACGGCGCTGATCGCCGGCTTCTTTCTCGACGATGTCGCCGAAGTGGTCGAGAAGCGGGACTATCCGGCGGAGCCGCCGGGGACCCCGCTGCCGCTCGCCGAGGCGATGGTGAGCTCAGTGAAATTCCTAGGGGTCGTCATTCTCGGCAACATCGTTGCGCTCTTCCTCTTGCTGGTGCCGGGCGTCAACCTCATCGCCTTCTTCCTAGTCAACGGCTATCTGCTCGGCCGCGAATTCTTCGAATTCGCCGCCATGCGCCACCGCTCGCCCGCCGAGGCGCGGCTGTTCCGCGCCAAGCACAGGGCGACGGTGTTCCTCGCCGGACTCGTGATCGCGGCCTTCCTGGCCGTGCCGTTCATCAACCTGCTGACGCCGCTCTTTGCCGCGGGGATGATGGTGCATCTGCACAAGAGGCTTTCGGCACGCGATCCCGGCTTTTCTGCCGTTAACGCCGTCGCAGCCGGAGCGCGCGGCTGACCGCCATGCTTGACGGCGCAGCCAGGTTGGTCAACTTGCCCGTCGATAAAAAAGAGATGGAGAAGCGCATGAGCGACATGGAGAGCCGGATCGTCCGCCTGGAGGAGATGGTGGCGCATCAGGCAAAAACCATCGAGGAGCTTTCCGACCAGCTTGCCGAGCAATGGAAGGTGGCCGAGCAGATGCGCGCCAAGCTCGACCGGCTGACCGAGCGGTTCCTGAGTCTTGAGGAACAGGCCCGTGAGGCGATCCCGGTGACACGACCGCCACACTATTAAGGCGGGCAGCAAAAAGCCGCCGGCACTTGCGAACCGGCGGCCCTGAGAATGTCTTGCCGATCAGTACGGGCAGGTCTCGTCCGTCATGTAGTCGTGCACCTGCACCTTGCCGGAGATGATATCGGCCTTCACCTTCTCGACGGCATCGAGCATTTCGGGCGTGATCAGCGGCTTGTTGTGCTCGTCGAGCGCGTAGCCGACGCCGTCTTCCTTGAGGCCGAGGTTGGAGATGCCGAACTCGAACTTGTCGTCCTTGGCCGCCGTGAAGGCGTCATAGACGGCGACGTCGACGCGCTTCAGCATCGAGGTCAGCACCTTCCCCGGCTGCAGCATGTTCTGGTTGGAATCGACGCCGATGCCGAGCTTGCCCGCATCGGCTGCAGCCTGCAGAACACCGACGCCGGTACCGCCGGCGGCGTGATAGACGACGTCCGCGCCCTGGTCGATCTGCGACTTGGCGATTTCACCGCCCTTGACCGGATCGTTCCAGGCGTCCGGCGTCGTGCCCGTATAGGCTTCGAGCACCTTGACGTCTCCGCCGACAGACTTGGCGCCGCCGACATAGCCGCAGGCGAATTTGTGGATCAGCGGGATGTCCATGCCGCCGACGAAGCTGACGGTCTTCGACTTGGAGGCGAGCCCGGCGAGTACGCCGACGAGGTAGGAGCCCTCCTGCTCCTTGAAGACGATCGATTTGACGTTCGGCTTCTCGACCACCATGTCGATGATGGCGAACTTCGTATCCGGATATTCCGCAGCGATCTTTTCGAGCGATGCGGCCCAGTTGAAGCCGGCCATGACGATCGGGCTATTGCCGTCGCTGGCGAAGCGGCGCAGCGCCTGTTCGCGCTGGGCATCATTGGCGATCTCGAATTCGCGGTATTCGATGCCCGATTCGGCCTTGAACTTTTCGGCGCCGTTGAAGGCCGCTTCGTTGAAGGATTTGTCGAACTTGCCGCCGAGGTCGTAGATGAGCGCCGGCTTGACGTCGGCGGCCAGCGCCGTCGCCGACATCATCGAGAAAGCAAGGAGACCGAGAATGGTTTTTTTCATCTTGAAGCCCTGTTGTCGCAATTGATTCTTTTCGGGTCTTCCGCCGGCGGCATGAGCTTCGTCCGCGGAGCCCGCCCCTCTTCTGTTTAAGGCTTGGGTGGCCGCATCCTTGCACGGCTTCTCGCAAAAAAACATCCAAAATTTTTCAGATGGTAAAAAAGCCGCCGGCTCGCTGCGGAGCGCCGGCGGCGGGCGCAAGCGGACAAACTTCGCTTCAGCCGATCGGGCAGCTGACGCCGGTGCCGCGCAGGCCGCAATAGCCGCCCGGATTCTTGGCGAGATATTGCTGGTGGTAGTCCTCGGCGAAATAGAAGGGGCCGGCAATCGCAATTTCCGTGGTGATCTCGCGGCCGTGATTGAAGGCCCTGAGTGCCCGCTTGAAGGTGTTGCGCGCGGCATTCGCCTCGGCAAGCTGCTCCTCGTCGAAGACATAGATGGCCGAACGGTAAGTCGTCCCGATGTCGTTGCCCTGCCGCATGCCCTGGGTCGGGTCGTGCTCCTCAAAAAAGGTCTTGAGCAGCCGGGCAAGCGACTGTTTTTCCGGATCGTAGACGACCAGCACGACCTCCGCATGGCCGGTCAGCCCCGTCGTCGTCTCCTGATAGGTCGGATTCGGCGTCAGTCCGCCGGAATAGCCGACCGCGGTCACGTGGACTCCGGGGACCTGCCAGAAGAGCCGCTCGGCGCCCCAGAAGCAGCCCATGCCGAAGAGCACCTTCTTCATGCCATCGGGGTAGGGGCCCTTCAGCGGCCGGCCGGAGACGAAGTGTGCTGCCGCCGTCGGAATTTCCTCGGCGCGGCCGGCAAGCGCGGTCTCGGCGTCGGGCAGGATGTTCTTCTTGTTGAACATGTCGATCAGAAACATCTGCGGCTCCTTCCGATGACCGAAAGCGTTGAGCGGCGCGGCTTCAAGCCGCAAAGCGCCCGGCGGCCGGCTTCTTCCTGTATCCTGCCATCCACAGGACGAGCGCGACGACGAGCATGACGGCGAAGGCCGGCTGCATGAAGATCCAGTGCAGGACGGTCAGCCAGATGGCTGGTCCCGCATCGGTCCGCTGCAGGGATTGCACCCAGTTGAGCGCATCCGGCCCGAGCAGCCCGATCCCTTCCGCAAGCGGCGTCAGCACCGGCTCGGAGGCGGCCACCGACTGGATCGAATCGACGGTGCCGGCAAGCACGGCGGCCATCAGCGCGACGAAACTTG
This sequence comes from Sinorhizobium americanum, assembly GCF_001651855.1. Lineage (GTDB taxonomy): Bacteria > Pseudomonadota > Alphaproteobacteria > Rhizobiales > Rhizobiaceae > Sinorhizobium > Sinorhizobium americanum. Next base: position 172,118 of record NZ_LNQC01000077.1, on the reverse strand, counting down.
CAAAGCGCAGCAAGAGCCGCATTCACCCTCCTTGGCCGGGTCCGCCCCTTGAAGCCTGTCGATTGTTTCCAGCCGCCCGATTCACGCTCGGCGCATCTTGTGGAAAGAGATAGGCTCGCCGCCGGGCAAGCGCAATGGCGGAGCGCGCCACTACATCTCACGCAATGTCAACAATCTGTCAGAAACCAGTTGATCCGCCGCCAATCATCGGTATATATCGCGCCCGTCCGCCGGTTTTGCCGGCAGCACGGTGGAGTTCACTCCCCCATCCAGCCGGAGTGACCAACGGCTGCAGACGGATGGACAGGTGGCCGAGTGGTTGAAGGCGCACGCCTGGAACGCGTGTATACGTGAAAGCGTATCGAGGGTTCGAATCCCTCTCTGTCCGCCATATCTCAATTTGAAACCGGCTGCCCGCGGAACCTTCGCGCCCGCAAGATGCACCCGGTCGCGTGACAGCGGCACCGACCCGTGGCATAGGGGTGCCCGCAAACACCATCAGGTCTTTCCCCCGCATGATCCGCATCGAGAATATCAGCAAGTCCAACAGTCACCGCATTCTCTATATCGAAGCCTCCGCCGCCTTGAACCGCGGCGAGAGGATCGGCCTTGTCGGCCCGAACGGCGCGGGCAAGACGACGCTTTTCCGGATGATTACCGGCGAGGAACAGCCCGACGAGGGGCAGGTCTCGGTCGAGAAGGGTGTGACGATCGGCTATTTCGACCAGGATGTCGGCGAGATGGCGGGGCGGTCGGCGGTTGCCGAGGTGATGGAAGGGGCAGGCCCCGTCAGCGCCGTGGCGGCGGAACTCCGCGCGCTCGAGGCGGCCATGTCGGATCCGGACCGGATGGACGAAATGGACGCGATCATCGAGCGCTACGGCGAAGTGCAGGCGCGCTACGAGGAGCTTGACGGCTATGCGCTCGAGGGGCGTGCCCGCGAGGTCCTGGCGGGGCTCAGCTTCAGCCAGGAGATGATGGATGGCGACGTCTCCAAGCTGTCGGGCGGCTGGAAGATGCGCGTGGCGCTCGCCCGCATCCTGTTGATGCGCCCGGACGTCATGCTGCTCGACGAGCCGAGCAACCACCTCGATCTCGAAAGCCTGATCTGGCTGGAAAATTTTCTGAAAAGCTATGACGGCGCCCTGCTGATGACCTCGCACGACCGCGAGTTCATGAACCGGATCGTCACCAGAATCATCGAGATCGATAGCGGCGCTTTGACGAGCTATTCCGGCGACTATGGCTTCTACGAGGAGCAGCGGGCGCTGAACGAGAAGCAGCAACAGGCCCAGTTCGAGCGCCAACAGGCGATGCTCGCCAAGGAAATCAAGTTCATCGAACGCTTCAAGGCCCGCGCCTCGCACGCCGCGCAGGTGCAGAGCCGGGTCAAGAAACTCGAGAAGATCGACCGCGTCGAGCCGCCGCGCCGACGCCAGACGGTTGCCTTCGACTTCCTGCCGGCGCCGCGTTCCGGGGAAGACGTCGTCAATCTCAAGAACGTCCACAAGGCCTATGGCAGCCGGACGATCTATGGCGGACTCGACTTCATGGTGCGCCGGCGCGAACGCTGGTGCATCATGGGCATCAACGGCGCCGGGAAATCGACGCTGCTGAAACTCGTCACCGGCACCGCCGCGCCTGACGAGGGCAGCGTGACGCTCGGCGCCAGCGTCAAGCTCGGCTATTTCGCCCAGCATGCCATGGATCTGCTCGACGGCGAGAGCACCATCCTTCAATGGCTGGAGGAGCGCTTTCCCAAGGCGGGCCAAGCGCCGCTCCGAGCACTGGCCGGTTGTTTCGGCTTTTCCGGCGACGACGTCGAGAAGCGCTGCCGGGTGCTCTCCGGCGGCGAGAAGGCGCGGTTGGTGATGGCGGCGATGCTGTTCGACCCGCCGAACTTCCTCGTCCTCGACGAGCCGACCAACCACCTCGACCTCGACACGAAGGAGATGCTGATCAAGGCGCTCTCGGCCTATGAGGGTACCATGCTGTTCGTCTCGCACGACCGCCGCTTCCTGTCGGCGCTTTCCAACCGCGTCCTGGAGCTGACGCCCGACGGCATTCAGCAATATGGCGGCGGCTATCGGGAATATGTCGAGCGCACCGGACAGGAGGCGCCGGGCCTGCGCGGGTGAGGTTCCGCGCCGGGTCGGCGGGATCGCTGCCGCGCAGCTTAGTCCCCGTCCGGCGGCTCCACCGGATTCAGAATGTCCGCCGCATCATATTCGGCGAACCGACCTTCCGATCGATCGGCCACATGGTGATCAGTTCCGCCGGGAACGGCTTCATCAGATCGGACGGATCCGCTTCCGGCGAAAGCCACAGTTTCTCACTTGCCGCTTCAATCCCGCCCCGGCAGCACCCGGTCCGGCGGGCGGTGGCCGTCGAAGAAGGTGCGGATGTTGATCACCACCTTGTCGCCCATGTCGATACGGCCTTCGAGCGTCGCCGAGCTCATATGCGGCAAGAGCACGACCTTGCCCTCGCCGGCGAGCCGGATGAGCTTGGGATTGACGGCCGGTTCGTTCTCGAAGACGTCAAGGCCGGCGCCGGCGATCTTGCCCTCCCGCAGGCTCTTGATCATCGCCGTCTCGTCGATCACGTCGCCGCGGGCGGTGTTGACGATGTAGCTGTCGGGGCGCATCAGCGCCAGCCGGCGCGCCGAGAGCAGATGATAGGTGGCGGGCGTCGACGGGCAATTGACCGAGACGATGTCGACGCGGGCGAGCATCTGGTCGAGGCTGTCCCAATAGGTCGCCTCCAGCAGCTCCTCGGTCTCCCGCTTGACGCGATGACGGTTATGGTAGTGGATCGACAGCCCGAAAGCCTTGGCGCGGCGGGCGACCGCCGTGCCGATCCGCCCCATGCCGACGATGCCGATGCGCTTGCCGGCGATGCGCCGACCGAGCATCCAGGTCGGCGACCAGCCGGCCCATTCGCCCTTGCGGTCGGTCAGCACCTGCGCGCCCTCGGCAAGCCGGCGCGGCACCGCGAGGATCAACGCCATGGTCATGTCGGCGGTGTCTTCCGTCAGCACGTTCGGCGTGTTGGTGACGGTGATCCCCCGGCGGGCGGCGGCATCGACGTCGATATTGTCGACGCCGTTCGAGAAGGCCGCGATGAGTTTCAGTTGCGGCCCGGCCTGCTCGATCAGCGCCGCGTCAATCCGGTCCGTCAGAGTCGGAACCAGCACATCGACCCTCTTCACCGCAGCAACCAGCTCCGGCTGGCTTCGCGGCGTGTCGTCGATGTTGAGTTCCGCGTCGAACAGCTCGCGCATTCGCGTTTCGACGGCTTCCGGCAGTTTCCGGGTGATGTAGACGGTTGGCTTCTTCTTGCTTGTCATGCCTGTGAGCGGCCCTCGTTGACGGGTCCTTAACCAAGTTGGGTGATAGTTCCTCGCTATAGCCGCAATTTCTACCAGACCCGGTGGGGAAGACAATTGAAAGTCGCTGTCCGGGTAAAGGATTCGCGGCGCGCGCCGCGAGGCGCGTCCCCTGGGTGCTTCTCGGATCGGAACCGGCCCGAGGATTGGAACAAGCGGCAATTCAAAGTGCCACGGCGAGCTTTGTGCGTCTGAGAAGGCGAGCGACCCCGTGGAGACGCCGCAAGGCTTCGCTTACGATCGGAACATGGGCTTCGTCATGCGTCACTTCATTTCCAAAGCCTCTCTATTGCTGCTGGCCATGGTCCTCGCAACGGCTAGCATGAATTCCGCCGCCTTCGCCCAGGCGGCCAAGGGTCCAAGCGGCCTGCCGCTCCCCCGCTTCGTCAGCCTCAAGTCCAAGAGCGTGAATCTGAGGATCGGGCCGAGCCTCGATTACGCGGTCGCCTTCCGCTATCTCAAAACCGGCGTCCCCGTCGAGATCATCCAGGAATACGACAACTGGCGCCGCATCCGGGACGCCGACGGCACGGAAGGCTGGGTCAACCAGGCGCTGCTTTCCGGCGATCGTACCGCCGTTGCCGCACCATGGATGCGCGGCAAGGGCGAAAGCGTCTTCGTCAATTTGCGGCGCGACCCGCAGAGCACGGCACCGATCGTCGCCCGCATGCAGCCGGGCGTGCTCTTGCATATCGGCGAGTGCAATGGCGACTGGTGCCATGCCGAGACGCAAGGGGTAGAAGGCTGGATCGCCCAGGCTGAAATCTGGGGCGCCTATCCGGGCGAGGCCTTCAAGTAGGCCGCTCCGGCCAGCGACCACGCCCCCAGCTAAGCGTTCGCCTCAGAATCGACGGGCGTGCCGAAGGTCATGACTTGGTCGGTCCTAACTTCGAAATGAGATCGGCAACGAGTTCATCCACGCCCATCTTTGCAGTGTCGATAACGAGGGGACGCGGCATCCAATCTTCATAAACTCGATTGGTGATTTCTTCCCACTTTGGCTTTGTCAGCCCCCGTACATCGGTCTTCCGGGTTTCTACCGCCGACGATGCTCCACTTTGTCCGAGCAGATGATCTCTACCTCGATGGCCGATTTGCCCGATCGCTTTGCTACCGACAGCCAAGCATCTCTGGTTACGCGGAGGCAATTTACCGAATCAGCGATGACGGTATTGCCGAGAGTGAGATTGTCTTCAGCAACTCCATAGGCCACCACATATCCTGCTGGCCCGATGTCGGAGTTTAGACCGCCCGAAGCCCGGATGCTTTGCTCGATCGTGTCGACTCGCACATGCACTGCATGCAGTTGCTTCGCAAGGGCGCGCGCAACTGTCGTTTTCCCGGTTCCCGGTAAGCCGCCCAGAATGATGAGCATGAGCAGAGCTTTCGATTGTCCTCACACCGATTTTCAGTCGAAATGCGTCAGGCGAGGGCGGCCTCCCGGGCGGCGCTGGCGAGCGAGATCATCGGGCGCGGGCCAATCTGGCCGATGACGATGCCGGCCGCCAGATTGCCGAGCTTGCTGCAATCTTCGAGCGATCTGCCAGTCGTGTAGCCGTAGAGGAAGCCGGCGGCATAGAGGTCGCCGGCGCCGGTCGTGTCGACCACCTGCTCGACCGCGGTCGCGCCGACCCGCACCCGTTCCTCGCCGCGAACGACGATAGAGCCTTCCTCGCTGAGGGTCACGGCGGCGAGCTTGCAGTCCTTGGCAAGCATTCGAAGCGCCTGGTCGAAATCGTCCGTCTCGTAGAGCGCCAGCGCCTCCTGCCTGTTGGCGAAGACTATGTCGACGGTGCCGGAACGCATCAGGTCGAGAAATTCGTCGCGATAGCGGTGCACGCAGAAACTGTCCGACAGCGTCATCGCTGTTTCGCGGCCGTGCGCATGGGCAATTTTCGCAGCCTCGCGGATCGCGTCCTTGGCGCGCGGCGGATCCCAGAGATAGCCCTCGAAATAGGTGACCGTCGATTGAGCGACGACGTCGGCCTCAACGTCCTCCGGACCGAGTTCAACGCAGGCGCCGAGATAGGTGTTCATCGAGCGCTCGCCGTCCTCGGTGACGAAAATCATCGAGCGAGCGGTCGGCGGCAGGCTCTCGAGCGGCCTGGTCTGGAAATGAACGCCCTGTGCGCGAATGTCGTGGGTGAAGATCTGGCCGAGCTGGTCGTTGGCGATCTTGCCGAAATAGGCGGCGCGACCGCCGAGGCTCGCCACACCCGCGGCGGTGTTTCCGGCGCTGCCGCCGGAGGCTTCCACAGCCGGGCCCATGCGCGAATAGAGCAATTCCGCCCGCTCCGCATCGATGAGGTTCATCGCGCCCTTGATGATGCCGTTGTGCACGAGAAAGCTGTCATCGCAGCGCGCAATGATATCGACGATCGCGTTGCCGATCGTCAGTACATCGAATTTCGTCATGAGCTCCGTCCGGTTCCTAAATGGCCGGTGTTCGTTAATAGCGGTTTTCCGACCATTTGGAAGAGCCGTGCCGCCTTTGAGGCGCGCGAGCAATGCCGGAGCTCTAAGAATGCTGCGAAAATGTCGCCATCACGCCGGCAGCGCCCTTTCATCATAGGCATCCGCAAAGTCGGCGCTTGGCGGGATCGGCTTGATGACATCGATCATCACGCCGTTTGGATCGGCGGTGATGAAATGCCGCTGGCCGAAGTCTTCGTCACAGAGGGCCTTGAGAATGGGAAGCCCGGCGCCGCGCATCTCGGCATAGAGCCGATCGGGATCCTCGACTTCGAAATTCAGAAGCAGGCCCTGAACGGGTGCTCGACGCTGTTCCGGAACGGTCTCGTGGCGATAATCGAGAACCGCAAGCGTGACGCGTTCGTCCTCCGTCGACTGCAGATGCATGTACCAGTCGCTCTCGAAAAGAGCCTCAAAGCGAAAGTGCTTCACGTAGAAGTCGGCCGTCGCCGGCACGTCGGCGGTCATGATCACCGGATAATAGCTCGTCGATTTCATGCTTTTCCTCCATTGCTCATTATCATACAATCTGCATGTATCTTCAGTTAACATACAGGCTGTATGTATGCAACAGGAATCAGTGCGGCGCTCGAATCGTGAGCGTTCAGATACGACCCGCGCCGCCATCATCGACGCGGCACACGAACTCTTCGTCGCCAAGGGCTATGCCGACACGGCAACGCCGGAGATCGTCGCGGCGGCGGGGCTTACGCGCGGCGCGCTATATCACCATTTCGAGGACAAGAAGTCGCTGTTTCGGGCGGTGATAGAAAGGGAGGCGCGCGAAGTCGCGGCGGCGATCGAACGGTCCGCTCCCGAAGGCCTCGCGCCTCGCGAGGCGCTGCTCGCCGGGGCAGCCGCCTATTTCGACGCAATGGCGGTTCCCGGCCGGGTGCGCCTGCTGTTGCTCGACGGCCCGGCCGTCCTCGGCGTCACCGAGATGGCGGCGATCGACGCCGCGCATGGCGGCAGAACTCTGGAAGAAGGGTTAGGCACGGCCATGGCTTCCCACCGCCTGGAGGAAAAGGCGGTCAAGGCAATGGCCTTTCTCTTGTCCGCCGCCTTTGACCGGGCTGCGCTCGAGATCGATGCCGGTGCGGCGCGGGCCGATTATGCCTATGCGATCGACAGGCTGATCGATCGGCTGATCGATCCATGAGGCGCCAGTCGTCAGCCGGCGACGGGCAGGATCTGCGGCGGCAATTCGATGAGCGGCGCCGGAATGTCGCAACTCTTTTCGGGCGACTTGCAGAGGTCTGCGATGATGCAGCGCTCGCATTCCGGCCGGCGGGCCTTGCACACATAGCGGCCGTGCAGGATCAGCCAGTGATGGGCGTGATAGAGATATGTCGCCGGGATGTCCCGCATCAGATTGGCCTCGACCTCGTCCGGTGTCTTGCCGGGTGCGAGGCGGATCCGGTTGGCGATGCGGAAGAGATGCGTGTCGACGGCGATCGTCGATTGGCCGAAGGCCATCTGCAGCACCACATTGGCGGTCTTGCGGCCGACGCCCGGCAGCGTCATCAGTTCCTCGCGCGTCTTCGGCACCTCGCCGCCGAAATCGGCAATCAGCTTTTGGCTGAGCGCAATGACGTTCTTCGCCTTGTTGCGGTAAAGGCCGATGGTCTTGATATGGTCGCGCAGCTTCTCCTCGCCGAGCGCCAGCATCTTTTCGGGCGTGTCTGCAATGGCAAAAAGCGGCCGCGTCGCCCTGTTGACGCCGGCATCGGTCGCCTGCGCCGAAAGCGCCACCGCCACCAGCAGCGTGAAGGCGTTGACATGTTCGAGCTCGCTCTTCGGCTCTGGCCGCTGGACCGAGAAGCGGCGGAAGATTTCCTCGATCTCCGCCTTGCTATAGACACTGCGCTGCCGCGTGGATCGGCGGGCAGCCGTTGCCGCGCGCGGTTTCGCGGGTCCCGGCGACAATTTGCGCTTCACGTTTTTCATGCTGCATCTATAGTCATTGGTTATGACCGAAGGCAACGCCGAGACAAGCATCAACGACGCGCCGATCTTTTCGGCGGAACTCACCCCCTACCGCTCGCTCGGCTTCAAAGGGTTCAAGATCCTGCTGATGATCGCGGCTGCGATGAGCGCCGTGCATGTCCTGGTGTTCCTGGTCATCGGCGCCTGGCCGATCGTGTTCTTCTTCGGCCTTGATTTCGTGCTGCTCTTCGGCGCCTTTTGGCTCAACTACCATTCGGCGCGCGCCCGCGAGGAGGTCAGCGTCTCGCGCACCGACGTGTCGGTGAGGAAGTTCGCGCCATCGGGAAACATGATCGAGCATCGCTTCAACCCCTTCTGGGCGCGCTTCAGCATCAAGCGCCACCAGGAGATCGGCATCGTCTCGATGAGGATCAGCGGCGACGGCCGGCAGACGGACGTCGGTTCGTTTCTCAACCGCGACGATCGCGAAACCTTCGCCGTCGCCTTCTCCCGGGCGCTCGCCACGGCGCGGTCGAGATGAATCAAGAATCGGGTGGTTATCCGGTCTCCCGCATGGTTTCCTGCGGCATGACAGGAGATGATCCATGAACGTCGTCACAACCATTCCCACCGACATCACCCCGGACGGCACCGATTACGACACCGTGCGCCATGTCATCGAGATGCTGACGGAGGACTACCGCGACCAGCCGTCGCTCGAAACGATCGCCCGCCGCCTCCGCCAGTCGCCGACTCAGCTCCAGAAGGTCTTCACCCGCTGGGCCGGACTTTCGCCGAAGGCCTTCCTGCAGGCGGTGACGCTCGATCACGCAAAGCGGCTCCTGCGCCAGGAAGAGATGCCGTTGCTCGAGACCAGCATCGAGGTCGGGCTCTCCGGCCCCGGGCGGCTGCACGATCTCTTCGTCACCCATGAGGCGATGTCTCCCGGCGAGTGGAGGGCGCGCGGCGCGGGACTGACGATCCGTTACGGCTTCCATCCTTCCCCCTTCGGCACGGCGCTGGTGATGGTGACCGACCGCGGCCTCGCGGGCCTCGCCTTTGCCGATGCGGGCGAGGAGCGGGCGAGCTTCAAGGACATGGCCCGCCGCTGGCCGAACGCCGTCTATTTCGAGGACAGCGCCGCAACGGCACGCTATGCGGCACGTATTTTCAACCCGGAGCGCTGGTGCGCCGACGAGCCGCTCAACATCGTCCTGATCGGCTCGGACTTCCAGATCCGGGTCTGGCAGGCGCTGTTGAACATTCCGCTTGGCAAGGCGACGACCTATTCGAAGATAGCCGGCGAAATCGGCCAACCGACCGCGTCGCGCGCCGTCGGAGCGGCCGTCGGCCGCAACCCGATCTCCTTCGTCGTGCCCTGCCACCGGGCGCTCGGCAAGGGCGGCGAACTCACCGGCTATCATTGGGGGCTGACGCGAAAGCGGGCGATCCTCGGCTGGGAAGCGGGAAAGGCATGAAACAAAATGGGGCGCCGCGGCGCCCCTTTTGATCGATCGAGGATGTGGGGCTCAATGCGCGGCCGACATGTCGCCGAGCACTTCCTTGGAGGCGACGGTGGAATCCGCCTTCAGCTTGTAGACCATCGGCACGCCGGTCGCGAGGTTGAGGTTCAGGACCTGCTCCTTGGTAAGGCGGTCGAGCACCATGACGAGCGAGCGCAGCGAATTGCCGTGGGCGGCGACCAGCACTTTCTCGCCGGCAAGCACGCGCGGCAGGATTTCGGTCAGGTAGTACGGCCAGACGCGGGCGCCGGTGTCGCGCAGGCTTTCGCCGCCGGGCGGCGGCACGTCATAGGAGCGGCGCCAGATATGCACCTGCTCCTCACCCCATTTGGCGCGGGCATCGTCCTTGTTGAGGCCGGAGAGATCGCCATAGTCGCGCTCGTTGAGCGCCTGGTCGCGGATCGTTTCGAGCGACGACTGGCCAACCGCATCGAGCACCATCTGGCAGGTGCGCTGGGCGCGGACGAGATCGGAGGTGAAGGCGATGTCGAACTTGATCCCGTACTCGGCGAGCGCCTTGCCGCCGGCCATGGCTTCCTCGACGCCAAGCTCGGTCAGGTCCGGATCGCGCCAGCCGGTGAAAAGGTTCTTCAGGTTCCATTCGCTCTGGCCGTGCCGGACGAGGACGAGAGTGCCGCTCATTTCGATTTCCTCTTGAGTTTGACGTGTCAGTTGAGCCCGAGAACATCGAGCATGGAATAGAAGCCGGGCTTCTGGCTGCGCGCCCAAAGAGCCGCGGTGACGGCGCCGCGGGCAAAGATCGAGCGATCCGTGGCGCTGTGCGATAGCGTCACCAGTTCACCCTCGCCCGCAAGGATCACGGAATGCTCGCCGATGACCGAGCCGCCGCGCAGCGTCGCGAAGCCGATCGTGCCCTGCGGGCGGGGACCGGTATGGCCGTCGCGTACGCGGACCGAATGGTCCGCAAGATCGATGCCGCGTCCCTTCGCCGCCGCCTCGCCAATGAGGAGCGCCGTGCCCGAAGGCGCGTCGACCTTGTGCTTGTGGTGCATCTCGACGACCTCAATATCCCAATCGGCGGGTCCGAGCGCGCGCGCGGCCTTCTCCGTGAGCACGCCCAGGAGATTGACGCCGAGGCTCATATTGCCCGATTTGACGACACGGGCATGGCGGGCGGCCGCGCGGATCTTCGCCTCGTCATCGGCGGAGCATCCGGTCGTGCCGACGATATGAACGATGCGCGCCTGTGCCGCGAGGCCGGCGAATTCGACGCTAGCCGCCGGCGCGGTGAAATCGAGCACTCCCTCTGCCTCGACGAAGGCTTCAAGGGGCTTGTCGGTGACGGGGACGCCGATCGGTCCAAGGCCGGCAAGCTCGCCTGCGTCACGGCCGAGGAAGGGCGAGTTCGAGCGCTCGATCGCGGCATGCAGCCGCACGCCGGCCGTCTGGTGAACGATCCGGATCAGCGTCTGGCCCATACGACCGGCCGCGCCGACCACCACGAGCTTCATGTCCGTTTCGCTCATCGCCAGATTTCCTCGTAACTATAGGATTTTCGCTTCGTCGGGCAGGTCAGCGCCGTTGCCCTGGAGATTGTGGAGGCGAGCGTAGAGACCGTCCGGCCGCCGCGCAAGCTCCTCATGCGACCCCTCCTCGACGACCCTGCCGTCCTTCATCACGACGATCTTGTCGGCATTGACGACGGTCGAGAGGCGGTGGGCGATGACGATGACGGTACGCCCGCTCATCGCCTGGTCGAGCGCCTTCTGCACGGCGGCCTCGGACTCGGTGTCGAGCGCCGAGGTGGCCTCATCGAGAAGAAGGATCGGCGCGTTGCGCACCAGCGCGCGGGCGATCGACAGGCGCTGCCGCTGGCCGCCGGAGAGCGTCACGCCATGCTCGCCGACCGGCGTGTCGTAGCCCTGCGGCTGCGCCAGGATGAAGTCGTGCGCATAGGCAAGCCTTGCGGCCTCCTCGACTTCCTCATCCGTGGCATCGGGACGGCCGTAACGGATATTGTCGCGGATCGAGCCTTCGAAGAGATAAGGCTGCTGCGAGACATAGGCGAGGCCGTTGCGCAGCGACTGCTTGGTAACGCCGGCGATGTTCTGGCCGTCGATCAGGATCTCGCCGGATTGCGGATCGTAAAAGCGCGGGATGAGGCTAATGATGGTCGACTTGCCGGCACCGGACGGGCCGACGAGCGCCGTCGTCTTGCCGCCCTCAGCCCGGAAGCTCACGCCCTTAAGGATCTCATCGCCATTGGCATAGGAAAAGCGCACATCGCGCAGTTCGACGGTCGCCTCGCCGAGTTTCAGTTCGGTGGCGTCGGGCCGGTCGCGCTGATGCGGAACCGTGTCGAGGATCTCGTAGATCATGCGGGCATTGACGGCGGCGCGCTCCATCGACACCTGCAGCCGTGCGAGGCGGCGGGCCGGATCATAGGCCATCAAAAGCGCCGTGACGAAGGCGAAGAAGGCGCCCGGAGGCACGTTGCCGTAGATCGTCCGGAAGGCGGCATAGGCAAGCACGCTGGAGATCGCCAGGCCCGCGAAGGTTTCGGTCATCGGCGCCGTGCGCTCGCTCAGGCGCGCGATGCGGTTTGCGCGGTTCTCGGCCCGATCGATGATCGTCTCGACCTTGCGGCGGAGCTCGTTCTCCATCGTGAAGGCCTTGATGATGGTGATGCCCTGGATCGTCTCCTGCATCGCCCCGAGTACCCGGCTGTTGACCTCGATGGCCTCGCGTGTCGCCAGCCGCAAACGCCTCGAAATGTAGCGCAGTCCGAGGAACAGCGGCGGCGCGACGAAGAAAACGATCAGCGAGAGCAGCCAGTCCTTGCTGAACATGACGCCGACCAGACCGATCAGGGTCAGGAAGTCCCGGGCGATCGATGTGACCGTCATGTTGAGCACGTCACGTATGCCGCTGACGTTTTGGCTGATCTTCGCCGCAAGCTGCGCCGAGCGATGCTCGTGGAAATAGCCGACGCTGAGCGCCATGATGTGTGAGTAGAGCCGGCGCTGGTAGCGCGCCACGATGTTGTTGCCGATCTTCGAAAGCGCGACCGCCTGACCGTAGGTCGCCAGACCGCGCAGGACGAAGGCCGCGAAAATGGCGGCGCAGATCACAAGCACGATATCCGCCCGCCTGTTGGCGAAGGCTTCGTTGACGACCGTTTCCATGATCCAGGCGGTGAAGCCGGTCGTTGCCGCCACGACGATCAGGCAGGAAATCGCGAAGGCATAGCCCCGGATGTGATCGCGACCGTTCTCGGCGATGACGCGCCGCAAAATTCCGGTGATCGTCTCGGAATCGATCGCGCGCTGTTTGCTGTTCGTCGCGTTCAAGAAGCCCGTTTTCCCTGGCCTTTCTGCATGTTTCCTTGGATCTTAGCCGATCTAAGGAAACATGCAGCAATTCAAACTGCTACAGCGACCTTTGCGCGTCTGATGCGACGCGCGGCGCTGTAATGGCATGCCGCACGTCGCCGCCACGTGTCGGGGGTCTATAGTGGTTTGAAGCTGCTTTGGCGAGTCTTTGCATCGGCCCGCCGCTCAGCTTCGCCAGCGCCGTCCCTCCATTGCAACACCGAAGTCTCTCGGCGTGCGTGCGAAGGCGGCAAGCCCCGAAAGCGCCGCCATGGGATGGACGACCGCGAAGGTCGGTATGGTTTGCATCAGTGCCGAGTGCGGCGCCTTGTTTTCGAAGGCGGCGCGGAATTCCGGCCTCATCAGCGCCGGCAATATCTTCTGCGAAATTCCGCCCGCGAGATAGACTCCGCCGCGGGCCATGAAGGTGAGCGCCATGTCGCCGGCGACGCGGCCGAGATAGGTGCAGAACAGCGACACGGTCTCGACCGCCGCCGGATCCTGCCCGGAAAGCGCGCTGGTCGTCACTTCCGCCTGATCCTTGAGCGACGGCTCCAGGCCATCGGCAGCGCAGACGGCGCGGTAGAGATTCATGATGCCGCGTCCGCAAAGGATCTGCTCCCCCGCCATGCGGCCTCCGATTGGCTCGAGGAACGGCCATATTTGGAAATCGCGCTCGCTGCGCGGACCGATATCCACATGCCCGCCTTCGCCCGGTACGGGGATCCAGGTGTCCTGGGCAAAAACGAGGCCGGCGACGCCGAGGCCGGTGCCGGGGCCGAGCACCGCGCGGGAACTCCGCGGCCGGATGCTGCCGCCGCCGATCTGCACGACATCCTCTTCGGCCGGCGCAGCGATCGCGAGTGCCTGCGCCTCGAAGTCGTTGATGACCAGCACGTCCTGCAGCCCGAGCTTCGCCAGCATGTCCTTCGGCCGGATCACCCAGCCGGCATTGGTCAGCGGGATCTCGTCGCTCTTGATCGGCCCCGCCACAGCGAGGATCGCCGAACGCGGCCTTTCGGAGATATTGTCGAGAATGCTCTTCTTGAGCGCCTCCTCGATCGTCTCGAAGTCGCCGGTCTTGATCGGCGGAAGCTGCAGGGGCTCGGCGGACCGGTCAGCGAGCAATGCGAAGCGGGCGTTCGTGCCGCCGATATCGCCGATCAAGATCGGAAAGGAGAAGCTCTGGTCACTCGCAGTCAGCATGGCAGATTCGTCCCGGCTCGCGCGTATAGTTTCCGAAGATGTATCAGCTGCGCCTGAAGTCGATCAACTGCTCGGCGGTCGCCCGGTTGAGCGCCATCGGAATGTCGTAGACGATGGCTAGACGCATCAGCGCCTTGACGTCGACGTCGTGCGGCATGGCGGTCAGCGGGTCGACGAAGAAGATCAGGCAGTCGATGTCGCCGGTGGCGATCAAGGCGCCGATCTGCTGGTCGCCGCCAAGCGGTCCGCTCTTCAGCCGCGTCACGTCGAGGCCGGGGCAGGCGTCGAGAACGCGGCCGCCGGTCGTGCCGGTGGCAACGATCTTCCAGCCGGAAAGCGTCGCTTCGTGCGCTTTGGCGAAGGCAGCGAGATCATCCTTCTTCTGATCGTGGGCGATCAGGGCGAGACATTTGCGATCGGCCATGCTGCGTCCCCGGCAAGCTCACGGGGCCGGAGCGGAGAGCACGGCGCAATCACACTTCCGGTCCCGATTTAAATCGATTTGAACGCCTATACAGGAGTGCCGTGAAATTGCAAAGACACGGCTTGCATGTTTCCCTATTGCAGAGCGGGACGCGGCAGCGGCACGGGAATCTCGGCAAGCGGCGTCTCGGCCGCGGCGCCGATGACGGCTTCGATGCTCGTCGCCGCGGCGGGAATGGCGGCCGGAGCACGATAGGCCGTGCCAAAGGTCGCCTGCTGTTCGGAGGCCGGAGCCGGGCCGTTCAGCACCAGTGTGCAGGCCTTCGGCAGGTCGGAAAGGGTCGCAAACTTGGGCTTCGGCGGCTTCTCGCCGGGCTTCTTCTTCGGTTTTGCCCAGGGTGCGTCGGTAAACCACCAGGCGAGTGACTTGTCGCAGCCGTCGCCGGCGGGCACGGCGGCCTGGTCCTTGCAGCCTTGCGAGCCGGCCGGGCATTTGATGCGAATATGGAAATGGTAGTCGTGGCCGTAGATCGGTCGCACCTTGCCGAGTGCTGCGCGATCGCCCCGCCAGGTGTCGCAGAGTTTCTTCTTGATCGCCGGATTGACGAAGACGCGCTCGACCTCCGGATAGCTCGCCGCCAGCATGATCAGCCGCGCATGGGATGGCGTCCAGACGGAGCGGTCGATCGTCAGGAACTTGCTCTTGTCGAGCATCGAGGTCGCGGAGATCGATTCGCGCTCCTGATAGCTGAGCGTCTTCTGCGGCATCGGCGTCAGCCAGATGTCGGCGTCGAGACCGATCTGGTGCGACGCATGGCCGGACAGCATCGGACCGCCGCGCGGCTGCGAGATGTCGCCGAGGAGCAGGCCCGGCCAGCCGATTTTTGCGGCCGCGTCGTGGGAGAAGCGCTCGATCAGCGCGATCATCTCGGGGTGCCCCCAGCGGCGGTTGCGCGACAGGCGCATGGCCTGCCAAGTCGGGCCGTCGGTCGGAATGGCGATGCCGCCGGAAAGGCAGCCCTTGGAATAGAAGCCGTAGGACGTCGGCGCCGCCACGGTCGGCAAGGCCCTGGCACCGAAGAGCTCCTTGGCCGGCGTGCCGTCCGCCGAGGCCGCATCGGTCGCGAGAAGACCCGTGCTCGTCACCAGCGCCAGCAGTGCGGAGCCGCAGCGTCGAAGCGCGGCACGCGTATCAAGTCCCATTCCATTTCCCCCATCGGCAGCGACGCGCAACAGGCGGGCTCGATCCCGCCAATTCTATCCTGATTCGCCGCGGTTGCATCAGCCTTGCGACTCACCCGGATGTGACTGAAAAAATTCGCCTGATTTGGGGCAAGTCCTGTCAATTGCCCAGATTTGGCCTATTCTGGTTTTGAAGAACTATCGAAAATACGAGGAGAATCGGCGGGATGCTGGATTGTGGCGGTACGGGACGAACGACACTGGCAGCCGTATTACTAGCTTTGTCCCTGCTGCTTACGCCATCGGCAGAAGCCCAACAACAACAGGTTTGGCACCACGGACTGTCGCTTATTGGCGAACTCAAATACCCTCCCAGCTTCAAACATTTCGACTATGCGAACCCCGACGCTCCGAAGGGCGGCGACATCAGGCTCTCGCAGACCGGTACCTTCGACAGTTTCAACCCGCTCCTGGCCACCAAGGGAGAGCCGGCAGTCGGGCTGGCGCTCGTCTTCGACACGCTCCTGAAACCGTCGGACGACGAAATCTCCACCGCCTACGGACTTCTCGCCGAAGGGGTTTCCTTCCCGGAGGATATCTCGTCGGCCACCTTCCGGCTGCGGTCCGAAGCGAAATGGGCGGACGGAAAAGCCGTCACACCCGAGGATGTCGTCTTCAGCTTCGAAAAGGCAAAGGAATTGAACCCCCTTTACCAAAGCTATTACCGGCATGTGGTGAAGGTGGAGAAAACCGGCGACCGCGACGTCACCTTCCACTTTGACGAGAAGAACAATCGCGAACTGCCGAACATACTCGGGCAGATTCTGGTCGTTCCGAAACATTGGTGGGAGGGCAAGGGGCCGGACGGCAAGCCGCGGGACATCAGCCGCACGACACTCGAGCCGGTCATCGGTTCCGGACCCTATCGCATCGCTTCCTTCTCCGCTGGCGGCACGATCCGCTACGAACGGCGTGACCACTATTGGGGCGCTTCGCTCAACGTCAATATCGGCCAGAACAATTTCAACTCGATCACCTACTCATTCTTCGGCGATCGGGAGGTCGAATTTGAAGCCTTCCGCTCCGGCAACACGGATTACTGGACCGAGAACCAGGCGATGCGCTGGGCAACCGGCTTCGACTTCCCTGCGGTGAAAGACGGCCGCGTAAAGCGCGAAGAAATCCCCAACCCCTTCCGGGCAACGGGCGTGATGCAGGCGATGGTGCCGAATATGCGCCGCAAGCCGTTCGACGACGAGCGCGTGCGCCAGGCGCTGAACTATGCGCTCGATTTTGAGGAACTGAACCGGACCATTTTCTTCAATCAATATCAACGCGTGAACAGCTTCTTCTTCGGCACCGAGCTTGCCTCCTCCGGCCTGCCGGAGGGCGAGGAACTGAAGATCCTCAACGAGGTCAAGGATCTGGTGCCGCCGGAAGTATTCACGACACCGTATACCAATCCGGTCGGCGGCACGCCGGAAAAGGCACGCGACAATTTGCGCAAGGCAATCGCTCTCCTCAAGGAAGCGGGTTTCGAGCTCAAAGGCAACCGCATGGTCAACAAGCTGACCGGCAAGCCATTCGTCTTCGAGATTCTCGTGAACAGCCCGGCACTCGAGCGGGTGGCGCTGCCCTATACCCAGAACCTTAAGCGAATCGGCATCGAGGCGAGCATCCGCCTGGTCGATGATTCGCAATATACCAATCGGGAGCGTGCCTTCGACTACGACATGACCTGGGAAGTCTGGGGCCAGAGCCTGAGCCCCGGAAACGAGCAGGCGGATTATTGGGGATCCAAGGCGGCCTCGCGCGAAGGGTCAAGGAACTATGCCGGTATCTCCGATCCCGGCGTCGACGCCTTGATCCAGCGCGTTATCTTCGCCAAGGATCGCGACACCCTCGTAGCCGCCACCAAGGCGCTCGACCGCGTCCTTCTCGCCCACAATTACGTCGTCCCGCTCTACTACAAGCTCAAGGCGAACATCGCCTATTGGGACAAGTTCGGCCGGCCAGCAGAACTGCCGAAATACGCGATCGGCTTTCCCGACGTGTGGTGGTTCAAGGGCGCTGCCAGCCAATGAAGACTTGCGCTTGAGGCCGCTCTCGATTCCAAATGCAGGAAGCGAATCAGTTAAAAATACCGGACGACCGGCGGCATCGGACGCCCAAGGAGTATAGGATTGAGACGAAATAGACGGCAAACCAGCGCCCCGTCGATAGGCGGCGCCACAATGCCGAGGTTCGCCTGATGGGTGCGTATATCCTGCGCCGGCTGCTGCTGATGATCCCGACGATCATCGGCATCATGGCGATCTCCTTTGCCGTCGTGCAGTTCGCGCCGGGCGGTCCGGTGGAGCAGGTGATTTCGGACCTGACGAACGCAGCCGGCTCCGATCGGCTTTCCGGCAGCGGCGGCGATCTCCTGCAGGGGGGCGGCGACGAGGGCGGGCGCTATCGCGGCGCGCAGGGTCTCGATCCGGAATTCATCGCCAAGCTCGAGAAGCAGTTCGGCTTCGACAAGCCGCCGCTCCAGCGCTTTCTCGACATGATGTGGAACTATGCCCGCTTCGATTTCGGAGAGAGCTTTTTCCGCAATACCTCGGTCGTCGACCTCATCATCGAGAAGATGCCGGTTTCGATTTCGCTCGGCGTCTGGATCCTGATCTTCTCCTACGCCATCTCCATCCCGCTCGGCATTCGGAAGGCGGTTTCCGACGGCTCGACCTTCGACGTCTGGACCTCCGGTATAATCGTCATCGGCTATGCGGTGCCGAGCTTCCTCTTCGCCATCCTGCTGATCGTGATCTTCGCCGGCGGCTCCTTCCTCGACTGGTTCCCCTTGCGCGGCCTCGTCTCGGACAATTTCCACGAGCTTCCCTGGTACCAGAAGATTCTCGATTACTTCTGGCACATGACGCTGCCGCTGATCACGTTGCTGCTTTCGGCCTTCGCGACGACGACGCTGCTGACGAAGAATTCCTTCATCGACGAGATCAAGAAGCAATATGTGACGACCGCGCGCGCCAAGGGGCTGAGCGAACGCAAGGTGCTCTACCGCCACGTTTTCCGCAATGCGATGCTGATCATCATCGCCGGCTTTCCCGGCGCCTTCATCTCCGCCTTCTTCACCGGCTCGCTGTTGATCGAATACATCTTCTCCCTCGATGGGCTCGGCCGCCTCGGCTACGACGCCGTCGTCAAGCGCGACTATCCGATCGTCTTCGCCACCCTCTACATCTTCTCGCTGATGGGTCTCATCGTCAGCCTCATCTCCGACCTGATCTACACCTGGGTCGACCCACGCATCGACTTCGAGCGGAGGGACGTCTGATGAGCACCGTCGCGACCTATTCACAAGCGCCGGAAAAGGGCTGGCTGACGCCGATCGGCCGGCGCCGCTGGCAGAATTTCAAGGCAAACCGGCGCGGCTACTGGTCGTTCTGGATTTTTCTTGTGCTTTTCGGCCTCAGCCTCTGCGCCGAGTTCATCGCCAATGACAAGCCGATCGTTGCTTCCTACAAGGGCGAGATCCTGTTTCCGGTGCTGGTGGATTACCCGGAAGAGAAATTCGGCGGCTTCCTGGCCGAGACCGACTTCCGCTCCGATTTCATCCGCGACGAGATCGAGGCGAATGGCTGGATGATCTGGCCGCCGATCCGCTATTCCTATCAGACCGTCAACTCCAATATTCCGCATTCGGCGCCGACTGCGCCCTTCTGGCTGATGAGCGAGGAGGAGCGCTGCTCCGCCTATCCGCAAGGCGCGGCCGATCGCGACTGCATACTCGGCAATTTGAACTGGCTGGGTACGGACGATCAGGCGCGCGACGTCATGGCGCGCATGATCTACGGTTTCCGCATCTCGGTGCTGTTCGGCCTGGCGCTCACCATCGCCTCGGCGGTGATCGGCGTTTCGGCCGGGGCAGTGCAGGGCTATTTCGGCGGCTGGACCGACCTTTTATTGCAGCGCTTCATCGAAATCTGGTCGTCGATGCCGGTGCTCTACATCCTGCTGATCATCGCCGCCATCCTGCCGCCGGGCTTCTTCATCCTGCTCGGCATCATGCTGCTCTTTTCCTGGGTCGGCTTTGTCGGCGTGGTGCGGGCCGAATTCCTGCGCGCCCGCAATTTCGAATACGTCAATGCGGCCCGCGCGCTCGGCGTCGGCAACGGCACGATCATGTACCGGCACCTCTTGCCGAACGCGATGGTGGCGACGCTGACCTTCCTGCCCTTCATCCTGTCCGGCTCGATCACAACGCTCACCTCGCTCGACTTCCTGGGTTTCGGCATGCCGCCCGGCTCGCCCTCGCTCGGCGAGATGATCGCCCAGGGGAAATCGAACCTGCAGGCACCCTGGCTCGGGCTTACCGCCTTCTGCGCCATGTCGGTCATGCTGTCGCTCTTGATCTTCGTCGGCGAGGCGACGCGCGACGCCTTCGACCCGAGGAAGACATTCCGGTGAGCGCCACGACGATGACAGACACACTTCTTTCCGTGCGCGATCTCTCCATCGCCTTCCACCAGGGCGGCGACACCTCCATCGCCGTCGACCACATCTCCTTCGACATCAAGCGCGGCGAGACCGTTGCTCTGGTCGGCGAGTCTGGCTCGGGCAAGTCGGTCTCGGCGAACTCGATCCTGAAGCTCCTGCCCTATCCGGCCGCGAGCCACCCGAGCGGCGAAATCCTCTTCAATGGCAAGGATCTCCTGAAGGCCAGCGATGCCGAGCTGCGCCACGTGCGCGGCAACGACATCACCATGATCTTCCAGGAGCCGATGACGTCGCTCAATCCACTGCACACGATCGAGCAGCAGATCGGCGAAATCCTCGAGCTCCATCAGGATCTGAAAGGGCCCGCCGCCCGGGCACGAACGCTGGAACTCCTTAGTCAGGTCGGCATCCGCGAGGCGGAGAAGCGGCTCGGCGCCTATCCGCACCAGCTTTCCGGCGGCCAGCGCCAGCGCGTGATGATCGCCATGGCGCTTGCCAACCGGCCGGAGCTGCTGATCGCCGACGAGCCGACGACGGCGCTCGACGTCACCGTGCAGGCGCAGATCCTCGAACTCCTGAAGGCGCTCAAGGACCAGCACGGCATGTCCATGCTGTTCATCACCCATGACCTCGGCATCGTCCGCAAGATCGCCGACCGGGTTTGCGTGATGACCAAGGGCAAGATCGTCGAGACCGGCCCGACCGCCGAGATTTTTGCCAACCCCCAGCATGCCTATACGCGGCACCTGCTCGCCTCCGAGCCGAAGGGCGAGCCGCCGCCTTCCGACCCAGCGAAGCCGGTCGTCGTCGAAGGCAAGGACGTGAAAGTCTGGTTCCCGATCAAGGCCGGCTTCCTGCGCCGCGTCGTCGATCACGTGAAGGCGGTGGACGGCATCGACCTGACGCTGCGTGCCGGCCAGACGCTCGGCGTCGTCGGCGAATCCGGTTCGGGCAAGACGACGCTCGGCCTGGCGCTGACGCGGCTGATCTCGTCGAAGGGACGGATCGCCTTCGTCGGCCAGAACATCGACGCCTACAGTTTCCGCGAGATGCGGCCGCTGAGGAACCGCATGCAGGTGGTCTTCCAGGATCCCTACGGCTCACTTAGCCCGCGCATGTCGGTCGCCGACATCATCGGCGAGGGGCTGAAGATCCATGAGAGGGCGCTCTCCGACGACGAGCGCGACCGGCGCGTTGCCGCAGCGCTGCAGGAGGTCGGGCTCGACCCGGCCACCCGCTGGCGCTACCCGCACGAATTCTCCGGCGGCCAGCGGCAGCGCATTGCCATTGCCCGCGCGATGGTACTCAAACCGCAATTCGTCATGCTCGACGAGCCGACCTCGGCCCTCGACATGAGCGTCCAGGCGCAGGTCGTCGACCTCCTGCGCGACCTGCAGCGCAAGCACAATCTCGCCTATCTGTTCATCAGCCACGACCTGAAGGTGGTGCGGGCGCTTGCCAACGAGGTGATCGTCATGCGGCTCGGCAAGGTGGTCGAACAGGGCCCGGCCGAGCGGATTTTCGAGGCGCCTGCCGAGGACTACACCAAGGCGCTGATGGCCGCCGCCTTCAATCTCGAGGCCGTCAACCTTTCCGCCATCCGTCAGTAGAGCCCGAAATGTCCGCCAAGAGCCCCGTCATCGTCGACCTGAAATTCATTCCGGAGGAAGTGGACGCCGCCCTTAAGGGCGCCTTTCCCGGGCGCGAGGTGATCAACCTTGCGGATCCGTCCCATCGCGGGCGAGATCTCTCGGGGATCAATTATGCGGTGGTGTGGAAGTCGGCGCCCGATCTCTTCTCGCGCGCACCGGACCTGAAGGTCGTCTTTTCCGGCGGCGCCGGTGTCGATCACGTGCTGACGCTGCCGGGCCTGCCCGACGTGCCGCTGGTGCGCTTCGTCGACCGGACGCTGACGACGCGGATGAGCGAATGGGTGGTGATGCAATGCCTCCTGCATCTGCGCCAGCATCGCGCCTACGAAGCGCTGGCCGAGAAGCACGAATGGCGGGACCTCAGCCAGCCGGAGGCCGCCGACATCACCGTCGGCATCATGGGCATGGGCGTGCTCGGGCAGGACGCCGCCCGCAAGCTCGCGGTGATGGGCTTCAAGGTCATCGGCTGGTCGCGCAGCAAGCGGGTGGTCGAAGGCATCGATACCTACGACGCCGCCGGCCTCGATGCCTTTCTCGGCCGGACGGATTTTCTGGTCGGTCTGCTGCCGCTGACGCCGGATACGAAGGGCATTTTCAATGCAGCCCTCTTCAAGAAACTCAGCCGCACGGGCCTCTTCGGCGCGCCGGTCTTCATTAATGCCGGCCGCGGCGGCAGCCAGGTGGAAGCCGACATCCTCGAATGCCTCGATGCGGGCGTGTTGGGCGGAGCCTCGCTCGACGTCTTCGAGAAAGAGCCGTTGTCGTCGGAAAGCCGCTTCTGGGATATGCCGAACGTCTATGTGACGCCGCATGTCGCCGCCTCGTCCGATGTCAAGGCGCTCTTTACCCATGTGGAAGAGCAGATCAGCCGCTTCGAAAGCGGCCTGCCTCTGGAGCACGTGGTGGATAAGCTAGCCGGCTATTGAGCCGCGGATGTCGCTGCGAATGCCCCCTCATCCCGCTGCCGCGACGTTCTCCCCGCAAGCGCAGGAGAAGGGACGATGCCGCACCACCAAAGTCCCCTCTTTCCGCATGAGGGCTAGGGTGAGGGGCAACTCTACGTGAACAGGGCACATCCCGCCCCCTAAGGCCGGCGATACCCCGTAGGCTCGCCGTAGAGCCAGCCGATACGGCGGATCGCATCGTCGAGCCCTTCGCGCGCCACCGTCATCGTATGGCCGTTGGCATGCACTAGGGTCTCCTCGTCCTCCATAATGGCGACATGGCCCTGCCAGAAGACGAGATCGCCGCGGGCGAGCTCGTCGCGGCCGATCGGCTGGCCGAGAGCCGCCTGCATATCGGTGTCGCGCGGCGCGTCTCGCCCGGTCATCTGCATCGCCAATTGCACGAGGCCGGAACAATCGATGCCGAAGCCGGAGCGGCCGCCCCAGAGATAGGGGGTTTCCATGAATCGCGTGGCGATCGCGACATAGTCGTCGCCGATCGGCGCATCGGCCGGGGCGCAATGGTTGGCGACCACCGCCAGGCCGCCATCGAGCAGGAAGTAGTGGGTGCCGCGCGTCTCCGCCTCGCCGACGACGTTGATCCGGCTTCCCATGGACAGCGCAAAGGCCTGCGGAAAGCGCAGGTCCGCGCCGCGATAGGCAAATGTTCGCGGCACCGCGACGATATGGGTTGCTGCCGCGCCAACCTGTCCCACCATATCCTCCGGCACATAGCCGACATAGCCGTCGAGGTCCGACTTGACCCAGGCCCATCCGTCGGCGACGTCGAGGACTCGCACCGTTTCGCCGTAGAGCGCTTCCGTATCGGTGCCGCAGGCAAGATCCGGCCTCGCCCTCAGCGGCACCACGGGCACGGACACGAAAGCCGGCGTGCCTTCAACGAAGCGCTCCGCTTCGACGAGACCGCGCAGGCGCTCCTCCGCGACATCCTCGCGATAGGCATTGAGACGGCGATCGAGCACTTCGGGCATGGCTGAACTCACAATTTGCGGCCCTGATTGATGATCAGATCGCCGAATTTTTCAAGATAGAGCGCACCCTCGACGGTCCGCTTGATGACCACATTACGCCTGTCGCGCTCGTCGCGCACCCGATCGACGAGGCCGAGCGCCCCCATCGTATCGAGAGCGCGGGTGATCACCGGCTTCGTCACCCCGAGCTTGGCGGCAAGCCCGCGCACCGTGTGCGGCGGCGGCACAAGGTAGATTTCGAGCAGGATCGCCATCTGGCGCAGCGTCAGGTCGCGGCTGTCGACCCGTACTTGCTCGAGCGACACGGCATGCCAGAGCCCCAGCGCTTGGGAGGGCGTTAGTTCGACCGGCAAGGCAAACTCCTGCGTAAGTCACGTCGAGGCACCATAGCCAGCCGATCGTTACGCAAGCGTTTCTTTGTTGCCGGGCAGGCGACAACACGAAGGCTACCCCGCCAACCGGCCGATGTGATGGTAGAGCGCCCGGATCGCCTGTGCCTCGCCGCCGACGGGGGAATGCGGCCGTTCGGACTGCGCCCAGCCGTAAATATCGAAATGCGCCCAACTCTTCGCATTGGTGACGAAGCGCTTGAGGAACAGCGCCGCGGTGATCGAGCCGGCCATGCCGCCAGACGGAGCGTTGGTGAGGTCGGCGATGCGGGCAGAGACGTCCTTGTCGTAGCCCATATAGAGCGGCATCCGCCAGAGCGGGTCGTCCACCGTCAGGCTCGCGTCGAAAAGGTCGCGGGCGAGATCCTCGTCGTCGGTAAAGAAGGGCGGTAGGTCGGGGCCGAGCGCCACGCGCGCCGCCCCGGTCAGCGTCGCCATGTCGACCATGAGGTCAGTCTGTTCCTCGTCGGCATAGGCAAGCGCGTCGGCAAGGATCAAGCGGCCCTCGGCATCGGTGTTGTCGATCTGCACCGTCAGGCCCTTGCGGCTCCGGTAGATGTCGCCGGGGCGGAAGGCGTTGGAGGAAATGGAGTTCTCGACGGCCGGCACGATGACGCGCAGGTCGACCTTCAGCTTCGCGTCCATGATCATCAGCGCGAGACCCATGACGTTTGCGGCGCCGCCCATGTCTTTCTTCATCAAATGCATCGACACGGCGGTCTTGATGTCGAGACCGCCGGTGTCGAAGCACACACCCTTGCCGACGAGCGTGACCTTCCTGTGCCCCTTCTTGCCCCAGCGCATCTCGAGGAGCCGCGGCGCCTCTGCACTCGCCCGGCCCACCGTATGCACCAGCGGGAAGTTCTGGGTCAGCAGGGCCTCCCCGGAGATCACCGAGATATCCGCCTTGTAGTGGGCGGCCAGAGCCCGAAAGGCGGCTTCGAGCGCCTCCGGCCCCATGTCGTTGGTCGGCGTGTTGATCAGATCGCGCGCCAGGAAGACACCGGCAAGCTGCCGCTTGATGTCGGCCGCGTCCGCGTCGGCCGGGATCATCAGCGTCGGCGCCTCGCGCCTGGGAGACTTGTAGCGCTCGAAGCGGTAGGAGCCGAGGCCGTAGCCGAGCGCCAGGCGATTGGCGGTCAGCGGCGCCGTTTCGATGTGCCACTTGCCGGCGGGCAGGCTGCGCGCAAGCTTGCCGGTGAGGAAAGGTGCCTCCGACGGCTTCGAGCCGAGCCCGAACAGTGCGCCGCCGAGATGACCATCGGCCGAAGGGACGAGGAGGACGGCACCCGACTCCGCCTTGAACCCGGCCTTCCTCGCCCAATCGAGGGCGATCGGGTCGATACTCCCCGTTTCGATGTGCGCCGGCGTCACCGCAAAGATGGGCAAGGTCTTGCCGGTACTGGTGTTGAAGGGCGACGGCCGCTCGATGAACTGGAAGGGAGCCATGAATGTCCTCGACTGACAGATAGGGATGGCGCAATTAACGCTCTGTTAGGGTTAACAGATTATTGCTGGAGTGAAAGTTGCGCCGTTGATGTTCGGAGTTCCGGTGCCAATCGCATGCTGGGGCACCACTCGATGACGACGAAAAATATCTTCTTCTCCTTCACGCATCGCCTGTCGGTCGGAGCCGCGGTCGCGCTGATGGCGCTGGCGCTCGGCGGTTGCGCCGGACAAGAGGGCAGGAAGGAGCTGACGACCGGCTCGATCCCGAAGCTCTCGAAACCGGTGCAATCGATGAACGCGACCGAGCTTGCGGCGGCCGCGGAAAATATCGGCCAGGCCTATGAACGCGATCCCAAAAACCGCGAGGCTGGCCTGAACTACGCCAATCTCCTGCGAATGACCGGCCGCAACGAACAGGCTCTCGCCGTGATGCAGCAGGTGGCGATCAACCATCCGACGGACCGAGAGGTCCTCGGCGCCTATGGCAAGGCCCAGGCCGCGGCGGGACAGCTCGAACAGGCGCTTCAAACGATCGGCCGGGCCCAAACGCCCGACCGCCCTGACTGGAAGCTGAAATCGGCGGAAGGCGCCGTCCTAGACCAGCTCGGACGCGCCTCCGAAGCCCGCACGCGCTATCGCGAGGCGCTGGATCTTCAGCCCAACGAGCCCACCATCCTGTCCAATCTCGGCATGTCCTATCTTCTCACCAAGGACCTCAAAACCGCCGAGACCTACCTCCGCTCCGCCGCAGACCAGCCCGGCGCCGGCAGCAGCGTCCGCCAGAACCTCGCCCTTGCCGTCGGTCTGCAGGGCCGCTTCCAGGAGGCCGAAACCGTTGCCCGGCAGGAACTGACGCCCGAGCAGGCGGAGGCCAATGTCGCCTACCTGCGGTCCATGCTGTCGCAAAAGGGCGCCTGGACCGAGCTCGCCAAGGCGGACGACGGGAATACGAACTAGCGGCCGACGAGGGCGAGGCTCAAGCCTCACGTCGTTGCCTCGGCAGTCGGGGCGAAGCGGCGGGGTGGCGACGTCTCGCCTCCCGTCTTCGTCGAGGCGAAGGGTGGGCCGCGGGCTCCCTCAATGCATCTCGGCCGGCTGCTTATAGCGCTCATAATGCCCGGGAACGATCGTTTGGCGCTCGATCAGCCGGTGGACACGAGGTGGCTGGTCGCCGCGGTGCAGGGCCGTCAGCTTGTCCCCGACGGCCGCGTCTGCCTGCGTGCGGCGCTGGTTGTGGCGGACATATTCGACCCAGGTCGGCACATGATAAGTCTCTGTCCAGATGATCGGGTTCTCGAGGTCGCGCATCAGCGCCCAATGGCCGGCCCCGTCGCGGATACGGATGCGCCGCCGCTCGGCCATGGTCGTCAGGAATTCGGGGATGTCCGGCTCCTCGATCTCATAGTCGATCATCACCACGATCGGACCGCTGCGGGGTTTCAGGTCGAGAGCGAGCAGCGGTTCGTTGAAGCGATTGAGCGGGTCGAGGTTCAGCGAGGTGAATTCCGGCAGCGCAAAGCGCAGCCCGATGGCGATGCCGGCCAGCATCAGAAGACAGGAGCCGATCAGCGCATTCGCAGCGCCGTATGCCTCGGCGGCGACACCCCACAGCCAGCTGCCCCCGGCAATGCCGCCGAAGGTCGTCGTCTGGTAGAGCGACAGCGCCCTGCCGACCACCCAGCGCGGCGTCGAGAGCTGCACCGTGGTGTTGAACAGCGACAGCGCCAGTACCCAGCAGGCGCCCGAGACGGTGAGAGCGAGCGACGTCAGCCATGCCTGCGCGCTGAGCGCAGTGACGATCGCGCTTGCGGCAAATCCTACGAAGGCAAGCCGCACGATCGCTTCGCTCGAAAGGCGCTCCCTGAGACGGGCGCTGAGCAGCGCGCCGCCGATCGCCCCGAGGCCGAAGGCGCCAAGCATGATGCCGTAGGTGAGCGGTCCGCCTTTGACGAGGTCGCGGGCCACCAGCGGCAGCAGCGCCAGGATCGCGCTTGCCGAAAGGCCGAAGGCGAAGCCGCGCAGCAGCACCTTGCCGATATTGGGCGACATCGCCACATAGCGCAGCCCGGCCGAAACCGCCCGGCCGAGCCGCTCGCGCGGCAGCGCACTCTGGGGAACGCTCGGCCGCCAGCGCGAAATCGCGAACAGGATGGCGAAATAGCTGAGCGCGTTGACCGCGAAGGCCGCGGCCGCTCCGGCGGCGGCGACGATGGCGCCGCCGATCGCCGGGCCGACGCTGCGGGTGATGTTGAAGCCCATGCTGTTCAGCGCGACGGCCGCCGGCAGGTCGTCGCGCGGCACCATGTCGCCGACCGACGCCTGCCAGGACGGGTTGTTGAGTGCCGTGCCGCAGCCGATCAGGAAGGTGAAGAGCAAGAGCAGCCACGGGGTGATCAGCCCGTAATAGGCAAAGACGGTCAAGAGCGCCGAAACGGCAAGCATGAAGGCCTGCGCGACCAGCATGATGCGCCGCCGGTCGAAATTGTCGGCGAGCGCACCGGAGACCAGCGAGAAGAGCATGATCGGCAGCGAGGTCGAGGCCTGCACCAGCGCCACCATGTTCACGGATTGGGAGATGGACGTCATCAGCCAGGCGGCACCCACCGCCTGAATGAGGCCGCCGAAATTGGAAGCGAGGCTGGCGATCCAGATGATCCGGAACGTATCATGCCGGAAGGGGGCCAGCGGCGATATGCGGTTCGTCACCTCGTGTCTCTCTCATTTGCCGATGATGCGGGGTGTGGTTCGTTTATAAACCTCGAAATGCGGCACGCCAGCCGCTTAAACTTGCCATTGGACGGGCTTTGCCTCCTCTGCCGGCCGGGACTGCCGCAAGCCTTGCAATTTCCGGCGATGCAGCGTATATGAGCGTCAAATTCTTGATCGGTAGATGAAGAGTGGGCCCGTCAGGACCCGCTCTTTTTTATTAGCCGGTCCGACGAGGAGATGATCGTTTGTCCGAACAGACAACGGCTGAAACTGCAAATGAACCGCGGCTGGTCACCGAGACCGGCCTCGACCGGCGCATTGCCGATATCATCGAGCCCGTGCTGGTGCAGATGGGCTTCCGTCTCGTGCGCGTGCGGATGTCCGGCCAGAACGGCCTGACGCTGCAGATTATGACCGAGCGCAACGACGGTACCATGACCGTCGAGGATTGCGAGGAGGTCTCCAAGGCCGTTTCGCCGGTCCTCGATGTGGAAGATCCGATAGACAAGGCGTATCATCTCGAAGTGTCGTCGCCGGGCATCGATCGCCCGATGGTGCGCAAGTCCGATTTCGTCCGCTGGCAGGGCCATCTGATGAAGTGCGAGACTTCGATCATGGTCGACGGGCGCAAGCGTTTCCGAGGCAAGATCGTGTCGGTTGACGAGGAGGGGTTCCGCCTCGAGCGCGACCAGCCCGCCTATGGCGAGGAGGCCGTCGTCGCCATCCCGTTCTCCGCCATTTCGGAAGCACGGCTGATCCTGACCGACGACCTGATCCGCGACGCGCTGGCGGCCGACAAGAAGGCGAAGGCGGCGCGCGCCGCCAATGAGAATTTCGAAGACGAAGATTCAGACATCGAATGAGGCAGGGCGCGCTTGTGAGGCCCCTGTAACCAGACGGAGACAAGACATGGCAGTCAGTGCTAACCGGCTCGAGCTTCTGCAGATCGCGGACGCTGTGGCACGCGAAAAGGTGATCGACCGCGAGATCGTTCTGGCCGCGATGGCAGATGCGATCCAGAAGGCGGCCCGTTCGCGCTATGGTTCGGAAACGAACATCCGGGCGGACATCAATTCGAAGACCGGTGAAATCCGTCTCCAGCGCCTTCTCGAAGTTGTCGAGAAAGCCGAGGACTACTCGACACAGATCCCGCTGGAGCTCGCCCGCGACCGCAACCCGGACGCCAAGCTCGGCGACTTCATCGCCGATCCGCTGCCGCCGATGGATTTCGGCCGTATCGCCGCGCAATCCGCCAAGCAGGTGATCGTGCAGAAGGTGCGCGAGGCTGAGCGCGACCGGCAGTATGAGGAATTCAAGGATCGCGTCGGCGAGATTGTCAACGGCACCGTCAAGCGCGTCGAGTATGGCAACGTCATCGTCGATCTCGGCCGTGGCGAGGGCATCATTCGCCGCGACGAGATGATCCCGCGCGAGAACATGCGCTACGGCGACCGCGTCCGCGCCTTCGTCTACGACGTCCGCCGCGAGCAGCGCGGCCCGCAGATTTTCCTGTCGCGCACGCATCCGCAGTTCATGGTCAAGCTCTTCACCATGGAAGTGCCGGAAATCTACGACGGCATTATCCAGATCAAGTCCGTCGCCCGTGATCCGGGCTCGCGCGCCAAGATCGCCGTCGTCTCCAACGATTCCTCGATCGACCCGGTCGGCGCCTGCGTCGGTATGCGCGGTTCGCGCGTCCAGGCGGTCGTCGGCGAACTCCAGGGCGAGAAGATCGATATCATCCCGTGGTCGCCGGATCCGGCCTCCTTCATCGTCAACGCCCTGCAGCCGGCCGAAGTGACCAAGGTCGTTCTCGACGAGGACGCCGAGCGCATCGAAGTCGTCGTGCCGGATGAGCAGCTGTCGCTGGCGATCGGCCGCCGCGGCCAGAACGTTCGCCTCGCCTCGCAGCTGACCGGCTGGGACATCGACATTCTCACCGAGCAGGAGGAGAGCGAGCGCCGCCAGAAGGAATTCAACGAGCGCACCCAACTCTTCATGGAAGCGCTGGACGTCGACGAAATGGTCGGCCAGGTGCTTGCCTCCGAGGGCTTCGCCCAGGTCGAGGAGCTTGCCTATGTCGAGCTCGACGAGATTTCCTCGATCGATGGTTTCGACGACGAAACCGCGACGGAAATCCAGACGCGCGCCCGCGAATACCTGGACAAGATCGAGGCGGAGATGGACGCCCGGCGCAAGGAGCTCGGCGTCTCGGACGACCTGCGCCAGATCGAAGGCCTGACCAGCCAGATGCTGGTCGCGCTCGGCGAGGAAGGCATCAAGACGATCGAGGACTTCGCCGGCTGCGCCGCCGACGACCTCGTTGGCTGGACCGAGCGCAGGGACGGCGAGACCAAGCGCTTCGAGGGCACCTTCTCGAAGCTCGAGGTCAGCCGCGAAGAGGCCGAGGCAATGATCGTGCAGGCGCGCCTGGCGGCTGGCTGGATCACCGAGGAAGACCTCGCGAGTGATCAGGACGAGCCGATCGAAGTTGCCGAGGGTTCGGAACAGGACGCCTGATCCAGGATGACAGCCGTCACCGAAATCCTGCCCTCGGACAAGGGCCCCAAGGACCGGAGCGGCAGCAGCCGTACCTGCATCGTCACGCGCGAGAGCGGATCGCCGGATGAGCTGATCCGCTTCGTGGCCGGACCGGACGGCCGCGTCGTACCCGACCTGAAGCGGCAGCTTCCGGGACGCGGCTGCTGGGTGAGGGCGGAGCGGCGCCTCGTCGAGAAGGCGGTGGCGAAGAAGCTTTTCGCCCGCGCTTTGCGTGCCGAGGTGAAGGCCGAGACGGCGCTCGTCGACGAGGTCGACAGGCTGCTCGCCGAGCAGCTTGCCGGAATGATGAACATGGCGCGCAAGGCCGGCCAGTTCGTCTCCGGCGCCACGAAGACGGAGCAGGCGGTGCGCGGGCTCGCGGCGCTTGGCGTTTTCCACGCGATCGACGCGGCCGCCGACGGCGTTCGCAAGATCGATCAGGCCCGCAAGGCGATGAGCTTCGTCGCCGACGATGAAACGGAAATACCTGCGTTCCGCCCGTTTGCGACGGCGGAAATGGAGGGGCTTTTGGGAAGTAATGCTTTTATCCATGCCGCAGCGCTTGCAGGGCAGGCGGGTGAGGGTGTAGTGAAGCGCGCAATCATGCTCGAAAAGTACCGAGGATCCGTCCCGGTCCGGGCCGAAGGCGGCGCTGATAAGCCACAGCAATGACACGCGTCACCGGCGGAGGCCGGCATCGCGAGCGCTGCTTGAGACAAATTGGAAGACGGGGTCAGGTGTTACGCATCCGGCCCTGATCGCTAGGAACGGAACGGAATGACCGACAACAAAGACGACAAGACACTCAGCGTAGCGGGCAAGAAGACGCTGACCCTGAAGCCCGCCGGGGTGACGCAGGGGACTGTGCGCCAGGACATGGGCCGCGGTCGCACGAAGGCGGTCGTGGTCGAAACCAAGAAGAAGTTCGGCTTGGCGCGGCACAAGGACGAGCGCCCGATCACGCCGGTGAGTGCGACACCCGTTGCGCGACCGGCCGAACCGCGCCCGGTTCAGCCGCACCCGGCCGGCCGCCCGGCCCCGCAGCCGCAGCCCCATCAGCCGCGCGCTGAGCAGAACCGTCCTCGCGTCGGCGTCGTGCTGAACGACCTCTCGGCCGGCGAGATGGAAGCCCGCCGTCGCGCGCTGGCCGAAGCCCAGGTCCGCGATGCCGAGGAGGCCAAGCGCCGCGCAGAAGAGGAAGTGCGTCGTCGCGCAGAAGAAGAAGCGCGTCTGGCTCGCGAAAAGGAAGAGGCTGCCCGCCGCGCCGCCGAGGAGGCTGCTCGCCCGGCCGCCGTCGCCGAAAAGACCGATGAGGTCGCCGAGGAGGAGCGCCCGGCGGTCGCCGAGCGCCGCGCCGAGGCGCGTCCTCAGCCCGTCCGCCCGGCGCCTGCCGCGCCTCAGGCGCCCGGTGCCCCCGGCGCCGCTCTTCGCGGTCGCCGGCCAGGCAATGACGACGAGGATGAACGCCCGCGCAGCGGCGCCGGACCGGCCCGCGGCAAGGTCGTCCGTCCCGAGCCGGCAAAGCCCGCTCCGCGCGCCAAGGGCGACGAGGGCCGTCGCCAGGGCAAGCTGACGCTGACCGCTGCCGTCGACGAGGACGGCGGCCAGCGCGGCCGTTCGCTTTCGGCGATGCGCCGCCGCCAGGAAAAGTTCCGGCGAAGCCAGATGCAGGAAACTCGCGAGAAGATTTCGCGCGAGGTCGTTCTGCCGGAGACCATCACGATTCAGGAACTGTCGCAGCGCATGTCGGAGCGCGCCGTCGACGTCATCAAGTTCCTGATGAAGGAAGGCCAGATGATGAAGCCTGGCGACCTGATCGATGCGGATCTCGCCGAACTCATCGCCGGCGAATTCGGCCACACGGTCAAGCGGGTTTCCGAGTCGGACGTCGAGGAAGGCATCTTCAACGTTGCCGACCTGGATGAGACGATGATCTCCCGCCCGCCGATCGTGACGATCATGGGCCACGTCGACCACGGCAAGACGTCGCTGCTCGATGCGATCCGGCACGCCAATGTGGTTGCCGGCGAAGCGGGTGGCATCACCCAGCACATCGGCGCCTACCAGGTCGAACAGAACGGCCAGAAGATCACCTTCATCGACACCCCCGGCCACGCCGCCTTCACGGCGATGCGTGCCCGCGGCGCCCAGGCGACGGACATTGCCGTTCTTGTCGTCGCGGCCGATGACAGCGTGATGCCGCAGACGATCGAATCGATCAACCACGCCAAGGCGGCGGGTGTGCCGATCATCGTGGCGATCAACAAGATCGACAAGCCGACGGCGAACCCGCAAAAGGTTCGCACCGAGCTGCTGCAGCACGAGGTCTTCGTCGAATCGATGGGTGGTGAGGTGCTCGACGTCGAGGTTTCGGCGAAGAACCAGACCAATCTCGACAAGCTGCTCGAGGCGATCCTGTTGCAGGCGGAAATCCTTGACCTCAAGGCCAATCCGAACCGGACGGCCGAGGGCACTGTGGTCGAAGCCGAGCTCGACCGCGGCCGCGGTGCGGTGGCCACCGTCCTCGTCCAGAAGGGCACGCTGACGCCCGGCCAGATCATCGTCGCGGGCGACCAGTGGGGCCGTGTGCGTGCCCTCGTCAACGACAAGGGCGAACACGTCAAGGAAGCAGGCCCGTCCATGCCGGTCGAGGTCCTCGGCCTTTCCGGCACGCCGGCGGCCGGCGACAAGTTTGCCGTCGTCGAGAACGAAAGCCGTGCGCGCGAGATCTCCGAATATCGCCAGCGGCTTGCCCGCGAGAAGATGGTTGCCCGCCAGTCCGGCTCGCGCGGTTCGCTCGAGCAGATGATGAGCCAGCTCCAGGCCTCCGGCCTGAAGGAGTTCCCGCTGGTCATCAAGGGCGACGTGCAGGGCTCGATCGAAGCGATCGCCGGTGCTCTCGACAAGCTTGGAACGGATGAAGTGCGGGCGCGCATCGTTCACTCGGGCGCCGGCGGCATTACCGAGTCGGATATCTCGCTCGCCGAGGCGTCCAATGCCGCGATCATCGGCTTCAACGTCCGTGCCAACAAGCAGGCGCGCGACGCGGCCGAACGGTCCGGTATCGAGATCCGCTACTACAACATCATCTACGATCTGGTGGATGACGTGAAGGCGGCGATGTCCGGCCTGCTGTCGCCCGAACGGCGCGAGACCTTCCTCGGCAATGCCGAGATCCTCGAGGTGTTCAACATCACCAAGGTCGGCAAGGTTGCGGGTTGCCGCGTCACCGAGGGCAAGGTCGAGCGTGGCGTCGGCGTGCGTCTCGTGCGCGACAACGTCGTCATCCACGAAGGCAAGCTCAAGACGCTCAAGCGCTTCAAGGACGAGGTTTCCGAGGTCCAGTCCGGCCAGGAATGCGGCATGGCCTTCGAGAACTACGAAGACATTCGCGCCGGCGACACGATCGAGTGCTTCCGCGTCGAGCACATCACGCGGACGCTCTAAGTCGATCCGGCAGGAAAATATGCGGGCGCCGGATCATCTCCGGCGCTCCTGTTTTTTGCGGACGAGACGAGACGCCACCATAGCCGTTTCGCCTCTATTGAAGCGATCGCGTCTCGATTCCGGTCGATGTGGCCGCAATCGCCGTGATCCAGGATAAGCACGATGACCAGATCCACATCCTCCGCTCCGTCCCAGCGCATGCTGCGCGTCGGCGAACAGGTGCGCGCCGCGATCACCCAAGTCCTGCAGCGCGGCGAAGTGCGCGACCCGCTGATCGAGAAGACGGTGATTTCGATTTCCGAAGTGCGCATGTCGCCCGATCTGAAGATCGCCACCGCCTATGTGACGCCGCTCGGTGTTGCCGATCACGCGGCGGTCATCGAGGCGTTGAACAAGCATGCGAAATTCATCCGCGGCCGCCTCGGGCCGCAGCTTCGGCAGATGAAATACATGCCGGACGTCCGCTTCAGGGACGACACCAGCTTCGACAACTATCAGAAGATCGATCAGCTGCTGCGCTCGCCGGAAGTCAGCCGCGACCTCGATCCCGACAGCGACGACGAAGAATAGAAAGATCCATGTCCAAGCCGCGCAAACCCAAGGGCCGTCCGATTTCGGGCTGGCTCATCCTCGACAAGCCGCTCGATTTCGGCTCCACGGAGGCGGTCTCCAAGATCAAGTGGCTGTTCAAGGCGCAGAAGGCCGGCCATGCCGGCACGCTCGATCCGCTGGCCTCCGGCATGCTGCCGATCGCCCTCGGCGACGCCACGAAGACCGTTCCTTACGTCATGGACGGCCGCAAGATCTACGAGTTCACCGTCGCCTGGGGCGAGGAGCGCTCGACCGACGACCTGGAAGGGGATGCCGTTCGCTCGTCTTCCGAGCGCCCGAGCGAAGAGGCGATCCGTGCCCTGCTGCCGAAATATACCGGCGTAATCAGCCAGGTGCCGCCGCAGTTTTCGGCGATCAAGATCGACGGCGAGCGTGCCTACGATCTCGCACGGGACGGCGAAACCGTGGAAATTCCCGCGCGCGAGGTGGAGGTCTTCCGTCTCTCGCTGATCGGCTCGACGCCGCATCTCGCCCATTTCGAGATCGAATGCGGCAAGGGCACCTATGTCCGTTCGCTTGCCCGTGACATGGGCCGCGATCTCGGCTGCTTCGGTCACATCGCCTCTTTGCGCCGCACCTTCGTCGCCCCTTTCGGCGAGGAGGACATGGTCGCGCTCGCCGATCTCGTGGCGCTGGAAAAGATCGAGGACGACGCGGAACGACTTGCCGCGCTCGACGATTATCTGATCGATACCGGCGAGGCGCTGTCCGAACTGCCGCATGTGGCGGTGAGCGACGATCAGGCGCACCGCTTGAGAATGGGCAACCCGATCATCCTGCGTGGCCGGGACGCCCCGTTGCCGGCCCCGGAGGCCTACGCAACCGCACGCGGCAAGCTCGTTGCAATCGGTGAAGTGGCCGAAGGTGAATTTCGACCGAAACGTGTGTTCGCCAGCCATTGACCGGCAGCCATTGCGCGGCCAACAATCGCTACGCTTTTGCGTGCGGCGTGTAGGCGCGCAAACGGGGTTGAGAAGCCGGGGCGAAAGGCGGTTCGGATGCTCAAGGCGCCAGAGAAAAGCGAGGGAGAGGTCTCGTCCGGCGGTCTGCAGGCCGTAGCGGCCTTTGTCCGTACTTACCTTCGCAGGCCCTTCAGCTTCTACCTGCTCTCGCTGCTGCTGATCGCGATCGTCCCTTCCTTCATCTTTTCCTTCGTGATCGTGAAGCGCAGCGTCGATGCACAGGAGCAGGTCGTCACCTCGCTGCTCAGGGCCTCGACCGGCTCCGTGACCCGGATAGTCGAACGCGAGGTCGAGGGCATGATGACCACGCTCCGGGTCCTGTCGACCTCCGGGGCGGTCGATCTTCGCGACTTGCGCGGGTTTTACCACCGCGCTTCAAGTGCTTTGGCGGGCACCCATTCCAATCTGATTGTCGTTGACAGCGACCACAATTTGCGGATGAGCACCGGAGTTCCCTTCGGAACGCTGTTGGGACGGGGATCCGATCCGGACCTCGACCTTGCCCTCAAGAGCAGCGGACCGCTCGTCTCGGGCGCCTTCTTCGCCAGCACCGCCAAGGATTGGGCCTTCAACGTGTATCTGCCGATAAACGGGCCGGACGGCGAACGGTATCTGTTGGGCCTGACCCAGGATGCCGCTCGGATGGTCAAGGCGGTCAATCGGGACACGCTTTCACCGGGTTGGAATGCCGCGCTCGTCGACGGCAAGGGCAAGGTGATTGCCTCCTCGGATCCCGCGGCCCGCCCCGGTGAAGCGTTCTTTCTGAACAAGCTCCCTCAGATCAGCATCGGCGTCAGCGACATTAACGAGCATGGCGTGGATTACCGCGTCGTTTCGGAATTTTCGGTTATCACCGGCTGGCGCATCGTCGCCTGGGCGCCGCGTGAGGTCGTCGATGCGCCGATTCTGTGGTCGTTTCTCTGGCTGTCGCTCGGCGGCATCATTTTTGCTAGCATCGCAGTTGCCGGATCGCTGACCATCGCGCGGCTGTTGACGCAAGGGGTCAAGCTTTTGGCGCTCGACGCGCGGCGCCTCGGCGCCGGCGAGGTGATTGAGCCGCGCCGCTACGTCATTACCGAAGTCGAGGCGGTTTCGACGGCGCTTGCCCGCGCGGCGGCGGCCCGAACAAGGGCCGAGGCGGAAATCCGCCTCCTCATGCGGGAGGTCGCGCATCGCTCGAAGAACCAGCTGACCGTCATCCAGTCGATGCTCGCCCAATCCGCCGCGTCGAGCGAGGACACGACGGAATTCGTCGACGCGTTCCGCAAGCGGCTCGCGGGTCTCGCCCGCTCGACCGATCTGATGATCGCCAATGCGGCGATGGGCGTCGATTTCCGCGAGCTTGCCGAGGACCAGCTTCAGCCTTTTGCCCCCGACGATCCGGACCGCATCGTGCTTGCCGGTCCAAGCTTGCGATTGGACACGCAGCTGGCGCAGACGCTCGGCATGGTGCTTCACGAACTCGCCACCAATGCGATCAAGCATGGCGCGCTTGCCAATATGACGGGGGTCGTCAACCTCGAGTGGTCGATATCGCCGGGAGCGATCACCATCCGCTGGCGCGAGAGTGGCGCGGACCTCGTCGAGCAGGCCCGGGCGCCCCGCAAGGGCTTCGGGTCAGTGGTCATCGAACGCATGCTCGGCATGGCCTTGCGCGCCGAACTTGACAGAACGATGCATGCCGACGGTATCGAATGGCACATCCGCATCCCGCGCGACGGCGGAGCCAAGGGCGGGGCGGACAATTGATGCGGCGCCTGCCGATGTCGACGCTTGCGGCAGCTTGAGCATAGGAAAATTGCGGCGCAGCCGCCCGATCCGTGGCCGGCTCGATCGCCCTTTCCTTTTGTGTCCGTTTCGGTTATAGGCACGCCAGCGAAAAGGCCTCGCCTCTTCGTGTGAACGGCCGTGGCTGGACGACATCCCGGCTGCCGGCGACCCTCAAATCCTCGAAAACGAAAGGAACATCCGATGTCGATCACTGCAGAGCGCAAGGCTCAGCTCATCAAGGAATTCGCGACCGTTGAAGGCGATACCGGTTCTCCGGAAGTCCAGGTTGCGCTCCTGACGGAACGGATCAACAACCTGACCGAACACTTCAAGGACCACAAGAAGGACAACCATTCCCGCCGTGGTCTTCTCGCGATGGTCTCCAGCCGTCGCTCGCTCCTCGACTATCTGAAGAAGAAAGACGAAGCGCGCTACAGCAAGCTGATCGGTGCCCTCGGCATCCGTCGCTAATCGACTGTCCGGCGGGTCGCTTGGCGATCCGCCGGTTTTTTTGGGCGCTGAAGCGCCCACCAATCGTCCCTCCACCTGCGTCGAAGACGCAATGGGGGAATGTCCAGCGGACCGGATGGGCCGGTATCGCGGATTAACCGATGGCCCGTCATGGGGCAGGATTGCAGGATGCTTCGGCGCCTGCTCGCCGAAGCGCTTCCATGCAGGCAGCGCGGCAAAGTGGCGAGCGGCCGGCTCTGATTGAAGCCTCCCGTTGTCTTGCCCGTGATGCGCCACACCAAGCGGCACCGGATCGTCTGCGCTGCAACAGCCGCGGACGGTCTCCCGCACACGAAGGACAGAACATGTTCGAGACCCACAAGGTAGAAATCGAATGGGCTGGGCGTCCGCTCAAGCTCGAAACCGGCAAGATCGCCCGCCAGGCCGACGGCGCCGTTCTCGCCACCTACGGCGAAACCGTCGTGCTCGCCACGGTGGTCTCCGCCAAGGCACCGAAACCCGGCCAGGATTTCTTCCCGCTGACCGTCAACTACCAGGAAAAGACCTATGCCGCCGGCAAGATCCCCGGCGGCTATTTCAAGCGTGAAGGCCGCCCGAGCGAAAACGAGACGCTCGTTTCGCGCCTGATTGACCGGCCGATCCGCCCGCTCTTCCCGGAAGGCTACAAGAACGACACCCAGGTGATCGTCACGGTCATGCAGCATGACCTTGAAAACAACCCGGACGTCGTCTCGATGGTCGCCGCTTCCGCGGCGCTGACGCTTTCCGGCATTCCGTTCATGGGTCCGATCGGCGGCGCCCGCGTCGGCTACATCAACGGCGAATACGTCTTGAACCCGCATCTCGACGAAATGGACGAGTCCTCGCTGGATCTGGTCGTCGCCGGCACCCAGGAAGCCGTGCTGATGGTCGAGTCGGAAGCCAAGGAACTGCCGGAAGACATCATGCTCGGCGCCGTCGTTTTCGGGCAGAAGGGCTTCCAGCCGGTGATCGACGCGATCATCAAGCTTGCCGAAGTCGCCGCCAAGGAGCCGCGCGAGTTCGAAGCGGAAGATCATTCCGCTCTCGAAAACGCCATGCTGGCGATCGCCGAGGACGAGCTGCGCAACGCCTACAAGATCACCGAGAAGGCCGCCCGCTACGCCGCAGTCGACGCCGTCAAGGCCAGGGTGAAGGAGCACTTCCTGCCGGAAGGCATCGAGAACCCGGCTCACACGGCAGAGGAAATCGC
This sequence comes from Sinorhizobium americanum, assembly GCF_001651855.1. Taxonomy (GTDB): domain Bacteria; phylum Pseudomonadota; class Alphaproteobacteria; order Rhizobiales; family Rhizobiaceae; genus Sinorhizobium; species Sinorhizobium americanum. The sequence continues at coordinate 133,000 of NZ_LNQC01000077.1, read as the reverse complement.
CTCGGTCTTCAAGCACTTGCAGGCCAAGATCGTCCGCTGGAACATCCTCGACACCCAGAGCCGCATCGATGGCCGCGACCTCGTGACGGTTCGCCCGATCGTCGCCGAAGTCGGCCTCCTGCCGCGCACCCACGGTTCGGCGATCTTTACCCGCGGTGAAACGCAGGCGATCGTCGTTGCCACCCTCGGCACCGGCGAAGACGAGCAGTATGTCGATTCCTTGACCGGCATGTACAAGGAAAACTTCATGCTGCACTACAACTTCCCGCCCTTCTCGGTCGGTGAGACGGGCCGCATGGGTTCTCCAGGCCGCCGCGAAATCGGCCACGGCAAGCTCGCCTGGCGCGCCATCCATCCGATGCTGCCGACGGCGGAACAGTTCCCCTACACGCTGCGCGTGGTCTCCGAGATCACCGAGTCGAACGGCTCCTCCTCGATGGCAACCGTCTGCGGTACCTCGCTGGCGCTGATGGATGCGGGCGTGCCGCTTGCCAAGCCGGTCGCCGGCATCGCCATGGGCCTGATCAAGGAAGACGACCGCTTCGCCGTTCTCTCCGACATCCTCGGTGACGAAGATCATCTCGGCGACATGGACTTCAAGGTGGCCGGCACGGAAGCCGGCATCACGTCGCTGCAGATGGACATCAAGATCGAGGGCATCACCGAAGAGATCATGGGTGTTGCGCTCAACCAGGCGAAGGGCGGCCGCATGCACATTCTCGGCGAAATGGCCAAGGCCATTTCCGAGAGCCGCGGCCAGCTCGGCGAATTCGCGCCGCGCATCGAGGTGATGAACATCCCGGTCGACAAGATCCGCGAAGTCATCGGTTCCGGCGGTAAGGTCATCCGTGAAATCGTCGAGAAGACCGGCGCCAAGATCAACATCGAGGACGACGGCACCGTCAAGATCGCTTCGTCGTCCGGCAAGGAGATCGAGGCTGCGCGCAAGTGGATCCACTCGATCGTCGCCGAGCCGGAAGTCGGCCAGATCTATGAGGGCACGGTCGTCAAGACCGCCGATTTCGGCGCCTTCGTCAACTTCTTCGGCGCCCGTGACGGCCTCGTCCACATCTCGCAGCTCGCCTCCGAGCGCGTCGCCAAGACGACCGACGTCGTCAAGGAAGGCGACAAAGTCTGGGTAAAGCTGATGGGCTTCGACGAGCGCGGCAAGGTCCGCCTCTCCATGAAGGTCGTCGACCAAGCGACCGGCAAGGAGATCGTCGCCGAAAAGGGCGACAAGTCCGACAAGAAGGACGGCGGCGAAGCGGCCGAATAAGCCGGCTTCAGTTCAATCCAACTCGGGGCGCGGAGCAGATCGCTTCGCGCCCTTTCTCGTAAGCGCGGGACAAGACTCTCCCTGTGAGGCGGCCCGCACTCGACCGACAGATTTGCTAACGGAAACATCCATGAGCCGCGACGCGCTGAAAACCCTGTTCTACCCCTTCGAGACCGGCGTCATCGATCCGCCGGGGGAGGGCGAGCGCGTCCTGTTTCTCGGTGCGGAAGCGGGCTACAGGCTGCCGGAAGGCTTTGCCGCATCGATGCTGGCCGTCCAGCCGCTCAAATCCCTGTATCGCGCTCTGGAAGCTGCACGGGCTGAAGCGGCGCCGGTCGCCTCGGGCGAGGACTACGACGCAGCGTTGGTGCTCTGCGGCAAACACAAGGGCGAGAACGAGGACCGCATTGCCGAGGCGCTGAAACGCACCCGGGACGGCGCCCTCATCGTCGTCGCCGGCGGCAAGGAGGACGGTATCCAGCCGCTGCGCAAGAAGATCGACAAGTTCGGCTGGGAAGGCGATTCGATGCCGAAATATCACGGCGTCGCCTTCTGGTTCACGCGGCCGGAGGACGCCTCCGAGGCCGTGTCGAAGCTCACCAAGGTCCCCGTGCGCGTCGACGGCCTGTTCGAGGCGGCGCCGGGCATGTTCTCGCACGACCGCGTCGATGCCGGCTCGGAACTGCTCGCCTCCCGCCTGCCGCGCGATTTCAGCGGCCATGCGGCGGATTTCGGCGCCGGCTGGGGTTTTCTCTCGGTGAAGCTTGCCGAGGCCTCGCCGGGCCTCAAGGGCATCGACCTGTTCGAGGCGGATCACAATTCCCTGGAGGCGGCGCGGGCCAACATGGCGGCGAACGCTTCGTCGACGCCGGCGCGCTTCTACTGGCACGATCTGACGAGCGAGGAAACCCGCGACAAATACGACCTGATTGTCATGAACCCGCCCTTCCACGAGGGCCACGCGGCCGAGCCCGCCCTCGGCGCGGCGATGATCAAGGCAGCCGCCAAGGCCCTGAAGCAGGGCGGCCGGCTGATGCTGGTCGCCAATCGCGGCCTGCCTTATGAACTGGTCCTGGCGGAAAGCTTCAAGGAAAGTGGCGAAACCTGCCGCAATGCGCGCTTCAAGGTGCTCTGGGCGAAACGCTGACGGCGCATTTTGCCCGCGTCACCGCATAGGCAGACGGGTCTCAGATCGCCAGGTCGAGCGCCTTTTCCTGTTCCATATAGGCGCGCTGCTGGTCGGTGATGTAATCGCGCACGATCGGCGCCGCATCGCGGGAGCGCGACAGCTGCATGTGGAAGACGAGCTGGCTGCCGGTGCGGAACATCATCTCTGCGCTGATCAGATAGAACTCCCACATCCTCGCGAAGCGCTCGTCATACATCGCGATCACCTTGTCGCGGTTTTCTTCGAAGCGCGCGCCCCAATGGGCGAGCGTCGTCGCGTAATGGACGCGCAGGAACTCGAGGTCGCTCACCCATAGGCTGTTGCGCTCGACGACCTCGAAGACTTCGGAGAGGGCCGGCGAATAGGCGCCCGGGAAGATATACTTCCTGAGCCACGGGCTCGCCATGCCGGGCGGGCTCATATGGCCGATCGAGTGCAGGACGGCGATGCCGTCATCGCGCATCAGCGCGTTCACCTTCTTGAAGAATTCGTCGTAGTGATGAACGCCGACATGTTCGAACATGCCGACCGAGACGATGCGGTCGAACGGCCCCTCGACGTCGCGGTAGTCCTTGAGCTCGAAGCGCACCCGGTCGGCAAGGCCCGCGGCGCGGGCACGCTCGGAGGCGAGTGCCTGCTGCTCCTTAGAGAGCGTCACGCCGAGAACCTCGACATTCTCGAGAGCGGCCAGATAGAGCGCCAGATCGCCCCAGCCGCAGCCGATGTCGAGCACCTTCATGCCGGGCTTCAGGCAGAGCTTTGAGGCGAGCAGCCTGAGCTTGTTGCGCTGTGCCGCCTCCAGCGTCTCGTCCGGTTCGCGGAAATAGGCGCAGGAATAGAGCATGTTCTCGTCGAGGAAGAGCTTGTAGAACGCGTTGCCGAGATCGTAGTGATGCGCGACGTTCTGCTGCGCCTTCCCCTTCGGATTTGCCTGCTGGCGCTTGCGAAAGCGCATCTTGATCGCCCGCAGCAGCTTCTGGATCGGGTAGGAGCCGAGCGACAGCCGGTTGATCGAGAAGAGGGTGAGGAAGTCTCGAAGGGTCGATCCCTCCTCGAAGCGCATCGTCCCGTCCATATATGCCTCGCCGGCGGCAAGCTCGGCATTGAGGACGAGACTGCGATAGAGCCGCTTGTCGGTGAGCCGCATTGTGACGCTCGGCCCCGGCTCGCCCGAAAAGACGTGCCTTTTGCCGTCGGCGTCGATCACGGTAAGGCGGCCTTTGCGGATGAAGGCTTTCATCATATGCGACAATGGAAACATGCAATCCCTCGATCTCGTCCAGCTTTCGGCAGCGGCAGGTGACCCTAAACAGCGCGCCTCAAAAATGCACGCTCAATTTTGCAGGCCTTGCGCACTCGCATTCTGAGTTGTGAGTCGCGACAAAAAAAGGGCGGCAGGTAACCTGCCGCCCCTGTTAAACAGCGCTCTCAGGACGTGCCTCAGTCCTTGGCGCGCTCGACGTAGGAGCCGTCTTCCGTTGCGATGACAACGCGGGTGCCGGCCTGGATATGCGGCGGCACCGAGGTGCGGACGCCGTTCGAAAGCAGGGCCGGCTTGTAGGAGGAAGACGCCGTCTGGCCCTTGACGACCGGCTCGGTCTCGGTGATCTCGAGGATGACGTGGCGCGGCAGGTCGATGGCGATCGCAATGCCCTCGTGGATCGACAGCATCACCGCCATGCCTTCCTGAAGGTAAGCCTTCAGGTCGCCGATGTCCTCGGCCGACATGACGAGCTGGTCGTAGCTCTCCGGATTCATGAAATGGAAGCCTTCGGCATCTTCATAGAGGAAGGTGTGCTCGCGGTCCTCGACGAAGGCGCGCTCGACCTGCTCGGTGGTTCGGTAGCGTTCCGAGACCTTCACGCCGTCGGAGATGCGGCGCATGTCGACCTGCGTGACCGGCGTGCCCTTGCCCGGATGGAAGTTCTGCGCGGTGAGCACGACATAGAGCTTGCCGTCGACGTCGAGAACGTTGCCCTTGCGGACCGAAGAAGCGATGACCTTGACCATTAGTCTTCCTTGTAACAGAGGTATCAGCGACACGCGCGGGCCGGAAATCGGCCCGGAAGGACGCGAGAATGTTTCGATTTCGCGCCGCCACTACCCTAATTTCGCGCAAATAGCCAGCCTGAGCGGCATTCGTGCGGAAGAAAGCTTGGACCGAACCGACCATGCCGCATGCTTCTCCCTGGTGGACACCGGATGTCCACGCCGACCGCCGTCCCTTTCTGATCGGCCGCAACCGCATCCAGTCGGCACTCCGCCGCTTCTTCGGCGAGCGGGACTTCATGGAAGTCGATACGGCAACGCTGCAGCTGTCGCCGGGCAATGAGGCGCATCTGCACGCCTTCGAAACGCAGGCGCTTGGGTCGGACGGATCGATGCAGCCGCTCTATCTCCACACTTCGCCGGAATTCGCCTGCAAGAAGCTCCTGGCGGCCGGCGAAAGACGCATCGCCTGCTTCGCCCATGTCTATCGCAATCGCGAGCGTGGCCCGCTGCACCATCCGGAATTCACCATGCTCGAATGGTACCGCGCCGAGGAGAGCTACGAGACGCTGATGGACGATTGCGCCGAGATCCTCGCGCTCGCCGCCGAGACGACGGGCACGCGGTCCTTCGCGTATCAGGGCGGCCGTTGCGACCCGTTCCTCGAACCGGAGCGGCTGTCGGTCGCCGAGGCCTTCGCGCGCTTTGCCGGCATCGATCTTCTCGCCTCGATCGAAAAAGACGGCGCGACCGATCGCGAAGGTCTGGCCGCGGCCATGCGGCGGGCCGGTCTCCGCGTTGCCGACGACGACACCTGGGCTGACCTCTTCAGCCGCGTGCTCGTCGAAAAGGTCGAGCCGAACCTCGGCTTCGGACGCACCACGATCCTGGACGAATATCCGGTTGCCGAGGCGGCGCTCGCCCGGCCGACCTCGCGCGATCCTCGCGTCGCCGAGCGCTTCGAGCTCTATGCCTGCGGCGTCGAATTGGCCAACGCCTTCGGCGAACTGACCGATGCCAAGGAACAGCGCCGCCGCTTCGAGCTGGAGATGGCGGAAAAGGTGCGGGTCTATGGCGAAACCTATCCGCTCGACGAGGACTTCCTGTCGGCGCTTTCCATTATGCCGGAGGCGAGCGGCATCGCGCTCGGCTTCGACCGGCTGGTGATGCTGGCGACGGGTGCGGCACGCATCGATCAGGTGCTCTGGGCACCGGTGGCGGAGGCCGGCGCATGACCGCGCACCGTCCCATCCGGACCGCCGGCGATCTCGCCGAGGCCGGCCTTATCGACGCCTCGGCCGAGGAAGCGATCTCTCGCGTCGCCTCCCGCTACGCGATCGCGATCAGCCCCGCTGTTGCAGACCTCATCGACCGCGCCGATCCGCATGATCCCATTGCCAGGCAGTTCGTACCGGACGCAGCGGAGTTGACCCTGACCCCCGAGGAGCGCGCCGATCCGATCGGCGACGGCGCCCACAGCCCCGTTCCCGGCATTGTCCACCGCTACCCGGACCGGGTGCTGCTCAAGGCCGTCCATGTCTGCCCGGTCTATTGCCGCTTCTGTTTCCGCCGCGAGATGGTCGGCCCGCAGGGGCTCGGCACACTGACGCCCGCCGAGCTCGATGCGGCGATCGCCTATCTCGCGGCGCATCCGGAAATCTGGGAGGTGATTCTGACCGGCGGTGACCCGCTGGTGCTGTCGCCGCGGCGGCTTCAGGAAATCCTCGAGCGTCTCGGCGCGATTGAGCACGTCAAGGTCGTGCGCTTCCACACGCGCGTACCGGTCGTCGAGCCGCACCGCATCGATGCGGATCTCATCGCGGCGCTCAAAAGCAGCGGCAAGGCGACCTATGTGGCGCTCCACGCCAATCATCCGCGCGAGCTGACGGGCGAAGCGCGCGGCGCCGCGGCCCGGCTGATCGATGCGGGGATCGTCATGATCAGTCAATCGGTGCTGCTGAAGGGCGTCAACGACGACCCGGAGGTGCTTGCCGAACTGATGCGCGCCTTCGTCGAGACGCGGATCAAGCCCTATTACCTGCACCATCCGGACCTCGCGCCCGGCACCGGCCATTTCCGACTGTCGATCGAAGAGGGCCAGGCGCTCGTCGCCTCGCTGCGCGGCCGCGTCTCGGGCCTCTGCCAGCCGACCTATATCCTCGATATTCCCGGCGGTTACGGCAAGGCCGTGATCAGCGCCAGCTCGATAGAGGCGGAAGGCGGCGGCTGCTACACCGTCACCGATTTCCGCGGAAACGCGCACACCTATCCGCCGCAAGGCTGACGTCGCCGCGGGCGGCGCTGCACTTTCGATAACGGGGACCGCGCCTCCCTCAAGCCCGAGGATGACGACCGTAGGGGACGTGTGCGTCGCTGGATAGGCCGCGGACACTGCCCGTAACACCGCTGCCTTAGTGGAAGCGAACTCGCCTAAGTGCTTGCCGCTTCAAAACAAAGGGCCGCGACGGAGATTCCGCGCGGCCCTTGCGAAATATCGAAAAGCTGTCAGCCCTGTTTGATCGGCGCGATCGAGATTTCGACGCGGCGGTTCTGGGCGCGGCCGGCCTCGCTGGCGTTCGACGCGATCGGCCGTTCCATGCCGTAGCCCATCGTCGAGATGCGGCGCTGGTCGATGCCGCGGCTGCCGAGATAATTGGCGACCGAAGCGGCGCGGCGCTCCGAAAGGCCCTGGTTGTGGGAGGCGCTGCCGGTCGAGTCGGTGTGGCCGTCGACGTCGATCAGCGTCTTGTTGAACTTGCGCAACACGACCGCGACCGAGTCGAGCGTCGGGTAGAAGGGCGGGATCACCTGGTCGCGGTCGGTCGCGAAAGTGATGTTCGACGGCATGTTGAGAATGATGCGGTCGCCCTGGCGTGTGACGGAGACGCCGGTGCCCTGCAACTGGGCGCGCAATTCCGATTCCTGCTGGTCCATATAGTTGCCGATCAGGCCGCCGCCGAGCGCACCGATGCCGGCGCCGACGAGTGCGGCGTCACGCCGTCCCGCCGCACTGCCGCCGACCAGGAGGCCGGTTGCGGCGCCGAGCCCCGCACCGATCAACGCGCCGCCGGCCGTGTTCGACATCTTCTGTTCTCCCGTATAGGGATCGGTGGTCGTGCATCCGGAAAGATAGATGGCCGCGACAGCCAGAATGGCGCATTTCTTGATCATCGAATCAATTGTCCCCATTGGTGCTAAAGCTGCTTCATACTATCGATTGCGGCAGGAAGATGAAGGGGCGCGACGCTTTCCACATGGACTGGCAGCTGTAATGTTTCTGCACTGCAGCATTGATACCTTGCTTCGCCACATTGCTGTCCAGAGCGGACGCTAACCGAAGCTTCACAGGCTTGCGCTACGGTGTCATTGGCCGGCCGAGACGCAGACGAGAGGGACAGGAATGGCGATCGAGTTCGACGACACAGAGCGCAGCCTCAGCGATACGCTGACCGGCATGATCGCTTCGATCCGGGGCAATACGATCACGCTGCGCGAGCTGATGATCGAGATCGGCGAGCACGGCTTCCTGCTTCTCTGCGCGCTCTTGACGCTGCCCTTCCTGATCCCGGTATCGATCCCCGGCGTCAGCACCGTCTTCGGCGCGGCGATCATTCTCATTTCGCTGGCGATCACCCTCAATCGTCTGCCCTGGCTGCCGCGGCGGATTCTCGACCGGCAGATCGAGACCGAAAAACTCGTGCCGACCCTGCAGAAGGGCGCGGCGCTGGTTTCGAAACTCGACCGCTATGTGCGCCCGAGGCTGCATTTCCTCACCCATGGCGCCGTGATGAACCGCTTCAACGGCCTGATGATCATGGCCGGCGGCGTGCTGCTGATGTTCCCGCTCGGGCTGATCCCGCTGTCGAACACGCTGCCGGGCGTCGCCATCCTGCTTCTGTCGCTCGGCATCATCCAGCGCGACGGGTTGATGGTGGCCGGCGGTTACCTCTTCCTCGTCGCCACCACCATCTATTTCGTGGTGCTCGCCTATCTCGCCTTCGCCGCCGGCCAGGGGCTGTCGCAGTTCTTTGTGTCGTAGACGGCTGAGGACGATCAGCCGGCGATGCCCTTCAGCACGTTGGCGACGTTCAGGCCGATCTCTGGCACGCCATAGCCGCCCTCCATGCAGACGACGACCGGCAGGCCGGTTTTCTGCAAGCGCGCGCCCAGGCTCAGAAAATCCTCCGATTTCAACTTGAAGAAGCTGATCGGGTCGCGCTCGAACGTATCGACGCCGAGCGAGAGCACCAGCGCCTCGGCCCCGAAACCGGCAATGCGCGCGAGCGCGTCGTCCATTGCCGCGACCCAGGTGTCGAAGGTGGTGCCGCGCGGCAGCGGATAGTTCTTCGTCGTGCCGAGCCCCGCACCGGCCCCTTCCTCATCGGCGAAGCCGAGGAAATGCGGGAAGGCGTCGACGGGATCGCCGTGCAGTGAGGCGAAGAAGACGTCGCCGCGTTCGTAGAAGATATCCTGCGTGCCGTTGCCGTGATGGAAATCGACGTCGAGCACGGCGACCTTTGGCGCGCCGCGGTCGCGCAGGCGCTGGGCGGCGCAGGCGGCATTGTTGATGAAGGAGTAGCCGCCGAAGAGATCGATCGCCGCATGATGGCCGGGCGGACGGCAGAGCGCGAAGGCGGCGGTATTGCCGACAGCGACATGGTCGGCGGCCGAAATCGCGCAATCCATGGCGGCGCGCGCGGCGGCGAAGGTGCCTTCGGTAATCGCCGTCTCGGCGGCGAAGGAATAGTAGCCGAGCGCGCCGTCGATATCCTTCGGCGGATGCTGGCGCATGCGCCGCGCCGGAAAGCAGGCGGGAATAGCCTCGCCGCGGTAGCCGTCCGCGACCCAGCGCTGCCAGGCGGTTTCGAGGAACTCGAGGTAATCCGCGGAATGCAGCTTCAGCGCCGTCTCCATGCCGTGCTGTTCGGGAGCGACCACGTCCGAGAAGCCTGCTTCCCTGACAGCGGCAAGAATCCATTCGGCCCGGAACGGCGCCTCGAAGGGCGGCACGAGTTCGCCGCCATGGAGTTCGGTTCTGGCGTCCCGGAGCTTGTGGTCTTCGGAGTAGAAAACGCGCATTTTGGGTGTCCTGATTCGGGGGAATGCTACTGTAAATTACTTTGATGGATTTGGTCGGGCACGCCCCTCATCCGCCTGCCGGCACCTTCTCTCCGCCGGCGGAGAGAAGGCAAATGCGGCACCATCAGAACCCCTCCGCCCAAGCTTCGACGGATTGAGCGGCGTGCGCCTTGCCCCTTCTCCCCGCGCGCGGGGAGAAGGTCGCGGCAGCGGGATGAGGGGGCAGCCATCGTCCCACTTAACCCGCCAGATGCTTGTAGAAAAACGTCGTCGCGCAGTAGCGCCCGTCCGGCATCAGCGCATAGTCGGGAACGGCGCCGGCGCGCAGCCAACCGAAGCGTTCGTAGATCGCCTCCGCCGGCTCGCCGGTCGCGGTATCGAGCACCAGCACGCGCCGGCCACGCTTTTGCGCCTCGGCCTCGGCTTTGTCCATCAGCCGCCGAGCAAGACCCAGGCCGCGCGCGTCCCGATGCACGAGCAGCTTCTTGATGTCGGCGCGGTGCGGCTGGTTCGGCATCGTCGCGACCCCAAGCTGCACGGTGCCGAAAGCGCGTCCGTCGAGCTCGGCAACAAGGAGCACCGTCTCTTGCCGGCCGACCGCGGCGGCGACACCCTGCCAATAGGGCACCGCGTCTTCCGGTCCGAAGGGCTGCATGAAGCCCACCGAGGCGCCGCCCTCGACGCAGTCGGAAAGGATTTCGGCGAGCGTCGGCAGCGCGGCGTGGGTTTCTTCTTCGGTAAGCACGTGGATAATGACGTCGGGCATGATTACACCTTGGTGCGGCAGAGGATCACGGCGTAGTGCGCCGGCTCGTCGTAGGGGTTGTGGAAGATGTGCGCCTCTTCGAGGCCCATGAAAAGGCAGTCGCCGGCCTCTAGCACCTGCGGTCCGCTCTCCATCGTCAGTTCCAGCCGCCCGGAGAAAAGCCAGAGGTGCTGGGTGATGCCGCGGTCGGCCGGCTGGCGTTCGAAGACGACGCGGGCTCCGGGCGGGAACTCGACCTCGACGATATCGACCGGCGAGCCGAGGCCCTCCGGCGACACCGAGCGACGGAGATAGCCGCTTTCCGGATCGCGCCAGAGCCGCTGCTCCGCCCGCCGCGCGATCGGCGAGGGGTTGTCCGCGGCAGAGGCGAAAAGCGCCGAGAGCGTCGTGCCGAGGGCGCTGCAGACCTTTGCCAGTAGCTGTGCCGTCGGGCTCGCCTCGCCGCGTTCGACCCGGGAGATCATCGCCCGGCTGACGCCGGAGCGGATCGCCAATTCGTCAAGCGTCAGGGCCTGGAGCGTCCGCATCTCACGCACGCGCTCGCCGATCGTCCGTTCGAGGGAGTTGATTGTCTGTTCCATTATTTGAGATTGCATTTCTCATATAGTGGAGTCAAGCGGCCCCCGTGGGCCCAAAATAAATTTCTTCCATGCCGCTCCGGCGACAATGCGACAGGCGGCGCCGCGCTAGTTTGCGTCGGAGAAGCGGCTGCGAGAGGACAAGCACATGGGCAGCGATCGTTCGTCTCTCCTGTCGATTGCCAGCATCGTCACCTCGATGACCGCCGTCGCCATCGGCAACGGCATGATGCTTGCCTATGTTCCCTTCGTGCTGACGCGCTCCGCGGCACCGGAGTGGATTCCGGGAGCGGCGGTCACCGCGATCGCTTTCGGCGGCCTGATCGGCTGCGTGATGGCGGGCCCGCTGATCCGCCGCGTCGGCCATGCGCGGGCCTTCTCCTGTTCGATGGCGCTCGTCATCCTCGCGGCGGTGCTGATCAGCCTCGGCGTCCATCCCACCCTCTGGATCTTTGCCCGGGCGCTTTACGGAGCGGCTGCCAACACCAACTTCATCATCACCCAGAGCTGGCTGAACCACGCGAGCGACAACCACTGGCGCGGCAAGGCCATGGCACTCTTCTACATGGCCTATGTGATCGGGCTTGGGGCCGGTGCCTGGCTTTTCGGCCGCATCCCGGTCGACGGCAACATCGCCCCGATCGTCACGATCTTCTTCACCGCACTCGCCATATTGCCGATCGGCCTCACACGCCTGCCGACGCCGCCCGCGCCCGCCAAGGTCAGCATCGACATCGCCATGGCCTGGCGCAGCTCGCCCGTCGCCCTCATCGGCGTACTCGCCTCCGGCGGTCTCTCGATGCTGGTGCAGGGCTTCACGCCGATCTATGCCGCCGCCAATGCGATGAGCCAGCAGGACGTGGCGACGCTGATGTTCGTCATGCAGTTCGGCCTGCTCCTCATCCAGTATCCGATGGGCTCGCTTTCCGACCGGATCGACCGCCGCATCGTTCTTGTCGCCACCTGCGTCCTGATCGTTGCGGCGGGGCTCGCAGCGCTCGTCGTCTCCTTTGAAAGCCTTCCGCTGCTGATGCTCGTCTTCGCGCTCTTTGCCGGCGCCGTCGAGACGGTCTATTCGATTGCCAATGCCCATGCCAACGACCGCACCGTTCCCGCCGATTACGTGCCGCTCGCCAGCACGATGCTGGTCGCTTGGTCGGCGGCGGCGACCCTGGTACCGATGCTCGTGACGCTGCTGACGCCTGTCTTCGGCGCTCAGCTGTTCATCCACGCGACGATCGCCGTTGCCATCCTCTATGCGGCCTTCGTGCTCATACGCCTGCGGCTGCGTGAACGCGTGCCGCCGCAGCTCTGCGAGACCTTCGAACTGAAGAGCGCGCAGGTGCCTAATGCGGGCGCGCTTGCCGAGGCGGAGGCGAGGGCGAAATAGCCGCGCCACGCCCGGATTTATAGTGAACGAAGCCTTCATTTCCCGCTTTGCGCCGCCTGATCGCGCTGCTATATGCGCCCCATGAGCACACCATCCTCCAAGACGCCCCTGTCGCATATCCGAAACTTCTCGATCGTGGCCCATATCGACCACGGCAAATCAACGCTGGCCGACCGGCTGATCCAGCTGACCGGCGGGCTTGCCGAGCGCGAGATGTCCGAGCAGGTGCTGGACAGCATGGATATCGAACGCGAGCGCGGCATCACCATCAAGGCCCAGACCGTGCGCCTGCACTACAAGGCCAATGACGGCGACACCTATGTCTTGAATCTGATCGACACGCCCGGCCACGTCGACTTCGCCTACGAAGTCTCGCGTTCGCTGTCGGCCTGCGAGGGCTCGCTGCTCGTCGTCGACGCCAGCCAGGGCGTCGAGGCCCAGACGCTTGCCAACGTCTACCAGGCGATCGACAACAACCACGAGCTCGTCACCGTGCTCAACAAGATCGACCTGCCGGCGGCCGAGCCCGACCGCATCAAGGAGCAGATCGAGGAGGTGATCGGCATCGACGCTTCCGACGCCGTGCTGATTTCGGCAAAGACCGGCCTCGGCATTCCGGACGTGCTCGAAGCAATCGTCCACAAGCTGCCGGCGCCGAAGAGCCCGGGCGGGGAGAAGGCGCCGCTGAAGGCGCTGCTCGTCGACAGCTGGTACGACACCTATCTCGGCGTCATGGTTCTGGTGCGCATCATCGACGGCGTGCTGGTGAAGGGCCAGACCATCCGGATGATGGGCACCGGCGCCAAATACACCATCGAGCGCGTCGGCGTGCTGACGCCGAAGATGGTGGCGATGGATTCGCTCGGCCCCGGCGAAATCGGCTTCATCACCGCCTCGATCAAGGAAGTGGCCGACACCCGCGTCGGCGATACGATCACCGACGATAGGCGTCCGACGGAGGCGGCGCTGCCGGGCTTCAAGCCGGCGCAGCCGGTGGTCTTCTGCGGCCTCTTTCCGGTCGATGCTGCCGACTTCGAGGAACTGCGCAGCGCCATGGGCAAGCTGCGCCTCAACGACGCCTCGTTCTCCTTCGAAATGGAATCTTCCGCCGCCCTCGGCTTCGGCTTCCGCTGCGGCTTCCTCGGTCTCCTGCATCTCGAAATCATCCAGGAGCGCCTGTCGCGCGAGTTCGACCTCGACCTGATCGCCACCGCGCCTTCGGTCGTCTATCAGCTGACGATGATCGACGGCACCGAGATCGAGTTGCACAACCCGACCGACATGCCGGACGTCGTGAAGATTTCCGAGTTTCGCGAGCCCTGGATCAAGGCGACGATCCTGACGCCGGACGAATATCTCGGCGGCATCCTGAAGCTCTGCCAGGACCGGCGCGGGATCCAGACGGAACTCACCTATGTCGGCAGCCGGGCGATGCTGACCTATGACCTGCCGCTCAACGAAGTGGTCTTCGACTTCTACGACCGGCTGAAGTCGATCTCCAAGGGCTACGCCTCCTTCGACTACCACCTGGCCGACTATCGCGAGAGCGACCTCGTCAAGATGTCGATCCTCGTCAATGCCGAGCCGGTCGACGCGCTGTCGATGCTGGTCCACCGCTCGGCGGCGGAAAAGCGCGGCCGCGTGATGTGCGAAAAGCTCAAGGACCTGATCCCGCAGCACATGTTCCAGATCCCGATCCAGGCGGCGATCGGCGGCCGCATCATCGCCCGCGAAACGGTGCGCGCCCTCCGGAAAGACGTCACGGCCAAGTGCTACGGCGGCGACGCCACCCGCAAGCGCAAGCTTCTGGAAAAGCAGAAGGAAGGCAAGAAGCGCATGCGCCAGTTCGGCAAGGTGGAGATCCCGCAGGAGGCGTTTATCGCGGCGCTGAAGATGGGGGATGAGTGACTGTTCTCTTCCCATGAAGATGCGCATATACTGTGCGCATCTTCATGGGAGCGGATATGAAACGATCGATCGCGAGACGCCCCACCAATCTTTCGCTTGATGGCGATCTGCTTTCGCAGGCGCGCGACCTCAAGATCAACGTTTCGCGCGCAGCGGAAGAGGGCATCGCTCAGGCTGTCAGAGCCGAACAGGAGCGGCTCTGGCGCGTGGAGAATGCCAAATCGATCGCCGATGCCAATGACTTCGTCGAAAAACGCGGACTGCCGCTGGCCAAACTGCGGCAGTTCTGATGGCCCGATTTCGTGTCTACCGCCTGAAGCAAAGCGAGACATTGGTGGTCGATCTTCAGGCCGACCTGTTCGATATGCTGAAGACAAGGATCGTCGCGCCTCTCATTCCGGCCCATAACATTGCCCACGTCATGGCGAGCCTCAACCCGCGCGCAACGATCAACGGGAACGCCTACGTCGTTGCCATCCATCTCTTGGCCGCCATTTCGCTGAACGAACTCGGCGAATTGATCGGTGACCTGTCAAACCACCGCGACAAAATTGTCGCCGCCACGGATTTCGCCTTTCAAGGGTTTTGATATCGGCCGGTTCGTCCATCTCTCGCCGGCGCATGGAACCTCGGTCAAGCCGGTCAAGCCCGAGAATGACGGGTGGAGAGGTCGGCGCCAGACAGCGGCCAAGCCGCGGCAACGCGCCGAGCGGCTGATGGCCTGCCTTGCACCCAGCCAAGAGTTGGTTGCGGCAGGCCCGCGTCGGGAGATAGCCGCAAACCCCCTCCTTCGTCATCCTCGGACTTGACCGGGCTTGACCCGAGGATCCATGTCTAAGCGCACGGCGGATGCGCGGCTGAGGGACCGGCGCTGGTGCTCAGAGCTTGCAGGATCATTCTCGCACATGCCTCAAAGCAAATACCGCTTGGAAATCCGATCGACCGCCCGCCCATCCTTCAGCGGCACCGCCTTGTCGACCTTGTAGTCGACGAAGCCCATCTTGCTGTAGTAGGCTAGCCCGCCGATATTATCGGCTCGGATCGTCGCGTTGATCGCCTCGAAGCCGGCATCGCGGGCATGCGCTTTCGGCGCGGCGAAAAGCGCGGTGCCGGCGCCGGGAAGCTTCGCGTGCGGCCGGGCGAAGGTGCCGATATCCGCCCAGCCCTCGGGCAGGCCGTGCGCGCGCTCCAGGCCCTGAAAGGCGCATGGCTGACCCGAGCCATCTTCCGCAACGAAGCAACTGACAAAGCCCGGCCCTGCCAGAAAGTGGCTGACGAAGGTCTCGTCGGTAAACGGCGTTTCGTGCGCCGTGGTGCCGCCAATCCGTATGATTTCGTTCAGGAAGGCGCAAAGCGCCGACACATCGTCGGTGCGCGCCGGGCGAATGGCGATCGCTGTAGCTGTTTCGGCCATCGAGACTCGTTCTTCCTTTGTCAGCGCACCCGCGCCGGGTTCCCCACCACCGTCGCGCCTGGCGCCACGTCCTTCGTCACCACCGCGCCGGCGCCGACGACGGCACCGTCGCCGATCATCACGCCGGCCAAGATGATCGCACCGCCGCCGATCCAGACGTCCCTGCCGATCGTCACCGGCCGAGCGATTTCCAGCCCGGCGCGGCGGAGCGCCACGTCCTTGTGATGCTCGGCGCAGTAGATATGGACGCCCGGACCCAGCATCGAGCCGTCGCCGATGACGACCGAGGCGCAGTCTAGGATGGTGCAGCCGGCATTCAGGTAGACGCCGGCGCCGAGGGTGATGTTCATGCCGTAGGCGCAATGGAACGGCGCCTCGACGAACGCGTCTGCCGCAACCGCCACGAAGAGCGCCTCCAGCGGCGGGGCCATGCGGCCGCGCTCGTCCGGCGCCATTATGTTGTGCTGGTTAACGGCGCGGCGGGCGGCGGCGCGCAGCGCGTCGAGTTCCGGGTCGACGCAGGTGTACCACTCGCCCGCCGCCATCTTTTCGCGCTCGCTTTTCGTCACGGCTTGGCCTGCCCCTTGGCCTTGGCGCGGGCCTCGTTGAGTCGTTCGAGGCTCTCTTGCGGCCATTCCGCCTGCGTGTCGTAATAGGCGTCGAAAACCCTCGCCCCCGCCGGCAGCGGCACCCAGTCGAGTTTCGAACGCGTGTAGATATGCACGTCCGGCGGAAATTCGGACGGCCGGTCGAGCGTCGCCAGACGCAGGAAGGCAAGCCACTTGCGCCGGCCGTAGTCGCTCCAGAGCGCCGACTGGCATTCGGCGCAGCGATAGACGTCGTGCGGCCGGCCGCTGTCGGTCGAAAGCGTGACGATCACTGGCTCGCCTTGAAGAAGCTCGAGGTTTTCCGCCTCGACGAGGCCGTTGATGACGAAGGCGCTGCCGAGCTGGCGCTGGCAATCGCGGCAATGGCAGCAATGGACGAACATCGGCCGGCGCTTCAGGCGGTAGCGGATGCGGCCGCAAAAGCAGCCGCCTTCGATCGCTTCACTCATGCTTCGCTCCTCCCGCCATCAGATGACCACGGGCGAAGCGGCCGTTCAAGTAGGCTGAGAAGGCATGATACTGGAGACGCGGCCGGAACACTCCGGCCGCGTCTCGGTACAAGGTTCAGAACTGCTTGCCGAGCTTGGCGTCGACCGACTGGCCGTTGGCCCCGCGGATGGCGAAGAAGAAGGTGATCGCCGCCCAGAGGATCGACTTCTCGGCGCCGCCAAGACCCTGGCCCTGGACGATGCCGTGGAAATAGACGGTGACGAGCAGCACGATGGTGGCCGCAAAGGCGGCGGGCCGGGTCAGGAAGCCGATGGCGATGAAGATGCCGCCGAAGAATTCGGTGGCGGCGAGCAGCGGCGACCAGAAGGCGCCCGGATAAAAGCCGAGCCCCTCGACCATGCCGACGGCGCCGAACGGATCGAGGATCTTGCCGTAGCCATGGGTGACGAGCAGCGCGCCGGCCAGCACGCGTAGCAGCGTTTCGGCGAAGGTATCGAGCGGCAGGTAGATCTTTTCGAGCGCTGGCAGAATCGTTCGCGGGCGGCTGTTGGTTGCAGTGGTCATGCTATCCCTCTCGCAGTGTGTTGCAATGCAAAAGTCTCTTGCCGCACATCTCTTCAAAAACAAGGACCGCGCGATAAAAACATGATTGTTCGAGTTGACAATCGTGTGAAGAGCCGGTGAAGCGCCGGTTGTTCCGTACCAATCGGGAAGCTATGGTGGCCGAAAACAGGACATTGCCAGATGAGTGAGAAGCCGCGCGTCACGATCCTCTATTGCACCCAGTGCAACTGGCTGCTGCGCGCCGGCTGGATGGCGCAGGAGCTGCTGTCGACCTTCGCCGACACGCTCGGCGAAGTGGCGCTGATCCCCGGCACCGGCGGCAATTTCGAGATCCGCGTCGATGGCGAGCTCGTCTGGGAACGCAAGCGCGACGGGGGCTTTCCAGGGCCAAAGGAATTGAAGCAGCGAATCCGCGACGTCCTCGAGCCGGAGCGCGATCTCGGCCACGTCGACAGGAGCTGAACTCCTGGATCTCGCCACGCTTGCCGGCGTCTTCGGCGCAGCCTTTCTCTCCGCGACCCTGCTCTTCGGCCTGTCGGAAGCGGCGGTGGTTGCTGCGGCGCTTTCAGCCGAGACGACCCGGGCCGCGCTGTTTCTCGCAGCGACGGTGGGCAATGTGCTCGGCGCGCTGGTGAATTACGCCCTCGGCCGGTTCGCGATCCGTTTCGAGGACAGGCGTTGGTTTCCGGTCTCACCGCTGGCGCGGCAAAAGGCCGAAACTCTCTTCGCGCGATACGGCCAGCCGGTGTTGCTTTTCTCCTGGCTGCCGATCGTCGGCGATCCGCTGACGCTCGCCGCCGGGCTGCTCCGGACGCCGCTCACGGTCTTTCTCGCCTATGTGACGATCGGCAAGGCCGGGCGTTATGCGGCGCTGCTGTGGCTGATGCCGTCCTAAATCGCAGTCTCAGCTATGCGCGAAAATATCCGTCTCTTCCCAGCCGAGCAGGTCGAGCTTGGCGCGCGTCGGCAGGAAGGCAAAGCAGGCTTCGGCGTGGTCCATGCGGCCGTCGCGCAGGAGGCGTGCCGTCAGCTTGTCGCGCAGCGCATGCAGGTGGAGCACGTCCGAGGCGGCGTATTCGAGCTGCGCCGGCGAGAGGATGTCGGCGGCCCAATCGGAGGACTGCTGCTGCTTGGAGATATCGATGTCGAGCAGTTCCTTGAGGTTGTCCTTGAGGCCGTGCCGGTCCGTATAGGTGCGGGTCAGACGCGAGGCGATCTTTGTGCAGAAGACCGGAGCAGCAGTGACACCGAAAGTGTGGAACAGCACGGCGATGTCGAATCGGCCGAAATGAAAAATCTTCTGGCGGGCCGGATCGGCAAGCATGGCAACGAGGTTCGGCGCCTCTTTCTGGCCGGCGGCGATGCGGATCACGTCGGCGGTGCCGTCGCCCGGCGAAAGCTGCACGACGCAGAGACGGTCGCGGCGGGGGACAAGACCGAGCGTTTCCGTATCGATGGCGATCGCGCCGGTATAGCGGGCCGCATCGGCTGCGGAAATATCACCTTCGTGGAACCGTATTGTATTCGCCATCGAGAATCCCCAGATCGTGAGCTGCATGGTTCCTTAAGCGGATTCGATTTAAGAACCATGCAGTGATTCAAAGTAGCAGCACCTGGCCGCGCCCATAGGCGGGCGGCGCTGTAGAGCGTAGCTGGCCTATAGCGCAAGTTTGTCGGCCGCGATACCGTGTCCCTCGTCGGCGTCCCGCCGCCGTCCTCCCGAAAGTCCGCCGGCATGACCTCCTTCCGTTCCGCACCGTCGCTTTTTCTGGCCGTCCTGATGCTCGGCCTCTCGGCCACTGTCGCCCCGGCGGACGAGACGCCTCTGAACTTTGCCCAGAGCTTTCATGACCTTCCCGGCGTGCGGCCAGTGAACCCGCTGCAGGACGGTGAGGCCACGGCGTGCGAGCAGGTTTTCATCGACCGCTATGGACCCTTCGAGTCCTCTCATGGCCGTCCGCGCTACGACACGATCTACCGATGCCGTAAAGGCGACGGGCCGGTCTTTCAAAGCGGCCGGCTGCCGCCGTCTCTGGAACGGCAGAAGCGGGGCCTGAACTATTGAGCGCGGCAAGGCTTTGACGACCAAAAGGAATGGAGAAAACAATGCCCGAGACGAACCGACCGCTTGTCATCAGCGCGCCGGCGCCGCGCACGCTCGAGCTGATCTTCAGCCGGGAAACGCTGGAAGCGCTCAACAGGCGCTACCGCCTCGTCGAAGCCGACCGGGACAATATCGCCGGGCTCGATGAAGCAACGCTTGGCCAGGTTCGCTACATCATCGGCCAACCGCCCCTGGATGAGCGGACGCTCGAACGCATGCCGCAGCTGCGCGCCATCCTCAATGTCGAAAGCAATCTCTTGAACAACATGCCCTATGAGGTCCTTTTCCGCCGCGGCATTCACGTGGTGACGACCGGCCAGGTCTTTGCCGAGCCGGTGGCGGAACTGGGGCTCGCCATGGCGCTCAATCTCGCCCGCGGCATCGTGGATGCCGATCTCGCCTTTCGCGAGGGACGCGAGCTCTGGGGCGGCGACGGCAACCGCTCGGCGCGGCTCCTCTCCGGCTCCGAGATCGGCATCGTCGGCTTCGGCGATCTCGGAAGGGCGTTGAACCGGGTGCTTTCCGGCTTTCGCGCCAGGATCCGCGTCTACGATCCCTGGCTGCCCGCCTCCATTCTCGCCGACGCCGGGGTTGAGCCGGCCTCGCTCGAGACGGTGCTCTCGAGCAGCGATTTCGTCTTCGTCGTCGCCGCCGTCACCAGCGAAAACGAAGGTTTTCTCGGCGCCGAGGCCTTCGCGAAGATGCGGCCCGGAGCGGCCTTCATTCTGCTCAGCCGCGCCGGCGTCGTCGATTTCGACGCGCTGGTCGCCGCGGTTAAAAGCGGCCGGATCGTCGCGGCGAGCGACGTCTTCCCGGAAGAACCGCTTCCGCTCGACCATCCGGTCCGCCGGCTTCCCGGCTTCCTGCGCTCGGCGCACCGCGCCGGCGCGCTCGACCAGGCCTTCAAGAAGATGGGCGAGATGGTGCTGGACGACATGGACCTGATGGACCGCAACCTGCCGCCGTTGCGCTGCAAGCGGGCGGAACGGGAGACGGTGGCGCGCATGCGATCGCGGCCGGTCAGCGTCAATTGATGCCGCCCTGCTGACAACGGCAACAAACGGCCCTATGCAAAGCAGCGCGATAGCGCCAAGATCAAAATAGCCAATCCGCATAGGGGCACGGACATGCGCGGCTCTAAGGAGAACAAGCGTCTCGAGACCTGGACGCTCCGGTCACTGCTGAGCCTCGTCATGGTCGCCGTGCTCGTCGTCGTGTCCGCCACCCTCGTAGGGCTCGACTACCGCCGCGCCCGCAATGCGGCGATTGAGGACGCCGAGGCCAACATGGGCGCCTTCGTCGATCGCCTCGTCGATCGGCTCGGTATGCTTTCCGGGGACACGTCGGCGCTGGTCAGCCTCGTCGCATCGGTCGCCAACGCCTTTCTGGTGCCGCCGCCGCAGCGCATGAACGACAAGGTGGCACTGCTGCGCGAAGGCATCATCCGCTCGCCTCATATCGATGGCGTCTATGTCGGCTATCCGAGCGGCGCCTTCTTCCATGTGGTCGATCTGAGGTCGGCCGCCTGGCGGATGGCACTCGACGCGCCGCGCGGGGCGACGCTCGCCGTTCGCTCGATGGAGCGGGGCGACCAGGGGAGGGGGCTTTATCGGGTGCTCTTCCTCGACGCAAGCGGCCTGCAGTTCGCCGAGCGCCGCGTGCCCTCGACCCCCTACGATCCGCGGACGCGCCCCTGGTACCGCGCGGCCGTCAACGGGAAGGCGCCGATGGCGATCGGTCCTTATGAGATGGCGACGACGGGCAAGCTCGGCATGACCATCTCCCAGGCCCATCGTGGCAATCCGCAGATCGTCATCGGCGCCGACGTCGTCGTGGACACGATCACCGATTTCCTGTCTCGCGAACGGCTGACGGCCGACTCCGTGTCGCTGGTTCTCGATGCTGTCGGAAGGCCGATCATCCATTCGGATCCGATGGCGATGAAGCGCATTCTGGCCACGAAGGACAGCACCGCGCCGGTCGCGGTGCCCGAGGCCGATCCGCTCGTCGAAAGCATCCGGCGCAACCCGCCGCCGCCGGGCGAGGCCGGCCTAATCGATGTGGCCGATCGCACCTATCTCGTCGCGGTGACGCCGATCCAATCGGCGCAGCTTCTAGCGGGCCACCGGATCGTGGTCGCGGCGCCGCTCGACGAGTTGATGGCCGCCGCCAACGAGACTCTCGTCCAGGGCCTCGCCATCTCCGGTTCGGTGGTGGTGCTTGCCGTCCTCTTCTCGCTGGTGCTGGCGCATCTCGTCACCAAGTCGCTCAACCAGCTCACCGCCAGCGCCAACCGGCTGCAGGATCTCGATTTCGCGACGCCGATCGAGGTCTCCTCGCATGTGGCGGAAATCTCGACCCTCAACAGCGCGATGAACAGGGCCCGCGACGCGATCTTCACCTTCGCGCTCTATGTGCCGCGGGAGCTGGTGCGCAAGGGCATCGAATCCGGGCAGTTCGCCGGCCGGGCCGGCTGGCGCCAGGAGGTGACGGCGCTGTTCACCGACATCTACGATTTCACCACGATCAGCGAGCATCACTCGCCGGAGGCGGTGGTGGCGATGCTGTCGGAATATTTCGACATCTTCAGCGATGTGGTCGCCGCCCATGACGGCACGATTATCCAGTTTCTGGGCGACTCGGTCTTTGCCATGTGGAACGCGCCGGTCGCCGACCCGCGCCATGCCGAACACGCCTGCCGCTGCGCCCTGGCCGTGGAGGAGCGGCTCGCCGACTTCAACGCCAAGCAACGGGAGATGGGGCTGCCGGAGTTCCGCACCCGCTTCGGCATCCATACCGGCCCTGCCGTCGTCGGCAGCGTCGGCGCCAAGGAACGGCTGCAATATACCGCCATGGGCGACACGGTGAACGTCGCCTCGCGGCTCGAAGGCATGAACAAGGACTACGGCACGACAATACTCGCGAGCGGCGCCGTGGTGGCGCAATGCAGCGGGGTCATCGGCTTCCGCCCGCTCGGCTTCGCCCAGGCAAAGGGGCGTGCCACTGCGCTGGAAATCTACGAGGTGTTGCCGGCCGCCTCGATCGCGGGACAACCGCCCGGCGAGCAGGCGGGCACGGCGGCGTAGGGCGGCGAGCAGGTCCGTTCTGTCTGGGTCGCAGAAATGCAAAAAGCCCGGAGATCCGGGCTTTTTCTGCATTTCTAAAAGGGAAATGGTGCCCAGAAGAGGACTCGAACCTCCACGCCTCGCGGCACAGGTACCTGAAACCTGCGCGTCTACCAATTCCGCCATCTGGGCGACGGACCGGCATGTAAAAGGCCGGGGGCGAAGTGTCAACAGGCATTTTGAAGTTTTCGCGCCAGGACGCGAAAAAGCGCGGCAAGCGGCGCCGCTTCGGCATAACCCGCTTTGTGCGGATCCGGCCGGGGCGTTCAAACGGCGCAAAGTCGGGCAAGAATTCCAGTGACATGAGGGCCGGAGAGGCGCATGCTTCTGCGGACGACTGGACGGCGCGGAAATCCGGGCGTGAGTACGCGTGCGCGCGCCCTGCGTCGTGAAATAAAACTCAACCAAACAGAGGTCTGAGGAGGAGGGGCAGGAACCAGAAAGCACGTCTTTCGGAAAGTGAGGAGAAAATGACGGGATTTCGGAATTTCGTTATGAGCTGCGCTCTGGCGGCCGCCTCCATGATCCCCCCTGCAGCGCCCGTTCAGGCCATGCCGCGTCCGGCGCTCGACATAGAGATCAAGGCCCCTGCGGACGTCCAGAGTGTCACCCACCGAGGATACTATGGTCGGGGCTATTATCCGCGCTGGCGCGGCGGTTACTATGGCGGCTGGCCGGGCTATTATCCCGGCTATCGACGGGCCGGAATCGCCTTCTATTTCGGGTCCGGTGGATACTATCCGCGTCGCCATTATTATGGGAACCGCTATTATTACGGCACCCGCTATTACGGCCCGGGCTACTATCCCGGTTACTATCCGTACCGGTATTACGGCGCTCCGTACCGCTATTATCGGCCCGGTTACTACGGCCATCGGTACTACAGATACGGCTGGTAACGGCTCGTTCAAATGAGGCTCGGCGGCGGCTTTCGCCGGGCCTGACGGATGGCTGAAGCTGCGACGCGAGTAGACTGCCGCGTCCCGCGCGGCCTATCGCTTCCTGACAATCCCGAGCCGCGCCATGACTTCCCCGGGAATGCCATAGCGGCGCACCGCGTCGCGGCTGTCGCGCAAGCCGCAGATTTCCCGCTGGATGAGGAAGGCCCAGACGGCGTCGGCTGCCTCGTCGAGCAGCCGCTGGCGTTCCTCCGGCCGACCCCTGTCCCGGTCGAAGCCGGTGACGGCGGCGATCGCTTTCTCGACCTTGAGGCCGTGGCGCCCCAGGGCATCGGCGCGCTCGGCCATCAGCTCGTATTCGAGAACGTTCACGTCGCTTCCGGCATTGAAGCGGCTCAGCGATTGCGGCGGACGGAATGTCATCGGCAGCTCCATCGAGACTGGCCCTCACAGGATGGACCGGCGGGAGCCCTCCCGCAAGAGCGAAGCGTCGGACGCAGGATCCGGTGGCCCCGGGGAAAAGCCGCCCCGTCTTATCGTCGCCGCCGCGGCCATGGTTAACAGTTCTTAAACTTCTGTGCCCTATATTTGATGATCATGCCCAAGTCCCATGCCCGCGGCGCTGCCGCGGCGGGCCCGGCCCATCGGCCGCTACGCGCATGAGGCGCCCTCCAGCAGCAAGGACGTTCGATGGCGAGCGCGGCTCCCCCTGGCGCCGCTGCGCGCAATTGGAGACGAGGATGCCGATACTGATTGGCACGATCAGGACCGCGAGCACGCCCGGCGAAGACATGGTCCAGGCCGTCCGACGGGTGCTGCCGCCCGCCGGCCAGCGCGCCGAGGCGATCCAGAAGCTGCTCGACATGCCCGGACGTCATCTCTCTGGCAAGGAGGTTCTTCCCCGCCAGGCGCTGGTGCGGCTCATCGAAGATCTTGCGCGCCTCCTCAAGTTTCCGCCGCTGCCGCAGGAAGACGGCCGCGCCTTTGTCCGGCGTCTCGTCGAGGTAGTGGAATCCTTGCCGCTGCCGGAGCGTCAGGCGATAGAGAGGCAGCTTGGCGGCGGCAGCCTTGCGCGACGCCTAGCTGCCCTGACGCAAAGCGGGCCATCGACAGGATTTGCGAACCCCACGACGCCCTTGCCCGCTGGCCACACGGGAATCAGGAATCTGCCGCTGCCGCTGTCGGCAGCCCCGCACCTTGCCTCCGCACCGACGCCGCAGCCAAACGACCTGGCGCTGCTGCAGGCGATGTTGCGGAAGACCTACGGTGCCGATGACGGTGCATCTGCCGAGCCGGTTCTGGAAGAAATGCCGCAAGCGGCAGAGACCGGCGCACCGGCCCGCGCGGCGCAGCAGGCACTGGCCCCAGCGGCACGGTCGCCGAGCAATGGCGTTAGTGCTGCGCCGGCGCCTGCGGCCGTCGCCACGGACGAGGGCGTCGAGTTGGCCGAGGCGATAGAGACGGCTTCGGCGGAGGCTTTGGAGAGTGCCACGGCTCCGACGGACGATCTCTTGCTGGTTCGTTCCGAGGGCGACGAAGTGGGCGGCCAGCGACAGGCGGCGGAGTTGCCCGACGACGGGGCGGAGCAGATTTCTGGCGAAGCGGAACCGGCCGGCGCGCAAGGCAGTGCTGGGGAAGAGGAAGGCTTCGAGACGGACGGAACCTACGCGCCGACGCGCGCCAAAGGAAACGACGCACGGCCGCCGGCCCAGGCCGCGGCGCCTCCCGGAACCGTGCCGGAGGCCGCACTCGCCGGTGCCGCCGAGGCGCTCCTCCAAAGGAGCCTCGATCTGCCGTACATGGTGGCTGAGGACGGGCGCGCGCCGGTATCCAGCGACGGCGGGCGAGAAGCGGTATCGACGCGGCCGGCGCCTGATTTGCCTGAGCGGCTGCCGGAGGCTTCGCCCCTGGACAGCGCCGCCGAGGACGCGCAGCCCATCTCCGAACCGGTCGCTGCGGAAAAGCCGGAGGCCGCTCCGCGCGGTTCGGCTGCCGTTCAGCGGCAAGCGCCGGCCGGCGAAGACGTCGCCATGCAACAGACCATCGCCCTTCTCGTCGAGAGCGGCCTGCCGGAGATCATTCCCTTCGCAATGGTGCCCTATCTGCCGGCAAAGGAGGAGGTGGACGACGAAGACGAGAGCACCGCCCGCCACCCGGGAGATGACGGCGAGGGCGACGGCAGCGGGAAAGACGGCCGGGAAGAGGCGAGCGGAGGGCAGGATCCCGAAGGCGACGGCGACGATACGGCCGATGCGGAGGCAAGCGATGCCTATGACCTCTACAAAAAGCTCGGCGATCTCGGTTGAGGCACTAAATCCAACGGCACTGCAGCTCGTAAAAAAAGCCCGCGGAGATCGCTCTCCGCGGGCCTCTTCATTTCAACCTGACAACGATTACTCGTTGCCCTGGCGGTTCTTCAGCGCTGCACCCAGAATGTCGCCGAGCGAAGCACCCGAGTCGGACGAACCGAACTGGGCGACGGCCTCCTTCTCTTCCGCGATTTCCAGAGCCTTGATCGACAGCTGGATCTTGCGGTCCTTCTTGGAGAAGTTGGTGACGCGGGCGTCAACAACCTGACCTACCGAGAAGCGCTCCGGACGCTGTTCGTCGCGGTCACGCGACAGATCGGCGCGGCGGATGAACGAGGTGATGTCCTCGTGGTTGACGAGCTTCACTTCGATGCCGCCATCGTTGACGCCGATGACTTCGGCCGAAACGACGGCGTTCTTGCGCAGTTCGCCGGAAGCGGCAGCTTCACCGACCGCATCCTTGCCGAGCTGCTTGATGCCGAGTGAGATACGCTCCTTATCGACGTCCACATCGAGAACGACAGCACGGACGACATCGCCCTTGTTGAATTCCTCGATGACCTGCTCGCCCGGACGGTTCCAGTCGAGGTCGGAAAGGTGGACCATGCCGTCGACATCGCCGTCGAGGCCGATGAACAGGCCGAATTCGGTCTTGTTCTTGACTTCGCCTTCGACTTCGGTGCCGGCCGGATGGCTATGCGCGAATGCCTGCCACGGATTCTCGAGCGTCTGCTTGAGGCCGAGCGAGATACGACGCTTGGTCGGGTCGACTTCGAGAACGACCACGTCGACTTCCTGGCTGGTGGACAGGATCTTGCCGGGGTGAACGTTCTTCTTGGTCCAGGACATTTCGGAGATGTGGATCAGGCCTTCGATGCCCGGCTCCAGTTCGACGAACGCACCGTAGTCGGTGATGTTCGTGACCGTACCGGTGATCTTCTTGCCGACCGGGTACTTCGCACCGATACCATCCCACGGATCGGACTCGAGCTGCTTCATGCCGAGCGAGATGCGGTGGGTTTCCTGGTTGATGCGGATGATCTGAACCTTGACCTGCTGGCCGATGCTCAGGATCTCCGACGGATGGTTGACGCGGCGCCATGCCATGTCGGTGACGTGCAGCAGGCCGTCGATGCCGCCGAGGTCGACGAACGCACCGTAATCGGTGATGTTCTTGACGACGCCTTCGACAACCTGGCCTTCCTCGAGGTTCTGAACGATTTCAGAACGCTGCTCGGCGCGCGACTCTTCGAGAACCGTGCGGCGCGAAACGACGATGTTGCCGCGGCGCTTGTCCATCTTGAGGATTTCGAAGGGCTGCGGGTTGTGCATCAGCGGCGTGACGTCGCGGATCGGACGGATGTCGACCTGCGAACGCGGCAGGAAGGCTACGGCGCCGTCGAGATCGACGGTGAAGCCGCCCTTGACCTGGTTGAAGATGATGCCTTCGACGCGTTCGCCGGCTTCGAACTTCACTTCCAGGCGCATCCAGCTCTCTTCGCGCCGAGCCTTCTCGCGCGACAGAACGGCTTCGCCGAGCGCGTTTTCGATACGCTCGACATAGACTTCGACTTCGTCGCCGACCTTGAGCGAGCCGTCCTTAGCCTTGGCGCCGAATTCCTTCAACGGAACGCGGCCTTCGACCTTCAGACCGACGTCGACGATGGCGACGTCCTTTTCGATGGCCGTGATGACGCCCTTGGCGACATAGCCTTCGGCGAGGTCCGTCTTGGCGAAGGACTCTTCGAGAAGTGCGGCGAAATCATCACGGGTGGGGGTGGTTGCAGACATGTAATCTCCTGCTGCATCTCCTGCCGGAGACGCATGTGCGCCGGGGGGCTAGCGTTAAAAGGGCCTGAACCCAGTCCGCCCTTCTTAAAGGGCAATCCGGCGCATGGACGGAATTTCAGGCTTTTCGAGAAAGACGGTTCCGGCCGGGACCGGAAACAGGGCTTTCTTCAAATCTTCTCTTTCAGGGCAGCGTCGATCAGCGTCTTCGCCGCCTGGAATGCGGCCTCTATACCCATTTCGGACGTGTCGAGCAAGTGCGCATCCTCGGCGGGCTTCAGCGGGCTGTCGGCCCGGCCCATGTCGCGCTCGTCGCGCTTCTTGACGTCCTCGAAGATCGCCCCGTAATCGGCCGTGCCGCCGCCGGCAATGATCTCGTCATAGCGCCGCTTGGCCCGCACTTCCGGCGAGGCGGTGACATAGAGCTTTACCGCCGCATCCGGGCAGACAACGGTGCCGATGTCGCGCCCGTCGAGCACCGTGCCTGGCTCTTTCCGCGAAAAGCCCCGCTGCGCCTCGACCAGCGCCCGGCGCACCGCCGGCATGACGGCGATTTTCGATGCCGCCTCGCCGATCGCATGCGCCGATAGCACGGAACGATCGAGCCCGCCAAGCTCGACCTCGCGCGCCATCGTCTCGGCAACCGCCTCGTCATCGAGCGACAGCCCAGCATCGAGGAGCGCCTTGGCCGTGGCACGATAGGTGAGCCCCGTGTCGAGATGGTGGAAGCCGTATTCCTCGGCGATGCGGCGCGAAAGCGTGCCCTTGCCGGAGGCAGCGGGTCCGTCGATGGCGATGGTGATCATATTTGGTCCTGCGGTCGTTTCTGCGGGGCCTGTTAGATCAAAATCGTCGGAGAATCCACGATCATTCGATAAATTTCGGTTCGCCGGCCTTGTTGCGTATGGGGCCGGGTAGGGCGCTGGTCAGCGGTGGCACTATTCAGAGCGACATCCAACCTGCATGCCGGGCAAACAATAGGGGAATTCTTTCGTCCGACTGATGAAAACCACGATTATTTCGCGTCAAACTATTTAAACGTGACTTCAAATCCGTCCACAGGCTCATTTCGCCCCGCTTTATCGCCCTTCTTCTTGGTGGAACCTAAATCACTCCCGTGAGTTTTGCCACAGCGTGAAGAATAAGGAGAAGTTAAATGGCTGATAGAGGTCCAACAGTTGTGAATACTGGTAGTGGCGGCGGCTGGGCCGTGGCTATAGTGTTGGTTCTGCTTGTCGTCGGTGCCTTGTTCCTCTTTGGCGGCGACCTGTTCGATGGAGCTGGCGGCGGAGGTGACACGGATGTCAATGTCAACGCCCCGACCATCGAAACACCGGCTGGCGGGCAGGGAACGCAACAGGCGCCTGAAGGCGGGCAAACCACGCAACCCGCTCCCACAGGAGGACAGGGTACTCAGCAAGCCCCATCGGGTGGCACGCAGTAACGTATGAGCCGTCGCTTTCGGGCGACGGCTCATAAAGCGAGGCTGCGGGGAAGGTCGGCTACACGGTGCTCAGGACACCACGTCAGCCGTCCGGTCGCTGCCGATTTCGCTTTGCAGAGATTTGGCTCCACGCGAGCCCGACCGATGTCCTGTTATATCGATCACTCGATCTTCGCACCCAACCCCGTCATCAGATCCATGAATTCCGGGAAGCTGGTGGCAATCATCGTCCCGTCGTCGATGGTCACCGGATGCTCGGAGGCCAATCCCATGACAAGGAAGCTCATGGCGATGCGGTGGTCGAGATGGGTCTTCACCTTCTCGCCCGCTGCATTGCCGAGGCCCTTGCCGTCCGGCCTGCCGCGCACGACCAGCGAGGCTTCGCCCTCGTCGCAGTCGACGCCGTTGAGCTTCAGGCCATCGGCGACGGCCGAAAGGCGGTCGGATTCTTTGACGCGCAGCTCGTCGAGCCCGTTCATCACCGTCGCACCCTCGGCAAAGGCGGCGGCGACCGCGAGCACCGGATATTCGTCGATCATCGACGGGGCGCGCTCTTCCGGAACGGTGACGCCCTTAAGTTCCGAATAGCGGACGCGCAGATCGGCGACGTCCTCGCCGCCGGCGAGGCGCTGGTTCATGACCTCGATATTGGCGCCCATTTCCTGGAGCGTCAGGATCAGGCCGGTGCGGGTCGGGTTCATCAGCACGTTGAGGATCGTGACGTCCGAGCCCGGGACGAGAAGCGCCGCCACCAGCGGGAAGGCGGTGGAGGACGGGTCGCCGGGCACGTCGATCACCTGGCCGGTGAGCTTGCCGCGGCCTTCGAGGCGGATGGTGCGCACGCCTTGCGTATCGGTCTCGACCGTCAGGTTGGCGCCGAAGCCCTGCAGCATCTTTTCCGTATGGTCGCGGGTCATTACCGGTTCGATGACGGTGGTGATGCCGGGCGTGTTGAGGCCGGCAAGCAGCACGGCGGATTTCACCTGGGCAGAGGCCATCGGCACGCGGTAGGTGATCGGGTTCGGCGTCTGCGGCCCGCGCAGCGTCACCGGCAGCCGGTCGCCCTCGGCCGACTTCACCTGCACGCCCATCTGACGCAGCGGGTCGAGCACGCGGCCCATCGGCCGCTTGGTCAGCGAAGCGTCGCCGATGAAGGTGGAATCGAAATCATAGACGCCGACCAAGCCCATGGTCAGCCGGCAGCCGGTGCCGGCATTGCCGAAATCGAGCGGCGCCTCCGGCGCGAGCAGCGCGCCATTGCCGACGCCGTTGATGATCCAGGTGTCGCCCTCCTTGCGGATATTGGCACCCATCGCCTGCATCGCCTTGCCGGTGTTGATGACGTCCTCGCCCTCGAGCAGGCCGGTGATGCGCGTCTCGCCCGAGGCCAGGCCGCCGAACATGAAGGAGCGGTGCGAGATCGACTTGTCGCCGGGTATGCGGACCGTGCCCTTGAGATCGGCAGACTTCTTGGCGGTGGCGGGCCGCGGGCTCAGGCCATGGGACATGATATTTACCTCTGACAATCCGGCTCGTCGGCGGCCCAGGGATCAAGCGCTGCTTGGGGTTGAACGAGGAACCGCCGGTGTTGCGCGCTCCGTAACATAAAGAGCAATAGGGGTCATCCTCCCCCAAGAAGAAAATGCGGTGCAGCAGGCCCCGGAAGTTTGCCTTTGACAGACGACACCAAGACGATTATGGGGACCGGCTAATCATCATCAGCTTGATACCTTTCTAACCGCCGGCTTTACCGGCAAGAGCCGGCTCGCCGGCCATTCAAGAGGCTTTGACTGTGGCAAAACCGGAACTTGGAACAAAGCGCATCGACCCGGAAACGGGGCGCAAATTCTACGATCTGAACCGTGACCCGATCGTCTCCCCCTATACCGGCAAGTCCTATCCGCTGTCCTTCTTCGAGGAAACCTCCGTCGCCAAGGTGCTCGAGAAGGAAGAAGAGGAAGACGTCACGGAAGTCGATGCAGAGAACACCGAAGTCGAACTCGTTTCGCTCGAGGATGCCGACGACGAGGCATCGGGCGGCGACGACCTGCCGGATCTCGGCGATGACGACGTCGAGATCGACGGCGATGACGACGACACCTTCCTCGAGGCCGAGGACGATGACGATGACGACGACATGAGCGACCTCATCGGCGTCTCCGACGAGGACGAGGACGTCTAAAGCGTTCAAAAGACGGATAAAAGCCGCTCCGGCCGCGCGACCATGCAGCGGCCGGCCGGCCGGCCGGAAGAGAAAACAAATTTTCCCCGGTCATCAATTTTCGGCTTGCCATCTGCCAAAAGCAGAAGTAATAAGCCGCCACTCGCCGGACACGACGACCGACGAACTTCCCGGAACCGGCACTGCCGGACCCTTGATGGGGCTATAGCTCAGCTGGGAGAGCGCTTGCATGGCATGCAAGAGGTCAGCGGTTCGATCCCGCTTAGCTCCACCAAAATTTCCCAAGCAGTCCTCAGTCCGCGCGAACCCCGGCTACTGACGTAAGATTTGCCTTCGTGGGGTTGCGCGCCTCGAACATCAGGCACATTCCGTTTCGATAAAACGTAAAGCCTTGGCAAGATGGAGTGAGGACGCACTGATCCTGACAGGCGGCCAGACTGAAGTTCTTGATCCTCGCGAACGGTTTGCCCACGATTTCGACGTTTCTGCTCGTCCGAAATGCGACTGAAGCGCCAAAATCGTGGCCGACCCTGCTGATCTCGCTCGCCTGACCATAGTACCCGGAAACGGCGCCCGAAAACTGCAGCGCTTCGGCGGCCATTCCCTTCAGGAAGCAGGCGCGGTGAATTTGATTGAAAGTGAAGGCAGAGCAGCGGTCGGTGGCTTGGCAGGCCGACTGGCACTGCGCTGCGGTCTCGAGCTTCAGCGGCATGCCGGGCAGGTCGTAGCCCGGAAGATCGGTGTAGTCGAAATATAGCCAGCTTCGCTGCGGGACAGTGGATTCCGGCACGGAGAGATTGGCTTGTTCTTCCGCGGCTCCGCCAAAGGGCACTGGTGCACCTGCGGCGGCGTCACCTAGACGCAAGACCTCCACATCCAGACCGATCCGTTCCGCATCATCCGCCGTCAGCCACTGCATGGAGGAGGGGCGGGTTGCGGTGACATAGACGATAATATTGGGATTAAGGTTGAGTTGCTGGAGGTATGAGCCGACCAGCGCATTGCCCGCACTGCTGACATCTTGCCGACCGTTCTCGTTGTTGAAGGCTGCATGAAATCCGATCTTGGATGTTGGAGAAAGCAGCCGTTTGTGGCCAGCCAGCCAAGCCAACCCACACGACGACGCACATACATGTTGATCCGCAACGGCCGTATAGAAGCCTTTGATCGCAATCGTTCGGCCGATCTCGATACCGACTTGTACCAGGCCACCGGGGCTGTTGAACGCAACCACGGCTCGTTCGGCCGTGATCGCCATATTCTTGAAACGGGTGTCGTCGCCTTCAATAAATTCGCCGTCAACGAGGATCAGATGAATGTTCTCCGAGAGCTTCTCCATTTGAAGCTGCGCAGCGCCGGCATTGAGCGGCATCATCCATAGGAAGCCAAGTACTAAAGCCAAGCGTTTGAACACGACACGCCCCTCAACGCTACCCCAAGGTTGAGTGAAATCCGCTTTGCATCCGGAGTCAAAACGGACAAATTGATGAGAGACTTAGTCGAGAGTGGCATGTCTGGACGGTGAAGCCGACTAAGGGCTTTGCGAAATCTTAACCGACCGGAACAAGAACGATCATGATGTTCCTCGCCTCGAAAATCTTCTGGCTCATTGCCCAGCCACTCTCCGTTGCCTTCTTCAGCATCCTCTTCGGCGTGCTGCTCATGCTCGCCCGCTTCCGCCGCAGCGGCGGCGTCTTCGCTTGGCTCGGTCTCGTGGTGCTGTTCCTCAGTCTGTTCACCACCGCCGGGCCCTATTTCCTGCAGACTCTCGAGGACCGGTTTCCCCGACCGGCGCCGCCGACGGAGATCTCCTGCATCATCGTGCTCGGCGGCGCCTTCGAGAATGTGGTGATCGCAAGCCGCGGCGGCATCGAGTTCAATCAGGCGGCCGATCGCTTCATCGAGGCGGTGCGGCTCGCCAAAGCCAATCCGGCGGCACGCATCCTCGTTTCGGGTGGCGACGGCTCGATCAGCGGCGCCTATGAAGGCGATGCGCGGGCCTCGCGAGGCTTTTTCGACGCCTTTGGGATCGCGGCCGATCGGGTGATCCGCGAGGAAGACTCGCGCACCACTTTCGAGAACGCCCGCTATACGAAGGATCTGCTCGCGACGAACGGCCTCCAACGCTGTGCTTTGGTCACTTCGGCCTATCATATGCCTCGCTCGATCGGCCTCTTCCGCGCCAACGGCATCGAGGTCGTTCCCTGGGCGGCGGACTACCGGACGAGCGGCAAGGTGCGGCTCGGCTTTGATTTCACCCAGCCCTCGCTCAATGCGCAGCTGGCAACCACCGCCGCCAAGGAATGGACGGGGCTTCTCGCCTATTATCTGCTCGGCCGGACGCAGACGCTGCTGCCACAGTGATACACGCGTGAACGGCAATACGGCAGCGAGAGCGCGCGTGCCTCCTGACTTGTCGGCGACGCTGCGCTAATGATCTTGAAATTGCCAATTCGGCCGTCGTCCAAGCGGAGCATCCATGCCGATCCTCGAAATTCTCGACTATGCCGGCATCGCCGTGTTCGCCGCGACCGGGGCGCTTTCTGCCTCGCGCAAGCAACTCGACATCGTCGGTTACCTGTTCCTGGCCTCCGTCACCGGCATCGGTGGCGGCACGATGCGCGATGTGATCCTCGGCGCGACGCCGGTCTTCTGGGCGACGAATCCCGCCTACGTGCTCGTTTGCGTCGCGGTCGGGTTCCTGGTGTTCCTGACCTCGCACCGTTTCGAGTCGCGCTACCGGCTACTCGTCTGGCTCGATGCGGTCGGGCTTTCCGCCTATTGCGTGATGGGCGCGGCGAAGGGGCTGGCTGCCACCGGCTCGCCGACGGTTGCGATCGTCACCGGCATGCTGACGGCGACCTTCGGCGGCATCCTGCGTGATCTCCTGGCCGGTGAGCCGTCGGTGCTGCTAAGGCCGGAAATCTATGTCACCGCGGCGCTTGTCGGCGCCGGCGCCTTCGTGGTGGCGACACTCCTCGGCCTGCCGCTCGCCGCAAGTTCGGCGCTTGGCGTTGCTGCCGCCTTTGCGGTCCGCGGCGGGGCGCTTCGCTATGGCTGGACGCTACCGGCCGGCAAGGCTGGCCCGGGCCGTGATCCAGACGAGGTCATGTAGACTCAGCGCTGCGTTTTGCGGCGCAGACGGACCACCACGTCGACATGGGAGATCTCCATGCCTTCCGGCGGTTCCGGGAGGTTGCCGATCTGAATGTTGCTCACCGGAATGTCGAGGACCTCGTTCTGGCCCTCGATGAAGAAATGGTGGTGATCCGAAACGTTCGTGTCGAAATAGGTCTTAGCGCTCTCGACTGCGAGAACACGGATCATGCCCGCTTCGGTGAACTGGTGCAGCGTGTTGTAGACGGTTGCGAGCGACACCGGAACGCCCGCCTCGACCGCCTCCTCATGCAGTTCCTCGACGGTCAGGTGACGGTCGCCCTTGGCAAAAATCAGATCCGCGAGCGCAATCCGCTGGCGCGTCGGGCGCAGTCCCGAATTGCGCAGCCTCTCCTGCGAAGAGATTTCCATTGCTTTCGTCATGCGCAGCCGTTCCGATATTCCTGCCAAGATTATGGAGTATCAGCTTGCGATATAACTTCTGGCGCCGAGGCTTTCAATAGATTCCGGCCCCGGAAGCGCCCGCAAAGGCCTGAAAATCAGCCTAAAGCGGGGGAAGGCTGGCATTTAACTCTGGCCGAGGCCACATACATATTGTAAGCGACGGCGGAACGCCATCGCATAGGGAGCGGCGCTTAGGACAATGCGAGACAGGTTTTCCCACCCGCATGTCGCTCTACTTGGACGATGGTGACAAACTGCAACCGGCAGCGACCAGGACGGGCCGCGCTTCAATTCAGGCCGAACTTGCTCTAAAGCAGGTCGGAGAACGTTTGAGAACTCGGGGAAGCAACCATTCATGACCACCAGGCAATCCAGCTTCAGCTATGAGGAAATCCTGACCTGCGGCCGAGGCGAAATGTTTGGCCGCGGCAACGCGCAGCTGCCGCTGCCGCCGATGCTGATGTTCAACCGCATCACCGAGATTTCGGAAACCGGCGGCCCGCACGACAAGGGATACGTGCGCGCCGAGTTCGATATCACCCCCGACCTCTGGTTCTTCCCCTGCCACTTCATGGGCGATCCGGTAATGCCGGGCTGCCTTGGCCTCGACGCCATGTGGCAACTGACCGGCTTCTTCCTTGGCTGGCTCGGCGAGCCCGGGAAGGGCCGCGCCCTCTCCACCGGTGAGGTGAAGTTCACCGGCATGGTGACGCCGAAGACCAAGCTGGTGGAATACGGCATCGACTTCAAGCGGGTGATGCGCGGCCGGCTGGTGCTCGGCATTGCCGACGGCTGGATGAAGGCCGACGGCGAAGTGATCTACAAGGCTACCGACCTCAGGGTCGGCCTCTTCCAGGAAAAGGCCGACTGAACGGCGGGGGCTTCCCCCGCACGGATCCCCAACGAACAAAAGGTCATCTACCATGAGACGGGTTGTTGTAACGGGCCTCGGCATCGTTTCCTCGATCGGTAACAATGCCGACGAAGTCACCGCGTCGCTGCGCGAGGCGAAATCGGGCATCACCTTTTCCCCGGATTTCGCCGAGCATGGCTTCAAGTGCCAGGTCTGGGGCCAGCCGACGCTCGACCCCACCGAACTCGTCGACCGCCGTGCCATGCGCTTCCTGTCGCAGGCCGGCGCCTGGAACCACGTGGCGATGAAGCAGGCGATCGCCGATGCGGGCCTCGAGGCCGCCGACATCACCAACGAGCGCACCGGCATCATCATGGGTTCCGGCGGCGCCTCGACGCGCACCATCGTCGAGGCCGCAGAAATCACCCGCAAAAATGTCAGCCCCAAGCGCATCGGCCCCTTTGCGGTGCCGAAGGCGATGTCCTCGACCGCTTCTGCGACGCTTGCCACCTGGTTCCAGATCCACGGCGTCAACTACTCGATCTCGTCGGCCTGCTCGACCTCGGCGCACTGCATCGGCAATGCCGCGGAAATGATCCAGTGGGGCAAGCAGGACGTGATGTTCGCCGGCGGCCACGAGGATCTCGACTGGACTATGTCGAACCTCTTCGACGCCATGGGCGCCATGTCCTCCAAATACAACGACACGCCGGCCTCGGCCTCGCGCGCCTATGACGTCGACCGCGACGGGTTCGTCATCGCCGGCGGCGCTGGCGTCCTCGTGCTCGAGGAACTGGAGCGCGCCAAGGCGCGCGGCGCCAAGATCTATGCCGAGATCGTCGGCTATGGCGCGACCTCGGACGGCTACGACATGGTCGCCCCCTCCGGCGAGGGCGCGGTGCGCTGCATGCGCCAGGCGCTTGCGACCGTGAAGGGCGAGGTCGACTATATCAACACGCACGGAACCTCGACGCCGGTCGGCGACCAGAAGGAAATCGGCGCCATCCGCGAGGTGTTTGGCGAGAAGATGCCGCACATCCAGTCGACAAAGTCGCTGACCGGCCATTCGCTCGGTGCTGCCGGCGTGCAGGAATCGATCTACGGCCTGTTGATGATGCAGGCCGGCTTCATCGGCGAAAGCGCCCATATCGACACGCTCGACCCCGAATTCGAAGGCGTGCCGATCGTCCGCAAGCGCATCGACAACGCCAAGATCGACACGGTTCTTTCGAACTCCTTCGGTTTCGGCGGTACCAACGCGACGCTCGTCTTCCAGCGCTACAACGGATAACCAGATGAACGGACTGATGAACGGAAAGCGCGGCCTCATCATGGGTGTGGCCAACAACCATTCTATTGCCTGGGGGATCGCGAAGGCACTCGCGAGCCAAGGCGCCGAACTCGCCTTCACCTACCAGGGCGAGGCGCTCGGCAAGCGCGTCAAGCCGCTTGCCGCGGAGCTAAATTCCGACTTCCTGCTGCCCTGCGACGTGGAGGACATCGCCTCGGTCGACGCCGTCATCGACGCGATCAAGGAGCGCTGGGGCAAGCTCGACTTCATCGTCCATGCCATCGGTTTCTCCGACAAGAGCGAACTGAAAGGTCTCTACGCGGACACGTCGCGGGAGAATTTCAGCCGCACCATGGTGATCTCCTGCTTCTCCTTCACCGAGATCGCCAGGCGGGCCGCCGAGCTCATGAGCGATGGCGGCACGATGCTGACGCTCACCTATGGCGGTTCGGTGCGGGTGATGCCGAACTACAATGTCATGGGGGTCGCCAAGGCGGCTCTCGAAGCCTCGGTACGCTACCTTGCAGCCGACTACGGGACCCGCGGCATTCGCGTCAACGCCATCTCCGCCGGCCCGATCCGCACGCTTGCCGGCGCCGGCATTTCGGACGCCCGGGCCATGCTCTCCTGGCAGCAGAAGAACTCGCCGCTGCGCCGCACCGTGACCATCGAGGACGTCGGCAGTTCGGCACTCTACCTGCTTTCAGATCTTTCCCGCGGCGTCACCGGCGAGATCCACTACGTGGATTCCGGCTACAACATCACCTCGATGCCGGCACTCGAGACGCTCCGCGTCGCCGACGCGGAATGAAGCGAGGCGGACCGCGCCAAGCCTGAATTGGGCCTCCAATCCTGGCAGGGAGAGCTTCCCTTTTGCGGAAAATGATGGCCAGCGGGCCGGATAATGGCAGCGGCGCTACGCCGATCGCCTCCCGGCCCACAGGCTTGACGCCCGAGGATGTACCGCCTATTTCTTTAGAATAATTCTAAAGAAGGCCGCGTCCATGTTCTCCCGTCTCTTCTCCCGCTCGAAGCGTCCGTTTCTGTCGCTGGGCGAACAGGAAATCCTGGCCCTCGCCATATCTTCCGAAGAGGACGACGGACGCATCTACCTCGCCTATGCGGATGCGTTGCGCGAAAAATATCCGCATTCCGCCAGGGTCTTCGAGGACATGGCCGAGGAGGAGAGCCGCCATCGACAGGCCCTGATCGACCTGCACGTGGCGCGTTTCGGCAACCGGATTCCGCTCATCCGCCGCGAGCATGTGCGCGATTTTCCGGAGCGGAAGCCCGATTGGCTGATTGCCGAGATGCCGATCGAAAAGGCGCGCGCGGAGGCGGAAGCCATGGAGGAGGCTGCCCACCGCTTCTATCTCGAGGCGGCGGCACGCACACAGGACGCGGCAATGCGCAAGCTGCTGGGGGATCTGGCGATTGCCGAGAAGGCGCATGAGTCTCTCGCCAGGCGGCTCGGCGAAAGGCATGCGCCGGCGCAAGTGCGTGCCGAGGAAGACCGGACGTCGCACCGGCAGTTCATTCTTACCTATGTGCAGCCCGGCCTCGCGGGGCTGATGGACGGCTCAGTCTCGACGCTGGCGCCGATCTTCGCCGCCGCCTTTGCAACCCAGGATACCTGGCAGACTTTCCTCGTCGGGCTGTCGGCCTCGATCGGTGCCGGCATCTCCATGGGTTTTACCGAAGCCGCCCATGACGACGGCAAGCTTTCCGGCCGCGGCTCACCGGTCAAGCGCGGCCTCGCCTCCGGTGTGATGACCGCGCTCGGCGGCCTCGGCCATGCGCTTCCCTATCTAATCCCGCATTTCTGGACGGCGACGGTGACCGCGGTGGCGATCGTCTTCTTCGAGCTCTGGGCCATTGCCTTCATCCAGAACCGGTTCATGGAAACGACCTTCTTGAGAGCGGCCTTCCAGGTCGTGCTCGGCGGCGGCCTGGTGCTCGCGGCTGGCATCGTCATCGGCAATGCCTGATGCCGGTGCCGACGACGGCACAGCGGAATTGGGAAGAGACGCGCCATGAAAAAAGGGCCGAAACCGGCCCTTTCTTGATCGGATAATCCGGCGGCTCAGTTGCCGACGGAACCGACGAGCACCTCGGCGCTGTTGTCGATCGTCACCCAGCGGCCGCTATTGCTCGAAGCCTGGCGCTTCAGGAAGCGATAGGGCGTGTTGGTCCAGAGCTTTACGCCGTTGTCGAGATTGTCGAGGATGAAATCTCCCTGGGCGGTGCGCACCGTCAGAACCGCATGGCCTTCGCCGTCGGGCTTGCGCACCACGGTCATCAGCAGATTGCCGGCCGCGAAGCCGCGCTGCATCAGGCGCCGGCGCTTTTCAAGCGCGAAGTCCTCGCAGTCGCCCCGGCCCTTCGGGTAAGACCAGACCTCGTCGCGGCCGAGAAGCTCCTGGTCGGTGACCGGCGAGATCTCGCGGTTGACGGCCGCGTTCACCTGGCGGATGACAGCCCAGCCGCTCGCCGTGACGCGCGGCGGCGCGCCCGCCCGAGACCGGACGCCGCACTCACTTCTGTTCTTCTGACAGAATTCGAAATGGCCGATCGGCTGCGAGGTGGCAGAGCCGGTCTGCATCCAGGGAGTGGATCCCGACTGAGCCGGAACCGCCATGCTTGCCGAAATGAAAAATGCGCAGAATCCCGCGACGCCTGCCTTTACCCCGGTCCAAAATGCCATACAAATCCCCTGCAGCGCGTGCGTGCACGCGCAATCTCAAGTTGATGACAGCTTTTGTAGGCTTCCCCTAGCGCTGCTCTAATCGTTAATAAAGAGTTAATATTGTCGAAGGGGTTGAGTCAATCTACCGATTCGTCTGATTGACCTTTATGGTTAAGATCATCCACTATAAGGCAGCGGAAGCCTTGCATCCCGGGCTCTCCGGGATGTTTCGAAAACGGGGCGGTGCGTTAATGGATGTCCGCCGGGCGACTCAGGCCTTGGCGAGCACGGCGTTGATCGCCTGTTTCAGTTTGACGATGTCCTCCTCGCGCGACAACCGGTGGTCGCCGTCGCGAATGAGGGTCATGACGACATCGTCCGCCGGCATGTGCTCCATGAGCTTCAGGGCATGCGTATAGGGCACATCCGGATCGCGCATGCCCTGGAGAATATGCACCGGGCAGCCGGTCGCGATCGGCCCCCTGAGAACGCGGTTTTCCCGCCCGTCCTCAATCAGGGCGCGGGTGAAGACATTGGGCTCCGGACTATAGTCCGACGGCTCCTCGAAATAGCCGCGCTCGGCAAGCGAAGCCCGTTCGGC
This sequence comes from Sinorhizobium americanum, assembly GCF_001651855.1. GTDB lineage: Bacteria > Pseudomonadota > Alphaproteobacteria > Rhizobiales > Rhizobiaceae > Sinorhizobium > Sinorhizobium americanum. The sequence goes on along the minus strand of NZ_LNQC01000077.1, from coordinate 92,967 downwards.
CGGCGACAGGTTGGGCTCGATCAGCTCGGCGGTGAAGTCGGGGGCAGGGGCGATCAGCACCAGGCCGGCGATGCGTTCGCCGTGGCCGCGTGCTCGCAGCTCTTCGATGAGGCGCAGTGCCACCCAAGCGCCCATGGAGGAGCCGATCAGGATCATGCGCCCGGCGACCGCGTGATCGACGACTGCAAGGCTTTCCTCGACCCAGCGCGAGATCGTGCCTTCCTTGAAGTCGCCGCCGGAAGCGCCATGGCCGGAATAGTCGAAGCGCACACAGTCCGTTCCGACGGCATGGGCATGGCGTTCGACTTCGAGCGCCTTCGTACCGGTCATGTCGGACCGGTAGCCGCCGAGCCAGACGAGCGCCGGGCGGTTCGAGGGGAGCTCGGCGCGGAAAATCCGCATGGCGATATTGCGCGCCGAGGCTTCCGCGCCCACCTTTACATGCGTGACTTCGGTTTCGGCCGGCATGGCTGGCATCGCTTAATTCCTCGCAAGCACCCGTTTCGTCCAGATATCCCGCTAAAAACAAATTCGCCAGAGCCTCGAAGAGGTGATTTTCCTTGCGAGCCATGCTATTGACTCTGGAGCCGCAATTCACACATTGCCGTCAGTGACTATTTCAAGCGCTAGTTTGAGATGACGCTGATCGTTTGATCGACCACTATTACCGAAAACAGCTCGAGGAGAGTACGACCATTCGCAGACCGTTCAAAGCGGACGCCCCAGTCAAGGAAGGCCCGCGCGCAAACAAGGAAATCCGGGTTCCCCGGGTTCAGCTCATCGACGCCGAAGGCCAGAACATGGGCAACGTGCCGATCGACCACGCGCTCCGCATGGCGGAAGAGGCCGGTCTTGATCTGGTGGAGATCGCACCGAATTCCGAACCGCCGGTGTGCAAGATTCTCGATCTTGGTAAGCTGAAATACGCCAACCAGAAGAAGGCGGCCGAGGCGCGCAAGAAGCAGAAGATCGTCGAGATCAAGGAAATCAAGATGCGCCCGAACATCGACACCCATGATTACGAGGTGAAGATGAAGGCGATGAACCGCTTCTTCGAAGAGGGCGACAAGGTCAAGGTGACGCTGAAGTTCCGCGGCCGCGAAATGGCCCACCAGGAGCTCGGCATGAAGCTTCTGCTGCAGGTCAAGGACGATACGCAGGCGATCGCCAAGGTCGAAGCCGAGCCGAAGCTCGAAGGCCGCCAGATGATGATGGTACTCGCGCCGAAGTAAGCACGAAAGCGTCGACCGCACGCGAAACCAATCCCATGCAAAAAGCCGCCGTGAGGCGGCTTTTCGCGTTCTGGCGCATCGTTGGCGGGCCTGACAGAATGCTGACAGCCGCGCTCAGCCGCCTGTCAGTTGTCGGATGCCAGTCTCTGCCCGTTCCAAAACAAGGAAGGGTATAGATATGCACAGCGCATTCAAAAAAGTGCTGCTCGTTTCCACAGTGAGCTTGATCGGCGTCGTTGGAGGACCCGTGACGATGGCTCTTGCGGATACCGGCGCGGCCAGCAGCTTCGAAGCCGGACCTAACGGCGGCTTCGACACGAGCAGCCCCACTACAGGTGGCGAAGGTGGATCCGGCGGCGGACAGGACACCGGCACGGGCGGTGGACAGGATACCGGTACGGGCGGTGGACAAGACACTGGCGGCGGCACCGGCGGTGAAGGCGGCGGCACCGGCGGTGAAGGCGGCGGCACTGGCGGCGAANCGGCGAAGGCGGCGGCACTGGCGGCGAAGGTGGCGGCACCGGCGGCGAAGGCGGCGGCAGCGGCGGCGAAGGCGGCGGCAGCGGCGGCGAAGGTGGCGGCAGCGGCGGCAGCGGCGGCGAAGGCGGCGGCAGCGGCGGCGAAGGTGGCGGCAGCGGCGGCGAAGGCGGCGGCACCGGCGGCGAAGGTGGCGGCACCGGCGGCGAAAGCGGTTCCGGTGGCGGACAGGATACTGGTACCGGCGGTGGACAAGACGGTGGCGGAACGCCGACGGCGAACTGATCCGATTCCGGGCTGAGCCCTGAACTGCGGCGGTGGCTGACGCCATCGCCGCAGACTTATCAAATTCGTGCCTCTTGCATCATCCTGCTGCAAGGGGCACGCCCGTTTCAGCAAGAAAATCGAAGTTCCACCCCTGTTTCCGTCACTTTTCTGGCGGATGCTGCGGCGACCTGTGTTGAGGGGATAATGAGACACCATATCTGCCTGGAGCGCGCTGCGCCGCCTCGTCCCGCTTCGCTCATGCGCCGGAGTCTGGCCGCATTTGTTTGCTGGTCGGTCGCTTCCTGTGTCGTGCCGTTGTCCGCGAGCGGTGCCGCTTTGGCCGAGGACGGAAAGGACAGCCGCGACACCTCGGACACCGGCGGCACCGGCGATACCGGCACCCGAGGCGACCGCAGCACGGCGGCCCCGGAGATCGACAGGACCCGGGAAACCAGAAGCCAGGAGGATGCGCGCGACGCCGTCGCCAAGGGAGAGATCCTCCCGCTCAGCAAGCTGCTCGCCCTGGTCGATCGCGATCTCTACGGCATGGTCATCGCGGTCGAGCTGGTACGATACATGGGCAGCGACGTCTACCGGCTGAGGACGCGCGATGGCACAGGCGTCATCCGCGATCTCGGGATCGATGCGCGCACCGGCAGATTCGTGAATTTCTGAGGCAGACATGCGCATACTTCTGGCAGAAGACGATCCCAATATCGCGGGCCATGTCCGCGGCAAGCTCGAGGCCGAAGGCTACGCGGTCGATACGCTGGCGCACGGTCCCGACATCTGGGAGCGCGGTGAAGACGGCGGCTATGCCGCCATCATCCTCGACCTCGGTCTGCCCGGTCTCGACGGATTGTCGATCCTCAAGCGGTGGCGCCACGACGGCGTGGAAACGCCCGTCGTGGTCCTGACCGCCCGCGGATCCTGGATGGAGCGCGTCGACGGTTTCGAGGCCGGCGCCGACGACTATATTCCCAAGCCGTTTCGGGCCGAGGAACTGCTGGCGCGGCTGAGGGCGCTTCTGCGGCGCGCCGGCCCGCGTTTCCAGATCACCAAATCGGCGGGCCGTTTTACGCTCGACGAGTCGACCCGCCGGGTGACGTTCGACGGAGAGGCGCTCGAACTCAGCCCGCTCGAATTCCGCATGGTCGCCTACTTCATCGAACGCAAGGGCGAAGTGCTGACCTCGCTCGAACTGGCAAGCCATGTCCAGGGACGCGACGACGATTCGGCCAAGAACGCGGTCGAGGCGATGATCGCCCGTCTGCGCCGCAAGACCGAAAGCGGCGCCATCGAGACGCGGCGCGGCTTCGGCTATCTCCTGCCGGACGCCCCTGCGTGATGCGCTCGCTGCGGCTGCGCCTGGCGGTCGGAGCGGTGATCGCGATCGGCCTCGTTCTGCTCGTTGCATGGTTTTCCCTGACGCGGCTGTTCACCGACCACGTGGTCGGCCGCTACCGCAGCGAGATGATGACGACGGTCGACACGCTCGCCGCCGAACTCGTCTTGCGCGAAGGCAGGCTGATGCTCACCGGCGAGCCGGCCGATCCGCGCTTCGACCTGCCGAACGGCGGCCGCTATTGGCAGATCTCACCCGTCGACGGCAGCAATAGCTTGCGGTCGCGCTCGCTTTGGGACGTGTCGATCGATTCCGACGCGCCGCCCAACTCACACTATGAGGGCTTTACCACCAGTGAAGGCCCGGACGGGCGTCCGATGCTGGTGCACAGCCAAACGCTGTCGCTCGGCGAAGAACCCCGGCCGGTGCGCTTCGTCGCGTCAGCGGCATTCCCGCAGCGGGAACTGGACGAAGCGCTCAATGATTTCCAGGCGCCGCTGCAGCTGATGCTGCTTGCGACCGCCGGGGTTCTGGCCGCCGCCGCCTTTTTCCAGAATGCCATAGGCCTTGTACCGCTCCGCCGCCTGAGCGAGCGGGCGGCTGCAGTGCGCGCCGGCCGCGAACGGGATTTCGGAACCTCCGGGCCGAGCGAGGTGCAGCCGCTGGTCAGCGAAATCAACCTTCTGCTCAAGGAACGCGAGGTGGCGGTCGAGCGCGCGCGTGCCCGTGCAAGCGATCTCGCCCATGGCCTCAAGACGCCGCTGACGGTGCTGGCGCAGCTTGCCGATCGACTTCCGGCGGAGGACCGCGCGCTGGCGCTCAGACAGGTGGAACTGGCCCGCCAGCGGGCCGACCGGCAATTGCAGGCCGCGCGCATGGGCGTCGAGCGGATGGCGACGACGTCGGTTATGGGCCTTGGTGGCAAGCTCGTTAGCGTCCTTCGTCCCGTCACCGCCGAGCGGGATGTCGCCTGGGAGGTCTCGATCGACAGCTCGCTTTCCCTTGACGTCGACCCGGCCGACCTCGCCGAGTGCCTCGGCAATCTCCTCGACAATGCCGCCAAATGGGCCCGTTCATTCATCCGCTTCTCGGCACGCCGGGTGAACGACGCGATTACCATCGTGATCGAGGATGACGGGCCCGGCATTGCCGAGCAGGACCGCGACGCGATCCTCAAACGCGGCGCGCGGATCGACAGCACCGACGAACGAGAGCCGGAGGGCGCCGGGCTAGGTCTGGCGATCAGTGCGGATATCGCCGACGCCTACGGCGCCTCCTTGACCATCGATCAATCTGATCTCGGAGGGCTGAGAGCGCGGCTGACCTTTCCTGTCAGGGTCGTGCGGCGTCCGTTGCGCGATCCTGTCTGACGTCGTGGGCGTAGGATCGACGCGCGGCTTGCGCTTTTGCAGGACTTCGGCTACAAGCCCCCGGTCCGAACGGTCCGGCAGGGCATGCCGTGGCCGTTCTTAACGCTGGAAACCAGCCTCGTCAGCCGGTTTCAGATATCAAGAACAATGGAGTAGCAAAATGCCCAAGATGAAGACGAAGTCGTCTGCCAAGAAGCGGTTCAAGGTAACCGCTACCGGCAAGGTGCGCGCTGCCGCTGCCGGCAAGCGCCACGGCATGATCAAGCGTACCAACAAGTTCATTCGCGACGCGCGCGGGACCATGGTTCTCGCCGAGCCTGATGGCAAGAAGGTCGTCAAGAACTACCTGCCGAACGGTCTCTGAGACTTCAGGCATATTGGACACGTTAAGGAGATCATGACATGGCACGTGTAAAACGCGGCGTCACCGCCCACGCCAAGCACAAGAAGACACTGAAGGCCGCCAAGGGTTTCTACGGCCGCCGCAAGAACACGATCCGCGCCGCCAAGGCAGCGGTCGACCGTTCCAAGCAGTACGCCTATCGCGACCGCAAGGTTAACAAGCGCAATTTCCGCGCCCTCTGGATCCAGCGCATCAACGCTGCCGTCCGCGAGCACGGCCTGACCTATGGCCGCTTCATCGACGGCCTGAACAAGGCTGGTATCGAGATCGACCGCAAGGTTCTCTCCGACATGGCGATCCATGAGACGGCTGCATTCACGGCGCTCGTCGAAGCCGCCAAGAAGGCGCTCGCCTATCTCAAGGAAGCCGGCACTGCAAACGAGTTTGAAAGCGCTGTCCGTTAAGCCAGCGTTTTCCCAAGACCGTTTCTGAAATTGTTGGGAAACCCGCGCTGGCAGGGCTGGCGCGGGTTTTTCTTGTTCGGCTCGATCGCCGGCGATCACATCGCTGCAGTGTTGAACCGATATACCGAACCATTCCCGCATCGAGGCAGGACAGAATGAGCGAACTGGAAACATTGGAACGGACATTGCTGGCGGAAATCGATGCCGCCGCCGACGAGGGGGCGATCGAGGCGTTGCGCGTCGGTGCGCTCGGCAAGAAGGGCTCGATCTCGGAGCTTCTGAAGACGCTCGGCACGATGAGCCCGGAAGAGCGCCAGACCCGCGGCTCCCGCATCAATGCGCTGAAGAATGTCGTCACCGAGGCGATTTCGGCGCGGAAGCTCGCCCTCAAGGACGCGGCGATCGCCGAGCGGCTGGCGCGCGAGACCGTCGATATCAGCCTGCCGGTTCGCTCCTCGCCGGCCGAGCGCGGCCGCATCCACCCGATCAGCCAGATCGTCGACGAGATCACCGCGATCTTCGGCGACATGGGCTTCTCGATTGCCGAAGGGCCAGACATCGAGACGGACTATTACAATTTCACGGCGCTGAACTTCCCAGAAGGTCACCCGGCCCGCGAGATGCACGACACGTTCTTCTTCGAGCCGGACGAGAAGGGCGAGCGCAAGGTGCTGCGCACGCACACCTCGCCGGTGCAGATCCGCACGATGGAGGCGCAACAGCCGCCGATCCGCATCATCATTCCGGGCAAGACCTATCGCCAGGATTCCGACGCCACCCATTCGCCGATGTTCCATCAGGTCGAAGGCTTGGTGATCGACAAGGCGGCAAACGTCGCCAACATGCGCTGGGTGCTGGAGGAATTCTGCAAGGCGTTCTTCGAGGTCGATCAGGTGACGATGCGCTTCCGGCCGTCCTTCTTCCCCTTCACCGAGCCGTCCTTCGAGGTCGATATCCAGTGCGACCGCTCCGGCCCGATCGTCAAGTTCGGCGAAGGCAAGGACTGGATGGAGATCCTCGGCTGCGGCATGGTGCACCCGAACGTGCTGCGCGCCGGCGGCCTCGATCCGGACGAGTATCAGGGTTTTGCCTGGGGTATGGGCCTCGACCGTATCGCCATGCTGAAATACGGCATGCCGGACCTGCGCGACTTCTTCAACGCCGATGTCCGCTGGATGACCCATTACGGCTTCCGCCCGCTCGACATGCCGACGCTTTTCGGCGGCCTTTCGGCCTGATCGCTCGCGCAAGAATTTTAGGACACAGGTGAAATTATGAAGTTCACGCTTTCCTGGCTGAAGGACCATCTGGAAACCGACGCCTCGCTCGAGGAAATCTGCGCGCGCCTGACGATGATCGGGCTCGAAGTCGAAGACGTCGACGACAAGGCCGCCTTCAAGCCCTTCGTCATCGCCAAGGTGATCGCCGCCGAGCAGCACCCGAACGCCGACAAGCTCAAGGTTCTGATGGTCGACACCGGCACCGGCGAGCCGGTGCAGGTCGTCTGCGGCGCCCCCAATGCGCGCACCGGCCTCGTCGGCGCCTTTGCCGCCCCCGGCACCTACGTGCCCGGCATCGATATGACGCTCTCGGTCGGCAATATCCGCGGCGTCGAAAGCCGCGGCATGATGTGCTCGGAAAAGGAATTGGAGATTTCCGACGACCACACCGGCATCATCGACCTGCCTGAGGATGCCCCTCTGGGCACGAGCTACGCGGCCTATGCGGGCCTCGACGATCCGGTCATCGAGATCAACCTGACGCCGAACCGGCCGGATTGCACCAGCGTCCACGGCATTGCCCGCGACCTCGCCGCCTCCGGCCTTGGAACCTTGAAGTCGCGTCCCGCGCCGTCCTTCCCGGTCGAAGGCGTCACAGCGATCAAGGTCCGGCTCGAACTCGGCGAAGACAGGCACCTCTGCCCGGGCTTCGCGCTCCGTCTGGTGCGCGGCGTCAAGAACGGCCCGAGCCCGGCGTGGATGCGCCAGCGGCTGACGGCGATCGGGCTTCGGCCGATCAACGCGCTCGTCGACATCACCAATTATCTGACCTTCGACCAGGGCCGGCCGCTGCATGTCTTCGATGCGGCCAAGGTTACCGGCAATCTGACGGTCCGCCGCGCCAAAGAAGGCGAGAAGGTGCTGGCGCTCGATACGCGTGAGTACACGCTGTCGCCGGCCAATGTGGTGATCGCCGACGAGGAAAGCGTCGAGTCGATCGGCGGCGTCATGGGCGGCGAGTATTCCGGCTGCGACGAGGCGACCACCGACGTGCTGATCGAATCGGCGCTCTGGGACCCGATGAACATCGCCAAGACCGGCCGCACCCTCGGCATCATTACCGATGCGCGCTACCGCTTCGAGCGCGGCGTCGATCCGGAATACATGGTGCCGGGCATCGAACGGGCGACGGAACTGGTGCTGGAGCTCTGCGGCGGCACGGCGGCGAAGCTCAATGTCGTCGGCTATGAGGGCCACACGGCCAAGGCCGTCGATTTCCCGGTCTCGGAAGTGAAGCGCCTGACCGGCCTCGAAGTTTCCCCCGAGGAGAGCGTTTCGATCCTGCAAAAACTCGGCTTCGGAGTCGAGGGCTCCGGCGAGCGCTTCCGCGTCACCGTGCCCTCCTGGCGGCCGGACGTCGACGGCAAGGCGGACCTCGTCGAGGAAGTGATGCGCATCCATGGCGTCGACAATATCGTCGCCGCGGCCTTGCCGAGCCACAACGCCGTCAACGGCAAGATCCTGACGACGCTGCAGATCCGCACGCGCCAGGCGAGACGTGCGCTTGCAAGCCGCGGCATGCTCGAAGCCGTCACCTGGTCGTTCATCTCGGAGGAGCAGGCGAAGCTTTTCGGCGGCGGTCAGCCGGCGCTGAAGCTCGCCAATCCGATCGCCGCCGACATGTCCGACATGCGGCCGTCGTTGCTGCCGGGTCTTCTGACCGCGGCGCAGCGCAATGCCGACAAGGGCTATGGCGACGTGGCAATCTTCGAGGTCTCGGGCACCTATGAGGGCGACACGCCCGAGGCGCAGCGCCGCGTCACCGGTGGCGTCCGCCGTGGCACCGCGTCGCTCAACGGCGCCGGCCGGCTCTGGTCGAATGCCGCCAAGGGCGGCGGCAAGCCGGTCGACGTCTTCGACGCCAAGGCCGATGCGATCGCCGTGCTCGAGGCCTGCGGCGTGCCGATGGGTAATGTCCAGTTCGAGGCCGGCGGCCCTGCCTGGTATCATCCGGGCCGTTCCGGCACGATCAAGCTCGGCCCGAAGATCGTGCTCGGCGCCTTCGGCGAATTCCATCCGAAGACGCTCGACGCCCTCGACGTCTCCGGCCCGATCGCCGGTTTCGAGATCTATGTCGACGCCATGCCGGAGCCGAAGAAGAAGGCGACGCGGACCAAGCCGGCGCTCGAGCTCTCGCCCTTCCAGGCGGTCAAGCGCGACTTCGCCTTCGTCGTCGACAAGGCGGTGGAGGCCGCTGCAATCGCGCGGGCGGCATCCGGCGCCGACCGCAAGTTGGTGACAGCTGTCAACGTCTTCGACGTCTTCGAGGGCGCTTCGCTTGGCGAGGGCAAGAAGTCGGTGGCCATCGAGGTGACGATCCAGCCGGTCGAGCGCACGCTCACCGACGAGGATTTCGAGGCGCTGACCTCGCGCATCGTCGCCAACGTCGCCAAGAGCACGGGCGGCGTGCTGCGTGCCTGACGCTCTGAGTTAGCCCCCTCATCCGGCCTGCCGGCCACATTCTCCCGCAGGCGGGGCGAAGGAGACTCCCGGCGCTCCCACAGTCCCTCTCCCCGCATCGGCGCCCCTTGTGGGGAGGGTGATCTCGCCCCTACCGTTCCGCGAGCATTAACCGATCGGCTGCATCAGCTCGATCCTATTGCCGAAGGGATCGCTGACATAGCGGCGGACGAAACCAGCGAGCGGCTCGTCTTCTACGACGTCAAAGCCGGCCGCCTGCAGCCGCGCGATCAGCACGAAAAGCTCGTCGACCATGAAGGCGGGATGCGCCTTGCGTGCGGGCAGGAAATCCTTCTCGATGCCGATATGAATCCTGAGGCCGGCCTCCTCGAACCAGCAGCCGCCGCGCGCCGCGAGGTTGGGCGGTTTGGCCACCTCGGGAATTGCGAGCAGGCCGGCATAGAAGCGGCGCGCCTCCGCTTCGCCGCCTTCCGGCATGGCGAGTTGCACATGGTGGATGGCGACGACCTTGCCCGATGTCCGTTGCGGCATGATACCTGTTCCGAAGGGATTGCCGGGTTAAGCGTGGCGATGCCAGACTTTGTTGACGATCAGCCAGCGGCCGTCGACCTTCAGCAGCGACAGGTAGTCCGTATAGCGCGAGCCGCCGAATTCATCGATGACCTTCACGCTCGCCGCATCGCCGGTGATATGGATCAGTTCCACCTCCATCACGGGCTGCGTTTCCGGCGGGGCAGAGCCTTCCTTGGAGACGGCGGCGATGAAGGCATCGCGTGTGAGCCATTCGACCGAGTCTTCGTAGTTGCCGACGATCGAGGCGCTCGGGTGAAAGGCTTTGCGCAGCGCCGCCTCATTGGCGAAAGCCATGCCGTCGACATAGAGATGGATGACCGCGCTGATGGCCTGCTCATCGGACATGCCTGATTCCTCCATTCCCGAAGCGGCCAAGACACGACGCATTCTGCGTGAGCGATACTCCCGCCTCCGATGCCGCTCCAGCCATCATCGAGGCGGACATATCATAGTTAGTGTGCCGCAACGGAATTGCGATAGCCCGTCTCCGAGAGACCGTGTGTCAGCGGTTGGGTGGCAGAGGGGAAATGCGGCAAGGGAGCGGGGATTCCCGGCCCTCAAAGCGTTCATTGACTTCATTGCCCGGCGACCGGCTTCTTCGCCGGTCGCCGGACGAAAGTCAGGCGGCCTTCCTGTTCGCTTTCGCCGTCGCAAGCTTCGTCAGATCCTGGTCGGTGACGACTTCTTCCTTCAGCGTTGCGTCGAGAAGCGGGACCGCATCCTTGAGGCCGATGGTCTGTGCCCATGTCTTCAGGGTGCCGTAGCGAGCGATCTCGTAGTGCTCGACGGATTGCGCGGCGGAGATCAGGCCGGCATCAAGTGCCTGCGTGCCCTTGAACTCGTCCATGATTTCCTCGCCCTCTGCAATGATACCTTCGATCGCTTCGCAGGTTTTGCCTGTCGCGCGCTTGCCGATCAACTCAAAGACCTGCTGCAGCCGCTCGACATGGGTTTCCGTCTGTTCGCGGTGCTTTTCGAAGGCTGCCTTGAGCTCCTGTGCTTGCGCGGCACGCGCCATCTTCGGCAGAGCCTTCAGGATCTTGCGCTCGGCATAGTAGATGTCCTTGAGCGCGTCGTAGAACAGATCGTCCATTGTCTTTTCCTTGGGCATTGTCGAATTCCTTCCTTGTCCGGTGGGGAGCTTGGCTGTGACGCCCAATCAACATCAGACAGAGGCATTTGTTCCTTTCTTCGGGGAAAATGCGTGGACGCCCTTGTCTCCCGTCGATCTCCAATGAGCGCGGCCGCTTCCGCTGCGCTGAAATCGGGTGGCCGCGACCGCCGCCAGCTGGAATCTTCCATGCGTCGATAACAATGGTGAGGAAGATGAAATGCTGAGACTTGCAGGAAAGGTGGCGATCGTGACGGGTGCGAGTTCGGGAATAGGCCGTGCGGCAGCCTCTCTCTTTGCGCGGGAAGGCGCAAAGGTGGTGATCGCCGCAAGGCGTGCCGAGGCTCTTGAGCAGCTTGTGGAGGAGATCGCGCAAGAGGGGGGCGAAGCGGCAATGCTTGCCGGCGACCTGCGCGACGAAGGCTTGAACGAGGCGCTCGTCGATCTGGCGCTTTGCCGCTTCGGCGGATTGGACGTCGCCTTCAACAATGCCGGCGCGTTGGGCGCCATGGGCGAGGTCTCCTCGCTCTCCGTCGAGGGATGGCGCGAAACGCTCGACACCAACCTGACCAGCGCCTTTCTCGCCGCCAAGCACCAGGCTCCGGCCATGATTGCGCGTGGCGGCGGCTCGCTTGTCTTCACGTCGAGCTTCGTCGGTCACACGGCAGGCTTCCCGGGGATGGCCGCCTACGCTGCCAGCAAGGCGGGGTTGATCGGCCTAGTGCAGTCCTTGGCGGTCGAGTTCGGAGCGCGCGGCGTGCGGGTCAATGCACTGCTGCCGGGCGGCACCGACACGCCGTCCAATGCCGCGAACCTGCCGGGTGCTCCGCCCGAGACGCGCGGCTTCGTCGAAGGTCTGCATGCGCTGAAGCGCATGGCGCGACCGGCGGAAATCGCCGAGGCCGCGCTTTACCTCGCTTCCGACGGTGCTAGCTTCGTCACCGGCGCCGCATTGCTGGTCGATGGCGGCGTTTCGATCAGCAGGACATGAGGAACAGGCGGAGGGAAGAAAGCATGAGGAAGCCGGGGTCGATGAAGTCGCTGGAGGATCTCGGCCGCGTGCGCCTGTCCAAAAACTTCTTCCTGCGCGACTTCCTGCATTCGGAGATCGCCGATTTCTACCGGATCCCGAACATCCCGGACGATCCGGAGCTTGCCATCGCGGCGGGTCGCAAGCTCTGCGAGGAACTTATCGAGCCTCTGCAGGCGACGTTCGGGCGGCTTCACATCCGCTCCGCCTATCGCAACCGCGCCGTCAACGACTTCGGCAACAGGAACAAGCTCAACTGCTCGACCAATGCGGCGACGGCGGCCGACCATATCTGGGACATGCGCGACGCAGACGGCTGCATGGGGGCGACCGCCTGCATTGTCATTCCCCGGGTCTGGGACCGGGAGCGCGGCGAGGGCGGTTGGCAGAGTCTGGCCTGGTGGATCCACGACCACCTCCCCTATGCTTCGCTCTGCTTCTTCCCGAAGCTTTGGGCCTTCAACATCCAATGGCATGAGCGGCCGCAACGGAGAATCCGCAGCTTTGCCGAGCCGCGCGGCCTCCTGACGAAGCCCGGCATGGCCAACCATGAAGGCAGCCACGGGGATCTTTATCCGGGGTTCCCGGCGCTCGTAAGGGCATAGTAACGAAAGCCCCTCCCCACAGGTGGGAGGGGCTTAACCTGCCGCGCCCACCAAGTGCATATCTCACCGGTCTCTCGAGTTCGGATGGTTAGGTATGTCATCTAACGGAGCGACGTGTGCAAGCCCCTCCCACCTGTGGGGAGGGGTTGGGGAGGGGCCATTCTTGCGTGATGTGCTATCCGCTCACATCGTTCAGCCGCTGGATCGCCTCTTCCGAGAGCTTGAGTTCCGCCGATTTCAGGAGGCTTGCCAGCTGATCGAGATTCGTGCCGCTGGCGATCGGCGCGGTGATGCCGTCGCGGGCGATGATCCAGGCAAGGGCGATCTCCGCCTGTTTCGCGCCGGTCTCCTCGGCGATCTCGTCGAGTACGCCGAGAATGCGCATGCCGCGCCCGTCCAGATATTTTTCGACGCCGCCGCCCCGCGCCGAGCCTTCAAGATCCTGGTGCGAGCGGTACTTGCCGGAAAGAAAGCCCCGGGCGAGGCTGAAATAGGTGATGACGCCGATCTCCTCGGCGATGCAGAGGTCGCGCAGCGGCCCGTCATAGGCGGCGCGGTCGTAGAGATTGTATTCCGGCTGCAGAACGTCATAACGCGGCAGGTTTTTCGCCTTCGCGACGGCGAGGGTGTCGCCGAGTTGCCCCGCATCGAGGTTCGAGGCGCCGATCGCCCGCACCTTGCCCTGGGCGAGGAGCGTGTCATAGGCGGCGAGCGTCTCCTCATAGGGGACCTCCGGATCGGGCCAGTGCGACAAGTAAAGGTCGATATGGTCGGTCTGCAGGCGCTTCAGCGACTCTTCGACCGCCTGCAGGATCCAGCGGCGCGAGAGTCCCTTGCGTTCGGGTCCGAGGTCGGAGCCGACCTTGGTGACGATGACGGCCCGGTCGCGCGGGCGTCCGGACTGCTTCAACCACTTGCCGATGATCGTCTCGGATTCGCCGCCCCGGTTTCCGGGTACCCAGGAGGAATAGACGTCCGCCGTATCGACGGCATTGAAGCCTCCATCGAAAAAGGCATCTAGGAGGGCGAAGGAGGTTTTCTCGTCCGCCGTCCAGCCGAAAACGTTGCCGCCGAAGACGAGGGGGGCAATGGAAAGACCCGTACGGCCAAGTCTGCGCATTTCCATGGTTTCGCTCCGTGTGGTTGGATTAAAACGAGCTGCGATCGGGAGGATTGCCGGGAAACATAGGCCAGCTTCCGGCCCAATGACACCTGCAGTCACCGATTTTCCGGTCCGCGCCCCGCTTGCTAGGCACGTACCTCGGCGATAGTGTCGGTTCGCCTGATCGCGCGATTTGGAATCGCACCGCGATCGGTCCTCACTAAAGGTGCGAGCCGTTTTCCGCCCGCGTCCCGCTCTGACCTACAGCAATCGATCAGGATGCGGGCTCGTCAAGAGCCTCACTCACGTTCCGCTCGAAAAGGAGACTGCCCCATGTTGCGCTTCGGAATTCTGTCGACGGCCAGGATCGGCCGCGAACTCGTGGTGCCCGCCATTCAGGATGCCGAGAATTGCGTGGTCACGGCAATCGCCAGCCGCGACCAGGCGAAGGCACGGGCGATGGCCGACCGCTTCTCGGTGCCGCATGCCTTCGGTTCCTATGAGGAGATGCTTGCCTCCGACGTGATCGACGCCGTCTATATTCCGCTCCCGACTTCGCAGCACGTCGAGTGGGCGATCAAGGCGGCCGATGCCGGCAAGCACGTGCTTTGCGAAAAGCCGCTGGCGCTCAAGGCCGAGGAGATCGAGGCGGTGATCGCGGCGCGCGACCGCAACAGGGTGCTGGTTTCTGAGGCCTATATGGTCACCTACAGCCCCGTCTGGCGGAAGGTGCGCTCGCTCATTGCCGACGGAGCGATCGGCAAGCTCCGGCACGTCCAGGGTGCCTTCACCTATTACAATCGCGACCCCGGCAACATGCGCAACGTTCCGGCGCTCGGCGGCGGCGGCCTGCCTGACATCGGCGTCTACCCGGCGATCACCACCCGCTTCACCACCGGCAAGGAGCCGCTGCGTGTCCAGGCCAATACCGACCGGGATCCGGAATTCGGCACCGACATCTATTCGAGCGTGCGCGCCGACTTCGGTGATTTCGAGCTGAGCTTCTACATCTCCACGCAGCTCGCCGCCCGTCAGGTCATGGTCTTCCACGGCGACCAGGGCTACATAGAGGTGAAATCGCCGTTCAATGCGGATCGCTACGGCCGTGAGGAAGTGGAACTCACCAACCAGAACCACGCCCAGTCGCAGCTTTTCCGCTTCCAGGATGCGCGCCAGTACAAGCTCGAGGCGGAAGCCTTCGCGCGTGCGGCGAAGGGTGAGGCGGAAGAGGTGGTGACGCTGGAGAGTTCGCGCCTCAATCAGAAGTTCATCGACGCGATCTATCGCGCCAGCGAGAAGGCCGGCTGGGAGGCAGTCTGAGGCCGATTCAAAGACGGCCCGCCAAAACGGCTGGCCGTCGCATTTCTCTGACCTAAGCGGCCTGCCGCATGCCCGCCTGGAAGGCACCCCTCAGCTTCAGGAAAAGAAAGTCGGCGACGCCGATCATCGCCACGATGATCAGCCCGATGCCGGTCGCCGTCAGCGACGCGTAGGCAAGGGCGAGGATGACGAGGCTGGCGATCTCCCAGAGAATGTCGCCAGCGATGCTGATTCGGGCCGCCAGAGCAGTCGGGCCGCCGTTTCGCGCCGAGATCACGTGAAAGGCGCCCCAGAGCAGCAGACCCATGCCCAGCGCGACGATGGCTGTTGGCGAAAGGGCGGGGCCGACCAGCGCCGCCAGCGGCCCGGCGTCGGCGATCAGGATCGTGCCGACGACGAGCGAGAAGATGCCGTCGGCGATGAACGTCTTGTTGAGAAGCGAGCGGTGGGAAAGGGCGAGCATGTCGGTCTCCTTCGGTTGTCGATGGAGCGATGCTGGCCCGTTGCGAGCACCAAACCAATTACCTCGGAGGTAATGGATTTCACGCCGCGTTCGGGCCACTCTTGCCGCGCAACGAAGGAAGACATTCATGGCATTCGGCAGTCACCTGAAGGAATGGCGCGGCCATCGCCGCATGAGTCAGCTTGACCTGGCGACCGCGGCGGGCATTTCCACCCGGCACCTTTCTTTTCTCGAAACCGGGCGTTCGCGGCCGACCGAGGGGATGATCCTGCGGCTCGCCTCGGTGCTCGATATCCCGGCGCGCGACCAGGGCTCGCTCTTTTCCGCGGCCGGCTATCGGCCGCGCATGGCGACGCGCCCGGCCGCCGGCCTCGACGCCATGCCGGCCGCCATCGCCGACGCGATCCGTTTGATGCTGGACCGGCACGACCCGTATCCGGGCCTTGTCCTCGATCACCAGTACAGCGTGCTCTTGGCCAATCCGGCCTTTGCAGCGCTTGCCGAGGCGGCCGACGTGCCGTTCAGGCCGGGCGAGAATTTCCTCGATGCTTTCCTGGGAGCCGAGAGCGTCCGTAGCCTCGTCGTGAATTGGGAGGCTGCAGCCGCCGATCTTGTCCAGCGGGTTCGGACGGAGGCCTGGCTGCAGGGGCCGCGCAGTCCGCTGCAGCGCCGGCTCGACCGGCTCACTGCCGATCCGGCGGTCATCAAGGCGCTCGACAGCTATCCTGTTACGGATCGTTTGCCGGTGCTGCCGATCGAACTGCGTGTCGGTGATACGCAACTCCGCTTCATCACGACGCTGTCGACCTTCGGTTCGACCCAGGATGCACTGGTGGAGGGCGTGCTGATCGAATCCTTCTTTCCAGCGGACGAGGCGACGCGACGCTTTTTCGAGAAGGCCACCTCGCCGGAAAAACAGTAAAAAGGCGCCACGGAGTGCTGATCTTCGGCGCCCGGTCGGCTACAAAGGGCTCATGACGTCGTTCTTCGAATCCGATTCTTCATCCAACGTCGCCGAATATTCGGTGTCGGAACTGTCCGGCTCGATCAAGCGCACGCTCGAGCAGGCCTTCGAGCATGTGCGGGTGCGCGGCGAGATTTCCGGCTATCGCGGGCCGCATTCCTCCGGCCACGCCTATTTCGCGCTGAAGGACGATCGCGCCCGAATGGAGGCGGTGATCTGGAAGGGCACCTTCGCGCGGCTGAAATTCCGGCCGGAGGAGGGGATGGAAGTGATCGCGACCGGCCGGGTCACGACCTTTCCCGGCTCGTCGAAATACCAGATTGTAATCGACTCGCTCGAACCCGCCGGTGCCGGCGCGCTGATGGCGATGATCGAGGAGCGCAAGCGCAAGCTCGCGGCAGAGGGCCTGTTCGATGCCGCACGGAAGCGGCAGCTGCCCTTCATGCCGAAGGTGATCGGCGTCGTCACCTCGCCGACAGGCGCCGTCATCCGCGACATCCTGCACCGGATTGCCGATCGCTTTCCCGTCCATGTCGTCGTCTGGCCGGTGCGCGTCCAGGGTGATGGGGCGTGCGACGAGATCGAGGCGGCGATCCGCGGCTTCAACGCGCTCGAGATCGGCGGCGCCATTCCGCGACCGGAGGTGCTGATCGTCGCGCGCGGTGGCGGCAGCCTCGAGGATCTCTGGTGCTTCAACGACGAGGCGGTGGTGCGCGCGGCGGCGGCCTCCGCCATTCCGCTGATCTCGGCCGTCGGTCACGAAACCGACTGGACGCTGATCGACTACGCCTCCGACCAGCGGGCGCCGACGCCGACCGGCGCGGCCGAGATGGCGGTTCCGGTGAAGGCCGATATCGAGGCGCAGATCGCCAATCTTTCGGCCCGGCTGCAGGCGGCCGCCACACGGCAGATGGATCACCGCCGCCACGCGCTACGAGCGCTCGCCCGGGCGCTGCCGTCGCTCGATCAGTTGCTGGCCCTGCCAAGGAGACGCTTCGACGAGGCGGCCGCCGGTCTCGGCCGCGGCCTGCAGATGAACACCGCCAACAAGCGCCGCAGCTTTGAGCGCATCGCGGCCCATCTGCGCCCGGAGCTGCTGACGACGAAGATCCGCGAGCAACGCCGGCATCTTCTTGAGGCAATGAACAAAGCCGAGCGCTGCGTGGAGCGCCAGCTCGACCGCCGGCAGGCGCGGGTTTCCGCCGCCGATGCGTCGCTTCGGGCGCTGCCGTCGCGTCTCGTCAGCCAGATCCACCGCGCCTCGGATCGTGTCTCGGGCTTGAGCGCGCGCGCCGATGGCGCCATGGCCGCGGATATGCGCCGGCTGAAGGGCGCGCTCGCGGCGCAGGACCGGGTGCTGCAATCGCTGTCCTATCGCAACGTCCTGCAGCGCGGCTTTGCCCTGGTGCGTGATGCAGCGGGCGAACCGGTGAAGCAGGCGGCGGCGGTGACGGAGGGCATGGCGCTGTCGCTCGAATTCGCGGACGGCCGAGTTGCGGCGGTTGCGGGCGAGGGCGGCTCGCCCGCGGCGCCGAAGAAACGAACGGCCCGAACGGCCGTGCCGACAAAGCAGGGCAGCCTGTTCTAAGAGGGTGGCGATGCGGATTCTGCTGGTGCTCGCCCATCCGCTTGAGGACAGCTTCGCGGCGAGCGTCGCAAAGGCTGCCAAGGAAACCTTGGAGGGGCGGGGTCACAGCGTCGATCTGCTCGATCTCTATCGCGAAGGTTTCGAATCGCGAATGACCGGTGCCGAGCGCGCCAGCTATTTTGCCGAGCGATATGATGCCGCCGAAGTTGCCGGCTGGATCGAGCGGCTTCAGGCGGCCGACGGGCTCATGCTCGTCGTCCCGCAATGGTGGTTCAATTTTCCGGCGATCCTGAAAGGCTTCTTCGACCGGGTCTTCGCTCCGGGTGTCGCGTTCGAGCACGATCCGGCGGGCGGACGCATCATCCCGCGGCTCACTAACATAAAGCTGTTCTGGGCGCTTACGACGACCGGCTCGCCCTGGTGGGTCGTGCATCTCTATATGGGCAACCCGGTTCGCCGCCTGCTGAAGCGCGGCATCGCCGCCTTCTGCAGCAAGGATCTCCGGTTCCGCATGGTCAGCCTTCACGACATGGACCGGGCAACGGAGGCGAAGCGCAAGCGCCATATCAAGCGCGTGCGCGCCTTGCTGAGCCGCATCTGATCAGCTCATTCGAATGTCGCGAGAAATTTCCTGAGCAGCGTGTCGAGCGCCTCCCGTTCCTCGGGCTCGAGCCCCGCGATCAGGCGCTGCTGGTTGGCGACATGTGCGGCCGCTGCGGCATCGATGCGCTGCAAGCCCTCCGGCGTCAATGCGATGATCACGCCGCGGCGGTCTTCGGGATTGTCCAGCCGCTCGACGAGGCCCGCTCTTTCGAGTTGGTCGATGCGGTTGGTCATGGTGCCGGAGGTCACCATTGTTGCCGCAAGCAGTTCGCCCGGCGAAAGTTGAAAGGGCGGGCCGGAGCGGCGGAGCGTCGCCAGCACGTCGAAACTTGCCGACGAGAGATCGTACTGGGTGAAGACCGTTTCCTGCTCGCGGGCGACATGAGCCCTCAGCCGCGCCAATCGGCCGAGCGGACCCATGGCGGAAACGTCCAGCTCCGGCCGTTCCCGCCGCCACTGTGCCAGGATCCTATCCACGTGGTCCTTGTCGCTATGTTTCATGGCCATCCATACGGCATGGCAGCGGAGCCTCTCCGCGCCTTCAGCATGGCACTACTAAGTGTGTATCTTGACGTCAAGATAAATTGCGCTACATTTATCTTGATATCAAGTTACTTGAGATAAAGATAATGAAGCAGAACCTCGACCTTGCCTTTACCGCCATAGCCCCGGCGATTTGGGGAAGTACCTATCTGGTCACCACCGAATTCCTCCCGGCCGGCTACCCGCTGACGGTGGCCATGCTGAGAGCCCTGCCTGCCGGCCTGCTGTTGCTGTTCGTCGTCCGGCAAATGCCGAAGGGCATCTGGTGGCCGCGCAGCTTTCTGCTCGGCGCACTCAATTTCTCCTTCTTCTGGGCGATGCTGTTCGTCTCGGCCTACCGCCTTCCGGGCGGCGTCGCCGCGACCGTCGGCGCCATCCAGCCGCTGATCGTCGTGATGCTGTCGCGTGTCGTTCTTGGTTCGCCGATCAAGGCGCTGAGCGTCATCGCCGGCATGGCCGGCATAGGCGGGGTGGCGCTACTGGTGCTGACGCCCGGCGCCGCGCTCGATCCGCTGGGCGTCGCGGCCGGTCTCGCCGGCGCGGTCTCCATGGCCTTCGGGACGGTGCTGAGCCGCCATTGGGCGCCACCGGTCGCGCCGCTGACCTTCACCGCCTGGCAATTGGCGGCCGGCGGGCTTCTCCTCGTGCCGGTGGCATTGTTCTTCGAGCCCTCTCTGCCACCGCTCACCGTATCCAATCTGCTGGGATTCGCCTATCTCGGCCTGATCGGCGCCGCCTTCACCTATCTCCTGTGGTTCCGCGGATTGTCACGGCTCGAGCCGTCCCAGGTCTCCCCGCTCGGCTTCCTGAGCCCGGTCGTGGCGATCCTGCTCGGCTGGGGTGTGCTCGGACAAGAGTTGACTGTCGTACAGTCGCTCGGCATTGTCGTCGTCTTTGCGAGCGTCTGGCTGAGTCAGCAGGCGCAGATGGCGCGGCGGCCGAAATTCGTGAGTTGAGGCGGAATGCGCCTCACCCTAGCCCTCTCCCCGCCGGCGGGGAGAGGGGACTGGAACGGTACCGCGAGTCGCCTTCGCCCCGCCTGCGGGGAGAAGGTGGCCGGCAGGCCGGAAGAGGGGCGGAAATGCCGGCGGAAGCTAGACCCACTCGCCCTGGCGCATTACTGGCACGCGGGCGCCATCGGCGCGCACCCCGTCGATGTCGACTTCGCAGGAGCCGATCATCCAGTCGATATGGATCAGGCTCGCATTGCCGCCCTGGGCGCGGATCTGTTCCTCGCTGAGGTTGGCGCCGTCGAGGAAGCACTTCGAATAGCATTGGCCGAGCGCGATGTGGCAGGAGGCGTTCTCGTCGAAGAGCGTGTTGTAGAAAAGGATGCCGGAGGCCGAGATCGGCGAGGAATGCGGCACCAGCGCCACTTCGCCGAGCCGGCGGGCGCCGTCATCTGTGTCGAGCACCTTCTTCAGCACTTCCTCGCCGCGCGACGCCTTTGCCTCGACGATGCGGCCGCCCTCGAAGCGCACCTGGATATTGTCGATCAGCGTGCCCTGGTGCGAGAGCGGCTTGGTGCTCGACACATGCCCCTCGACGCGCAGCGCGTGCGGCGTCGTGAACACCTCCTCGGTCGGAATGTTCGGGTTGCAGGTGATGCCGTTCTTCGCGGTCGAAGCGCCGCCGTGCCATTCGTGGCCGTCCGCAAGCCCGACCGTCAGGTCGGTATCGGGACCTGTGAAATGCAGCGCCGCGAAGCGCTCCTCGTTCAGCCAGGCCGAGCGCCGGCGGAGATTGGCATTGTGGTCCGCCCAGGCGGCGATCGGGTCGTCGGCGTCGACGCGGGAGGCGGCGAAGATGGCGTTTGCCAGTTTCTCGACGGCGATCGCTTCGGGATCGTCCGGAAACATCTGCTTCGCCCAGGACAGGTTCGGATAGGAGACGATGTTCCAGTTGATGTCGAAATTGGAGATCTTTTCGAGCGCCGGTTTGTAGGCGATCGAATTGGCTCGGTTGGCGCGGGCGACTTTTTGCGGGTCTTCGGACGCGAGCAGCATCGGGTTGTCGCCGGCGATCGCAAGACGGGCCGCGCCGCCAGCGAAGGCCTTTGCCATGCCCTCATAGAGCCAGGTGCTGGCCCGGTCGAAGCTCTCGTCCGGCGCATGGGCGTAGCGGGCGAGCGTCGCCTCCTCGTCGGCATAGAAGGTCGTCACCAGCCCGGCGCCGGCCTTGTAGGCATGCTTGGTGATGAGCCGCACGAGCGGCAGCGCGGCGATCGGTGCTGTCATCACCAGGTCCTGGCCGCGCTGCAATTGCAGGCCGACCTTGATGGCGACCTCGGCGAGCTTTTCGAGCTTGGCGGGGTCGACGGGATTTCTGGCCGACTGGAGGGGGGCGTTCATGGCAGCTCCTTCTCGGATGTTATGCGGGTGCGCCCGTTTTAGACCGCTTCCCGCAAAAACAGAAGGCTCTGTATTCCACCAATCAGGCGGCGATCTGTGCCGTTTTCAGCAATGCCGCGTCATGTTTCTCGAGGAACGCCAACAGTCGCTCGGCGTAGTCGACGGTGACTGCCGCCTTGACACTCGGCCGCTCGGTCAGTGCCTTGCGCCAGGCGCCGACGCGCTGCAGACCATCGAAGATGCGGTGCTCCGCGATCGTGTCGAACAGGTCGAAATAGCGGAAAATCGGCGCGAAGACCACATCGACAAGGCTGAAATCGGCGCCGGCGAAATAGGGGCCCTCGCCGAGCTCTGCCTCGACCGTCGCGAATTTCGTCCTGAGCACGTTGCGCTTGGCTTCGAGCGTCTCGCCGTCCTGCGTGGTCTCATAGACCCAGAGATCGGAAAGGACGGAGGAGCCGAATTCCATCCAGCCGCGGTGCCGTGCCCTTACCAGAGGATCTGTCGGATGGAGTTTCGTGCCCGGCTGAGTGTCTTCGAGATATTCGCAGATTACCGTGCTTTCGAAGAGGATCGCCTCGCCCTTGTCCTGCGCGATGCGCAGCAGCGGCACTTTGCCGAGCGGCGAGATCTTGAGGAACCAGTCCGGCTTGTTGGCGAGGTCGATATAGACGCGCTCGAAGGGAATGCCCTTTTCAGTCAGCACGATGGCGGCCCGCTGCACATAGGGGCAGAGATGATGGCTGATCAGGGTCAGTGACGCGGTCATGGGAGCCTCCGCTCGCGAGAGAATTATATGCAATTGCATATATCTCCGCTTGCGAACCGTGTCAAGATAGATGTAATTGCATGTATGAGAGAGAAAGCTGCGCCGACATCAGCGACCACCGACGCATGGATAGGGCTCATGCGGGCGCAGCAGCGCGTTCTTGCGGCCATCGAAAAGGAGTTTAAGGCGGCAGGGCTCCCCCCGCTTTCCTGGTACGACGTGCTCTGGGAACTCGTGAAGGTCGAAGCAGGCAGGCTACGCCCGTTCGAGATCGAGGCCCGGACGCTGCTTGCCCAATACAATCTGTCCCGTCTGATCGATCGGCTGGAAAAGGAAGGATTGGTGCGCCGCGAATCCTATGACGAGGATGCGCGCGGTTGCTGGGTCACCGTCACTGAAGCGGGGAGGGCGATGCGGGCTCGCATGTGGGATATCTATTCGCAGTCGATCGAGACGCATGTCGGCACGAAGCTCAGTGAGCCAGAGGCCAAGGCGCTCGCGGCGCTGCTTGCAAAACTGTCATGACCTCGTCAGGAAATCAGGGGCGCGCCGATCGCTTTCAGCACCGCCTGCGCGTCCTTAGGCGCAAGCCGCAGCTGCAGCCCGCGCTGGCCGCCATTGATGAACACCAGCGCTTCGCCAAGTGCGGCTTGCTCGATCGCGGTCGGCACGAGCTTCTTCTGGCCGAAGGGGCTGATGCCGCCGACGTGATAGCCGGTCAGCCGCTCGGCGTCGGCCGGCTTCATCATGTTCGCCGACTTGCCGCCGAAGGCGGCGGCGAGCTTCTTCATGCTCACTTCCCGGTCAGAGGGCACGATGCAGCAGACCGGCTTGCCGTCCACCTCCGCCATCAGCGTCTTCAACACGCGCGACGGATCTTCGCCGAGCGCGTCGGCCGCCTGCAGGCCGACGCGCTCGGCGCCCGGATCGTACTCGTAGCTGTGCACCGTGAAGGAGATGCCGGCCCTTGCGAGCGTCTGCGTTGCGCGGGTCGTCCTAGACATCGCTCTTAAGCGCCGAATTCGGCTTCGTAGAGTTCGGGCTTGAAGCCGACGAGCAGCTTGCTATCGGCTTCGAGCACGGGGCGCTTGATCATCGACGGCTGCTTGAGCATCAGCGCGATCGCCTTTTCGGCGGTCAGCTCCTGCTTCTCCGCCTCCCGCAAATTGCGGAAGGTCATGCCCTGGCGATTGAGGACCGCCTCCCAGCCGAGCTCCGCGCACCACCGCTCGAGGTGAGCGCGATCGATGCCCTCGGCCTTGTAGTCGTGGAACCGGTAGGCCGTGCCGCTGCCGTCGAGCCAGCCGCGCGCCTTCTTCATCGTGTCGCAGTTCTTGATGCCGTAAATGGTGACCGCCATTGCCTATTCTCTTCCGTCCAGATTCGGGATCACACATAGGCGCGCGCGGCGGCGGAGAAAAGTCCGGAACCGGCGATCTCAGGTCACGCCGACATAGCGCCCGGGCCTATGGTTGATTGCCAGCATCATGTTGACGACGGTTGCACCGAGGACCGACAGCATCAGGTTGGCGGGCGGCAGTACGAAATAGGCGGCGGCCAGGATCGCGAGGTCGACGGCAAGCTGGAAATAGCCGGCGCGGATGCCGCTCTTTTCCTGCAGGTAGATCGCCAGGATGTTGATGCCGCCGAGGCCCGTGCGGTGGCGGAAGAGCACCAGCAGTCCCATCCCCATCAGCCCGCCACCGACGACCGCCGCATAGACCGGGTCGAGCCGAGCGAACTCGACCCATTGCGTCGTCAGCCGCGAGAAGAGCGAGACGAGGCTGACCGCCAGGAAAGTCCGCAGCGTGAAGAGCCAGCCAAGGCGCTTCACCGCCAAGATGTAGAAGGGCAGGTTGACGAGCGAGAACATCAGCCAGAAGCTGGTGCCGGTCGCATATTGCAGGAGCAGCGCCAACCCGGCGGTGCTGCCGGTCAAGAGCACCGCCTTGCTGTAGATCACCACCCCCAGGGAGACGATGAGCGTGCCGGTCAGGATGGCGAGCACGTCCTCGTAGTGTTTGTGGCGTTCGACCGTGGTGTCGACCGCTTCGCTGTCGGCTGTCATTCCGGCGATCCGATCAGAGGCTGGTGAATTTCTGGATGACACCGGCGACCTCCGCCGTCTTCAGTCCGGCAATGTTGATGCGCCCCGAACCCGGCATGTAGATGCCGTGATCGGTCCGGAGCCGCATCACCTCCGCTTCGGCGAGCGGCAGCATCGAGAACATCCCTTCCTGGCCGGCGATCGCGCCCAAGCTCTGCCAGCGGCCCCTGAGGCCCTCGGCGAGCATTTTGCGGATGCCGGTCATGCGCAGCCGCATGCCTTCCAATTCCTCAGCCCAGTCGCGGGCAAGTTCGGGATCGGCCAGAATCGTGCGGACGACTGCCGCGCCATGGTCCGGCGGCATCGAATAGCTGGTGCGGGCAAGGCCGGCGAGATTGGAACGCACCGTATCGGCGGAGGAGGACGAGGTGGTGACGCCGAAGATCGCGCCGGTGCGCTCGCGGTAGAGCCCAAAGGATTTCGAGCAGGAAACCGCGACGAGCGCTTCCGGAACGACGGTCAAGAGGTGCCTAAGCCCGGCGACGTCCTGCTCGAGGCCGCGGCCAAAACCCTGATAGGCGAGGTCGACGAGCGGCAGCAGGCCGCGCTCGGCAACGAGCGCGGCGATCTCCATCCACTGGGGTTCGGACAGCACCCCGCCGGTCGGGTTGTGGCAGCTCGCATGCAGGAGCACGGCGTCTCCGGCGGCAGCACCTTCGAGCGCGCTGACGAGATTGTCGAAGCTCACCAACTGCGACGGAATGTCGAAGAAATCGTAGGTGGCGATTTCCAGCCCCGCTGCCTTGAAGATCGGCGCGTGGTTTGGCCAGCTCGGCAGGCCGAGCCAGATCTTCCGGCCGCCCATGCGATGGATCAGGTCGGCCGCAAGCCGCAATGCGCCGGAGCCGCCGGGCGTCTGCACGCCCGCCACATGGCTGCGCTCGACCGTCTCGCCGCCGACGAGGGCCCACAGGTGGTCGAGGAACACGAGGTCTCCCTCGGGGCCCACATAGGCCTTCGTCTCCTGCGTCTCAAGCAGCCGCCTTTCCGCCGCCTTGACGGCGCGGAAGATCGGCGTGCGGCCGGTTTCGTCGCGATAGACGCCGACGCCGAGATCCACCTTGCCGGGGCGTTCATCCTTACTGAACAGGCCGATCAGGGCCAGCAACGGATCGTCGGGTTGGCGGGTGAGGGCGTCGAACATGCTGGAAAATCCTTGAAGCGGTGACCGGTCGATAGTCGTCTTGAGTTTGTCTAAAGGCAAGCCGTTTGCCGGATTCCTGTTTAAGATAGCCATGGCGCAAAATCGACGATAGATTTGTCTGGTTTTGTAGGTGATGGTGTCTGTTTTTGCGGTATGCTGTACATTTACTGCACGAATTTGCTGGTATCTGGGGATGGAAATCGAACGAACCGAACTGGATGCGACCGACCGGCGGATCATCAGGTTGCTGATCGATGACGCATCGCTCAGCAACAACGAGCTCGCCGCCAAGGTGGGGCTGTCGCCGGCGCCGCTGTCGCGGCGGCTGGCGCGTCTCTACTCGACAGGCGTCATCCGTCAGACGGTCGTCGTCGACCCAAAGGCACTCGGCATCGGCTTCCACGCCTTTGTCGAGGTGACGCTGGAGCGCACCGCCCCCAAGGTCGGACAGCGGTTCATCGAGCTGGTATCGCGCATCCCTGAGGTGGTCGAGTGCCATACGGTCGCCGGCGATTTCGACTTTCTGCTGAAGATCGCGGTGCGCGATGTGGCGGATTACAAGCGCCTGCTCTGGAGCGAGTTCGAGCAGATCGCCGAGATCAAGACGCTGCGCTCGACGATTTTGCTCGACAGCCCGAAGCTGCAGGGTGGTTCGACGCCGTAGCAGCGACCGTTTCGCCCCGGTTGGGAAATTCCAACGTGCGGGTCACGGTAATTGTATCCGCCGCATGCCCCCCCATCCGCCTGCCGGCACCTCCCCGCAAGTGGGGCGAAGGAGACTCGCGGCGACTTTATTCCCGCTTCGGCATGCAGCGAGAGCGACTGAGACGTTGCGGCATGCCCCTTCTCCCCGCCTGCGGGGGAGAAGGTCCCGGCAGGGGGGATGAGGGGCGCTCAAGGGTCACTCAAGGGTCACGCCTCCAGCGTCCCCGGCCTGCGCAATGCCCGCGACGGCTCGGCGCAGGCGATCTTCATCAGGTCCGATCGGCGGCGGGCGAAGCGGGTCGAAACGCGGGTGACGATCAGGCCGTCCTGCGGCGCCCGAACCGCGACCGCTCCATCCGGGATGCCGGGCCTGGCCAGGATCGTCGCGAGCAGGTCTCCGGCCTTGACGCGTTCGCCGGGGTCCCGGTGAAAGAGGATCGCACCGGCTGCCGGCGCGCGGATCATCTCGATATTGTCGAGCGGCGCGACCACGCCGCCAAAGGTCGGGAGAGGATCGTCGTTCGCCGCGACGCCGCCGCGTCCGGCGAGAAAACGATAGAGGCCCTCGGCATCCTTGCGGGCCAGGTCAGGATAGACATCGCGCGTGCCGCGCAGCTCCACGGTCGCCGAAAGCCGGCCGGGCAGCAAAACCTTCTTTTCGCCGCCGCTCTCGTGTTTCCAGGCATAAGCGACGGCCTCCTCGAAGGCGGAGCTTTCGCCGTCGGAGAGGAACACCGCCCGCATGTCGAGTGCGGCGGCAAGGTCCGCGGCCTCCGGCCAGAAGGCCTCGTCGATATAGGCGTATTGCAGCCCTTCGTCGTCGCAATGGAGGTCGAGCACCAGGTCGCAGCCGAGCGCCATATGAAGGAGATGCCGCTTCAGCCGGTCGATGGCCGAATGCCGATCGAGGCCCTCGACGAGGCCGGCGCGCTCGCCGAGTGCGATCAGCCGAAAGTCGCGGTTGAAGTTGGTGCGGGTGCCGAGATCGAAGCGGCCCTGCAGCTCGCCGAAATGCGCCTGCGCCGATCCGATCGGGTTCGCCTGCGGGACGACGGTGATATCGCCGAGGATCGCGCCTTCGCTCTCGGCCTGGCGCAGTCGCTCTAGGAGAAAGTGAAGCAGTGCCGTGCCGGGCAGCTCGTTGGCGTGGAGGGCGGCCTGGATATAGGTCCGCGGTGCCTCAGGTCTAGTCCCGGTAAACCGGAACACCGGCAGCCGCCATTCGAGGCCGGGCGTATCGCCGGCGATGATGATCTCGGAAATTTCCACGTCGTTTCTGCCTCTGCACGAGACGCTTTGCAAATCGATATCGGCCAGTTCGGCGGCGCTAACCGAAGTCGCCGGTTTTGAGCCGGTAAGTCACGTAGATCAGAAACGCGACCATGACGGCGCCGAAAATCACAACCTGGCGGACGATGCGCAAGCGCTTTTCCTGGGGAGACATGGAAACCTCGTAAGTGGGTGATTGCGGCCCGTTCAAAGCATAGGGGCAAAACGTGTCCAGAGACGAGCATTAACGAAAGGCGCGGCTCAGGCGACATCCGTCATGAAACACCCGATGTAGGGGTGATGAGGAATTGTTTCCCGAGCTCAGCGCTCACTCCCACTCGATCGTGCCCGGCGGCTTCGAGGTCACATCGTAGACGACGCGGTTGATGCCGCGCACCTCGTTGATGATGCGGGTCGCCGCGCGGCCCAGGAATTCCATGTCGTAGTGGTAGAAGTCGGCGGTCATGCCGTCGACCGAGGTGACGGCGCGCAGCGCACAGACGAATTCGTAGGTGCGCCCGTCGCCCATGACGCCGACCGTCTGCACCGGCAGCAGCACGGCGAAGGCCTGCCAGATGGCGTCGTAGAGGCCTGCCTTGCGGATCTCGTCGAGATAGATGGCATCCGCCTCGCGCAGGATTTCGAGCTTCTCGCGGCTGATGCCGCCCGGGCAGCGGATGGCAAGACCGGGGCCGGGGAAGGGGTGGCGGCCGATGAAGCTGTCCGGCAGGCCGAGCTCGCGGCCGAGCACGCGCACTTCGTCCTTGAAGAGTTCGCGCAGCGGCTCGACGAGCTGCATGTTCATGCGCTCCGGCAGGCCGCCGACATTGTGATGCGACTTGATCGTCACCGACGGGCCGCCGGTGAAGGAAACGCTTTCGATGACGTCCGGATAAAGCGTGCCCTGGGCGAGGAAATCGGCGCCGCCGAGCTTCTTCGCCTCTTCCTCGAAGACCTCGATGAACAGCCG
Source organism: Sinorhizobium americanum (assembly GCF_001651855.1). Lineage (GTDB taxonomy): Bacteria > Pseudomonadota > Alphaproteobacteria > Rhizobiales > Rhizobiaceae > Sinorhizobium > Sinorhizobium americanum. The sequence continues at coordinate 64,551 of NZ_LNQC01000077.1, read as the reverse complement.
GCCGATGATCTTGCGCTTGGTCTCCGGATCGCTGACGCCCGTAAGCTCGCCGATGAAGCGATCGGATGCGTCGATGTGGAGCAGGTGGAGATTGTAATGCTCCTGGAACATGGCGACGACGTTCGCCGCCTCGTCCTTGCGCATCAGGCCGTGGTCGACGAGGATGCAGGTGAGCTGGTCGCCGACCGCCTCATGGATGAGGAGCGCCGCAACCGAGGAATCGACGCCGCCCGAGAGCGCGCAGATCACCTTCTTGTCGCCGACCTGCTGGCGGATCGCTTCGACCGCCTTGGCGCGGTAGGCCGACATCGTCCAGTCGCCGCGGATGCCGGCGATCTTGTGGACGAAGTTGGAGATGAGCTTGGCGCCGTCCGGCGTGTGCACCACCTCCGGGTGGAACTGCACGGCGTAATATTTGCGCTTCTCGTCGGCGATGAAGGCGAAGGGGGCATTGGAAGAGGTCGCCACCACCTCGAAGCCCTCGGGCAGTGCTGTCACCCGGTCGCCATGCGACATCCATACCTGGTGGCGCGAGCCGAGCGACCAGACCCCGTCGAAGAGGGCGCAATCCTTCTCGACCTCCAGGAAGGCGCGGCCGAATTCGCGGTGATGGCCGCTTTCCACCTTGCCGCCGAGCTGGGCGCACATGGTCTGCTGGCCGTAGCAGATGCCGAAGACCGGCAGGCCGCTTTCGAAGATCACCGACGGCGCGCGCGGCGAGCCGATCTCGAGGGTCGATGCCGGGCTGCCGGACAGGATCACCGCCTTCGGGCTCAGGCGCCTGAAGCCCTCTTCAGCCGACTGGAACGGCACGATCTCGCAGTAGACGCCGGCCTCGCGCACGCGCCGGGCGATGAGCTGCGTCACCTGGCTGCCGAAATCGACGATGAGGACGGTGTCGGGATGGGCTGTCTGGGTCATGGCGGGCCTTCAGGCAAGCTTGATCATGGCGAGCCTTTAATGAAAGGCCGCCTTTGGCGCAACGATTTCATTGCACCCCGACAATTTAGGACCTCCTGCAGAACCGTCAGAGCCGGATTTGGCCCGTGCCGAGCGCCTTTTCCAGCCGGTCCACCGCATCTGCCAGCTTCTCGTCAATGATGTGCAGATATTCCGTCCAGTCGTCGACATGCTTCAGCTCCGATTTGCCGTCCGATATGCCGCGCAGCCCGATCAGCGGTACCTCGAAGGCTTGGCAAGCGCGCAGGATGGCATAGGTCTCCATCTCGACCATGTCGGCGTCGATCTCGTCATAGGCCTTGCCGGAGACGATACCGGCGCCGGTCGAAAGCCGCGCCTCCTTCACGCCCGGGACCCGATGCGGCAGCTTGACGACGGCCGGCAGGTCGAGAAATGGTGTTGCGCCCTTCTCGAAACCGAGCGGCGAGGCGTCCATGTCGCGATAGCCGACCGAGGTCGCCTGGTAGATTTCGGTCTGTTCGAGCGTCGCGGAACCGGCGGAGCCGAGCGAGACGACAAGATCCGGCAGCCTGCCCGCGGCCTTGAGCTCGCAAAGCGCCCTGGTCAGGCGGACGGCCGCCTCGACCGGGCCGACGCCGGTCATCAGCGGCCTGATCCGCTGCTTGAGGCAGGGGCCGTATTCCGGGTCGACGGCCATCACGTAGAGGATGTTCTTGCCGGCCACCGGCTTCAACTCGAAACTCATCCCTCGATCCCCTCGCGGCCGCGCACCACCATCATCGTTCCGGTCATCGAGGCGATGAGCTTCGCCGGTCCGTCGGATCGGACGGCATAGGCCTTGCCGTCCGAGACGATGATCGTCGTGCCCGGTTTGGTGACCTCGCCGCGAAAGAGGAAGCGCTCGCCGCGACCGGGCGAAAGGAGATTGACCTTGAATTCGATGGTCAGCAGCGATGCATCGGGGTCGATGAGCGAATAGCCCGCATAGGTGCCGGCGGCATCGAGCGCTGCCGAGATCACCCCGGCATGCAGCAGCCCGTGCTGCTGCGTTAGCTTGGGATCGAACGGCAGTTCGATTTCCACCGTGCCCTGCTCGACGCGCGTGAGTTCCGCGCCGATCGTGCGCATGGCGGCCTGGCGGTCGAAGCTTTCGCGGATGCGGGCACGGAAATCGTGCGGTTCGCTGTCGTCCCTCAATTTGAAAAGCCCCTTGCAGTATGGGCCTGCAGACCCCGTCGCGCCGACAGTTGCATGCGTCGCGACCGAGGACAAGCGCAATCATCCGTACGTCACGACCGTGAACCCGGTGCCGACGGGCTTTCGGGACGCACGCCGCATCCATATATCATCCGGATGAGGAACTTCAGGCGCATCGAGATCCGCCCGGCCCTACCGGATGACGTAATGATGATCGCATCGGTCCTGGTGAGCACCTGGCGCGCGACCTTTCGCGGCATCATTTCCGATGCCTATCTCGATGCAATGAAGGTCGAGGACCAGGCGATCGGTCACGCGCGGCGAATGCGAATCCCGGGCGCCTTCCTCCTGGTCGCCGTCGATCTCTCGGAAGATCGAGTGGTGGGTTTTGCGAATTACGGCCGGGCGCGGTCCATGCCGCCGGCCTTCGACCGGGAACTTTACGAGCTTTATCTTCTGCCGGAGTTCCATGGCGCGGGCATTGGTGCGGCGCTGGTGCGCACGGTCGCGGTCCACTGCCGGGAGCTGCAGGCCTCGTCGCTCTTCGCCTGGGTGCTCAAGGGCAATCCGAACCGGGCCTTCTACGAGCGGCTCGGCGCGCGGGCGGTGGGAGAGGGCCGGGTCAGCGTCGGCCGCGAGAGCCTCGAGCAGATCGCCTATCGCTGGGATGACCTGGCCAAGCTTTCCGGTGTCGGCAAGACCTCGGCCTGATCCATAACAAGGCCGCTCCCCAACCCCTCCCTACAGGTGGGAGGGGCTTAACCCTGCCGCGCCGATTTCCGCTCGGTCTCAACGCTTTCGACGAATGCCCTGCGGAATCTGGGCAGGCGGTCGCCGCGGCCGCGTAGCCCCTCCCACTTATAGGGAGGGGTCTCTTATTGATCTGGCGCTATCCCAGCCGGACGATGTGCTGGTCCCAGGCGACCGGGCTTCGACGATTCTTGAACCGGCCATCATAGGACGAGACGGCGAAGCCGGGTCTCGCGGTGGCAACGCCCGCCGCATCTAAGACCCGTTCCTCCTTCAAGACCACACCCGTTTTCGCATCGAGCGTCACGGCGACATTGCCTTTCGGCGACGTGAGCCCGACAAGTCCCTCGCGGCGGTTGATGGCGATGGCGCCGACATAATTGGCGAGGGCGGCGGTCGTGCGCTCGGGGAGGGGGACAAAACTCAGTTCCTCCCCCTTTTTGAAATGCCCGACCAGCGGCGGCAGATCGTCGCGTGCGCCCTCGTACTGGCAGGCGAACCAGATACTACCGTCGGGGCTGATATCGACGTGGCGGGTGGAAAGCTGCTTGAGCTCCGGCGGCAGGCCGTGTTTCTCGATGAGCGCGCCGGTCGCCGTATCGACCAGGACGAGGCTTGGTTCCATGTGGTCGAGGTTGAGCTTGGTGCGGCCGAAATCCGGATGGGTCTCGATGCCGCCATTGGCGATTGCGAGCGTCCGGCCGTCGGCGGTCAGCGTCATATCGTGTGGGCCGATGCCATAGGTCGGGAATTCATCGATGCGGGCAAAGCCGCGCGTACCGTCATAGACGCCGATCATGCCACGATTGGCGGAGAAATCGTTTTCCGTGGCGTAGAGCAGTCGCCCGTCGGCGGAGAAGCAGCCATGGCCGAAGAAATGGCGACCTTCGGCGGCGGTGATGACGACCGGCTCGGCTGTGCCGCCGGTCGCCAGGATCATAGCATAGGTCCCCGGCCGGCGCGCAAAGGCGACGGCGCGGCCGGTTGCCGGCGAGGAGGCCATGCCGTGGGCCCGCGCCGGCAGCAGCGTCCGCTCGACGATCTCTCCCTCCTCCGTCAGCGTCGCCACGCCATAGCTGCCATCCGGTGCCATGAAGGCCGAGGCGAAGACGGCGTCGGCCCGCTCGAGCGCGACGGCGCCGCGGGAGCCAAGCGTCGTCAGCCAGGCAGCGCCGGCCATTTTGACGAAGCTGCGTCGATTGATGAGGTTTTTGGTGCTCATGCGATTTCTCGCGTGGTCGACGACAGTGAACGTCTCTCGGCGGAGAGGCGATCCTGCGGCGCAACCCCTCTCCAACCCCTCCCCACAAGGGGGAGGGACTTACAATGCCGCGCCCGATTCGGCCGCTTCGAGCGGATCCGCGAGTTCGGATGTCGCAGATGGCGCTCGGCGGGCCGCGGCGGGCAAGCCCGTGCCCCTTGTGGGGAGGGGTTGGGGAGGGGTCTCGACTGCGTCATCTACAGCCAGCCCCTGCGCTTGAAATAGAGATACGGCAACAGCGCGGACATGACCATCAGCACCAGTGCATAGGGATAACCCAAGTTCCAGTGCAGTTCCGGTATCGCGTCGAAGTTCATGCCATAGACCGAGGCGACCAGTGTCGGCGGCAGGAACACGACGGAGGCGACCGAGAAGATCTTGATGATCTGGTTCTGCTCGAGATTGATCAGGCCGAGCGTCGCGTCGAGCAGGAAGTTGATCTTGTTCGACAGGAACAGCGCGTGGTCGCCGAGCGAGGCGGCGTCGCGCTGGATCAGCTTGATCCGCTGCCGGCTCTCCTTGGCGGCCTTGCGCGCAGTGCTGCCTTCCGCCGCGACGTGATAGGCGACGAGCCTGCCGATGCTGACCAGGCTTTCGCGGATGGTCGTCAGAAGGTCGCCCTTCTGACCGATCTGCTCGATCAGCGACTGCAGGTCGCGCGTCTTCTTGGTGGCGCTGGCATGCGACTTGCGGAAGATCTCGCGCGAGATCGCGTCGACCTCGTTGCCGGCACGTTCCAGCGCGTCGGCGATCCGGTCGATCATTGCCTCGATCAAACCCAGCATGACTAGTTCACCCGTCTCGCAGACGGCGCCGTTCGGCTTCTGAATGCGCGTTGCATAGAGCTGGAACGGCTTCGGGTCGGCGTGGCGGACCGTGACGAGCGTGGCGCCCTTCAGGACGAAGGTCACCGGCACCTTGGCGGGATAGTCGCTGTCGAGCTTGGCGGTCGCGGTCATGGTCATGAACTCCGCGCCGTCCTCCTGGTACAGCCGGTCGGACAACTCGATTTCCTGCATCTCGTCGCGGGTCGGAATGGCGATGCCGAGATGCTCCTCGACAAAACGCGTCTCATCGGCGGATGGATTGAAGAGGTCGAACCAGGTCACCGGCTCCTGAAAGACAGGACCGCTGACACGATCGACAAACACGAGGTGGCCGTTCTGGCTTGTGTAGATGCGCAGCATTCTGGGCTCCATGGGCGAGGTCATCGGACCGCCTGGAGCCCTGATCAATCAGGTCCGTGCGGCCGCAATGAAGACTCGACTTCGACTGTCGGGGTTCATCTTGGGTTGGTCCTTCGTGGGTGAAGCATGCCCGCGAGATGGGCATCGAATGCGCTTTGCTCCCATATTCGCGGCTTGTCAACCTGAGGCTTTTTCACGCTACTGTATGTTCCTTAAATCGTAGCCGATTTAAGGGCAAAACATGCAGTAATTCCAAGTGCTACAGCGTCCTTTGTGCGTCTGAAAGGACGCACGGCGCTGTAGTGTCAATCGCCGTCCGCGAAGGAAAACCCGGCCCCGAGCCCGATCGCGCCGCCGAAGTCGCGATTCAGCCGGTCGAGGAGGTCGGCGGCGTTGAGAGCGATGAAGTCGAGCCGGGAACGCTGCTTCTTGTCTGCGAGCGCTGCGTCGATGGGGCCTTCAACACGCTCGGCCGTGCCGATCAACGTCTTGAAGAGAAAATTCACCGAACCGGCGATCGAGCGGCTGTCGGCGGGAAGCAGGTTCTCCATGCCGGCAACGTTGAAGAGCGTCTGCAGGCCGCGGAGGTTGCCGGCAATCGACCTCATCGTATTGCCCGATCGCCAGTAGATGGCGAGCTTGGGGCGGCCCTCGTCCGTCTTGCCGTCGATCGCCCCGCCATAGAAGGGGCGCAGCCGCTGGTCCTTGATCATCTCGACGCTGTGCACGAGAACGCCGAGCAGTTCGGTTGCCGCTTCCTTGTTGTCGCGGAAGAGCGGATTGTCAGGGCTCGGCGACTTCCAGACGGGCTGGAGGCCATCGGGCTTCTCCCAGGCGGCGAGCAACTCGCCGGCAATCGTCGTCAGGTTCTGCGCTATCGCCGTTCCGTAACGGCAGCGAAAGTCACCTTCCGTGCCGGTCAGCGTCTCGGCTCCCGTGCCGTAAAGAACATATTCCAGCGCGCCGAGGCCCTGCACGGCGACGCTTTTCGTCTTGAGGCTGTCTGTCTTCGTCGCGCTCTCGTCGCGCTTGGCGAGAATGGCCTGGACCTGTTTCAGGCCGGTGCTCTTGCGATCCGGATAGAAGAGGAAGCGCTCGAACCTGTTCTGTTCGAGCGCCGGTCCGAGGCGGATGATTTCGATTGCTGACCATTTCTGCACGAGATCCGAGAAGGCCGATCGCGTTTCCTCCAGCGTCTCGGCGGACGGCGTCGCGCAAAGCGCGGCGCTTTTCTCGTCAAGTTCCGCCGTCGCCTGCGACAGATCGCGATAGCCGGGAATAATGAAACTATCGACCGCCTTTGCCATCACGCCGGGCAGGGCGGCTTCGTCGAGGACGCCCGGCGAAAGCGCATTGCCCTCCTGGGCCGCCGCGGGCGCGACGGCTGCAAGAAACAGCAAGCCGAGGGTCAGAGGAAGGCTCAGGCGCATCAGAGCGACTCCAGAAAGGAAAGCAGGGCGTGTCGGTCGTCCTTCGACATGGCGGCGAAGGCAGTGCGGGCATTTTCTGCCTCGCCGCCGTGCCAGAGGATGGCCTCGGTGAAATTGCGGGCACGCCCGTCGTGGAGCAGGAACGTGTGACCGCTGACCGTCTTCGTCAAGCCCAGCCCCCACAGCGGCGGTGTCCGCCATTCGCGACCGCTGGCAATTCCGACCTGCTGTCCGTCGGCGAGCCCGTCACCCATGTCGTGCAGCAGGAAGTCGGAATAGGGCCAGATTAACTGGAATGCCAGCTCCTTGTGCGGCGCATCGCGCCGGGTGACGTATTTCGGCGTGTGGCAGGCCGGGCAACCCGCTTCATAGAAGAGCTGTTTGCCCTGCAGCGTTTGCGGAAAGCTCGCCTTGCGCCGGGCTGGCACCGCGAGATTGGCGGAATAGAAGGTGACGAGGCCGAGCACCGGGTCGGGCGCCTCGACCGGTCCGAGCCGCGCCTGCACGCCGGTCGGAAGCTCCAGGCAAACGTCTTGCGCCCCGGTGCAGTCGCCATGGCCGCTGTCGAAGGCCGGCGTTGAAATGCCGATGTCGACCGCAAAGGCGTCTGCGGCCTGTTGGCGAATGGTCGGGTTCTGGGCTTTCCAGCCGAAGCGGCCGAGCGCGATCGCGCCACTATCCCGATCCCGGACGAGTGCCGGCCGTCCGCTGATTTTGTCACCGTCCCGGTCGTCCGGGTCGGCTTTCACAAGGAGGTCTGCCTCGTGGATCATCTCGATGAGGCCGAGCCCGATCATCGGCGGCGCGACGCGCGGCGACACGGACGTCATCGGGTCCATCGGGCCATAGCCGAGATCGGTGATTGCGTAATGCGGCTTGCGGAGATGGACGATCTCGCCATCCGCAAGCGGCACAGCTTCTTCGCGGTAGCTGACCTTGAGACGGCCTTCGGCAGCAAGCCCCGGCACGGCGCTGTCCTGCAGCTGTGCGCCATAGACGGGATCCGGGAAATTGAGCGCCCGGTGAGCCGCGATCATGCGCCGTTCGGCTTCGTCGCGCGGCGGACGGGCGAGACGGTAGACCGTCGACGTCGCATCCGCTCCCTCCGGCGGGCGGCCCCGGCCGTCGCGCGGATGGCAGCTTTCGCAGGCGCGCGCGTTGTAAAGAGGTCCGAGTCCGTCAGAAGCCTGCGTCGAGGAGGGGGCCGAGACCCAGAGCTTTTCGAACAGCGCCTTGCCGAGCTTGAAATTCTGCTCTTCCTTGAAGGGCAGATTGGCGGAGAATTGCTGGAAGACCTTCCTCTCGATCGGCGCAATCGTCGTCGTGGCGCCCGCCGACATCGCCTCGAACTGTTCGGCTTTGGAAAAATCGGATGTAGGCCGGGTGACGGTTTCGACGCGCTCGAGATCATGCTCGGAAAGGTCGTCGCGTGCAGGCAGGCACCCCCCTCTGCCCTGCCGGGCATCTCCCCCGCAAGGGGGGAGATCGGCAAGCCGTGACGTCCCGCTCAACGAATTCGGCTGCGCGTTTACTGTTGAGTTCGACGGGTTCGATATTTGTGCGCTGATGGGGCAGGGCTTTGCCTCTGACCAATCTCCCTCCTTGTGGGGGAGATGCCCGGCAGGGCAGAGGGGGGTATCACCCTTCACCCCGACGGCAGGGCCGAGACCATCGCCTGTAGCCCAAGCCGCGGCGGCAGCGCCGATAAGCGCGGCGAGCGGCAACGCGAGGAAGCGGGCAGTCAGGATTTTCATCGGGCAAGAGCCGGGCCACACCTCGTCGGGGCGGCCCGCCTTTTCAGCTCATTGGAAAACCGCGTTAGGATTATCCAGGCTGTCCGAACCTTCAAGCTCGATCGTGCCGAGGTCGAGCGCGGCGATGACCCGTTCGACGGTCTTGGCCTGGGCAATCAGCCCGTCGATGGCGGCCTGGACGGTCGCATTACCTTCCGTATTGTTTTCGCCGATCATCTGGTCATAGGCCTCGCCCGTCTCGGCGCGCTTGGCCATCGCCTGCATCTTCTCGACCGTTGTCGCGAGATTGGTCGTCATCTCCTTGTCGAGCGCGGCGTCCTTCGCGGCGACGAGCTCGGAAAGCGACGGGCCGGTGAGCTTCGTGCCGTCGATCCGGGTGTATTCGCCCGTATAGGCGGACTGGATGCCGATCGCGTCATGCAGATGCGAATTGTGTGTGTTGTCCGAGAAGCAATCATGCTCCTCTTCCGGATCGTGCAGCAGCAGGCCGAGCTTCATGCGCTCGCCGGCAAGTTCCCCATAGGAGAGCGAGCCCATGCCGGTGAGGATTGCCGCGAGGCCAGCCTTGGGGTCGGCTTCCACCGCCTTGGCCGCGGCACCTTCCGGAGCCCAGTTGGCGACCATTTCCTTGAGGTCGGAGACGAGCAGGTCGGTCGCCGCCTTCAGGTAGGCGGCGCGACGATCGCAATTGCCGTTGGTGCAGGCCTTGGTGTCGAAATCGGTAAAGGCGCGCTTGCCGGCCCCCGGGCCGGTGCCGTTCAGATCCTGGCCCCAGAGCAGGAATTCGATGGCGTGGTAGCCGGTCGCGACATTCGCCTCGATGCCGCCTGCTTCCTGCAGCGTGCCGGCCAGGAATTCCGGCGTGATGTTCGTCGTGTCGGCGTCCTTGCCGTCGATCTTGATCGTCCTGTTGGCGACGACATTGGCGGTGAACAGCGCGTTCTCGTCGCTCTCGGTGCCGTAGCTCGGATCGACATAGTCGATCAGGCCTTCATCGAGCGGCCAGGCATTCACCTTGCCTTCCCATTCGTCGACGATCGCATTGCCGAAGCGGTAGACCTCGGTCTCCTGGTAGGGGTTGCGCGCCTTGAGCCAGGCCTCGCGCGCCGCCTTCAGAGTCTCTTCGCTGGGGCTGGCGATCAACGCATCGACGGCCTTGTCGAGCGCTTCGGCGGTGGTCAGCGCGTCCTCATATTTGGCGTACGCGATCGCCGCATAATGTTTGACGACGGCCGCTGCGTCGGTCGCGGCGCTGGCCGGCTGCAGGGCCAGCACGGACGTGGCCGTCATGAGTGCCAGCGCGGCGGCGCGGATGAAATTCTTGGTCATGACCCTCTCCTTGGCTTCTTAAAGGCCGGTCGAGCAAAGCGGCTCGGGGCCAATAAGGCGCCAATGTCATGAACCAAAAGCAAACTTGTGTCAAAGTGTATAGTTTAGAACATTTTCAAATTTGCGACTTCCCCTGGCGGAGGAAATCAATGCTAGTCTTTCCTACCCATCAGGCAGAAGAAAAAGCCGTCGGTTCCGGTCGAGGCGGGCGTCAGGGTGACGGTCTTCATGTCGGCCGACCAGGGCTGCGGCTTGTCGGTGCCGAACAGGCTTGCCCATGTTTCGGCGGCCGAGAGGATCTCGAACTCCGGATTGTCCTCGCAGAAGCCGTAGACCTGCGCTTCGTTTTCTTCCGGAAGCACCGAGCAGGTCACATAGATCAGGTGACCGCCGGGACGGACGAACTGGGCGGCGCCGGCAAGCGCCTCCTCCTGCTGGGCCAGTCGCTCCTCGAGGTTCTTCTGCGTCAGACGCCACTTGGTGTCTGGCCGGCGCCGCCAGGTTCCGGTGCCCGTGCATGGCGCGTCGACGAGCACCCGGTCGCAGCGGCCAGCGAGCGCCGCAAGTGAATCCGCCGACTCATGCACCTGCACATTGCGGGTACCGGCGCGCTTCAGCCGCTCGATGATCGGCGCCAGCCGTTTGCGATCGGTGTCATAGGCGTGCACCTGGCCCTTGTTGTTCATCGCGGCCGAGATGGCGAGCGTCTTGCCGCCGCCGCCGGCGCAGTAGTCGAGCACCTGCTCACCCTCGCGCGGAACGACCAGGTCGGCGACGATCTGCGAGCCCTCGTCCTGAACCTCGAACCAGCCCTTCTGGAACGAGATTTCGGCGGTGACGTGCGGCAGGCGCGCGGCGCCTTCGCCGGCGGGGATGCGGATGCCCTGGCGGGCAATCGCCGCCGGTTCGGCGCCGCTGCGCTCCAATGCCTTCAGGACCTTGTCGCGGCTTGCCTTCAGCGTGTTGACGCGAAGGTCGAGCGTCGGCCGGCCGGCGAGCGCCCTGGCTTCGTCGAGCCAGTCGTCGGAGAAGTTTTCCTCGAAAGAGGCTTGCGTCCACTCAGGGATATCGCCTTGCACATGGAGCGGCGCGTGTTCGATATGGCGCTCGCGGAACGCCTTCATCATCTCTGCCGAGGGTGCCTGCGGAGCGAACTTGTCGTCGGAGAGTTCCGCCGCGAGCCTATCGGGCGTGAAGCCCCATTGGCGGTACATGACCGCGTGGCCAAGGGCGGCCGGGCTGTCGCTATCCATCAGATAGGCATGGGACAGCTTCATCCGTAGTGCGTCATAGACGATGTTGCCGATGGCGGCGCGGTCGCCCGATCCGGCAAAACGATGCGAGAGGCCCCAATCCTTGAGCGCGTCAGCGACCGGGCGCTTGCGCTTCTCGATATCGTCAAGAACGTCTATGGCTCCAGCGAGCCGTCCGCCCAATCGCATCTTCGATCAACTCCTTTTTCGCCGTGGTAGCGGCGATGGCACCGAAGAGCAAGTGAGCGGTCGCATTATGTGCGGGTGCGATCGCCCCGCGGAACAGACCGTCCGATCTCAAGCCGACGGTGAGTGGTCAGGAGTTGACGACCTGGTAACAGATGCTGGCAGTGCCCGAGCGGATCATGCCGATCTGCGAGGCGGCCGCCTTGGAAAGATCGATGACCCGGCCGCGAATGAAGGGACCACGGTCATTGATCCGCACGACGACGGACTTGCCGTTTCGCTTGTTGGTGACCTGGACCTTGGTGCCGAATTTCAGGCTTCGATGCGCGGCCGTCAGGCGCGCGGCGTTCATCCGTTCGCCGGAAGCGGTTTTCGAGGTTAGGGCATACCAGGAGGCGCCACCGCAACCCGTTCCCTTTGCCTGGCTGTCGGATGCCGAGACGAGACCCATCCCGGCGGCGAATAGCGCTGCAGCGGCAGCAGTCTTGATTTTCGCGGGCTTCAAGCGGCGACCCCTTCGGATTGAATGTTCGACTAGTTCCCTTGCAGTTCGAGCTAATTAGGGCGAAACATGGCAAAAACGTGCTTCAACCGTTAACCGTTGATTAGGATTTATTGAAAAATGCTATGATTTTAAAACGGAGAGCCGTTTTAATTGCTTTAGAATGACCCAAGAAGTTCTTTTGAATCAGCGCCTAAACGTTTTTTGCGGGTTTTGGTTCCAGGCAACTGTCCGGCCGACGTAAAAAATCATTTAAAATTTCGATTCGCGTGAATTTCGACGAATTTCCCTCATCAAAATACGCAGCTATCTCTTAGGTTGCGGACCGTGGCGAAGTATAGGTTGAAATATGGCAGTATGAGGCAGTCAAGGTGAGTCGTCCGAATCTATTACTTTCGGATGATCTCACAACATGCTTTCGGCGGTGGGAGATATTCTGATCGAAGTATCGTAGAGGTGGATTTACTATCCACGCCAGGTCCCGCTTGCCCATAGCTGTGCAAGCGAAACGCGATAATTCGGATAGGCGAAGTCGAAGCCGGTCGCGCGCAGACGCGCATTGGAAACGCGTTTGTTCTCACCATAGAAGGAGCGCGCCATCGGCGACATCTCCGCGCTCTCAAAGGGAATCTCCGGCGGCGGCTCGACGCCCATCAGCCGGGCGGCTTGGGCCACCACTTCCTGCGGTGGTCCCGGCTCGTCGTCGGTGACGTTGAAGATCCCGCCCATGCCGCGTCCGGCAAGGAACGCGGCCGCCGCGCCGATATCCTCGACGCGGATGCGATTGAAGACCTGGTTCGCCTTGACGACGCGGCGCGCCGTGCCTTCGGCGAGATTGCGGAAGGCGTTGCGGCCCGGTCCGTAGATGCCGGCAAGCCGAAGCACGGCGACGGGAATGCCTCGCCTAGCGCCATAGTCCAACCAGGCGTTTTCCGCCTCGACCCGTTCCTTCGAGCGCTGCGAAACCGGCTTTATCGGCGTTTCCTCGCTGACCCAGCCGCCGCCATGGTCGCCATAGACGCCGACGGTCGAGAGATAGCCGACCCAACGGAGTCGCGGCATGAGGTCGTCGAGTGGCGGCGTGGCCGAGCGGAACATCGGGTCGCCTTCGCGTCCCGGCGCGATCGATTGGATGAGGTGGGTCGTCTTGCCCATCGCCTCGGCGAGCCCCGGGGAAATGTCGCCGCCGTCGAACAGCAGCGGCTCGATGCCGGCCGCCTGGAGCGCCGTCAGCTTGTCCGGCGAGCGGGTCGTTCCCGCGACCGACTGTGCGGCTGGCGCCAGCGCCTTGGCGATCGCCGTGCCGGAATAGCCGGCACCAAGTATCAGGACATGCATCGGCTCACTCCCGCCATTTGCCATTCCGAAAGCACCTCGTCATCCGTTTCCTGCCCGCACTCCATGGCAAAGGCGGCGAGCTCGTCAGCTGCCATCAGCCGGGAAAGCGCCCAGACGGCCATCGCCCGGACCGTCGGGGAGGCATCACGCGCCAATGCCTTGCAGGCGGGCACCAACCTCTCTTCACCGGAATTGCCGGCGGCGATCAAGACATTTCTGACGAAGCGGTCGCGGCCGATGCGTTTCACCGGGGAGCCGGAAAACAGGCTGCGGAAGGCGGCATCGTCGAGCGTCAGCAGGGCGGTGAGCTCCGGTTCCCTAAGGTCCTCCCTGGCTTTGAGCTTCATCTCCGAGGCCGAGCGGGCGAACTTGTTCCATGGACAGACGGCCAGGCAATCGTCGCAGCCATAGATGCGGTTGCCGATCAGCGGCCGCAATTCGGAGTCGATCGGCCCCTTGTGCTCGATCGTCAGATAGGAGATGCAGCGCCGTGCATCGATCTGGTAGGGCGCCGGGAAGGCCCGGGTCGGACAGGCGTCGAGGCAGGCCCGGCAGGAGCCGCAATGGTCGCGCTCAAGATCATCGATGTCGAGATCGGCGGTCGTGAACAGGCTGCCGAGAAACAGCCAGGAGCCGAATTCGCGGCTGACGAGATTGGTGTGCTTGCCCTGCCAGCCGAGTCCGGCCTTTTCCGCCAGTGGCTTCTCCATGACCGGCGCGGTGTCGACGAAGACCTTCACATCCTCGCCGGCGCGTGCCGCAAAGCGCGTGGCGATCTCCTTCAACCGCCCCTTGACGACGTCGTGATAGTCGCGGTTCTGCGCATAGACGGAGATCGCGCCGCGATCGCGCTTGGCGAGGATCTCCAGCGGATCGGTGTCGGGGCCGTAGTTCATCCCGAAGAGGACGATCGAGCGGACCTCGCCCCACAGCACGCGCGGATCGGCACGCCGCTCCGCCGTCTCGGACAGCCACTCCATCGTGCCGTGGCAGCCGGCGGCCAGGAATTGCCGGAGCCGCGCCGGCGCCTGCGGTATGGCATCCGGCCGGGTGATCCGACAGAGCTCGAAACCCTTGGCCGCGGCTTCCTCCTTCAGGAAGGCGGTGAGCGTCCGGCGTTTCCTGCCCTGGTTCTCCGCCTTTGCAGCGTCGCCGGGCACCATCGTGTCCTTAGAAATCGAGGTCCGCATAATGGGAAACGGGGGTAACGCCGCGCACCCGCTCGGCGAGCAGCGGGCGGAAGGACGGCCGGGATTTGAGCCGCTGGTACCATTCCTTGGCGGTTGGCGCGTCGGACCAGTCGATTTCGCCGAGATAGTCGAGGACGGAGACCGCCGCGGCCGCCGCGAGATCGGCGTAGGAAATCCGGTCGCCGGCAAGCCACGGGCGCGAACCGGCCAACCAGGAGAGATACTTCATATGCTGGCGGATATTGCTACGCGAGGTCCGGAGAATCTTCGAGTCCGGCGCGCCGCCGCCCTGGTCGGGCGTCATCTGCAGCTTGTAGATGCGCTCGCGCACCAGCGGCCGGGTCACGTCGGCCTCCATCTTCTGCAGGAACCATTCGCTGAGCCGGCGGATTTCGGCGCGCTGAAACGGATCCTCCGCCAAAAGCCGGCGATCGCGCTTCATGATGCCGCTGGTCTCGTCGAGATATTCCGAGATGATCGTCGCGCCGCAGAGCGCCCGCATGCTGTCGTCCACATAGACCGGCAGGGTGCCGGCCGGGTTGAGCGCCAGGAAGTCGCGCCGGTTCTCCCAGGGCTGTTCTTCGCTCAATTCCGTCTGATAGCCATATTCTGAGAGAATAAGGCGTACGAACCGCGAGGCGGAGGACATGGGGTGGTGATACAGTGTCGGCATCGATGATCAGATTGCAGTTGTTTTCGGGGATCTGCAGCGCCGTGCGTCTTTTCAGACGCACAAAGGACGCTGTAGCACTTTGAATCGCTGCATGTTTCCTTAAATCGGCTCGATTGAAGGAAACATGCAGTGGGCATCGCGGCATATGCAACTGGCCACGGCTTCATACAACGAGCTATAGGTAGTTGCGGTGGCAAACACAAGAGAATCGACTTTCTCCTCCCAAATCCCAGAATATCAGGAAACGTTCATATATGGCCGATCAATCGATCATCAGCGCGCTCGTGCTCGGGCTCATCGAAGGGTTGACGGAGTTCATTCCCGTCTCGTCGACGGCGCATGTCCTTCTCGCCGGTCACTTTCTCGGCTTCAAGTCGCCCGGAAACACCTTCGCCGTGCTCATCCAGCTCGGCGCCATCCTTGCCATTCTGCTCGTCTATTTCCAGAAGCTGCTGTCGATCGCGCTGGCGCTCCCGACGAGCGTCAAGGCGCGGCGCTTCGTTCTCTCGGTGCTCGTCGCCTTCCTGCCGGCGGCCTTGATCGGCGCCGCGGCGCATGACTTCATCAAGACGGTGCTGTTCGAGACGCCGATGCTGATCTGCGTCGTGCTGATCGTCGGCGGCGTGATCCTCTATGTGATCGATCAGCTCCCCTTGAAGCCGCGCTACACCGACGTCTTCGATTACCCCCCGTCGCTGGCGCTGAAGATCGGCCTCTTCCAGTGCCTTGCCATGATCCCGGGGACGTCACGCTCAGGAGCCACGATCGCCGGCGCGCTTCTGATGGGAACCGACAAGCGATCGGCTGCCGAGTTTTCCTTCTTCCTCGCCATGCCGACCATGGTCGGCGCCTTCACCCTCGATCTCTACAAGAACCGCGACGCGCTCTCCTTCGACGACATCAGCTTGATCGCCGTCGGCTTCATCGCCGCCTTTGTCGCGGGCATCTTCGTCGTCCGCTCGCTGCTCGATTTCGTCTCGCAGCGCGGCTTCACGCCTTTCGCGATCTGGCGCATTGTTGTCGGCACCGCAGGCCTGATGGGCCTCTGGCTGCTGGGGTAGGTTGAGCCCGGAAAAACATAAGCCGCATGCGTCTCTTGCGAGACGCATGCGGCCCCTGGCCCCCGCCAATAAACTCAAGATGTCTGCCTCAAGGCCGAGGCAGTTGACCGGCTTACCAGCCGGAAGCGCCGATCGACGCCGTCGTGCACGGATCGACGCCATAGGCCGGCGTGCAACCCTTGCTGCTGCTCGCCACAGTGCCCGGTGCGATGAATGAGCCAGCCAGAATGATCAGTGCCGCAGACGCAAAAAAGATTGCGATCGACTTGCCCATGGGACGTTATGCCTTTCGACTATGATGTTGTCACCGCCTGCGCTCGCCGCGCCGTGGGTGCGAGCGGTGTTTATTCGCCGAGCGTGTCATGATCAATATCAGGACATGCTGAATCTGCGGTAAACACCATTCCGGTTTTCGACTGCGGCAGAACTGCAACGCTGTTGCGCCAGCGCCACAAGCAAAAGCCGCCGGCGGGACCGGCGGCTGGGATCAGACAACAACGCCCGCGGCGGCGATCAGGCGGCGCGACCGCCGCGCGTGTACTGCCCCTGCGGGCGAAAACGCACCAGATAGGTCGGCAGGATCGAATCCAGCAAAGTCGGCTCGATGCCGATGCCGGCAAGCGTCCGGCCTTCCGCTTCGGCGGTCGGAGAAACGACATTGTCGGATTTCAGCAACACCACCTGGTCGGCGGTGATCGGCGGCGCGATGAAGGGCACGAGCGATGCGACGCTGCCGAGCAGCGATGCGACGCCGAAGGGGATCGAGACGAAGGAGCGCTTGCGATCGATCGTGTTGAGCATGATCTCGAGACATTCGCGGAACGACAGGACCTGGGCGCCGCCGAGTTCGTAGATCGTCCCGTCCTTGAGCTTCCCGTCGACGGAGCGGGCGACGGCTTCGGCGACATCCGTCACATAGACCGGCTGGAACTTCGTCTGGCCGCCGCCGATCAGCGGCAGGACCGGCGCGAAACGCGCCATGTTGGCGAATTTGTTGAAGAAATCATCCTCGGGTCCGAAGATGATCGACGGCCGCAGAATGACCGCCTCTGGCACCGTTTCGAGGATGGCGATCTCGGCCCGGCCCTTGGTGCGGGCGTATTGGGATTCGGAATTCGTGTTCGCGCCAATCGCCGAAATATGCGTCAACTTTGCACCGGCCGCGCGGGCGGCTTCTGCGACGGCCCGGGCGCCGAAGTCCTGTACCGCGTCAAATGTGTTGCGGCCGCGCTCGAAGAGCACGCCGACGCAATTGATCACGTGGTCGGCCCCCTCGACGGCGCGGTCGACGGACCGGCGATAGCGCAGATTGGCTTGGACGAAGGAAATCTGGCCCATGGTGCCGAGCGGCTGGAGATGGCCTGCGAGATCCGGCCGGCGCACCGCGACGCGGATGCGATAGCCTCGCTTTGCAAGCGCGCGAACCACATGACGGCCGACAAATCCGGATCCGCCGAAAATCGTCACCAGCGGCGGAAGGTTGGACAAGGTCATGGGAAGCGCACTCCTGAGGTCGTTGGCAAGAATGGATTGCTACATAGCCGAAGCAGCGGGCAAGGTGAAGGCCATTCCGCTCAGGCTCGCGCGCCTTCCGTCCGCTGCCCGCGGCAGGACTCCCAGCTAATCCTCAGACGCCCTCAACCACCACCATCTCGGCGTCGGCGACCTCCTGGCGGATGGCCGCGGCGATCTGATATTCCGGGGAATTATAGCAGTCGATGGCGGCCTGCACCGAAGGGAATTCGATCACCACGTTGCGGGCACGGACGGCGCCCTCCAGCCGGTGGAACTCGCCGCCGCGCGCGAGGAAGGTCGCACCATATTTCTCGAAGGCGGGTTTTGCGGCCGCCACATAGTCCTTGTAGCGTTCCGGGTCTCTGATATCGACCCGAGCAATCCAGTATCCCTTGGCCATGATGAGCTCCTCGTCTTTTCCGAAAAGTACAGACGGGATCGTTACTTCCGGCAATTCCTGGTCGAGGTCAAGCGCGCCGGCAGACGAGAAGTCGAAAAGCCGAAGCCGGTTGCCTCTTGGCGACGGAATCAACCGGAGAGAGCGCTCTCCATCTCCGCGAGGATGGCACGGCCCGCAGCCAGCGGATCGGCCGCCTTGACGATCGGCCGGCCGACGACGAGATGGCTGGAGCCTGCGCGGATCGCCTCGGCCGGCGTCATCACCCGCTTCTGGTCGCCTTTTTCCGCACCGGCGGGACGAATGCCGGGCGTCACCACCGCCATCTCCGCACCGATGACGCGGCGGACGGCAGCGGCCTCTTCCGCCGAGCAGACGATGCCGCCCATGCCGGCGGCGCGCGCCTGTTCGGCACGGCGTAGCACCAGGCTATGCGGATCGGTTCCGTAGCCGGCATCGACGACGTCCTGCGCGTCCATCGAGGTCAGCACCGTGACGCCGAGCAGGCAGAGGCCGGAGCCCTTTGCAGCGTCGACGGCCGCCTTCATCGCCTTCGGATAGGCGTGCAGCGTCAGCATCGACATGCCCATCCTGGCGATATTCTCGACGCCCTTCGCCACCGTGTTGTCGATGTCGAGCAGCTTCATGTCGAGAAAGATCTTCTTGCCGCCGCCGGCGAGATCACGGGCGAAATCCAGGCCGCCGGCGAAGGCCAGCTGGTAGCCGATCTTGTAAAAGACAACGTCGTCCCCAAGCGTCGAGACGATCCTCTCCGCCTCGGCGGTCGTCGGGATATCGAGGCCGACGATCAGCCGGTCGCGCGCGCTTGTGCTCATGTCGAGACTACCCTTGCCAGAACTCCATCGGCGTCCAGTCGCATGTGACGGCGCGATCCGCAAGGCGGAAGGCAAAGAGATTGCCGCCGCCCGGCAGCTGGTCGGCGCTGCGCGCGATCGCCGTCCCGGTCATTCGGCACTTGAGCAGCGTGCCGACGCCGCCATGGCCGACGAAGGCGATCGGGACGGCCGGATCGTGGCGGTCAAGGATGTAGAACACCGCCTTCACGATCCGCGCCTGGGCGTCGATGGCGCGTTCCCAGCCCCTGAAACTCTTGTCCGGATGGGCGAAGAACCGGTCGGCTGCCCTCTCGAAATCCTCGGGCGGCAGGAAGCCCGTCGAAGAGCGGTC
The DNA here is from genome assembly GCF_001651855.1 of Sinorhizobium americanum. GTDB lineage: Bacteria > Pseudomonadota > Alphaproteobacteria > Rhizobiales > Rhizobiaceae > Sinorhizobium > Sinorhizobium americanum. The sequence continues at coordinate 45,419 of NZ_LNQC01000077.1, read as the reverse complement.
GTTCTCGCCGGTTTCCTCGTCGGTCTCGACCGGGACGCCGGCGGCCTCGGCAAGGATCGCTGCGGTTTCCAGCGCCTTCCGTTCCCCGCTGGAGACGATGCGGCCCAGCAGCCGGACCCAAGGTTGTTCGGAGGTCAGGCGCGCCCGTTCCCGCCCGAGATCGGACAGGCCCCATTCCGGCACCGGGACAGCAGGATCGATCCGGATCTGCGGGTGCGTGAGGTAGACGCCGAACACGGGCGAGCCGGCCGTCTAATGGGCTTTGCTGTAGACCCAGAGCTGTGCCGGCGGGATGTTGCGCACGACGAAATCATAATGCTGGATGCGATAACGATCCGGCATGGCGACGACCGGCGACATCGGCCCGTAGGAGATCTGAACCACCGGGCGCCCGAAGGGAATGCGCGCGAGCAGATCGTCGATCAACTCGACACGACGGTGCATCGGAAAATTCAGGAGCGGTACGGCGGAGACGACGCTGTCGAACTGCTGGCCGTTCAGCGCGCCGAGCGTGCGCGAAAGGTCGAAGGCATCGCCATTGATGAAGTGCACGCCGGCGAAGTCCGCCTTCAACTGGTTGAAGAATTCCGTCGAGTATTCGATCGATACCAGCTTCTCAGGGGAGATGCCGCGCTCGAGGATCGCCTTGGTGATCACGCCCGTCCCCGGGCCGAGCTCGAGCACCGGCAGGCCGGAGCGCGGGTTGACAACGCTTGCCATGCGCCGCGCCGTCACTGCGGATGTCGGCAGGATCGCACCGACCGCGCGGGTGTTGCTCATCCAGCCCTTGAAGAAGCGAATCTCTTCGTCGAACTTCTGACCGAACTTTTCCTTCACCTTCAGGCGCAGACTCATCGAATCCCCTCGGCTTCATTGTTCCCATGGCTTTGCGCGCGGTACCGCGATTCGGCGGCCGCGCGTAAGCGTCTGCTCATAATGTGCTCCCATCTGCGGCGAAAACAAGTCGGTCCGCGTCTGAAAGCGACACTTTATCAACAAGCAGCGACAGTCCCGCCAATGAAAAACCCGCCAGCGGCAGCATGGCGGTTCAATCCGCTAGAGCTCCGCCGCCTGTCTCCCTAAAATCGCAGCCGAATTGGGAAGGCAAACGTGCTGGAGCGACCTCCGTGCGTCCGATCGAGACTTACTGCGCTTCAGTCTTAGACGCGCATCGGCATCAGCACGTAGAGCGCGTCGTCCGCGGCGAGATCGCGCACCAAGGTCGGCGAGCCGGGATCCGCCAGCATAAAGACCGCCTCATTGCCGGTAAGCTGGGCAGTGATGTCGAGAAGATATTTGGCATTGAAGCCGATTTCGAGCGGATCGCTCTCATAACCGACCGGCAATTCTTCCGTTGCGCTGCCGGAATCCGGATTGTTCACGGTCAGCGTCATCTGGCCGTCGGAGAGCGCCAGCTTGACGGCCCGGCCGCGTTCGGAGGAGATCGTCGAGACGCGGTCGACGGCCTGTGCGAAGGACTGGCAGTCGACGCGCAGTTCCTTGTCGTTGCCTGCCGGGATCACCCGCTGATAGTCCGGGAACGTCCCGTCGATCAGCTTCGACGTCATGACGATCGAGCCGATCGTCAGGCGGATCTTCGCGTCCGAGACCTCGACCGTGACCACCACGTCAGGAGTGTCGAGCAGTTTTTGCAATTCGCTGACGGTCTTGCGCGGAATGATGATGCCGGGCATGCCCTCGGAGCCGGCCGGCGCCTCGATGTCGGCGCGGGCGAGGCGATGGCCGTCGGTCGCCACCGCCCGCAGCTTGAGCTCGCCCTTGTTCTCCACCGTGTGGAAGAAGATGCCGTTGAGGTAGTAGCGCGTTTCCTCCGTCGAGATCGCAAACTGCGTCCTGTCGATCAGCATCTTCAGATCCGTCGCCTTGGCGCGGAAGGAATGCGAGAAGCTGCCGGCCGTGAGATCCGGGAAGTCCGATTGCGGCAGGCATTGCAGCGAGAACTTGGAGCGGCCCGAGGCGACGGTCATCGCCGTGCCCTCGGCATTGGTGGCGAGCAGCACCTCGGAACCGTCCGGCAGCTTGCGAACGATGTCATAGAGCAGATGCGCCGGAACGGTGGTGGCGCCGGCCTGTTCCACCTGCGCCGGCGTTGCCTCGGTGATCTCCAGGTCGAGGTCGGTCGCCTTCATTTCGAGGCTGGCGCCGTCGGAGCGCAACAGCACGTTCGAGAGGATCGGGATCGTGTTGCGCCGTTCGACCACGCGGTGGACATGGTTCAGCGATTTCAAAAGATTGGACCGCTCGAGAGTAATGCGCATGGGATGCTACCGCTTTCAACCATTGCCGGACGGGGCGCGCCTGCCGCGGCGTCAAACTGCGTGTGTCCCGGCCGGCCGGCCGGAGCGATGTGGACGGGCAAAATGGCAGAAAAATCGCCGCGAAAGCAAGCGGTTTCGCTGGCTTTTCCCAAATGCAGCAGCCGGCCGGCCTAACCGGTCTTGCCCTGCGCTGGCCGCTCACTCATAAAGGGCCAAACCGGCAAGCCGGGCATAAGCGGGAACAGGGTGTTGGAAAAGCAGCAATCGGCCGGGGCGGCGGAGAAGGAAAGACAACGCAGCTTTCGCCTGCACAATGCAAGCGTTCCGGCGCGCCCCCTGGGGCCGGCGCTCTATCTGGTGGCGACGCCGATCGGCAACCTCGCCGACATTACCCTGAGAGCGCTGGAGACGATTGCCGGCGCCGATCTGCTCGCCTGCGAGGACACGCGGGTGACGCGCGTGCTGCTCGACCGCTACGGCATCGTCAATCGGCCGGTTCCCTATCATGAGCACAACGCCGCCGAGGCCGGGCCGCGGCTGCTTGCGGCGCTCGCCGAAGGGAAATCGGTGGCGCTTGTCTCCGATGCCGGCACGCCGCTCGTCTCCGATCCCGGCTACCGGCTGGCGCAACTCGCCATCGACGCCGGCCACAAGGTTATTCCCGTTCCCGGTCCGTCGGCGCCGCTCGCGGCCCTCGTCGGGTCGGGCCTTCCAAGCGACGCCTTCCTGTTTGCCGGTTTTCTGCCGACCAAGGACAAGGCGAAGCGCGACCGGCTCAGGGAATTTGCCAATGTGCCGTCGACGCTCCTTTTCTTCGAGTCGCCGCACCGCATCGCCGCCACCGTCGCCGCCGCCGCCGAAGTTTTCGGCGAGGAACGGAAGGCCGCCGTCTGCCGCGAACTGACCAAGGCTTTCGAGGAGTTCCGCCGCGGCACGCTCGGCGAGCTCAAGGCCCTTTATGACCAAGGCGCGAGCGTCAAGGGCGAGATCGTTCTGGTGATCGGTCCCCCGGACGCAAAGCCCGCGCCGGAGGCCGCGGATGTGGACGCGCTGCTGAAGGCGCTCGTCCGCGACATGCCGACGGGCAAGGCCGCGACGGAGGCGGCGCGCCGGACCGGACTGCCGCGCAAGGAGCTTTACGATCGACTCCTCCGCCTGAAGGAAAGTCATGAAGGCTGAGCGCCCGGCCGCCCGCAAGCTCAAGGCCCTGAAGCGCGGCCATCTCGCCGAATACCGTGCCGCGCTCTGCCTTGTGCTCAAGGGCTACCGGATCGTCGCCATGCGCTATCGCACCAAGCTCGGCGAGATCGACATCATCGCCCGACGCGGCGACCTGATCGCCTGCGTCGAAGTGAAGGCACGGGCGAGCTTCGATGGAGCCGTCTTCGCCGTCTCCGACACGGCGCAGCGGCGCATCAGGGCGGCAAGTGATATCTGGCTGTCGCGCCAGGCGGATTTTCACCGCCTCTCGGTCCGCTACGACATCATCGCCGTCATGCCTTGGCGCTGGCCGCGGCACCTGCGGGACGCGTTTTGATCGAATGATCAAAAATGTAATCGATCCGACATAAAAGCATTACCGGCCTGTCATCGAAGGTCACTAGTCCACTGCCACCGCAACCACGGTGGAGAGGGACCAGCCATGCTCAAAACGATTTCGCTTGCAGCCATTGCACTCGCATTTTCCACGACGACGTCGCTTGCCGCGACCAACATCACCTGGTGGCACGGCATGGCCGGCCGCAACGGCGAGGTGATCAACGAGGTCGCCCAGAAATTCAACGCATCCCAGAGCGCCTGCGCGCTGACCCCGGTCAGCAAGGGCACCTACGAGGAAGCACTCGCCTCCGGCATCGCCGCCTTCCGCGCCGGCGAACAGCCGAACATTCTGCAGGTCTTCGATGCCGGTGCCGCCACCATCATCAACGCCAAGGGCGCCGTCATTCCGGCCGAGGACCTGATCACCAAGGCCGGCTACAGCTTCGATCGCAATGCCTTCATCGACGGCGTGCGCTATTTCTACGCCGACAGCGAAGGCAAGTTCGTCGGCATGCCGTTCAATTCCTCGGCGCCGATCATGTATATCAACGACGAGGCCCTGAAGAAGGCCGGCGTCGAGGCGCCGAAGACCTGGGAAGAGTTCGAGGTGATCGCTCCGAAGCTGAAAGACGCCGGCTTCATTCCGCTCGTCCAGTCGCAGCTCACCTGGCAGTTCACCGAGAATTTCTTCTCGCGCAACAACATCCAGTTCGCCACCAACAACAACGGCTACGACAGCGTCGTTGACACCAAGCTCAAGGTGACCGACCCGAATCTCGAAATGATGTTCGAGAAGCTGAAGGCCTGGAAGGACCAGGGCTACTTCGCTTTCTACGGTGCCGGCTGGAACGACAACCAGAAGGTCTTCGAAGAAGGCAAGGCAGCCCTTTGGATCGGCTCCTCCGGCTCCTTCGGCGGCCTGCAGAAGACGGCGACGATGCCCTTCTCGGCGACCTTCCTGCCCTATTGGAACGCGATCAAGGGCGCCGGCACCAACTCCTTCATCGGCGGCGCCGCACTCTTTGCCATGTCCGGCAAGTCGGACGCGGAAAACAAGTGCGTGGCCGATTTCTTCCAGTTCCTGACCTCGCCGGAAGTCCAGTACTTCTATCACAAGGCCACCGGCTACGTTGCGATCACCAAGGCGGCCCATGAGCTCGCCCAGAAGGACGGCTACTACAAGGAAAAGCCGGTCGCCGAAGTCGGCATCAAGCAGCTCCTGCTGCCGGCCGGCGAATGGTCGAAGGGTTACCGCCTCGGCTTCTATCCGCAGATCCGCGAGATCATGGAGCGCGAATACGGGCGCATCTTCTCCGGCGAAGCGACCGTGAAGGATGCGCTTGAGGCGATCGAGAAGGAAGGCAACGAACTGCTTGCCCGTTTCGCCAAGACCGCAGGCTGATTGCGATGAGCGAGGCGAGCCCCTCACCCTGGCCCTCTCCCCGCGCGCGGGGAGAGGGGAATGCTGCCGACAATGGAGCGTCCCTTCTCCCCGCAATGGCGGGGAGAAGGTGGCCGGCAGGCCGGATGAGGGGCCGCTTCAAAGATCAAGGACGGCAGGCAGCCGCCAAGCGCGTGCAATTCGCCTCGCCTTTCCTGCCCTATCTCTTTCTCGCGCCGCAGCTCGCGATCATCTTCGTGTTCTTCTACTGGCCGTCTGTCCAGGCGATCCAGTCTTCCTTCTACCTCGAGGATCCGTTCGGTTTCGGCTCGACCTTCGTGGGGCTGACGAACTATGCCGACGTCCTGAAGTCGACTGAGTATTTCGGTATCGCGCGGTTCACGGCCATCTTTACCGCTCTCGTCACCTTCTTCGCGCTAGCAATCGGGCTGCTGCTCGCCGTCAAGGCGGACGGCGTCATCCGCGGCAATGCGGCCTACAAGACGCTGCTCATCTGGGTCTATGCGATCGCCCCGCCTGTCGCCGGCCTGATCGGCATGATGTTCTTCAACCAGCATATCGGCCCGCTCGTCGAATTCGCCCGCTGGTTCGGTTGGGACATCAAGGTCGGGCTCGATTATTTCGACACGGCTTTCGCGATGATCGTCGTCGCGGTCTGGAAGCAGATCCCCTACAACTTCATCTTCTTCCTCTCGGGACTTCAGGGCATTCCGGTTTCCGTGCGCGAGGCGGCGGCGATCGACTGCCGCTCGGAGCTGCGCCGGTTTTGGACGATCATCCTGCCGTTGCTGGCGCCGACCGCTTTCTTCCTGCTGATCATCAACGTCACCTATGCGCTGTTCGACACGTTCGGCATCATCGACGTGATGGTGAAGGATAAGGCCGCCAACAACCCGATCACGCTCGTCTACAAGGTCTATATGGACGGGTTCCGCGGCAACGATCTCGGCGGCTCCTCGGCGCAATCGGTGATCCTGATGCTCATCGTCCTGGTGCTCACCGTCTTCCAGTTCCGCTTCATCGAGCGGCGCGTACACTACAATTGAGGTGATGCCGATGCATCGCACCCGGTTCTTCGATCATGTCATTCTCCTGATCGGCGTCTTCATCATGGTGGCGCCCGTCGTCGTCGCCTTCATGACCTCGACGCACGAGGCTGCCGACATCCACCGCAACGGTCTCAGTCTCACCTGGGGCGGCCATTTCGCCGAGACCTATGAGACGGTTTTGACCCGCGAGGGCGGCTTCACCGGCAAGGTCACCGGCTTCAACATGATGCTGAACTCGATGATCCTCGGCCTCGGCTTTGCGGTCGGCAAGATCGTGCTCTCGATGCTGGCGGCCTATGCGATCGTCTATTTCCGCTTTCCGCTGGCGAGCTTGTTCTTCTGGGTGATCTTCACGACACTGCTCCTGCCGCTCGAGGTCCGCATCCTGCCCTCCTACGAGGTGATGAATGCCCTGAAGCTGACGAACACCTATACCGGGCTGATCGTGCCGCTTCTCGCTTCGGCGACAGGGACTTTCTATTTCCGACAATTCTTCAAATCGGTGCCGGACGAATTGCTCGAGGCGGCGCGGATCGACGGCGCGGGACCGTTCAAGTTCTTCATCGACGTGCTGGTGCCGCTGTCGCGCACCATGATGGCGGCGATCTTCATCATCATGTTCGTCTACGGCTGGAACCAGTATCTCTGGCCGACGCTGATGACGACGGACGAGGGCTTCTTCACGCTGGTACGCGGCATCAAGCAGATCCTGCTCGTCTGGGTCGGCTCCAACATCCCCGATTACAACGAGGCCTTTGCACTGGCGATCCTCGCCATGCTGCCGCCGGTGATGATCGTCGTCATCTTCCAGCGCTGGTTCATCAAGGGACTTACGGAAAGCGACAAATAAAGCATTTCCAGGCGAAGTGTGTGCGGTTCGCCGTCCGGAAATGCGCGGAAGCAAAAAAGTGGAACGAGAGAAGGGGCGAAGTGGTTTGCCCTTCACCGCTCCGAAATCCCAAACGGAGGCAGCCAATGGCAGCGATCGATATCGCAGGGGTCTCGAAAATCTATACGGGCGGCGTCGAAGCGGTGAAATCCGTCTCGATCGACATTGCCGACGGCGAGTTTATCGTGCTCGTCGGCCCCTCCGGCTGCGGCAAGTCCACGCTTCTGCGCATGGTCGCCGGGCTGGAAACGATCTCGAAAGGCAACGTGACGATCGGCACGCGCCTCGTCAACGACGTCGACCCGGCCGAACGCGACATCGCCATGGTCTTTCAGAACTATGCGCTCTATCCGCATATGACCGTCTACGAGAACCTTGCCTATGGCCTCAGGAACCGAGGGACGCCGAAGGCGGAGATCGACGCGCGGGTCGCGGAAGCGGCTCGGATGCTGGAGATCGAGCCCTACCTCGACCGCAAGCCGCGCGCGCTTTCGGGCGGCCAGCGCCAGCGCGTCGCCATGGGCCGGGCGATCGTTCGCAAGCCGGCCGCTTTTCTCTTCGACGAGCCGCTCTCGAACCTCGATGCGAAGCTGCGGGTTTCGATGCGGGGCGAGATCAAGCGCTTGCAGAAGCGGCTCGGCACCACCTCGCTTTACGTGACTCACGACCAGCTCGAGGCGATGACGCTCGCCGACCGGCTGGTGGTGCTGAACGGCGGCCGGATCGAGCAGATCGGCCGGCCGCTCGAGGTCTATCACGCACCGGCCTCAACCTTCGTCGCGAGCTTCATCGGCTCGCCGGCGATGAACCTCCTCAAGGGCGTGCTGGAAGGCGGCCGCCTGCATCTCGGCACGCATGCGATCGACCTCGACTATCCGGCGCCGACCCGAGGCCCGGTGACCGTCGGGCTCAGGGCGGAAGACTTGCGTCCGGCATCTGCCGGCGAGCAGGCCTTGCTCTTCCGCGTCGACTATGTCGAGGAACTCGGAGCACAACGCCTGGTGCACGGCGCGGTCGAGGATCAGCCGCTGACCGTCGCATTGCCGCCGGAAACGCCGCTTGCCAGCGAGCTTGCCATCGCCATCCCGATGGATCGCCTGCATTTCTTCTCCGCGGAGAACGGCAAGCGGCTCCAGCGTCGAGGGGAGACGGACCGGACGGCCATGGCCGTGCCGGCGCGCCCGCAAGCCGTGAATTTGGAGTCTGTATCGTGATTGAGAAAACCGTATCGACGCTTGCCGTTCCTTCACAGGAGAACCGCGAAGCGATTGCCCGTACGGAACGCAGCGTCCCCGCACATGATTCGATGATGGCGGGGCTCGAGGCGATGAATACGATCGAGATCGGCGGCATCGTCACGGCGCCGGCGCCGCTTGCCTTTCCCTTCACCGTTGCCGCCTGGAACCTCGAGCGCTGTCTCTTTCCAGAAGAAAGCGCCGAACATCTCCGCGCGACCGGGGCGCGGCTCGTGCTGCTTTCGGAGATGGACAACGGCATGGCCCGCACGGCGCAGCGCCACACGACGGCCGCGATCGCGCCCGCGCTGGAAATGCAATATGCCTACGGCGTCGAGTTCATTGAGCTCGGCCTCGGCTCCGATACCGAGCGCGAATTCTGCAAAGACGACTTCAACGACAAAGGCTTCCACGGCAATGCCTTCCTGGCCGCCGTGCCCTTCCGGCGCCCCTTCCTGTTGCGGCTTTGGGGCGAGCGCCTGTGGTTCATGGACGACGCCGATCAGCCGCGTCTCGGCGAGCGCTGCGCCGTCGGTACCGTAATCGAGACCGAAGCGGGTCCCTTCGTCGCCGTTTCCACGCATTTGGAAAGCGCCACGACCGCCGCCTATCGCGAGCGGCAGATGAAGGAACTGATCGATCAGCTGGACGCCGCCTTTCCGGGGCTCCCCATCCTAATCGGCGGCGACCTCAATACGGGCAACCATATCGGCGGCGATTTCGAGGCGGAGGGCCTTTTTGCGGCGAGCGCTGCAAGCGGGTTCGCCCGCCATGGCGGACCGATCGATCAGATGACCACCCGACCGAGCCTGATCACCCGTTGGCCGAAACGAGCGATGAAGCTCGACTGGTTTTTGGCGCGCGGCCTGAAGATCGCCGAAAGCCGGATCATTCCCTCGCTCGACGCCTCGGGGCGGCCGCTCTCCGACCACGATCTCATCACCTGCGTCGTCGAGGGGTTCGAATAGGCGCCGGTCTTCTTGCCTAAGCGCCGTGCGCATTCTACATGTGGCGGGCTTTCTGCGGTGCCATCCGCCGTTGCCGGTGCATGATCGTCGCGGTAGCGCTTTGAATTGCTGTATAATTTCGCCGAAGCGATATCCGCCTCGGGCGAATGCGGCCAAGGATCCAACGGGAACGGGAAAATGGCAGGAATCGTCAATGTCGGGGTCCAGATGGACCATGTGTCGGGCATCACCATTGCGGGCGATTCCACCTTTGCCATGAGCCTCGAGGCGCAGGCTCGCGGCTATAGGCTGTTCCATTACACGCCCGACAAGCTGTCGCTGCGCGACGGCAAGGTCTATGCGACCGCACAGCAGATGACGCTGCGCGACGTCAAGGGCGACCACTTCACCCTGGACGAGCCGGAGCGGATCGATCTTTCGACCATGGACGTCATCCTGCTTCGCCAGGATCCGCCGTTCGACATGGCCTATATCACTTCGACCCACCTCCTGGAGCGGCTGCACCCAAAGACGCTCGTCGTCAACGACCCCGCCTGGGTCCGCAATTCGCCGGAAAAAATCTTCGTCACCGAGTTCCCCGACCTGATGCCGAGGACGCTGATCACCCGCGATGCGAGCGAGATCGCCCGCTTCCGTGAGGAAATGGGCGACATCATCCTGAAGCCGCTCTACGGCAATGGCGGCGCCGGGGTCTTCCATTCGGCGCGCGACGACCGCAATCTCTCCTCGCTGCTCGAAATGTTCGGCCAGATGTTCCGCGAACCCTTCATCGCCCAGGAATACCTGCCGGCGGTCAGAAAAGGCGACAAGCGCATCCTGCTCGTCGACGGTGAGCCGGTCGGCGCCATCAACCGGGTGCCGGCAGAGCATGACGCCCGGTCCAACATGCATGTCGGCGGGCGCGCCGAGGCGACCGAGCTTACGGCGCGCGAGAAGGAAATATGCGCCCGCATCGGCCCGGCGCTGAAAGCCCGCGGCTTCCTGTTCGTCGGCATCGACGTTATCGGCGATTACATGACCGAGATCAACGTCACCTCGCCGACGGGCATCCGCGAGGTCAAGAAATTCGGCGGTTCCGATGTCGCGAGCCTGCTCTGGGACGCGATCGAGAAGAAGCGCGGCTGACCTCCGCAAGCGCCTAAGAAAGTTCGACCAGCCTGATCGGCATGCCGCCGGCACGCCGATTTCACGCCACGCGCGTTTGTTCTATTATTGTTCTTGTTTTTAAGCGCGTACCGTGCAAGATTTGGCTTGCTACCGGCGGCGGTTGTGCGATGCAGGCCGGAGCAATGGGGGCATCATGGTCGCGCGCGTCAGCACGGTTGCGTTTCAGGGTATCGAGGGCGTTCCGGTCGACGTCCAGGTAATGGTGGCCCCAGGCAAGGTCGGCATGCAGATCGTCGGCCTGCCGGACAAGGCGGTCGCCGAAAGCCGCGAGCGCGTCCAGGCGGCGCTGCACGCTTCCGGCCTGGCGCTGCCGGCGAAACGAGTGACCGTCAACCTGGCGCCGGCCGACCTGCCCAAGGAAGGCAGCCATTTCGATCTCGCAGTCGCGCTCGGGCTGATGGCGGCGCTCGGCGCCATTCCCGCCGATGCCCTTTCCGGCTATGTCGTCATCGGCGAGCTCAATCTCGACGGCACGATCGCGCCGGTCGCCGGTGCGCTGCCGGCGGCAATCGGTGCCAATGCGCTCGGCAAGGGGCTGATCTGCCCGGTCGAAAGCGGTGCGGAAGCGGCCTGGGCCGGGTCGGAGAACGAGATCCTCGCGCCGCGCAGCCTGATCGCCATCGCCAATCATTTCCGCGGCACGCAGGTGCTCTCGCGCCCCGAGCCCGCCATCCGCGCGGCAGCCGCCACCCTTCCCGACCTCGCCGACATCAAGGGCCAGGAAAGCGCCAAGCGGGCGCTGGAGGTGGCCGCCGCAGGAAACCATAATCTGCTGATGGTCGGCCCGCCCGGTTCCGGCAAGTCGATGCTCGCCGCGCGGCTGCCGTCGATCCTGCCGCCGCTGTCGCCGTCCGAGTTGCTCGAAGTGTCGATGATCCATTCGATCGCCGGTCAACTGCCGGGTGGCAAGCTCTCCGACCGCCGGCCCTTCCGGGCGCCGCACCATTCCGCCACCATGGCGGCGCTGATCGGCGGCGGTTTGCGGGCAAAACCCGGCGAAGCGTCGCTTGCCCATCACGGCGTCCTGTTTCTCGACGAGTTTCCGGAATTCCCGCCGCAGGTGCTCGACGCGCTGCGCCAGCCGCTCGAAACCGCCGAATGCGTCATCGCCCGTGCCAATCACCGTGTGAGCTACCCGGCGGCGATCCAGCTCGTCGCCGCGATGAACCCCTGCCGCTGCGGCATGGCCGGCGAGCCGGGCCGCAGTTGCGCCCGCGGCCCGCGCTGCATGGCCGATTACCAGGCGCGAATCTCGGGCCCGCTGATGGACCGCATCGACATCCGCATCGACGTGCCCGCCGTCAGCGCCGCCGACCTCATCCGCCCGGGCACGGCCGAGGCGAGCGCGGCCGTCGCCAGACGCGTCGCCCGCGCCCGCGAGCTGCAGAGTGATCGCTTCGCCGCCCTCGGCCACCCGCAATTGACGAGCAATGCCCGGGCGTCGACGGCGATGATCGAGAGGATCGCCGAACCCGACGCCGCCGGCCTCCAGCTCCTGCGTGACGCTGCGGAAAAGATGAAATTCTCCGCACGTGGCTATCATCGGGTGCTGAAGGTGGCCCGCACGCTCGCCGATCTCGACGAGGCACCGACCGTCGGGCGCATCCATCTCGCCGAAGCGATCTCCTATCGCGTCGCCGGCGAGCGCCTGCCGGCGGCCGCGTAGCGATCGCTCGGCCCCGTTGCACAGATCCAAATTATCTCGCAAGGCCCCGCTATCGTGTTCCCCTTCAACGGCACCCTCCAACCAAACCGTTTCGTTATGCCGGTCGCCGTAGTGACGGGCATTCTGCTCGGGCCATCCGAGGGGTCTGCAGTGTCCGAGGACCCAAGCAAACTCTCCTATGGAACGAGGATCGGCATGACGATGACGATCGTTGCGAAAGAGGGAATTGGAACGGTAAGCGCGGTCATCCGCCTGAAGCACACGCTTCAGGATGCGAAAGTCTTCTGCGTCGAATATCTCCGCGATAATTCGCCTCGCTGCATCACAGACGTGATCGCAACGACGAAACTTGCTGACCGCGTCACCGGCAATTGCGTCGAGCGCACCTGGACGGACATGCATGGTTCCAGCTACTCCTTTCACGGCTCGGCCAGGCAGTCTCCGGAAATGATCAAGCAAGGGCTGCTGTCGGAGACGGACTATCTCATTCGCCGTGATGGTGACGAAGCTTTTCTCCCAAACCTTTCGCTTGCCTCCTACGCCGAGAGGCTCGAAATTTTTCAAAGCCTTTGCCCCGGAATTGCGAGATAGTGCCACGGAACGCCGAAGCATACTGCGTTACGGCGCCGCGCGTCTCTCCAGGCGCGCAAAGGACGCTGTAACACTTTGAATCGACGCATCGTGCTTTCCGAGCGTTGAGGGAGATGCCGAGAATGCTAAAGCGGCTTCGACCAAGGCCGACCTCATGAACAAGACCTGCTTGGGACGAGATCGCTGAACAGCGAAGGGATCAAGCGCGGTATGGGCGGAAACGGAGCACGTCCTCTCATCCCGCTCTGCAGTGCTGCGCCTCTACGCGCCAAGCCCTTCGAACAACACCGTCGAGAGATATCGCTCGGCAAAAGACGGTATGATCACGACGATGGTCTTGCCGGCATTTTCCTCGCGCCGGCCGACTTCGATCGCTGCCTGGAGCGCAGCACCGGAGGAGATGCCGACCGGCACGCCTTCGAGCCTGGCGACGAGGCGGGCCAATTCGACAGCTTCGCCCGCACTCACGGTGACGACCTCGTCATAGATCGACGTGTCGAGGATCGGCGGCGCGAAGCCGGCGCCGATCCCCTGGATCTTGTGCGGTCCGGGCGCGCCGCCGGAGAGAACCGGCGATTCCTCGGGCTCGACGGCGATCACCTTGACCGACGGCTTGCGCGCCTTCAGCACCTGGCCGGCGCCGGTGATCGTGCCGCCGGTGCCGATGCCGGAAACGAGAATGTCGACGCTTCCCTCGGTGTCGTTCCAGATTTCCTCGGCAGTCGTCCGGCGGTGGATCTCCGGATTGGCCGGATTTTCGAACTGTTGCGGAATGACGGCGTCCGGCAGCGTCTCCGTGAGCTCCTGCGCCTTGGCGATGGCGCCCTTCATGCCCTTTGCCCCTTCCGTCAGCACCAGTTCGGCGCCGAGGAGCGTTAGCATCTTGCGTCGCTCGACCGACATCGTTTCCGGCATGGTGAGGATCAGCCTGTAGCCCTTGGCAGCGGCGACGAAGGCAAGCGCTATGCCCGTATTGCCCGATGTCGGCTCGATCAGCGTCGTCCGGTCGGGCGTGATCCTGCCCTCTGCCTCGAGCGCTTCGATCATCGCAACACCGATGCGGTCCTTGACCGAGGCGATCGGATTGAAGAACTCCAGCTTGGCAAGCAGGTTCGCCCTCACGCCTTTTTCCCTGGCGAGCCTGTCCAGCCGCACGATGGGCGTGTCGCCGATCGTTTCGGTGATCGATGAAAAGACGCGGCCGCGGCCGGGCTTGCGCGCTTCTGCCATTGTGCTTCTCCCGTTGCTCAAGATGGTTGCCATGAGAATAGGAACAATCAACGGTCCATTCCAGAGCCGGAAAGCGCCGGATTCGGGCAGGCGGAGGAAAAAGCGATAGCAAATTGGCCGGTCGGAGAATCTTTTTCCGATCGGTGAAATCGCGGCAAGGGAAATTTCGCTTGAGAGCGCCGCAGCATCGCTCGCAAAAATTGACCCGGTGACAAGAACGGCGTTGCCCGCGAGTCGTTGAGCCGTGCACCCTCCGGAAAACTGCGGAAGGGGACCGGTCATGCCCGAAATTCACAATCTCGTCGGCTTCGCGCTGATTGCGCTCGGCATGGTGCTGACGCCGGGTCCGAACATGATCTACCTGATCTCGCGCTCGCTCTGCCAGGGGCCGGCGGCCGGCCTCGTCTCGCTCGGCGGCGTGGCATTCGGCTTCGTCTTCTACATGGTCTTCGCGGCGCTCGGCATCACCGCCCTGTTGCTCGCCGTCCCTTTCGCCCATAACGCGCTGTGCTTCGCCGGCGCCCTCTATCTTCTTTTCCTCGCCTGGCAGGCCGTGAAGCCCGGCGGTCGCTCGCCGTTCCAGGTCCGCGACCTGCGGCAGGACGGACCGCGCAAGCTCTTCGTCATGGGCCTCGTCACCAGCCTGCTCAACCCGAAAGTGGCGGCGCTCTACCTTTCGCTGCTGCCGCAGTTCATCCGACCGGAATCCGGAAGCGTGCTCCTGCAGTCGCTCGTTTTCGGCAGCCTGCAGATCGCAATCAGCGTCACCGTCAACGCGCTGATCGCGGTAACCGCCGGGTCGGTCGCTGCCTTCCTCGCAGGCCGCCCCCTCTTCATGCTGGTGCAGCGCTGGATGATGAGCACCGTGCTGGCCAGCCTCGCGGTCCACATGGCTGCCGAGGCGCGCCGGTAGAGCGAGGTCACCCGCGAAAGGCCAGCTTGCATCCAGGGGACCGCTGCGCGATCCTCTTCGGCGTGGCGGAGATATTGACCATGTCCGGCAGATCAACATCCTTCAGCTTGACCGCGGCCCATGTTGCGCAGGTCCACAGAGCGATTGCGGACGGCGGTCCGGGACCCGGAGCGCAACTGCACACAGATACGGACTATAACGACTGGGTGGCGCGCATAATGAAGAGCCATCCGGCCCCGGGTTTGCCAACCTTGCTCTTCGCCTATGGATCACTGATCTGGAGGCCGGAGATCGAGCATGTCAGGGAAGAAATCGGCATCGCCCGGGGCTGGCATCGATCGTTCTGCTTGCGGATGCTTCGCTTTCGGGGAACGCCCGATGAGCCGGGCCTCATGATGGCCCTCGATCGCGGCGGGCAGTGCCGCGGCGTTCTCTACGAGCTGCCGAACGACGACCTCGAAGGCCAGCTCGCAAGGCTGTTCCGGCGTGAGTTCACCTACAAGCCGCCCAACAGCATGCCCCGCTGGATCAAGGTCGAGACGGCACAGGGATCCGTTCCCGCCCTGAGTTTCGTCATGAACCGCGCTTCGGCATTTTATGCCGGAAGCCTTCCCCTCGAGGCCGTCGCCGAAGTCCTGGCGCGCGCCTGCGGCCATGTCGGCTCGGGCGCGGAGTATCTCCTCAACACGGTAACGCATCTCGAGGCCAGGGGTATTCGGGACCGCAATTTGTGGCGCCTGCAAGCGCTCGTTGCGGAGTGCATCGAGCGCGATGGAGCCGCGGCGTCAAGCGAGCTCATTCAAACACGGGGCGCATGAAGCTGCGCTCGTAGCTGACGATGCAGCGCGTCTCCTCGGCATAGGCGAAGGCCGCCTGGCATTCGCAATCCGCAGCCATCTTCTCGCGATAGCTCTCGTAAGCGGCAAGCGAGGGAAAGCTGAAAAGCGCCAGCGCGATATTGTTGGCGCCCTCATGCGGCATGAAATAGCCGTGATGGCTGCCGCCGAGCCGGTTCACCAGCGGAATCCAGAGCTTGGCGTAATGCTCGAATTCCTTGAGCTTGTAGGGATCGATGACATATTTCAGGTAGCAGGTGATCATGAGGTGCTCCGTCCGGCGTGTTGCTTGATACTTGGGGCCGAACGAAGGGTCCAGCCGAGATTGGTGCCGGCCGCTGCCAGCAGGATCGCGGCCGATCCCAGGATCTGCACCGGCTGCAATTGGTGCCCGAAGGCCAGTCGGTCGACGAGGATCGCCGCGATCGGGTAGATGAAGGAAAGCGCGCCCGTCACATGGGTCGGCAGCCGCTGGATCGCGCCATAGAGCAGGATGTACATGAGCCCGGTATGAACGACGCCGACCGTGACCAGCAACGTCCACTGGAGCGCGCTTTGCGGCAGTGGCCCAGTCATGGCGAAGGGGGCGAGCATCGCGGCGCCGGTCACGACCTGAATCAGCGCGATAAGCTGCGGCGGCGTGCCCTTGAGCAGCTTGGTGACGATCGCGGCAATGGCGTAGAAGAAGGCGGCGGCGAGCGAGAGGGCGATGCCTGCGAGATAGTGATCGGTTCCGGCGCCGCCTGCCGGCTTGGCTGAGACGATCGCCAACATGCCGATGAAGGAGACCGAGAGCCAGAAGAGCTTGGTGGACGTGATCTTTTCGCCGAGAAAAAGCGCCCCGAGCCCCAGCAGCATGAAGGGCTGCGTGTTGTAGACCATCGTCGCAATCGAGATCGAGGCGTGCGAATAGGCTTCGAAAAGCAGCAGCCAGTTGACGACGATCGCCACACCGCCAAGCACCGAGAGAACGACGGTCCTCGGCCGCAACTGCCTGAGATCGATCAGGCCAAGCACCACGGCAAGAATGGCCAGCGTCACGGCCCCGAAGATGCAGCGCCAGAAGACGACGCCGGCGACCGGCTGTCCCGACATCAGCACGAACCAGCCGATCGTCCCCGAAATCAGCATTGCCGCCGTCATTTCCGCGCTTCCGCGCCGCAAATCGCTGCTCATCGCTCTCGCTCCACTCCTGATTTGACCGCCAGAGTAATGAGTCTGCTGATGCAAATATATGGATTTGCGAAGGAGAATGTGAAATGATGCCTAATTATGGGAGGAGAATTGCCTAGTAGTGGCTTATTGGAGTTGCGGATGTTGGACGAACTGGACCGTCGTATCCTGGAAATTCTCGCCGCGAACGCCCGCGTGTCGCTGAAAGAACTCGCGCTGGAAGCGGGCCTCTCTTCGCCGAGCGCGGCCGAGAGGCTGCGCAAGCTTGAGGAGCGCGGCGTGATCAATGGCTTCACCGTCTCCGTCAATCCGGCACGGCTCGGCTATCCGCTGCAGGCGGTGGTCCGCGTCAGGCCGATGCCGGGCATGTTGCATATCGTCGAAAAGCTGATCCAGGAGACGCCGGAGATCGTCGAGTGCGACAAGATCACCGGCGACGATTGCTTCGTCGCCAAGATGCTCGTCCGTGACATGGGCGAGCTCGACACGATCCTCGATCGCATCGCCGAAAAGGCGCAGACCAACACGTCGATCGTCAAGTCGACGCCGGTCAAGCGCCGCCTGCCGCCGCTATAGATTCTTGTTTATGCATGTCGTTATCCCAAAACCGCTGCACACTTTTGGGCGACATGCATTAGTTAGCGCCTGTCGAGCCGAAACCGCCGGCGCCGCGCTCGGTCGCCGTGGCGCCGTCCGCCTCGCGGATCGCCACCTGGGCCACCGGGGCGATCACCATCTGGGCGATGCGCATGGCGCGCTCGACGATGAAATCCGCCTCGCCGAGATTGACGAGCAGCACCTTCACCTCGCCGCGATAATCGCTGTCGATCGTGCCCGGCGTGTTGAGGCAGGTGATGCCATGCTTGAAGGCGAGGCCGGAGCGCGGCCTGATCTGGCCTTCGTAGCCGGCGGGTATTTCGAAGATGAACCCCGTCGGCACCAGCGCGCGCCCGCCCGGAGGAATCGTCATCGGCTGGTCGGCGGGCACGGCGGCGCGCAGGTCCATGCCCGCCGCCCCAGCCGTCTCATAGGCAGGCAGGTCTAGGTCTTGCGCGTGCGGCAGACGGACGAGGGCGAGAGCAGGGTGGTCTTTGGAATTGTGCATGGTCATTCCGCCATAAGCAGGGTCGGTCTCCCAGCAGTCAATTGCATATTGGCCCCTGAGCCTGTAAAGGACGCGGCAACTCACAGGATACTCAGATCATGGCCGAAAGCATTGCCGAGGCGGTCTCCCGCCGCCGCACATTTGCGATCATTTCGCACCCGGACGCCGGTAAGACGACGCTCACCGAAAAGCTGCTGCTCTTCGGCGGCGCGATCCAGCTCGCCGGCGAGGTCAAGGCAAAGAAGGATCGTATCCAGACGCGTTCCGACTGGATGAAGATCGAGCGCGAGCGCGGCATTTCGGTCGTCACCTCGGTGATGACCTTCGAATACGACGATACCGTCTACAATCTCCTCGATACGCCCGGTCACGAGGACTTCGCCGACGACACCTATCGGACACTGACGGCGGTCGATGCGGCCGTCATGGTGATCGATGCCGCCAAGGGCATCGAGCCGCGCACGCTGAAGCTCTTCGAAGTGTGCCGCCTGCGCGACATCCCGATCATCACCTTCGTCAACAAGATGGACCGCGAGAGCCGCGATCCCTTCGAGATCCTCGACGAGGTCGAGCACAAGCTGGCGCTCGACTGCGCGCCGGTCACCTGGCCCATTGGGCGCTCGAAAACCTTTTGCGGCACCTATCACCTTGCCACCAACGAGGTGCGCGGCGCCGACACGCAGGAGCGGCTGACCAAGGTCAACGACCCGGAAATGGCCTCGCACCGCCTGCCGGAAAACGAACGCGATGCCTTCATCGAGGAGACGATGCTGGCGATCGAGGCCTGCAAGCCCTTCGACCGCAAGGCCTTCCTCGAAGGCCATCTGACGCCGGTCTTCTTCGGCTCGGCGCTCCGCAATTTTGGGGTCCGCGATCTGATCAATGCGCTCAGCGACTTCGCGCCACCGCCGCGCGCCCAGGTCGCCGACATCCGCACCGTCGAGGCGACCGACGATCGGATGACCGCCTTCGTCTTCAAGATCCAGGCCAACATGGATCCGAACCACCGCGACCGCATCGCCTTCGTACGCGTCTGCTCGGGCAAGCTCGAGCGCGGCATGAAGGCGCGGCTGTCGCGCACGGGCAAGCAGATGGGGCTGACGGCACCGCAATTCTTCTTCGCCTCGCAGCGCCAGCTCGCCGATACCGCCTTTGCTGGCGATGTCGTGGGCATCCCGAACCACGGCACGCTTCGGATCGGCGATACGCTGACGGAAGGCGAGCCGCTCGTTTTCCAAGGCGTGCCGAACTTCGCGCCGGAAATCCTCCGCCGCGTCCGGCTCGAGGACGCGATGAAGGCGAAGAAGCTGAAGGAGGCGCTGCAGCAGATGGCCGAAGAGGGCGTCGTGCAGCTCTTCTCGCCGGATGACGGCGCGCCTGCCATCGTCGGCGTCGTCGGCGCGCTGCAGCTCGATGTCCTGAAGGAGCGCCTGCAGGCGGAGTACGGCTTGCCCGTCTCCTTCGAAATGTCGCGCTTCTCCGTCTGCCGTTGGGTCTCCGCCGACAATCCCGCCGAACTCGAAAAGTTCATCGCGGCGCGGCGCGGCGACATCGCCCGCGACCTCGATGGCGACCCGGTGTTCATGGCCCAGGACGGCTTCTCGCTGCGCTACGAGGCGGAACGCTACCCGGCGATCAAGATGGTGGCGATCAAGGAGTATCACGTCGCCAAGGCGGCGTGACGATCTCGATTCCTGGCAAGTCGGAACGAGAGCCCCCTCACCCTAGTCTCTTCCTGAGGGGACTCTGTCGGGCCCCGCTTGCCGGGAGAAGGTCGCGGCAGAGAGATGAGGGGCCATCACGGTGGTAAGGACATGGTGCCGGCGCCGGTAGAGGCAGCCCGCGAGATCAAGAGTCGAAGCGCGGTGCCAAGCGTTCCAAAATCGCTGTACGCGGATTAACAGACCAAACGGAGCGGATGGCAGCGCCGAGTTCGTCGATGAGCCGTTCCACATCGGACGCCGCGCCGGCATGCAGCCCTTCGGCGACGATCAGGACGCGCTCCGTCTCCTCGCGCACGGCCGAATAGCCGCTCTGACGATTGGTCCAGCGCCGCGCATGCGCCCGCCCTTCCTGATCGGCGAAGATGACTTCCTGCGGCTCGGGATGTTCGGTTTCGCCGGCAAAGGTCACGTAGATCTCGCTGCCGGCAGCTCGGCGCACCTCGAGATGACCCGCTACCTTGTCGAGATCGAAGACCGCGATCGGGACGGCATAGGCGAGCGAGGCTGCGTTGCAGAGATCGATCAGCGGATGGATTCTCGGCAGCGTTCCCTCCTTCCTGAACCGCCGGAGCAGTGCTTCGGAAGCCGAGCGATATTGCGTCGGCTTCAGGCCCATGCGCGAAAAGCCGCGGCGCCAGGCCTGAATCTCGGGGAGATCGCTCTCCGCAGCATCTGTAAGCCGCGCTTTGGCCGCGGCTTCGAACTGTGTGACGTAGTCTGCGGCGGACACGTCTGGATGGATGCCCTCCACGTAGAGGACGCCCGCAGCAAGCTCGGGGAACGCGCTCCAGATATCGCTCGAATGACGGAAATACATGGGGGTTCTCTTTCTCATAGTGCTTTCGATGGCCGGCGCGTGCCCCTCGCGGTCCTCAATGCGGCGCCAAGGCAGGCGACAGCAGCAAGAACGCTGCCGATGCCGAGCGCTTGATTGAGCGCCATGGGCTCGCCGAGCACGGCGAAGGCAAGAAGCATGGCAGAAACCGGGGCCAGCGCCGTGAAGACGGAAGCCTCCGAGCCGCTCACTTTCGCCAGCCCCGCATACCAGAGGACAAAACCGCCGACGGTCGGCACGAGCGCATAATAGACGACGGCGGCAATGGCCGGCAGGGCAAGCGAGCCGGTCCAGGGAAGTTCCGCAAGGGCAATCGGTGCGGCAATCGCGCCGCCGAGACACGCCATCAGGCAGGACAGGGCGAGCGGCGGAATCTCCCTCTTCAGGCGCTTGTTGAGGAGGATGAACAGCCCTTCGCAGATGACCGCGCCAAGAATAAGGGCGCTTCCCGCGAGCGAATGCTGGCCGTCGGCATCGGGCCGCAAGACGATCGCCAAGACGCCGGCGGCGGCAAGGGCGATCGCCACGAGTATGGAGCGCTGCGGCCGTTCACCGAGAACGACGATGGCGATCGTAGCGGAAACGACTGGAAGCGTGCCGATGATGACGCCGGCGTCCGCTGCAGGCGTCAGCTTCAGGCCGGAAATGAGCAACGTCGTATAGCCGACGCTGCCGGCACCCGCCTGCAGGAGCAGAATGACCCAGTCGCCTCTCGTGAGCCGCGGCCACGATGTTGCGCTCAGCCGAAGGAGGAAGAGGAAAGGCGGCACGGCGATGGCGAAACGCAGTGCCGTCGCCGTGAAGGGCGGCAGGCCGGAGGCGATGATCTTGCTCGCGACGACCGTGCTGCCCACCAGCATCATCGCGAGCGACAGATAGAGATATCCCTGAAACTTTTTCGACATGCTGCCGCCATTTGTCTGATTGCAGGCCGCAGAAAACCCGATCGGCGAAGGGCGGTCTTGAACGGAATTGCAGGATTAGGCTCAGGTCACCGCCTGCGCATAGGCGCCGGGCGAAAAGCCGTATTTGCGAACGAAGACGCGGGTCATATGGCTCTGGTCGGCAAAACCGCCGGCGATCGCCGCTTCGGCGAGCGGCGTGCCCGTACCGATCAGCCGGCGGACGATGTCGATCCGCCGCTGCAGGAGGTAGGCATGCGGCGTTAGGCCGGTCGCCTTGGCGAAGCCGCGCACGACCTGAAACCGACTCAATCCGCTCGCCTGGGCGAGATCGGCGAGGGTGAGGGGCGCCAGCGGATCGTCGTCGATCAGGTTTACTGCGGCTGCGATCGAAGCGGGAGTCGTGTGTCTGCCGGCGGACAGGGGCACCAGTCGCATCGCCTCTGCAATGAGCGTCACCGCCAACTCCTCCCAGCGAAGCGTCGCCTCGGCGCCGCCTGCGGTCGCTGCAGCCGCGAAGAGGGCGCGAAAGCGGACGGCGAGCGCATCGTTGCGGATGACAGGGTCGGCGAACTCACGGGTCGTCCACCGCCCTTCGCTGATGTCGCCGACGGCCGCCTCGACGAGCGCCGGCTCGAGGTAGAGCATCCGCCAGGAGCGTCCGGCGTCGCCGATCGGCACCCCGTCATGGATCTCGCCCGGATTGACGGTGATCACGTCGCCGGCTTCGGCTTCGACGGTGCCGCGCCCGCTCAGCGACCTCTGCGCCCCCTGATGAATGAGCCCGATGCCGAACTGCTCGTGCGTGTGGCGCGCGAAGGAATGGCGCGTGGCGGCTTCCACCACCTCGACGCCGGCAAAGCGGCGCGCCATCACCCGGAATTGGCCTTTCCCCACGTTCGATCGCCACTTTTTCTTGGTTGCGGTTGGAGGCTGGTATAGCCTTTCGGAAGCCTTGCGGCAAAGCGGCTCGGCTTCGAAGGAGATGGCAATGCATTATTCAGGGCGGGCGCTGAAGCGCTTGCGGCTCATGCGCGGCATCAAGCAGAGCCACGTGGCGGAGCTCCTGGGCGTCACGCAGGCGACGATATCGCGCTGGGAGACCGGCGTCCTGATGCCCGCCGAGGATCAGCGAGCCGCTCTCGAACGCCTCTTCGCACCTCCGGCATTCGCCGCCGATGCAGCCATCAAGCGGCTCGTCGAAACCTCGGCGGCCCGCGTCCATCTGATTTGCGACCACTCGCATCGGCTGCTGGCGGCATCACCCGCCCGACGGAAGGAATGGCGACGAGATATGCTCGGGACGCCGATGTTCCGCTATGCGTCGGAGGGCATTCAGCAGGCCGAAGCGAAGCTTCAAGACCTGGGCTGGTACGACGGCGAGACGACGTCGCTTGTCGTCGAGACCGGGCCGAACGGCTGCGACGACGTTCCGATCCTCGCGGGCAGCGTGCTGTGGGAACGCATTCCTCTTTCGGACGGAGCGATGGGCCGCCTGGTGACGACGCTGGGGTGACGATGCATATTTTATGCGTTGTTCCTCCCGTCCGAGCGCGGTTAGCTTCAAGGCAAAACGAGGAGCGAACGCATGACAATTCTGGTGACGGGAAGCGCCGGCCATTTGGGCGAGGCGCTGATGCGGGTGTTGCGCCAGGCGGGGCGCCCGGTACGCGGCATCGACATCAAGGCCTCGGAGTTCACCGATCATGTCGGCTCGGTCGCCGGTCCCGCTTTCGTCCGGCACGCCGTGAAGGGCGTGCGGGCCGTCATCCATGCGGCGACGCTGCACAAGCCGCATGTGGCAACGCACGGCTATTCGGAGTTCGTCGAGACCAATGTCACCGGGACGCTCAACCTGCTCGAGGCCGCAGCCGATGCGGGCGTCGGCGCCTTCGTCTTCACCAGCACCACGAGCGCCTTCGGCTCGGCGCTGACGCCGGCGCCCGGCGCGCCGGCCGCCTGGATCACCGAGAATGTCACACCGATTCCACGCAACATCTACGGCACAAGCAAGCTCGCGGCGGAAGGACTTTGCGAACTCTTTGCCCGGCGCCACGGCTTGCCGGTCATCGTTCTGCGCACCTCCCGCTTCTTTCCGGAGGCCGACGACGATGCGGAAATCCGTGGTTGCTATGAAACGGAGAATGCGCAGGCGAACGAACTCCTCTACCGCCGGGCCGATATCGAAGACGTGGTGAGCGCGCACCTGGCAGCGCTGGATAGGGCAGAGGACAATGGCTTTAGGCGCTATATCGTCTCGGCGCCGACGCCCTTTGCGCCGAACGACCTGGCCGAGCTCAGGATGGACGCCGCGCGCGTCGTCCTGCGCCATTTTCCGGAATGCGAAGCGCTCTATGCAGAGCGGGGCTGGAAGCTCTTTCCGTCGATCGACCGGGTGTATGTGAGTGCCCGGGCAGTCTCGTCTCTTGGCTGGCAGCCCAAATATGATTTCCGACACGTGCTTTCTTGCCTTCGCAGGGGAGAGGATTTCCGAAGCCCGCTCGCCCGAGAGATCGGCTCGAAGGGCTATCATGACGTGGTGTTCGCCGAGGGCCCCTATCCGGTGGCGTAATCATCGGCACGCGGAGATTGCGCGGGGCGGATCTCGAAGTGCCCCTGGGGCGCACCCCCTCTGCCTTGCCGGGCATCTCCCCCTAAGGAGGGAGATCGGCAAGCGGCGATGTCCTGCTCAATCAACTACACTGAGACATGCTGTTGCCTTCGGCGATTCGGTGTGTGCGGACTCAAGGTCAGGCATGACTTTGCTTCTGGCCAATCTCCCCACTTGTGGGGGAGATGCCCGGCAGGCAGAGGGGGTGGCAGCGCCCACTTCGCTCAAGGCGCTCACTCCCGAGGCCGCCCCGGCAGCTCGCTTATGTCGCCGACCCAGGGCAGGGCGGAGGAGCACCAGATCTGCGAACGCGGCGTGAGTTCGGCCCGCTGGTTGATCGTGCCGACACGGATGCCGATCTCTTCCGCGTCCTCTTCGGTGCCCGTGGTATAGATCGGCGAGCCGCATTGGGGGCAGAAGAATTGCAGTCTTTTGCGGCTGTTCTCGGCGATCTTGACATAAAGCTTCGGCTCGCCGCCGGTCAGCCGGAAGGAGGCGCGCGGCGCGCTCACGCTCACGCGATAGGCTGAACCGGTGAGCCGCTGGCAATCGGTGCAATGGCAGATCGACACGTCCTCGGGATCGATCTCCGCCTCATAGGTGACGAAGCCACAATGGCACTGGCCGTCGATATGCATGGGAGGGCTCCCCGTCGTTTGCTTCAGCAAGATACGATAGGGCGCCCGACGCTTTCGTCGAGAGCAATGCCGTCCCGGCTCAGATGCCGGTGAACAGCCACTCGTGTTCCTTCGCGTTGTGGAACTTCCAGATTCGCTTCGGCCCGGCCATGACGTTGAGATAATAGGAGTCGTAGCCGTGGATGGCGGCGACCGGATGGTAGCCCTTCGGAACGAGCGCCACGTCGCCGTCTTCCACCGCCATGGTCTCGTCGAGCGAGCGGTCGTCAGTATAGACGCGCTGCATGGCAAAGCCCTGGGGCGGGTTGAGGCGGTGGTAGTAGGTTTCTTCCAGATAGCTTTCGGCCGGCAGGTTGTCCTGGTCATGCTTGTGCGGCGGGTAGGAGGAGGTGTGGCCACCCGGCGTGATCACCTCGACGATCAGCAGCGCCTGCGCCGAGCCGTCATCCTCCGGCATGATATTGGTCACGTAGCGGGTGTTGGTGCCCTTGCCACGCGTCATCTGCGGATGCGTGCCGGGGCGGATCACCTTCGCCTTGAAGCCTTCGCCGCCGGGTGCGGAGCAGACGGCGAGTTCGAGGTCCGTCGTGGCTTCGGCCTGCCATACGCAGCCCTTCGGCACATAGACGGCATAGGGCTGACCCTCGAAGGGTGTCATGCGCTCGCCGAGTTCGCCGAAGTTCTCGCCGTCGACGGAGATCTTCGCCTTGCCGCTGACGAGCACCAGGCAGAGCTCCTTGTCGCCCGCTGCGCCGCCGGTCGTTTCGCCGGATTTCAGCCGGTTGAGTGCGAAACCGACATAGGTCCAGCCGGCGCTCTCCGGCGTGATGTCCTGCACCAGACCGGTTTGCGCTTTCGGTTTGACGAGCAGTTTGGACATGTGACGGTCTCCTGACTTCTCTTGCCTCGTGGTCGGATTCGCAGCTTGCCCTCTCCTCGGGTTCAACCCGAGGACTAGCCCTCTCCCCGCAGGCGGGGAGAAGGTGGCGGCAACCGGATGAGGCCGCTGCCGACAGCCAAACCAACTCTACTGGTCGAGTCCAGCTTCCTTGGCAAAAGCCTTCAATGACTTCAGCCCCAGCGACTGGTATTCGAAGGGGTTGCGCACCGCCGAATCCTGCTCAGCCTCGATCACCAACCAGCCATCATAGCCGTGTTCGGCGGCGATTTTCAGCACCGGCAGGAAGTCGACGCTGCCTTCGGTATCGCCCGGCACCGTGAAGACGCCGCGGCGCACGCCCTCGAGGAACGAGAGTCCTTCGCCTTCAACCACTTTGCGAACCGCCGGACGAACGTTCTTGCAATGGATGTGACGGACGCGGTCCATGTATTTCTTGGCGACTTCCGCCGGATCGGAGCCGCCGAACCAGGCGTGCCCGGTGTCGAGCAGCAGCTTCGTCGTCGGCCCGGTGTTTTCCATCAAGAGGTCGATCTCCTCGCCGGTCTGGACGATCGTGCCCATGTGGTGGTGATAGACGAGGTCGATGCCCTGGTCGGCGCAATACTCTGCGATCGCCTCGAGATCGGCGCCGAACTTCTTCCACTGATCGGTAGGCAGTACCGGCTTGTCCTTGACGAGCGACTTGGAATCGTCGCCGTGAATGGCGTTCGAGGTCTCGCAGACGATGGCCACCTTGCAGCCATTGTGCTTCAAGAGGTCGAGATGCGGCTGGATCGCCTTCTTCTCGGCCTCGATGTCATGGGTCAAGAGATTGGTCGAGTGCCAGCCGGAGACGAAGAGGAGGTCGTAGGAGCCAAGTTTCTGCTTCAGCGCCTCCGGATCGGAAGGCATCTTGTGGCCCTTTTCGATCCCGTCGAAGCCGATCTTCTGGCAATCGGACAGGCAGTCCTCGAGCGTCAGATGCGCGCCGATCGAGTGGTCGTCGTCATTGCTCCAGGCGATCGGGTTGGTTCCGTAGCGGATCATGTCTGTCACTTTCTCTTTGTCGTCTGCTTGAAGCGGGTGCTTCGTTACCGTTTGGCGCAATGCCCCCATCCGGCTGCCGCCACCTTCTCCCCGCACGCGGGGAGAGGGATGTGGCCGCGCCATCCGAAATCTCCGGCCGCGGGGAGAGGGCTAGTCCTCGGGTTAAACCCGAGGAGAGGGGCATCTTCCGCCCTGTCCTTTTGTGGCCGAACATGAAAGGGCGCCCGCGCGAAAACGTGGGGCGCCCTCTCATTGAATTTAACCGAAGCGCTGCGACTGCAGCGCTTTCTCGTAACCCTCGCGGGCCACCTTCACCTGCTCGCGCTCAGAAACTTCCGGAACAGCGACGTCCCACCAATGGCCGCCGGCCTCGGTCGTGATCAGCGGATGGGTGTCGATGACGATGACCGTGGTGCGGGCCTCATTGGCGGTTTCGGCAAGCGCCGCTTCGAGTTCGGGGATCGAGCCGACCTTGCGGGTGACGGCTCCCATGGCGGCGGCATGGGCGGCGAAGTCGATCTGCGGCAGCTCGACGTGGTGCGTGTCCTGAAGCAGGTTGTTGAAGTTGGCGCCGCCGGTCTCGATCTGCAGCCGGTTGATGCAGCCATAGCCGGCATTGTCCAGGAGAACGATGGTGAACTTGGCGCCGAGCATGATCGAGGAGGCGATCTCCGAATTCAGCATCATGTAGCTGCCGTCGCCGACCATGACGATCACGTCGCGCTCGGGCCGGGCAAGCTTGACGCCGAGGCCGCCGGCGACCTCGTAACCCATGGTCGAGAAGCCGTATTCCATGTGGTAGCCGCCGGGCTCTTCCGCCTGCCAGAGCTTATGCAGCTCGCCGGGCAAGCCGCCGGCCGCGCAGACGAGCGTCGTCTTGTTGCCGCCGCGGGCGCGCTGGACGGCGCCGATCACCTGGGCGTCGGAGGGCAGCGCCGCATTGGTCGTCGCCGTCGCCTTGTCGGCAGCGGCCATCCATTCGGCCTTGCCGGCCTTCGCCTTCTCCGTCCAGCTCCGGTCGACCGTGTAGCCACCCAGTCCGCCGGACATGCGATTGAGGCCGACGCGCGCGTCGCAGATCAGCGGCAGGCCGTTGTGCTTGCCGGCATCGAAGGGCTGGACATTGAGGGCGATGATCTTCAGCTCGTCGTTCTTGAAGAGCGCCCAGGAACCGGTGGTGAAGTCCTGCAGCCGCGATCCGATGGCGAGCACCAGATCGGTCTCCTCGGCAAGTGCATTGGAGGCGGATGTTCCGGTGACGCCGACCGATCCCATGTTCAGCGGATGCGAGTGCGCCAATGCGGACTTGCCGGCCTGCGTCTCGACTACCGGGATACCGTGCTTCTCGGCGAAAACTGCGAGGTCTGCGGTCGCTTCGGAATAGAGCACGCCGCCGCCGGCGATGATGATCGGCTTCTTCGCGGACTTGAGCAATTCGATCGCCGATGCCAGCTCGTCGAGATCCGGTTCAATGCGACGCGGCACCCAGACCTTCTCGTCGAAGAAGGATTCCGGATAGTCATAGGCTTCCGCCTGCACGTCCTGGCAGAGCGACAGCGTCACCGGGCCGCAATCGGCCGGATCGGTCAGCACCTGCATGGTGCGGCGAAGCGCCGGAATGATCTGTTCCGGCCGGGTGATGCGGTCGAAGTAGCGCGATACCGGCCGGAAGCAGTCATTGGCCGAGATGGTGGCATCGCCGAAGCTTTCCACCTGCTGCAGCACCGGATCTGGCCGGCGGTTGGCGAAGACGTCGCCGGGCAGGAAGAGGACCGGCAGGCGGTTGACATGGGCGAGGGCC
Source organism: Sinorhizobium americanum (assembly GCF_001651855.1). Lineage (GTDB taxonomy): Bacteria > Pseudomonadota > Alphaproteobacteria > Rhizobiales > Rhizobiaceae > Sinorhizobium > Sinorhizobium americanum. The sequence goes on along the minus strand of NZ_LNQC01000077.1, from coordinate 16,939 downwards.
GCCGAGGTCACCATGTTGAGCGCGCCGGGGCCGATCGAGCTCGTGCAGGCCATGAAGCGGCGGCGGAAGCTCGCCTTGGCAAAGGCGATCGCAGCGTTCGCCATGCCTTGCTCGTTCTGGGCGCGGTAGGTCGGCAGGGTTTCGCGGATGGCATAGAGCGCCTCGCCGACGCCGGCGACGTTGCCATGGCCGAAGATCGCGAAGACGCCGCCGAAGATCGGTACGCGCTTCCCATCGATGACGGTCATCTGCCGGGTCATGAACCGCGCCACGGCCTGTGCCATGGTCAGGCGCACGGTTTTCTGGCTCATCTTGAATTTCCTCCAGGTGGCGAAGTCCGCTCCGCCTATTGTCGTTTTTTGATGTCGCCGGCCGGTTATAGGTAGAGCAGGCTTCGGGTGCTTGCCACGTCCTCGCCCCGGCTTAGGCGGCCTTTGTTTCACCCAAGCGCAGCCAGAGATCCACCAGCGCCTTGAACTTCGCCGCCATGTCGGCGACGGCCTCGTCGTCTGTCATCGAACCGGTGAGCCAGTTTTTGGCGGCGTCGGCAAAGATCGTCCGCCCGACTGCGAATCCCTTCACCGTCGTCGACGTCCTTGCCGCGGCAAAACCGTCCTTCAGCACCTCGTAAGGGGCCTCAAGGCCGAGCAGGACGACGCCCCGGCAGAGCGGGTCGCGGTTTTCGATGACGGCGTCGATGGCCGCCCAGGCGCCGCGGCTCGCCTGCGGCTCGAGCTTCCACCAATCGGGTTTCAGGCCGGCATCATAGAGCTCGTTCAGCGCCCGCGGTATCGTGTCGTCAGTGAGCGGCCCATGCTTGCCGGCGATGATCTCGATCAGGATTTCGCGGCCGACCTTGCGGGCCGCCTCGAAGGCCGAACGAAGCTTGGCGACCTGCATGGCCTTTAGTTCGGCCGGATCGTCCGGGTGGTAGAAGGAGAGCACCTTGATGCAGTGATCGACGGGCCAGTCGATGAGCCGGCTGCCGATATCCTGGCTGAATTCGAACTGCAGCGGCCGCGAGCCCGGTAGCTCGATCGGCTTGCCGATCCAGAAATCGTGGTAGGCACCGGCGGCATAAAGCGCGTCTCGGCCGTACTTGTCGTCGATCAGCATGCCGAAGCCGGGCCTGCCGGCGGCGACTTCAGCGGCCGCCCTGACGGCGAGCGCCTTGAAGGCGGGGATGCGCTGAAGCAGTTCCGGCTTGCCTTCGGCGATATCCTCCAACTGGCTGCGGTGGTCGATGGCGAGCGCCATCAGCAGCGGAATGTCGCGGCGGCGGGTCGTCGCCCAGTGCACGTGGTTGATCGCCTCGTCCTTGCGTAGCGCCTTTTCCTTGCTGCCGTGCTCGAGGAAATACTGCAATTCGGTCCAGGTGGGGATCTCCGGCGCGCAGAGCAGCCGCGATACCGCGAAGGCGCCGCAGGCATTGGCCCAGGTGGCCGACGTCGCATGCGGCTCGCCCTTCAGCCAGCCGCGCAGGAAGCCGGACATGAAGGCGTCGCCGGCGCCGAGCACGTTATAGACTTCGATCGGGAAGCCCTTGCCGACGATACCGTCCTCGAGATCGTCGGAGATCGGTCCGTCATAGACGATGCAGCCCATCGGCCCGCGCTTCAGAACGATCGTCGCGTTCGACAGCGAGCGGATGGTCTTCAAGGCCTGGAGCAGATCGCTCTCGCCAGACGCAATCAGCACCTCTTCCTCGGTGCCGACGATCAGGTCGCAATCGCCGAGCACGGTCTTCAGATGCGCCGAGACGCGGTCGGAAGCGATGTAGCGGCTTTCGCCCGCATCGTGGCCCGCGAGGCCCCAGAGGTTCGGGCGGTAGTCAATGTCAAAGACGATCTTCGCGCCGCTCTCCTTGGCGATCCGGATTGCCTTGCGCTGGGCGGCATCCGTGTTGGGCTTCGAGAAATGCGTGCCGGTGACGAGAACCGCGCGGGCGGAGCGGATGAAGTCCTCTGCGATGTCATCTTCATTGAGCGCGTTGTCGGCGCAATTGTCGCGGTAGAAGAGCAGGGGGAAGGATTTTTCGTTCTCGACTGAGAGGATCGCAAGCGCGGTCAGCCGCTCGGGATCGGTGACGATGCCGCGCGTCTCCACGCCTTCGCGTTGCAGCTGTTCGCGGATGAAGCGCCCCATCTGCTCGTTGCCGACGCGCGTCAACAGCGCCGATTTCAGGCCCAGGCGCGCCGTGCCGACCGAAATGTTGCAGGGGCAGCCGCCGACCGATTTGGCAAAACTCGCCACGTCCTCGAGCCGGGTGCCGATCTGCTGACCGTACAGGTCGACCGACGCTCTGCCGATGGTGATGATGTCGAGGGGCTTGACGCCCTTTGCCGACGCCGATGGAATCTGGCTCACTGCTTCCTCCCCGCGGACGCCGCGCGGGCGCCGACAGTTTTCATTATGTCCTGGGCGATGAGCGTATGAAACATAAATTCCGTCATCTCGTCAATATGGAATTTCCGTTCTATATTGTGCCGGCACCCTCTGCGCGACGGCGTTTTTCGGCGATAGCAACGGTCAGCGCCATGGCGAAGGCCATGCTGGCCGAAAGCGAACGGAAGCCGGCATGATCGGCCTCGACGAGCTCGAACCAGACCTTCGACGACTCGGCGAGCGGCGAGAAGGCGGAGTCTGTCAGCGACACGACCGGAACCCTCCGATTCGCCAAAAGCCGAGCCTGGGCCGCACTCTCGGACGCATAGGGCGAGAAGCTGACGGCGAAGGCGGCATCCTCTTTCGTCGCCATCGCCAGCATGTCGTCGTCGATGCCGGCCGCCGTGCCGACATGCTGGTACTTTACCTTCAGCTTGCCGAAGGCATAGGCCATGTAGCTGGAGATAGGGTAGGAGCGGCGCTTGGCGATCAGGTAGATCGTCTCCGCCTTGGCGAGGATGTCGACGGCCTGCTCGAAGGCTTCCGGGTCGACCGATGTTGCGATGTTGTCGAGCGAGCGATGCGCGGCCGCCACGAAGCCGTTGAAGATCGAGCCGCTCTCGAGCTTGCTGTGCTCATTGCCGCGCAGCGCCTTCAACCGGTCCTCGTAGCCCGGTGTTCGCTCGCGCAGGCGCGCCCGAAAAATCTGCTGCAGGCTCGAAAAGCCCTCGAAGCCAAAATGCTGGGCGAAGCGTACCAGCGTCGAAGGCTGGACATCGGCCGACGTGGCGATGCTCGCCGCCGTGCCGAAGGCGATCTCGTCCGGATTGTCGAGCGAATAGGCGGCGACCTGTTTCAGCCGCTTCGGCAATTGCGCCTTGCGTTCCAGGATGACGGCCTTCAGTGCCTCGAAATCCTGCGGGGCATCCGTGGTCGTCTCCGGTGTCGACATCGTTCAGCGTCTCCAGGCTCGCTTGTTCTATTTGCCTCACTTTAATCGATTAGGCGATACGGGCATAGAACGGACGTTCTATTTTCACATTCTTTCCTGCGGAGGAAGTCGACGGGCGAACGCCATCACGGCGAACGCCGTCAGCCGATCTCCACCCATTCGTTGCTCCTGGCCGACCGGTGGGTGGCGGAAAGCACCTTCTGGACCTCGTAGCCCTCGCGGAAATCGGTGGTCGGTCTCCCTCCCTTGGCGATCGCCTGGAGGAACTCGTGAACTTCGATCGCCTTCAGGTCGTTGAAGCCGATCTGGTGTCCCGGTGCCACGCAGAAGGCGCCGTAGGGCGGGTGTTCCGGTCCGGCCCAGATGGTGCGGAAGCCGCGGCTCTTGATGTCGCCGCCGGTCGAATAGACTTTGATCTCGTTCAGCCGCTCCTGGGTGAAGACGATGCTGCCCTTAGAGCCGTAAATTTCAAAATCATGCTGCATCTTGCGGCCGGTGGCGATCCAACTCGCCTCGAAGCTGCCGCTGGCGCCATTCTCGAAGCGCACGAAGGCGCGGGCGACATCGTCAACCTCGACGGCGCGGGTCCCGGCCGCGCCGCGGGAGACCGGACGTTCCGGTATGTGGATGACCGTCTCCGCAAGCACGGATTTGATCGGGCCGACGAGGTGACGCATGCAGGCGATGATATGGCTGCCGAGGTCGGCGAGCGCGCCGCCGCTCCTCGGATCGAGCCGCCAGGCCCACGGAATCGTGGCGTCGGCCATGAAGTCTTCGGCATGGACGCCGCGGAACGAGCGGATCTCGCCGATCTCGCCGCTGTCGATGAACTCCTTGGCGAGGAAGATCAGCGGGTTCTTCAGGTAGTTAAAGCCGACCTGGGTGACGAGACCGGCCTTTTCGGCGGCCGCCACCATCTCGGCGCAGTCAGCGACGGTCGGTGCCAGCGGCTTTTCGCAATAGACGTGCTTGCCATGCGCAATCGCCGCAAGCGCCATTTCCTTGTGCAGGAGGTTCGGCGTGGTGATGTCGATGATGTCGATGTCAGGGTCTGTCAGGAGCTCGCGCCAGTCGGCGGTCGCCTTGCGGAAGCCGAGGCGTGCGCGTGCGGCCTCGGCGCTTTCCGCGGTGACGTCCGCAACCGAAACCAGATCCAGTTCGAAGGGCAGGTCGAAGACCCGCGAAGCGATCGTGAAGCCGAGCGCATGGGCCTTGCCCATGAAGCCCGTGCCGATCAGACCGACACCCAATCTGCGTTTGCCGCTCATGTCGTTCCTCCCGGCTGAGCCTTCGAATGTGGGGTGAAATGAAATGAAATGAGCGAAGCTTGTCAACATGGAATATTTGTTCGAAATCGCTTTTCGATGTGCCAAGCGAAACAGCGCCGTGACTGCATGCTTGCTACTGTTGAAAAGCACGCCATGCGAAAAGTGTTAACGCATTTTTACCATGTTCCGTTGGAACATCGCGGTGACGATGGTCGGCGAATCGCCTTTTATCAAAAGAACCCGAACCGGAGTGATCGACGCATGTGCCGCTGGGCAGCCTATCGTGGAGAGCCGCTTTATCTCGAGGAACTGGTGACTTCGCCGGCGCATTCGCTGATCGAGCAGTCCCATTGCGCGACACGGGCGAAAACCGCCACCAACGGCGACGGCTTCGGCATCGCCTGGTACGGCGACCGCCCCGAGCCTGGCCGCTATCGCGATATCCTGCCCGCCTGGTCCGACTGCAACCTGAAGAGCATTGCGCGGCAGATCCGCTCGCGCCTCTTCCTGGCGCATGTCCGCGCGGCGACCGGCGGCGGCACCCGCCGCGACAATTGCCATCCCTTTGTGCACGGCCGCTGGGCCTTCATGCACAACGGCCAGATCGGCCATTTCGAGCATCTGCGCCGGCCGATGGAAAACATGCTCGCCGACGATCTCTATGCTGCCCGCACCGGCACGACGGACTCGGAGCTGCTTTTCCTGCTCGCCCTGCAGTTCGGCCTCGACCGCGATCCGCTTGGCGCGGTCGCCGAGGCACTCGGCTTCGTGGAGCGCCTCGCAGAACAACTCAGCCTTAAGGTGCTCGTCCGCTTCACCGCGGCATTTTCCGACGGTGAGGATCTCTATGCGGTGCGCTACGCCTCCGACCGTAAGGCGCCGACGCTCTATGCCGCCCCGATGGGACCGCAGGGCGGTTACTGCCTCGTATCGGAACCCCTCAATGACGACGACAACGCATGGGCCGAGATACCGGATGGCTCGGCCGTCATCGTCGGTGAAAACGGCGTCGACGTTCGCCTTTTCAGCGCCGCCGACCTTCCGGCACGGGAGTCCGGTGCCGCCTCCTCCTCTTCCGCGAAGGTCGCAAGCCCTGTTGCCTGATCGAAGCGGCGCTTCTTACGACAACAGTTTCGCGGCGATCAGGGCCGCGAGCTTGTCGGCCACGTCGTCCTTGCCCATTTCCGGCCACTCCTCGATGCCGTCGCGGGCGATGAGCTTCACCCTGTTCCTGTCGCCGCCCATGATCCCCGTTGCCGGCGAAACGTCGTTTGCGACGATGTAATCGGCGCCTTTCCTTTCAAGCTTTGCCCGGCCGTTCTCCGCGACGTTTTCCGTCTCCGCGGCAAAGCCGATCACCAATTTCGGGCGCGATGCATGATGGCCGATGGTCTTCAGGATGTCGGGATTCTCGGCAAGTTGCAGCGGCGGCGGTGCCTCGCCCGGCCGCTTCTTGATCTTGTTGCCGGCGGCGGAAGCGACGCGCCAGTCGGCGACCGCCGCCACCATCACAGCCACATCGGCCGGCAGCGCGGCGACGACCGCGTCGCGCATCTCTGCGGCGCGCTCGACCCGGACGAGCTGCACGCCAGCGGGGTCGGGGATCGCTACAGGACCGCAGACGAGAGTGACGTCGGCCCCGAGCCGCGCCAGCGCTGCGGCGATGGCGTGGCCTTGCTTGCCGGACGAGCGATTGGCGATATAGCGCACCGGATCGATCGGCTCGTGCGTCGGCCCGGAGGTGACGATCGCCTTCCGCCCGGCCAGCGGCTTTGCGCCGGCGAGCAATCCCTCGATCGCCGCGACGATCTCCAAGGGTTCGGCCATCCGGCCTTCGCCGGCCTCGCCGCGTTCCGCCATCTCGCCGGAAGCCGGCCCGACGAAGCGGATGCCGTCGGCGGCTAGCGTCGCGCGGTTGCGGCGCGTTGCCGGATGCGTCCACATCTTCGGGTTCATCGCCGGGGCGGCGAGCACGGTGCGATCGGTTGCAAGCAGGACCGTCGAGGCAAGGTCATCGGCATGGCCGTTTGCCATCTTGGCCATCAGGTCGGCGGTCGCCGGCGCCACGACGACGAGGTCGCATTCGCGCGCCAGTCGGATATGCCCGACATCCTGCTCGTCTTCGCGCGAAAAGAGCTCCGTGTAGACGCGCGAGGCCGCAAGGGCACCGACCGCAAGCGGTGTCACGAACTGCTGCGCCCCGGCGGTCATCACCGGCCGCACCGTGGCGCCGCGCTCGCGCAGCCTTCGGATGAGGTCGAGGCTCTTGTAGGCCGCGATGCCGCCGGAAATGATGAGAAGAATACGCTTGCCCGACAGTGTCATTCCGCTTCGGCTTTTCGCCGCTCCTTGCTGCATGACGCGACCCTACTGCATGATTCCTTACATCGGAATCGATGTAAGGACAAAATCGTGCAGCAATTCAAAGTGCTAAAGCGACCTTATTGGACGCGCGGCGCTGTAGCCGAGGCGACTGAAGCGCGCGATCGGAGGCTCCGGGCTCGCCGGAATGAATGACGCTGTGCCCTGCGGCGGAAATCCGCCGCAGGGCAGAAGGAGCCGTGCGACCGCCGGCGCCGGTCAGCGCTCGTAGGTCACCTCGATCGTCGCTTGGTCGAGAGCGTTCGACCGGGCAAAGAAGCCGACCATGGCGGCGGGGGCGTCCTTGTCGAGCGGGAGCTTGTCGACGGAGAGCGCGTAGACCGTGAACTGGTAGCGGTGCGGTCCATGACCTTCCGGCGGGCATGCACCGCCGTAGCCGGACGAACCGAAATCGGTGCGGCCCTCGATCGCACCGGCCGGAAGCTTTCCGCCTCCGCTCGCCCCATTCGCGAGCTCCGTCGCATCGGCCGGAAGGTTGAATACCGTCCAATGCCACCAGCCGGAGCCGGTCGGGGCATCGGGATCATAGGCCATGATCGCGAAGCTCTTGGTGCCCGCGGGCGCGCCCGACCATTGCAATTGCGGCGAGATGTTCTTGCCGCTGCAGCCGAAGCCGTTGAAGACCTGGGCGTCGGCCATGGGCTTTCCGGCTGCCAAGTCGTTCGAGGTCAGTTTCATTTCGGCGCGCGCGGCGGTAGCGCCGAGGAAGCTCAGGGCCAGAAGTGTCGTGATGAAGCGCATGGATCTTTCCTGCAGTTGCTGGAGCAATTCCAGGAAAAGTGTGCGGTTTTTTCCGTGCGGAATTGCGTAGTTTCAAAGGGTTAGGTCAGTTCAGTGTTTTAGGGAAACAATGAGGTGATCTGACAAAGAAACCCTATCCCCAGATGGACACAGCGTCTCTCCTGATCTGCTCAACTTCTGTCCCGATCCGCTCAAAAATTCCGAGATCGCCGCGTATCTCGCGCGGATTGATGCCGAACCGCTCCTTGAACCGGGCCGAGAACTGGGATGGCGAGTCGTAGCCGACCTCCTGGGCAACGTGGGCGATCGGCAGGGTGGTCGTTTGCAGCAGCGCCAGCGCCCGCGTCATGCGCGTATCGCTCAACGTCTCGGTGAAGCTGGTGTTCTCCGCCGCCAGCTTACGCCGAAGCGTGGCCTCGCTCATGTTGAAACTGCGTGCGGCGTGGCCGAGGGTCCAGTTGCGGGACGGGTCGGCCTCGATCATCTGGCGCAGGCGATGCTGCAAGAGGGGATTTCCTTGGACGCCCAATACGGCTCCGCTGAGAGCAAACCAGGTGATGAGTTCCATCAAGCGGACCGTCGCCACGGGGGTGGGGAGTTTTGCAAGGCTTTCCGGGGAGCAGCAGAAATCAAACAGCGCCACGGCTTCGTCGGGCAGGTCAAAAGCCTTCACGGGAAGGGCGGTTCGAGGTGGCGTGATGAAAGCCAGGCGGGCATATGTTTCCTCGAACAAGGGACGCGGTATGGGCAGGATGCGCGCTTCGTAGTTCTGCGGTGCCTTGGGAATGTTCTCCATCGTCATCGGCTGATGGTCGGGCAACAGGCCGAACTCGCCCGCTGTGAGAAGCAGAGGCGTGTCGCGGATGACCACGACCTTGTTTCCCGAACACACATGGATAAGCACCGGGGTGGTGTTCGTCAGGCGATGAAGGCAGGTCCTTCCCCCCTGCCGGATGACGGCGCCGGCTATAACAGGAGGGGTTTCGTGTTTCATGTGTTGGTCTCCCGGATTGGCGAAATGCAATGACAGTTCCGACGATTGCTCGCAAGACGCGGGAACCCGTGAGTCGGGTAAAGCCTCTTCGCGCCCGGCGAAGGCCGCAGGGCACCCTTGCTCCGATCACGCCCGCAGGCGCGCCATCGCGAAAACGTCGGCATAGGCTCCGTCGCGCAGCGCATAGGATTTCAACACGCCTTCGGTGACGAAACCGGCATTGCGATAGAGGCCGATCGCCGCCTCGTTGTCGGTGAAGACCGTCAGTTCGATGCGTAAAATGCCGAGCCAGCGGTCCGCCGCCTCGGTCAGCGCCTCGAGTAGTGCCTTGCCGATGCCGCGTCGGCGATAATCGTCGTGGACCGACATGCCGATGTCGGCCGCATGCCGCCGCCTTCCTTTGTGCCGGTGCAAGCCGGCAAGCCCGACAATCTGCCCCTCGAGTTCGGCGACGATAACCATGTCATTTTCCGTAAGGCTTTCGAGCCAGCGTCGCGTCTGCTCCGGCGGCGCGAAGGGCAGGCGTAGCGTTCCGGAGCGAACGCCGGGCAGATCGCGCAAAGCGGCGAGGACTTCCCAGTCGGAGATGGATGCGGCGCGGATATGAAGTGCGAGTGAACCAGCGGTCATTGTTTCCTCTCTCTTGTCGCCCGAGGAAACAGAGCCGAACCCTGCTTGCCTCGGCAGGGTTGGCATGAAGACAGTTCGCTTAGCGCAACAGGTCTCCCGCACACCCTGAGGTCTGCTTGGTCACCGGCATCACGAGCGAAAAGCGACTGTCCATGGACGGATACTATTCCAGGATGCAAGAAATCGGAAGCGACTTTGCGTCTAGGTCAGGCCAACTGCCAGGCGATGAAAAGGAGCGTTGCCGCGATCACCCAGAGCGCCAGCCGACCCGACCGGGTATGGCGCGCCTCCGCCCTGCCGATCGCTTCTGCCGTCTCCGGGTCGAAGCGCAGGCCGTTCTCGGTCATCGCCATTATTTCGGCCGAGAAGCGTTCGGTGCGCGCGGCAATTTCCGGAACGGCTTCGGCGACCCGGAGTGCGGCGTGGAGCCCGTCGCGCAGGTCCGTGACGATGCGTTTCGGGCCAAGATTGTCGCGGATCCATTTGCCGACGACCGGTTCCGACGCCTTCCACATGTTGAAACGGGGGTTGAGCGTGCGGGCGACGCCCTCGACGACGACCATGGTCTTCTGCAGCATGACGAGCTCGGGGCGCGTCTGCATGTCGAAGAGCTCGGTCACCTCGAAGAGCAGCGTCAGGAGCTTGGCCATCGAGATCGTCTCAGCCGGTTGGCCATGGATCGGCTCACCAATGGCGCGGATCGCCTGGGCAAAGCTCGAGGCGTCGTGATGCGAGGGCACGTAGCCCGCCTCGAAATGCACGTCGGCGACGCGCTGGTAGTCGCGCGTGATGAAGCCGAAGAGGATCTCGGCGAGGAAGCGGCGCTCCTTCTTGCCGAGCCGGCCGACGATGCCCATGTCGACCGCAACGATGTGGCCGGCCTCGTCGACGAACAGGTTCCCCTGGTGCATGTCGGCGTGGAAGAAGCCGTCGCGCAGCGTATGGCGCAGGAAGGACTGGATCAGCGTTTCGGCGAGCGTATTGAGGTCGTGGCCGGCGGCTCTGAGACCCTCGATGTCCGACATCTTCACGCCGTCGATCCATTCCATCGTCACCACGTCGCGACCGGTGCGTTCCCAGTCGACCTTGGGGACCCGAAAACCGGAATCCTCCTTGGTGTTCTCGCCAAGTTCGGAAAGGGCGGCCGCCTCGAGCCTGAGGTCCATTTCGACCTTGGTCGTCTGTTCCAGCGTCTTCGTCACCTCGACCGGCCTCAGCCGCCGCGTATAGGGCAGGAACCGTTCCTGCATGCGCGAAACCAGGTACATGGCCTCGATATCAGCGGCGAAGCGCTGGCGCACGCCCGGGCGGATAACCTTGACGGCCACCCTTTCGCGCTTGCCGTCACGCAGGATCACGGCCGGATGGACCTGGGCGATCGAGGCCGCCGCCATCGGTTCGGCGAATTCGGCGAAGAGCGCATCGACGGAGCGGCCGAGGGAACCTTCTATCGCTGCCCGCGCCTCGCTCTCCGGAAATGTCGCCATCCGGTCCTGCAGGAGGGACAGGTCGGCAGCAAGTTCGGCGCCCACCACGTCCGGACGTGTTGCGAGAAACTGGCCGATCTTGACATAGGAGGGGCCGAGCCGTTCGACGGCCCGGGCGAGCCGGCCGCTGCGCACCTCGAGCCGGGCCCGGCGGCGGGCAAGCAGCCCGGCGAGCCTCTGCACGAAACGAGCCAGCGGCGGCAGGTGTTCGGCAGGGACGGCCGAAAAGGCATCCTCGCGCGCCAGCACCCAGCCGATCCGCACGAGACGGAAATATGCTCCAGGTGTGCTCATGCGGTCAGATTTTCCAGCCGGAATGCAAGGCGGCGATGCCGCCCGTATAGTTGGTGAAGGAGACGCGGCCAAAGCCGGCAGTGCGGATCATCGTGGCGAAATCGCGCTGGTCGGGGAACTTGCGGATCGATTCGACCAGATATTGGTAGGGCGCTTCGTCACCGGTAATGAGCTTGCCGAATTTCGGGATCGCGTTGAACGACCAGGCATCGTAGAAGCGGTCTAGCAGCGGCATCTCCACCTCGGAGAATTCAAGCACCAGGAGCCGACCGCCACGCTTCAGCACGCGATAGGCCTCCTTGAGCGCCACCTCGATGCGCGGCACGTTGCGAATGCCGAAGGCGATCGTATAGGCATCGAACGAATTTGCCGCGAACGGCAGGTCCTCGGCATTCGCCTCGACGAATTCGAGGTTGGCGGTGAGCCCTTTCTTCCTGGCGCGTTCGGCGCCGACGGCGAGCATCGAAGCGTTAATGTCGAGCACGGTCGCATGCGCCTTGCGGCCGGAGGCCTCCACGATCCGGAACGCGATGTCGCCGGTGCCGCCGGCGACATCGAGGACCCGGTAGTCCTCCCGGCGCGGCGGATTGAGCGCTGCGATCATCGCATCCTTCCAGACGCGGTGGAGACCGGCCGACATGACGTCGTTCATGATGTCATAACGTCTGGCGACCTTGTGGAAGACGTCGTTGACCAGCGGCTGCTTTTCGCCCGTGCCGACCTCGCGGAAACCGAAGGAGGTCTCCATCCCGCCATCCGCCGATACGCGCTCATCCGCCATACGAAACTCCACTTCAACGAAATTTGCCGGCACCATAGCGAAATCGCCCCGCGCGCGCTATCTCAGCGCGAGGGACCTGGCTGCGACATAGCGCATTCGTATAGGCCATCGATGCTGCCATGGGAATGGCGCGCTCGCGATGCGGGCGGATGGAATGAATAAAGAGTGAAGGGAGACGGCCGATGCCGGAATTGCCCGAGGTGGAAACGGTGAAACGCGGATTGGCGCCGACGATGGAGGGAGCGCTGCTGGTGCGCGCCGAATTGCGCCGGCCGGACCTGCGCTTTCCCTTTCCCGACAATTTCGCCGCCGCCGTATCGGGCAGGCGCATCGTCGCGCTGTCGCGCCGGGCCAAATATCTGATGATCGATCTCGAGGGTGGCGATGTCATCGTCGCGCATCTCGGCATGTCCGGATCGTTCCGGGTCGAGGCCGGGGCGGAGCCGGCCACCCCGGGCGCGTTCCATCACCCGCGCAGCAAGGATGAGAAGCACGACCATGTGGTCTTCCATCTCGACGGACAATCCGGCCGGGCGCGGGTGATCTACAACGACCCGCGTCGCTTCGGCTTCATGGATCTGGCACGCCGCGACACGATCGCCGAGCATGCCTTCTTCCGCGGCCTCGGCGAGGAGCCGACAGGAAATGCCCTCGACGCCGCCTATCTGGCCGGCCGGTTTGCCGGGAAATCGCAGCCGCTGAAGAGCGCGCTTCTCGACCAGCGGACGATCGCCGGTCTCGGCAATATCTATGTGTGCGAGGCCCTCTGGCGATCGGGCCTGTCGCCGAAACGCGAGGCGGGCACGCTCGTCGACAAGCGCGGCCGCGCAAAACCGGCCCTGTTCGCACTTGTCGAAGCGATCCGGGCGGTGATCGCCGACGCGATCGCGGCCGGCGGTTCTTCGCTCAAGGACCATATCCAGGCGGATGGCAGCCTCGGCTATTTCCAGCACGCCTTCTCCGTCTATGACCGGGAGGGCGAGGCTTGCCGCAAGCCGGGCTGTGGCGGTACGGTCGCGCGCATCGTTCAGGCAGGGCGTTCGACCTTCCATTGCCCGCGCTGCCAGAAATAAGCGGAGAGAGGCTGGGCGCCTTCTCAATCGCGTTCAAAAATTGGAGGAGACGACAATGAGTTACGAGACGCTGCTGGTCGAAACGCGCGGGCGCGTCGGCCTGATCACCCTCAATCGGCCGCAGGCGCTGAATGCGCTGAATTCGACCCTGATGCGCGAGCTTGACGCCGCGTTGAAGGCCTTCGACGCGGACAAGGGGGTCGGTGCGATCGTCATCACCGGCTCGGAAAAGGCCTTTGCGGCCGGCGCCGATATCAAGGAAATGCAGTCGCTAGATTTCGTCGACAGCTATCTCGGCGACTTTCTCGGCGGCTGGGAGCACGTCGCCGGCGCTCGCAAGCCGATGATTGCCGCCGTTTCCGGCTTTGCGCTTGGCGGTGGCTGCGAGCTTGCGATGATGTGCGATTTCATCATCGCCTCGGAGACAGCGAAATTCGGCCAGCCGGAAATTACCCTCGGCGTCATTCCCGGCATGGGCGGTTCGCAGCGGCTGACACGTGCCGTCGGCAAGGCAAAGGCGATGGACCTGATCCTCACCGGCCGCATGATGGACGCAGCCGAAGCGGAGCGGGCCGGCCTCGTCGCGCGCATCGTCGCGCCAGACAGATTGATCGAGGAGGCGCTCGCCGCCGCCGAGAAGATTGCTTCCTTCGCGCTACCAGCCGTGGTGATGGCGAAGGAAGCGGTCAACCGCTCACTGGAGGTGACGCTCGCCGAAGGTCTGCGTTTCGAACGGCGGCTCTTCCAAGCGCTCTTCGCCACCGAAGACCAGAAGGAGGGTATGGCCGCCTTCGTGGCGAAGCGCAAGGCGGAATTCAAGCACAGGTGAATCGGCAAGCTGCGGGATTTCGCAAAATGCGCGTTGACGCGCCGGCGCTTTCCCGCTATACGCCGCCTTCAGTTTGAAACGCCATCTCGCATGGCTTTCCGATACTGCTCCCGAATTGCTTTGGATGACAGGTCGCAGTGACCCGGCACGGCGAAGGCGGAGTTCATGTCAGTTTTCGAAGAGAGGCATCAATGGCCAATACAACTTCGGCGAAAAAGGCGACCCGCAAGATCGCACGCCGCACCGCAGTGAACAAGGCTCGCCGTTCGCGCGTCCGCACCTTCGTCCGCCAGGTTGAAGAGGCGATCGCTTCCGGCGATCAGGCAGCCGCCGCCGAAGCTCTCAAGGCCGCCCAGCCGGAGCTGATGCGTGCCGCCACCAAGGGCGTGTTGCATGCCAATACGGCATCGCGCAAAGTGTCCCGTCTGGCACAGCGCGTGAAGGCCCTGTCGGCCTAACCCGGCTAAATAATAAGCAGTTGATGAAAAGCCCGGCGCGAGCGCCGGGCTTTTCGGATTCATAATTCTGCCATCGTCATGATTAACCTGCCAGAAGGGTGGTTGTGTCAACGGCGTGACAAAATTGTTGAAACAATTTCAACTGGTTGCACGAGGTTGTCACAACAGGTACGTCTCGGCAGGCCGCCTACTTCGAGGCGAAGTGAGTCAAGAAGATTTTTATTTTTTTTCTTTTTCGCCAGCTAAACACGGCGGCCAAAATTAAAACCCTTGATTCAACAGGGATTCTTTCGGGACTCGCAAACCGCATGCAAAACGTGGCACGAGAGTCAACTGGCAGCGCTTAAGAAGCGGTAAAAATCACCATTGATCTTGCCCATCGATCCTGCCTAAATGGCTTCCACAGGGGACACGGATCACATCTGTATCAAGGAGGTTTGGAGTCATTTCAACGAGATGGCTTTGGGCTTTCTGTTCCCTGTGGCGGGGGAAATCCACGTCGCTCAATCAGAAAAGTCGATATGGTCAACCGGGCGATCCGTCGCCACGGCACGAGGACATTTCGTCTTATGGTTGTGTCGTGCGCGACTCCCATCGGTACTGTGTTGGTGTTCGTTCAAGAGGAAAGGAAACCTCGGCTACCCGCTTCGTACGAGGGTGCGGCGTAGTCGCAATGAGTAGGATCGGATGGCTTGAAAACGGCCACGCGGAATCGATAGGGCTACAGCGCGCCTCATCTGGGCGCGCAAAGGTCGCTGTAGAACTTTGAGTGCTGCATGATTCCGTCCTTGAATCGATTTCGGCTTGAGGAAGCATGCAGGAGGCGCGAGGGGACATTCGCTTGTTCGAGGCGAGCGGGTGCGCGCAGCGCGCAGCGGGGCGGGATATGAGGAGCCCGGTTTCGCTGCGACAGGGCGTCCGTCGGACGCGGCATGGCTTCGGAAGGCGGCCGTGTCCGATGGATATAAGGATGACGCCGGCAGCAATGACGGCATCGGATAATGATAATGGAAGGCGGCAACATGCAGATGAATTTGGCGACGGCGTCTGAAGGAATTCAGGCCGGAAGCAATCAGTCTCAGGCGGCGGGGGAAAAGCACGACATGCGGCATGACGCACTTTTCGAGCGGGTAAGTGCGCGTCTGAAAGCCCAGGTCGGTCCGGATGTCTTCGCCAGCTGGTTCGGGCGTCTCAAGCTCCATTCGGTATCGAAAAGCGTCGTGCGCCTGTCGGTGCCGACGACATTCCTGAAGTCATGGATCAACAATCGCTATCTCGATCTGATCACCAATATTGTTCAGCAGGAAGACGGTGAGATCCTGAAAGTGGAGATCCTCGTCCGTACCGCGACCCGCGGCCAGCGCCCGGCGGTTCACGAGGAGGCAGTAACTGCGGCAGCCGAACCGGCGCCCACTGCCCCGGTCCGCCGCGCGGCCTCGCCGCAGCCGGTGGCCGCTGCCGCCGCCACGGTCGCCGCCGCCGCAAAGCCGGCGCAGGCGCCGCTTTTCGGCTCGCCGCTCGACCAGCGTTACAATTTCGAGAGCTTTGTCGAAGGCTCGTCCAATCGCGTGGCGCTCGCTGCCGCGCGCACGATCGCGGAGGCCGGGGCCGGCGCCGTCCGCTTCAATCCGCTGTTCATTCATTCGAGCGTCGGCCTCGGCAAGACGCATCTGCTGCAGGCGATCGCGCTTGCGGCACTGCAAAGCGCCCGGGCGCCGCGCGTCGTCTACCTGACGGCTGAGTATTTCATGTGGCGTTTCGCCACCGCGATCCGCGACAACGACGCGCTGTCATTGAAGGAATCGCTACGCAACATCGATCTTCTCGTCATCGACGACATGCAGTTCCTGCAGGGCAAGTCGATCCAGCACGAGTTCTGCCATCTGCTCAACATGCTGCTCGACTCGGCCAAGCAGGTGGTCGTGGCGGCGGACCGGGCGCCCTGGGAACTGGAATCGCTCGACAGCCGCGTTCGCTCGCGCCTGCAGGGCGGCGTGGCGATCGAGATGGAGGGGCCTGACTACGACATGCGCCTCGAAATGCTGAAACGCCGCCTCGAAGCGGCCCGTCATGACGATGGCTCGCTCGACATTCCGCAGGAAATTCTCTCCCATGTGGCGCGAAACGTCACGGCCAGCGGCCGCGAACTGGAGGGTGCCTTCAACCAGCTCCTCTTCCGCCGTTCCTTCGAGCCGCAGCTGTCGATCGAGCGTGTCGACGAGCTCCTCGGCCATCTGGTCAATGCCGGTGAGCCGCGCCGCGTCCGCATCGAGGACATTCAGCGCATCGTCGCCAAGCACTATAATGTCTCGCGCCAGGAACTGGTCTCGAACCGCCGGACTCGCGTCATCGTCAAGCCGCGCCAGATCGCCATGTACCTGTCGAAGACGCTGACGCCGCGCTCCTTCCCGGAGATCGGCCGCCGCTTCGGCGGCCGCGATCATACGACCGTGCTCCACGCGGTGCGCAAGATCGAAGAACTGATCGCCGGCGACACGAAGCTCAGCCACGAGATCGAGCTGCTCAAGCGCCTGATCAATGAATAGGTATAGGTAAGCTTGTAGTTACGAAAAGCCCGGTTCGACCGGGCTTCTCTTTTTGGGCTGGGTCTGTCAAGCAAAGGATATCCTCGCCGCGCCTACAAGGCGCGGCGTCGGTCGTTGTC